>NZ_JAERRE010000005.1:0-392922 GCF_016735645.1 Pseudomonas sp. B7
ACCAGTACGCCGGTCGCCAGGGCATCAAGGACGGCGATTACGAAGTCATCGATGCCTTGGGCAAAAGCATCAAGGGCAAGCTCGACGCGAAGGGCTTCGCCAGCGTCGCCGGCGCCGCACCGGGGCCGGCGCGGGTGCTGTTCGGCAAGGATCCGGCGGATACCTGGAGCGAAGGCAGCTATATCGGCAAACCGGAATGGCCGTTGAATCCGCCGGGCGCGGAAGACATTCCGAGCCAGGTGCAGGCGATGGTGGCGCAGGTGCTGCCAAGCAAGAACTGGGACATGTTGGAGAAGGGCAAGGACATGGCGAAAACAGGGATGGGCGCCGTGCAGACCGCGCAAGGTGCGATGCAAACGGCGCAGCAGGTGAAAGGTGTGGTGCAGGGCGGGGTGGCCGGGCTGCCGAAACTGGCGAGTGCGGCGATGCCGAGTGCGTCCGGGATTCTCGGGGCGGCGAGCAAGGCGGGCAAGTTGCCGAGCCTGCCGGCGCCGACGCTTCCAAAACCTTCTTTGAAAACTCCGGAATTGCTGGCGGGTGAGGTGCTGTCATGACAACTGGGGGCGGTGGTGCGAAACAGCGTGAGCCGCAAGTCGCGGTGGTACCCCTCAACACGATCGATATTCAGGATGTCGGACGCGGCGCTGCCAAATTCGATGCCTGGTTGCAGTCCATCAGCGGCGGTGTCGTCACACTCGATCGGGTCAAGAACGTCGCGGGTGCTCTTCCTGTCGTGGGCAACATCATGGCGTTGGTTGATGCCCTCGGAGACATCGTCACCCTGGCCAAAAGCAAACAGCGTCAAGTGCTGGATTGGGTCAGCCTGGGTATCAACCTGATTGGTGTATTGCCTGCGCCACCGACCATGGCTTCTGCGCGCATGACACTACGCCCGACCCTGGGGCTGGTGCGTCAGGAACTGCGTAACAGCGCCAAGATGCTGCTGGGGGACTCTCTGATTGAAGTGTTGATCGGGCATCTGAACGCGACCATCGTCGGCACCATCGATGACTTCGTCAAACAGGCACAACCCAAACTGGCGGGCATTCTCGACGACGCTGGAAAACTGGGTCAAAGCGCGGTGAACGAGATCGCCAAGGGCCTGGAAAAGGTGGTCAACGGCAAGCTCGATGCGAAGGGAGACCTCAATGCGGCCGGTTCGAAAATCACGGCGGCGCGCGGTCAGTTGTTGCATGACCCCAAGGCGGCTATCAGCAACATTTTCGGTGCCGCTTTCAGTGCCTACAAGGCTGCAGGCAAAGGCGTTGCCAACAGTGCCGCCAAGAACTTGCTGCCGGAGAAAGCCAAGGCTCTGGTACTGAGCAACACATCGATGCTTCGCACGCTGGGGGTGGAGCTGCAATCCCAGATGAAAAAGCTTGGTGACCCGGGCGTTCAGCATTCCATCGGCTGGCTGTTGCAGATGTTGGCGGGCTCTGTAGTAACTTGGCGCAAACGTCGCTCTCATGGTCAGGCCGCCAGTGTCAAACCGGGGGCCACGAGCAAGGCAGAACAACGCGCCGGCAAAGGCCAACTGGAGTTGCAGCAAAGCCAGGCTCGAGCCCGTTCTGATGCCAGTGATTGCAAGAATCGCGTCCCGACAGGCACGAAAAGAAACATCAGCTTTGCACGCGGCACGGAAACCATCACCCACACGGATTTCCGTTTGCCGGGCCCGTTTCCCGTCGTCTGGAACCGTACTTATTACTCGAATCTGGAGGCCTACGACAAAGGCAGCCTGGGTGCTCGCTGGATCAACGAGTTCACCACTTGTTTCGATTATGTGGATGACGGGTTGGTCTTTCATGCGGCCGATGGCCGAAGTCATGAGTTTGCGTTGCCCAAAGTCGGCGAAGCCCATCATGACCCGATTGAAAACCTGACTCTGATTCGCTCAGGTGAAAATCAATTGCTGCTGTGCCGCGGCGTCGAGCGAAAGGAGACCTACGTGCGTCGTGGGGCACGCTTTCTGCTCGCCGGCATCGAGCTGCGCAGCGGTGCTGGAATCATGCTGCACTATGAGCACATGCATGGTGATGAGCCGGTGCTCTCTGACCTGCTCACCTATCAGGGGGACGTTACAAAGGTTCATCTACAACTCGGAACACTGATCGATGACCACGGACGTCTGACAGGTTTGTGGGAGATCGCCGATGGCATTCCTCAGCGCCAACTGTGTGCCTATCACTATGATGCGTTGGGCGATCTGGTTCAGGCACGGGATGAAAACGGTTATGCCTGGAATTATGAATTTCGCAGCCATCTGATCACGCGATACACCGACCGGACCGGGCGGGGCATGAATTTGCAATGGCAGGGGGACGGCTCCGATGCCAAAGCGATTCGTGAATGGGCGGATGATGGAAGCTTCGATACTCGACTTGAGTGGGACGAAAACATTCGTCTGACCTACGTCACTGACGCTCACGGCAATGAGACCTGGCACTACTACGACATTCTTGGCTACACGTACCGTATCCGTCATCCGGATGAGCGTTCGGAGTGGTTGTTCCGCGATGAGGCCAAAAATGTCGTGCGACATGTCCACACCGATGGAAGCGTTGATCGGTTCAGCTACGACGAGCGTGGCAATCTTCTCGAACACATCCGTGCCGATAACACCGTAATGCATTACGCATACGATGATCTGGACCAACTGATCAAGGTTAGTGATGCAGAGGGCGGACAGTGGACCAGAGCTTATGACGACAGCGGCAATCTTGTGGAAGCTGTCGATCCTCTGGGTAACAAGACGGAGTACACCTACACATCTGCCGGTTATCCGGAGACCGTCAAGGATGCTAACGGAGCAGAGAAGAAATTCGAATACAACGATGCCGGTCAGTTGACCGGGTACACCGATTGTTCCGGCAAAACCAGTACCTGGGAGTACAACGGCCTGGGTCAGTTGATTTGCTTTACCGATGCGGCAGGGCAAAGCACCGAGTATGAGTATGTGGCAGGTCAACTGGTGTTGATCAGGCATCCGGACAAGTCTGAGGAGCGTTTCAGTCGCGATGCCGAAGGGCGACTGTTGGCCCATGTCGACGGCCTGAACCGCTGCACCACCTGGAACTACAGCGCCGCCGGCCTTATCGCCGAGCGAGTGGATGCGGCTGAGCAAACGTTGCGCTATCGCTGGGACCGTCTCGGTCGTTTGACCGCTTTGGAGAACGAAAATGAGCGTAGCGCCCATTTTCACTACGATCCGATGGGGCGGTTATTGGAGGAAACAGGTTTCGACGGCCATATTACGCGCTACCAGTACGACACTGAATCAGGTCGTTTGAGCAGCAAGCTTGATGGCGAGCGGCGAGTGGCTTTCCAATTCGACCTGATGGGCCGTCTGATAGAGCGCCGTGCGAGTCTGGGCGAACAGGTACAAAGTGAAACATTTGCCTACGATGGCAACGGCAATATGACACTGGCTGAAAATGATCACAGTCGCTTGCAGTGGTTCCACGATCCGGCGGGCAACCTGCTGCGTGAACATCAGCATTATCTGAGTCTGGAGCAGCCTCGGATCGCAGTCTGGCAACATGAATACGATGCCCTGAATCAGCGAGTAGCGACTGTGCGTCCGGATGGCCAAAGAGTCAGTTGGATGACCTACGGCAGCGGGCACTTGCTGGGATTGAAAGTGGATGACCACGAGTTGCTGGCCTGGGAGCGTGATGATCTGCATCGCGAAATCGCCCGTCATCAGGGCAACCATTTATTGCAGACGCAGAAGTGGGACCCGGCTGGGCAGTTGCAGGAGCAATTGTTGGGTCGTAGCGATGACAAGCGCACGTTGCTCAAGCGTGAATATCAATATGATCCTGCGGGCCAACTGATCCTTCTCAACGACACGCGACGCGGGCCGCTGACGTATCAGTACGATCCGGTGGGGCGCCTGATCAAGGCGGCGAGTCGACAGGGTGTGGAAACTTTCGCCTTTGATCCTGCCGGTAACTTGCTTGATGAGCCGGTTGAACAGATGCGCCGACCTCTGGATCAGGACCCGATGCGTAGCAAGCGGGTGGACAACCTGCTGCGCGAGTACTCGGGTACCCACTATGAATACGATGATCGAGGCAATCTGATACAGCGTTGGCACAACGGCAGTATCGCCAGAATGCGCTGGGATTTGTTCGACCGTTTGGTTCACTTTGATGATGCCCGACTGGAAGTCGAGTATGCCTACGATGTATTGGGACGCCGTCTTTACAAGAACTCGACTGCGCATTTCAAGCGACGGCCTGAAGCCGGATCACAGTGGAACGACAATGAGTTTGTCCGCAAGCAGCGAGAGTCGGGTTGTGGTTTCACATTGTATGGCTGGGACGGCGATACGCTGGCCTGGGAGAGCAGTCCGGCTCTGCTGGATGGTGATCCCGGACGCACGGTGCATTACATCTATGAGCCGGGTACTTACATTCCGGTTGCGCAAGCTTTGCGACACCAGCCAATCATTCTGATGGGGCAGCCTGACTTCAGCGGCGAGTATCAATTGGAGGACGACCCGCTGTGGAACCACGTACCTGTGGCACTGCCAATCGACGTGTTGAGTTGGTATCAATGCGACCGAATGGGGACGCCTCTGGAGTTGACCGACCAGAATGGCGAAATAGCCTGGAGCGCTCAGTACAAGGCATGGGGGAGCGTGTCTGAGCAGCGTTCGCCAATGGCGCAGCAACAGGGTATTGGCAACCCGATTCGCCTCCAGGGGCAATATCACGATCATGAAACGGGGCTGCATTACAATCGTTATCGTTATTACGATCCGTTGATTGGACGCTTCATCAGCAAAGATCCCATCGGTTATGACGGTGGGCTGAACCTCTTTGTATATGCGCCGAGTCCACTGGGCTGGATTGACCCGCTAGGCTTGGCAAGATGTCCGTGTGCCGATCTGAAGAAAGGCAACCCTGAAGGAACCGGGCCATTCAGAGGTGGATCTTACGGAGGCACCACGGCCTCGGGGATCGAGTCGCATCACATGCCGGCAGACAGCACCAGTCCGATTAAGAGAAGCCAGGGGCCAGCAATACAAATGGAGCCCTATGACCATAGCCAAACAATGAGTCACGGCCACCAGGGTAATCCCGGAAAAGCCTATCGAGCTCAGGTTCAGTCAAAAATCGAAGTGGGAGACATGAGAGGTGCAATGGCGATGGAGATCAGAGATGTGCGCCGTGTAGCCACTCAGGTCGGACAACCCAGAAAGTACAATGAAGCAATGCAAGAAATGCTGGCGTATGCCAAGTGCCGTAAATTTCTGGATAAGTGAGAGAAACCATGAATGATCAAGCGTTCAAAATGTGGCGAGATAAACTGGTTTCATTGGATCGCTACGAGAACCCGGAAGATGCTCGTGAGTTCTCGGCGCTCGTGAGCAGTGTCCGCGACGAACTCGATGCAAAAACCATTGATGTACTACTGTCGACCTTTTGCGATGAAGACGACTACGGTGTGCAAGAGCGCGTGGTGGGTGTTCTTGATCATGCTGAAGCGGGCGTTTTTGCTGAAAGGCTTGCGGTGAACTTCTCAACGTTGCAAAGACAGGCAAGTGGCAAGGAATGGCCTCTTATTCTGATCGGTCGTGTCGTGAACTCGGACAACGCAGAGAAGATCAAGGCGATTGTCGCGGCTGCGAAGAAGTCCCCGGATCTTGACGCCTTTATTCGAAGTGATGAGTTCCTGGATGAGTATCCCGAGATCGATAGCTACTTCCCCTGATACGACTCAAGGCCCGCCGTTTTCACGTTTGATGGATTCCACGGCGCCATTTGGCATGCCAGAAGTCAGGTCAAAGGAGAGACAACATGAAAGACGCAATCCGCCTCGGCGACTCCACCACCCACGGTGGCAAAGTCCTCGAAGCCTTCTCCCGGACCGATCTCAACGGCAAGCCGATTGCCGGGGTCGGTCACAAGGTCAGTTGCCCGTTGTGCAAAGGGATTTTTCCGATTGCCGAGGGCAGCAGCACCTACACCGTCGATGGCACACCCATTGCGCTGGACGGTATGAAAACAGCCTGTGGGGCGGCGCTGATTGCCAGCGGGCCCAAAGGGGCCGTTGTCAGCTAAATCGATATTTGTAATTGCCGTCTCCATGACGCGGCCTTTTCGGCGCGTTATTTGAACAAGACATGCTTCACCCAAAACATGCTTCACCTCAAAAAGAGCTCAAAACGCTCCAACATTTAAAGGAATAAATATGAAGACCGCTTCTTTGATTCTCGCCATGGCAGCCGCGTTTGGCACCAGCACGCTTGCCTACGCCGAAGGGCAAGACGCCGCCACTTTGAAAGGGATATACGACAACGGTCGCAACATGTCAGGCCTGATCAAAAGCTGCGTCGACAAGGGGTTTCTGAAAGCGGACAGCACCGAGAACGCCAACAAGATGGCCGCATTCGTGGGCAACATGCCTGGCGATTTCGACAAGCGTGACGGCGACAAGAACGAACAGTCTGGCCGTAAAGGCGAAGTGTTCACGGATGGGGAATACAAGAGTCTGGAAAGCAACCTGCCGCCGAACCTCACCCTCAAACAATGGTGCGAACAGGCGGATCAGGGAATGCGCGAAGGGTTGAAGCGCGTCGGTCTGTAGCCGTCAGCTGATTCAGGGCCGACGGTAACGGCAAGCCGATTGCCGTGGTCGGTCCTGAGGTCAGTCGAGCCGCTCGATAGACCGAACTAAGCTAATGCAAAAAAGATATTTGTTCGGTGTTTTTAATATCGTTTAGTTTTGTTTCATAGACGAATCAAAAGCATCAAACCGATAGACCTCCCGATTGCCATGACGGCACACGCTGAATCGATCACGGACTCTTCAGGTTTGATTCACACGGGAGTGAATCATGCCGCACACCTCAGACATCACCGCGTTACCCATCCTCGACCTCTCCCTGCTCGACGGTACACCGTCGCAACGCCAGGCCTTTCTCGATGACTTGCGCCACGCCGCCCGCGATGTGGGTTTTTTCTACCTGACCGGCCATGGCATCGACGCCGGCCTGCTCGAGCAAGTGCAGGACTACGCACGCCAGTTCTTCGCCTTGCCTGACAGCGAGAAAACCGCCGTCGGCATGATCAATTCACCGCACTTTCGCGGCTACAACCGCGCCGCTTCCGAGATCACCCGTGGCCAGCCCGATCAGCGTGAGCAATTCGATCTGGGCGCCGAGCGCGACGTCTTGCCGTTGAACGCTGACAGTCCGTTATGGGCGCGGCTGCAAGGGCCGAATCAATGGCCCGGAGCGTTGCCGCAACTCAAGCCGCTGTTGCTCGACTGGCAGCAGGCGATGACCCAAATGTCGCTGCGCCTGCTGCGCGCATTCGCTCAGGCGCTGTCCTTGCCGGAAGACGCTTTCGACCGGTTGTACGGCGACAAACCCAACGAACACATCAAGCTGATGCGCTATCCGGGGCAAGCCTCGACCGCGAGCAATCAGGGCGTCGGCGCGCACAAGGATTCGGGTTTTCTCAGCTTCCTGCTGCAAGACCAGCAGGCCGGTCTGCAAGTGGAGATCGAAGAGGGGCGCTGGATCGATGCGCTGCCTCGGGACAATACGCTGGTGGTGAACATCGGCGAGCTGCTGGAGCTGGCCACCAACGGTTACCTGCGTGCCACGGTACATCGGGTGGTGTCGCCGCCGGTGGGCAGCGAGCGATTGTCCATCGCGTTTTTCCTCGGCGCGCAACTGGATGCGGTAGTGCCGCTGTACCCCTTGCCGACGGCGCTGTTGCGTGAGGCGCGTGGCCCGGCGAGTGATCCGCTCAATCCGCTGTTTCGCGATGTCGGCTGGAATTACCTGAAGGGCCGACTGCGCTCCCATCCCGATGTCGCGCAGCGTTTTTATGCCGATGCGTCGAATACCAGCACACCGCTGCGCAAGACCGCCAACGCCTGATCCATCACTCGCAGAAGGACTCTTTCCATGTTGAAAAAAGCAGGCTTGACCCTGGCCGTCCTCGGCGCGCTGGTGACTTCGTTCAGTGCCCAGGCGCTCGAACCATTGCGCGTTGCAGCGGACCCGGTGCCACACGCGCAGATCCTGGCGTACATCCAGAAACTCGATCCGCAGCTCAACCTCAAGGTGATCGAAATCCCGCAGGGCGTGAACTCCAACGAACTTTTAGTGCACGGCGATGTGGACGCCAACTACTTCCAGCATCTGCCGTACCTGCAATCCCAGGAAAAGGCCCTTGGCGAAAAACTCGCGGTGGCCGCCACGGTGCACATCGAACCGCTGGGCATCTATTCCCATCGCCACAAAACCTTCGCCCAGGTGCCAGACAAAGGTACGGTCGCCGTGCCGAACAACGTCACCAACCTGAGCCGTGCGCTGTACCTGTTGCAGGACAACGGCCTGATCAAACTCAAGCCTGGCTTCAATGACCCGGCGGCCGATCAGGCGACGCCCAAGGACATCGCCGAAAACCCGAAACAGCTGAAGATCCTCGAAATCGAATCGCCGCAACTGCCCCGTGCGCTGGATGACGTGGACCTGGCGGTGATCAACGGCAACTACGCGCTGGAAGCCGGGCTGGTGCCGGCCAAGGATGCGCTGGGGCTGGAGAAGGCCGAGCACAACCCGTACGCCAACATTCTGGTGACCACGCCGAAACTGAAAAATGATCCGCGCATTCAGCAACTGGCCAAGGACCTGACCTCGCCGCAAGTCGCCAAATACATCGCCGAGAACTTCAAGGGTTCGGTGATCCCGGTGGCGGATGCCAAGCCATGATCGTCGTCGAGCAGTTGAGCAAGACCTATCCGTCAGCGTCGATCCCGGCGCTGGATCAGGTGTCGTTGAGCATTCCCGATGGCGCGATCTACGGGATTCTCGGGCGCAGCGGCGCGGGTAAATCAACGTTGCTGCGTTGCCTCAATCTGCTCGAACGCCCGGATGCCGGGCGGATTCTGCTGGACGGCGAAGACCTCACGGCGCTGTCCGACCGTGAGTTGCGCCGCCAGCGTCAGCGCATCGGCATGATCTTTCAGGGCTTCAACCTGCTGCATTCGCGCAACGTGTTCGACAACGTCGCGGTGCCGCTGGAAATCGCCAAGGTTGCCAAGCTACAGCGCCATGAACGGGTTCGGGAACTGCTGGATCTGGTGGGGCTGGGCGACAAGGCTGAAGCCTTTCCATCGCAACTGTCCGGCGGGCAGAAGCAGCGGGTCGGGATCGCCCGGGCCTTGGCGGCGCGGCCGGCGTATCTGCTGTCGGACGAAGCCACCAGCGCCCTCGACCCGGAAACCACCGCGTCGATTCTGGAACTGTTGCGCGACATCAACCGCCAGCTCGGTTTGACCATCGTGCTGATCACCCACGAACTGGACGTGGTCAAGTCGATCTGCGATCACGCCGCGTCCATGGCCAATGGAAAACTGGTGGAGGCGGGACCGGTGGCCCGATTGCTCGCCGATCCGCAGTCCGCCCTCGGTGCTTCACTGCGCCCCAGTTGCGGCTTGCCGCTGGGGCATGACGCGCCCGGCCTGAGTTTTCTGCGGCAATACGGCGTACGGGCGGCCCACTCATGAACCGCGTGATCGACTGGAATGAAATCCTGCAACTGGTGCTCAACGCCACCGGCGAAACCCTGTACATGGTGCTGCTCGCCGGGCTGTTCACCTTGCTGATCGGTTTGCCGCTGGGGGTGTTGCTGTTCATCAGTCGGCGTCAGGGCCTGTACCCGTTGCCGAGGCTCAATCAAGCCTTGGGCGCGATCATCAATCTGGGGCGTTCGCTGCCGTTCGTGGTGATGCTGATTGCCCTGATCCCGCTGACCCGGCTGGTGGTCGGCACCACCCTGGGCAGCACCGCCGCCGTGGTGCCGATCACCATCGGCGCCTTTCCGTTTTTTGCGCGGATCGTCGAGAACGCTTTGGACGAAGTCGAAAAGGGCCGGATCGAAGCGATCCTCGCCATGGGCGGTGACATCCGCCATGTGATTTTCAAAGTGTTGTTGCCCGAAGCGCTGCCGGCCTTGCTGGCGGGCATCACCCTGACGCTGGTGATGCTGATCGGCTTTTCTTCCATGGCCGGGGTCATCGGTGGCGGCGGACTCGGCGATCTGGCGATCCGCTACGGCTATCAACGGTTCAACAATGAAGTGATGGTCGCCACCGTCGTGGTGTTGGTCATCCTCGTCCAGGGTGTGCAAAGCCTGGGCGATCGACTGGTGCGTTCGCTGGCTCATCGACGTTAAGGAATTTTATGGGTGCGCCTGTCGCTGTGGTCTCCGAGCCACTGATTCGTGTACGTGAACTGAGCAAGACCTTTGGCTCGAACCGGGCGCTGGACCGGGTCAGCCTGGATATTTTTCCCGCCGAAGTGGTGGCGCTGCTCGGCGCCAACGGTGCGGGCAAATCGACGCTGGTGAAGATCCTCGCCGGCAGCCAGACCCACGATGGCGGCGAGATCCGGATCGATGGCCAGCACCGGCATTTCAGTTCGCCGCTGTCGGCCCGCCGTTTCGGTATTGTCGCGGTTCATCAGCAGATTAACGAAGGCATCGCGCCCGGATTGAGCGTGGCGGAAAACCTGCTGCTCGATGAACTGTGCCGCCCCGACGCCGACTTCTGGCTCAATCGCAAACGCCTGCTGGAACGCGCCGCGAGCATCGCCGCCGGGCTCGGTCTGGTGCTGCCGCTGGAGCAACCGATCGAGCACCTCGGCCAGGCCGAGCGGCAACTGGTGGTGCTGGCTCGCGCCTTCGCCCCGCAACCGCGCCTGCTGATTCTCGACGAGCCGACAGCGGCCCTGTCGGACGCCGAAGCGCAGCGCCTGTTCGGGCTGATCGACACCTTGCGCAGCCGTGGTGTGGCGATTCTGTACATCTCCCATCGCCTGTCCGATCTGCAACGAGTGGCCGACCGCGCCGTGGTGTTGCGAGACGGGCAACTGGCCGGTGAGTTCAGTGCCCGGCAATTGCCCGAGGCACTGGAAGCGATGCTTGGTCAGGCGCTGGAAGCCCACGTCTACACACCGCGAGCGGCGGGGCGCGAAGTACTGAAACTGCGGGACGTGAAAATCCTGCCGCGCACTCAGGCTTTTGATCTGTCCCTGCACGAAAACGAAGTGGTGGTGCTGACCGGCTTGCTCGGCGCTGGCAAAAGCGAGATCGCCGAAGTGCTGTTCGGGCTGTGCAAACCGGTGTCCGGCTCTCTGCAGCTGGACGGCATCGACTGGCAACCGGGCTCGCCCCGCCAGGCAATCCAGAATGGCGTGTTCTTCGCCGCCGAAGATCGCGCGAGCCAATCGCTGGTGGCGGACTTTTCATTGCGCCGAACTCTGACCTTGCCGTTCCTCGAACGCTTCACCCGTGGCGGTTTCATCCGCAACCGCGCCGAAGCGGCGGCGGTGGAGGCGCAAGTCGCAGCGCTGGGAATCAAGACCGCCGGCATCGATGTGCCGATGAGTGCATTGT
Source organism: Pseudomonas sp. B7 (assembly GCF_016735645.1). Lineage (NCBI taxonomy): Bacteria > Pseudomonadati > Pseudomonadota > Gammaproteobacteria > Pseudomonadales > Pseudomonadaceae > Pseudomonas > Pseudomonas sp. B7. Next base: position 11,424 of record NZ_JAERRE010000005.1, read on the forward strand.
CCGGCGGCAATCAGCAGAAAGTCGTGCTCGGTCGCTGGCTGCTCGGCGAGGGCCGGGTGCTGATCCTCGACGAGCCGTTTCAGGGCGTCGATGTGCGTGCCCGGCGCGAGATCGGCCAGTTGCTGCGCGACAGCGCCGCTGGCCGCGCCACGCTGGTGATCTGCTCGGACGTCGATGAAGCGCTGGAGATCGCCGACCGCATTCTGCTGGTGCGCGATCACGCGGTGGTGGCCGAGTACCCGCGTGCCGGGCTGGATCGCGCCACCCTGGTCGCCGCGCTGGCCGGCAGCGATCCGCAAAATTCTATTGTTCACGCCGCGCCAAGGAGTAGAGCGAGTGCCTGATTCGAGTTCCCTGTTGTCATCCGCCCCGGCGCCGACCGAGCGCTTCGTGCAAGCGCTGATCCGCTACGGCCTGCTGTGGGTGCTGGCGTTGATCGTGGTGTTTTTCAGTGTGGCAGAACCGGCGTTTCTGCGCGTTGGCAACCTGTTCAGCATCCTGCAGTCGGTGTCGATTGTTGCACTGCTGGCGTTGGGCGTGACGCTGACCATGGCTGTCGGCGGACTGGATCTGTCGATCGGCGCGGTGGCGGCGATGAGCCTGATGATAGCCAGTTACGTGATGGTGGTGCTCGGCTGGGGCGCGGTGCCGGCGGTGCTGATCAGCCTGGCCGGTGGCGCGCTGGTGGGGCTGCTCAACGGCTGGCTGATCGTGAAGATGCGCGTGCCGGACATTCTCGCCACGCTCGGCAGCATGTTTCTGGTGATCGGCGTGCAACTGATCCCCACGGGCGGCCGCTCGATTGCGGTGGGCATGACCCTGCCCAATGGCGACGAAGCCGAAGGATCGTTCAGTGCGCTGTTTCTGGCACTGGGTCGTGGACGGCTGTGGGACATCGTGCCGGTTCCGGTGTTGATCACGGCGGTGGTCGCGGTGGCGGTGTGGTTGTTTCTCGAACGCACGCGCATCGGCCGGTTGTTCTATGCGATTGGCGGCAACGAGCAGGCGGCGCGTCTGGCCGGTGCGCCGGTGCAGCGCTTCAAGTTGCTGGCTTATGTGCTGTCGGCGCTGCTCGCATCGCTCGGCGGTTTGTTGTTGGCGGCGCGGTTGGGGCGCGGCGATGTCAGCTCCGGCAACGGTTTGGTGCTCGATGCGCTGGGCGCTGCGCTGATCGGTTTCGCGGTGCTCGGGGCGAAGAAGCCCAACGCGTTCGGCACGCTGGTCGGCGCGCTGCTGGTGGCCTCGTTGCTCAACGGCCTGACCATGCTCAACGCGCCGTATTACGCGCAGGATTTCGTCAAGGGACTGGTGCTGGTGCTGGCCCTGATGTTCACCTTCGGCCTCGCGCATCGGGCGCGCTGAGCCGGTTCATTGATGCTTCAAGGAAAGATCCATGCACGGTTCAATCAAGCAGTTCGCACGTCATTGCCTCGCCGGGGCGCTGCTCTCGGCGCTGGCCCTCAATGCGCAGGCCAAGGCCCTGCCCGGCGCACCGGCGCCGTTCGATAAAGGTCAGGTACAGATTGCGCTGGTCGGCTATCTGTTTTCCGGGGATTTCCCTGAAGCCTATCTGCGCGGCGTGGAGAAACAGACCGAAGCGCTGGGCGCCAACCTGCGGGTGTTCGACGCGCGGCAACAGGCGGCGAGCCAGGGCGAGATGATCGATCAGGCTGCCGACCTCGGTGTCGACGGGATCATCGTGCAATTGGGTCTCGCGGAAACCCTCAAAGGGCCAATTGATCGTGCCCTCGCCAAAGGCATCAAGGTCGTCGCGTTCGACGTCGACCTGAACACGCCGCAAGTGACTCAGGTCGAGCAGGATCACCATGCACTGGCGCGGCTGGCACTCGATCAAGCGGTCAAGGACAACGGCACCCGTTTCGATGCCGGTTACGTCTACATCAGTGGTTTCACGCCGATGGAGCGCCGCGACGAGATCTGGAGCCAGGTCAAGGCGAGCAATCCGGGGATCATCGAGAAGGCGCGCTTCGGCACGCTCAATCCGCCGATTGCCAACTCGGTGGCGGATCAGGCCAGCGCCGTGCTGCGGGCCAATCCGGGGATCAGCGTGATTTTCGCGCCGTTCGACGAGTTCGCCAAAGGTGCGAAGATCGCCGTCGATGAGGCCGGTCTCAGCCGCAAGGTGAAGATCTACAGCGCCGACATTTCCACCGCCGACATCCAGATCATGAAAGAGCCGGACAGCGCCTGGGCCGCCACCGCTGCGGTCAATCCGCAAGTGGCCGGCGCGATCAGCGTGCGCAGCCTGGCGATGCTGATCGCCGGGGAAAATCCGGGGCACAAGGTGCTGGTGCCGCCGACCCTGATCACCCGTCAGCAACTGCTGGATCTGGACGTGAAAAACGTACGGGATCTGGGGCAAAAACTGCCGGCCTTCGGTGACACCGCCAATGTCGCGCGGGCACCGTGGATTCCCGTGGCGAACTGAGGAACCGACATGCACGACAAGGCTGCGCGTCTGCGCAAGAGCCGTTCGCCGACAGCCGATGTGGCGCTGGGCGAACGGCTGCCGCCGGGGCAGGTGCTGACGGAGCGTTTCCCGATCCTGCACGAGGGCGAGGTGCCGGCGTATGACCTGGCGACGTGGTCGCTGCGCCTGTTCGGCATTTTGGCCAACCCGGTCGAACTGACCTACGCCGATCTGCAAGCGCTGCCGCAACGCCAGTTGCAATGCGACATTCATTGCGTGACACGCTGGTCGAAGTTCGACACCCGCTGGAGCGGCGTGCACCTGCAAGACCTGTTGCAGGCCCTGGACATCCGGCCGACATCGTCCTTCGTCATGGCCCACGCCGATCACGATTACCAGACCAACCTGCGCCTGGATGACCTGTTGCATCCGGACAGCCTGCTGGCCACCCATTACGACGGTCAGCCGCTGACCGCGCAGCATGGCTGGCCGCTGCGGCTGGTGGTGGCGGGGCGGTACTTCTGGAAGAGCGCGAAATGGCTGCGCGGGCTCGAATTCACCGATCAGGAACAACCGGGCTTCTGGGAGCGCAACGGCTTTCACTTGCACGCCGATCCGTTCATTGAACAGCGTTTCAGCGGCGATACGCTGGACATTGCCGAAGATGCCTGGCGGGAAAAGGACTTCGACTGACGGCATCTAACTTCGCACCGAAAAAAACACAGATTAATAACGCTCTCTACAACATGGAGTGCGTTTTGGTGCGTGCTTAGTTGTTGGTTAGTTGGGTGTTCATGTTGTTGCGCAAACACAAGTGTTGCTCAGGCAACACTCCATTCGTCGGGCATAACCTAAGCGTTATTGGTTCTTTTGCGGCAGGCAACCGCTCGTCTAGCATCGGTAAACAGGGGGTTCTACTAACTTTGGGGTTCTTGCGCTCTAACAGCCGATAGTTGCTCAACACAGTTGGCTGCCTTTCTGAATATCAAAACTACAGCAGAAATTGCCGTGCACTGATTGCCGAGACTTCATGATTCGGCAGCGGCCGGTTATTAACTGCGATTCAAGGAGCTGTCGCATGATTCACCGTTCGCGTTCATTACTCGCCATCGCTGTTGTCAGTGCAATCTGGCAACTTCCTGCGCAAGCCGAAGAGACTTCCGCGCGCGTCGACGATGACACACGGCTGGGCACCGTGCTGGTCACCGGCACCCGGGGCACCGCACGCACGGTGCTGGATTCGCCGGTGCCGGTGGATGTGCTGACCGCCGAGGACCTGAAGACCGCCGGCGCCAGTGGCGGCGAGCTGGGCCAGGCGTTGCAGACGCTGTTGCCGTCGTTCAGTTTTCCGCGCCAGTCCAACTCCGGCGGCGCCGACCACGTGCGCGCCGCGCAGCTTCGCGGCATGAGCCCGGATCAGGTGCTGGTGCTGGTCAACGGCAAGCGCCGCCACACCTCGGCCGTGGTCAACGACTCGTCGAAAATCGGTCGCGGCACGGCGCCGGTGGACTTCAACTCGATCCCGATCAGCGCGATCAAACGCATCGAAGTGCTGCGCGACGGCGCGGGTGCACAGTACGGCTCCGACGCGATTGCCGGGGTGATCAACATCATCCTCGACGACGCCCCCGAAGGCGGCGAAGTCTCCACCAGCTACGGCGCCTACCACACCCACCAGGACGCCATCGGCAAAACCACCACCGACGGCCAGAACAGCGTGACCACCGCCAAGATCGGCACGCGGCTGGGTGAGGAGGGCGGGTTCATTCGCGGCGGTACCGAGTACAAGGATCGCAACCCGACCAACCGTGCCGGCTACGACGGTTTTGCCGACACCCCGGGCCAGCGCAACTACGTGATGGGCGACGGCGTGGCGCGGGACGTCAACGCCTGGTTCAACGGCGAATTGCCGCTGGCCGGCGGCAAGGCCTACAGCTTCGGCACCTACAACGAACGCCACACCACCGGCGCCGAGTTCTACCGCTACCCGTCCGAGCAGCCGCAGTTCTACCCCAACGGCTATCTGCCGCAATCGCTGGGCGACAACACCGACATCTCCGCCACCGCCGGCTACAAAGGCCTGATCGGCGACGACTGGGATTTCGACAGCAGCGTCACCCACGGTCGCAACCGCTTCGAATCGGCAACCCGTCGCACCCTCAACGTCAGCCTCGGCGCGGACTCGCCGACCCGCTTCGACACTGGCGACTATGAGTTGCGCCAGACCACCACCAACCTGGATTTCAGCCGCGAATTGCGCCTCGGTGGCCGCTCGTTCGTGCTGGCGGTGGGCGGTGAATATCGCTACGAAAACTACCTGACCTTTGCCGGGGACGAGGCTTCCTATATTGGTTCCGGGGCCGATGGCGCCAACGGCCTGCGCCCGAGTGAGGAGTCGGATCTGGATCGCAACGTGTTCGGCACCTACGCCGAATTGTCCGGTGATCTCACCGACCGTTTCTTCGTCGATGCCGCCACGCGCTGGGAACATTACGACGATGCGGGCAGCAAACTCACCGGCAAGCTTAGCGGTCGCTACAAGTTGACCGATCAATGGGCGTTGCGCGGTGCGGTGTCGAACAACTTCCGCGCGCCGTCGCTGGCCCAGAGCGGCTTCCAGAACACCACCAGCAACTTCGGCGACGGCGGCACGCTCACCGATATCCGCGTGCTGTCGGTCAACGATCCGATTGCCCGTGCCCTGGGCGCGGAAAAACTCGATCCGGAAACCTCGAAGAACTTCAGCCTCGGCCTGACGTTCCAGTTGAACGAACGCTTCGATGCGTCGCTCGACGTGTTCCGTATCGACGTCAAAGACCGCATCACCCTGTCGCAGCGAATCGGCAGCGACGCGCTGGAAAGCTACATCAATGACAACTTCGGCGTGCCGGGCGTGCACGACGTCAACTTCTTCACCAACGCTGCCGACACCAGCACCGACGGTGCCGAACTGGTGCTCAACTACCATCAGCCGTTCTACGACGGGCAACTGGGCCTGACCACCGCGTACACCTACAACCACACCAAGGTCACCAGCACCAAGGGCACGCCGTCGCAACTGACCGCCTTAGGGATCGGCAATGACGCGCTGGTCGGCGTCGAGGAACGCAACACCCTGACCGACGCCGCGCCCAAGGATCGCTTCGTGTTTTCCGCCAACTGGACCAGCGAACACTGGGGCCTGCTCGGGCGTCTGACCCGCCAGGGCGAAACTACTCGGGTGTTCGATTTCGGCGACTCGCAGCCTGAGCAAACCTACGGCGCGGTGTGGCAACTGGACGCCGAGGTGACCTACAAATTCACCCCGAAATTCAGCATCGCCCTGGGTGGCAACAACCTGACCGACAACTACCCGGAACGCTCCGGCTCGGCCATCAACTACGGCGGCAACCTGCCGTACGACGTGCTGTCGCCGATCGGCACCAACGGCGCGTATTACTACGCCACCGCGACTTACGGCTTCTGAGTCTTTTCCGCCATGGATGGCGGATCATCAGCGGGAACCTTCATGACTCAAACCAATGGCCCCAAGCGGCACCTGCCGGTGTTCCAGGCATTGCTGATCACGCTGGGCATGGTCATCACCACCGATATTCTCAAAACCGCGCCGACCGTTGCCTTGAACGTCGGGCCGGAACATTTCTATTGTGTCTGGGTGCTCGGCGCACTGGCGTCGATGGCCGGGGCCTTGTGCTTTGCCGAGATGGCCACCGCCTTCCCGCATCCGGGCGGTGACTATCATTTCCTGCGCACCGCTTACGGCGAGCGCATGGGTTTCCTGTTTGCCTGGTCGCGATTCTCGGTGATGCACACCGGGTGGATCGCGTTGTCGGCGTTCATGTTTGCCGACTACTTCAATGCTGTCGTGCCGTTGGGGCATTACGGGTCGGGGCTGTTTGCCGGCGCGATCATTGTCGCGTTGGTGCTGCTGAATCTGACGGGCAAGCACATTGGTTTCATGACGCAGACGGTATTGGTCGGGCTGCTTGCTCTCGGGTTCCTGAGTATTGCCAGCGCCGGGGTCTGGCTGGCGTGGCAAGGGATCGAACCGACGCTGCCCAGTGATCCGGTGGTGCCCGAACACACGGGCGCGGCGGAATTTTCAGCGGCGATGATCTTCGTATTTCTGGCCTTCGGCGGCTGGAGCGATGCAGCGACATTGTCCGCCGAAGTGCGCGATGGTCGACGCGGGATCTTCATCGCCATGCTCGGTGCGCTGACGGTGCTGATGGCGATCTATCTGGCGCTGAACTGGGCGTTCGTCCAAGGGCTGGGATTCGAAGGCCTGGCGGCGAGCAACGCGCCGGCGGTGGAATTGTTGAACCGCGCCTTCGGTGCTCCCGGCGTGTTGTTGATTCTGTTGATGATTGGCATCGCGGCCATCGCCACTATCAACTCAACCTTGCTGGTCGGCGCCCGCACCACCTACGCCGCCGCCCGCGATGTGCCGCAACTGCGCCGCTTCGGTGAGTGGGATGAGCGCGATGGCGTCCCGCGCAAGGCGTTGTTGGCGGAGGGGGCGGTGGCGTTGTTGCTGGTGTTGTTTGGCAGTTTTACCCAGAGCGGTTTCAACACCATGGTTGAGTATCTGACGCCGGTGTACTGGCTGTTTCTGAGTTTGAGCAGTCTCGCGTTGATCATTCTGCGCAGGCGCTTTCCTGAGGTGCCCCGGCCGGTGAGGGTGCCGCTTTATCCGGTTTTGCCGCTGTTGTTCTTCGGGCTGTGCGTGTACATGCTGTATTCCAGTGTGACAGTGGTGGGGTTGGGGGCGTTTCTGGGGATTGGGGTTTTGATGGTGGGGGCGTTGTTGCTGGCCGGGTTGAGCCGCCTGGTGTCGACACCTCGGCAGGCTCTGCAAAAGACCTCGGATCAGAAGGACACCGCCGCCGGCTGAGACAACCGCAGCACAGACAAATCCCCCGTAATCCGTTTGTAAGCCAAACGAATCGACTCAATGTCACTCTCACGTTTCGCGGTGCTTTCGTGCAGGATCACAATCACCTTGGTCGCCAGTCGCTCGGGCACTTTCGCGTCGTGGTCCTTCCACTGCCCATACGCATCGAACACGCTGAACCCGTCCGGGAACCGCGTCGTCACTTCCTGATCGAGAAACTCGCGCCAGCGCGCCGGGCTCACCACACCTTCCTTGCCTTCCAGCGGCCCCACCGAGAAATACAACTCGGTGCGCACCCACTGCGCCTGCGCTGGCCGCGTGACATCGCCTTGCAGGGTCGAACTGACGGGATCCTTGGTATGCACGGACACCGGAGGAGGGCTGGCACACCCGGCGACCGCCAGGAACAGTGCTGCCAGTAGTAAACGTTGCGGCATGGAACTTCCTTATTGTTAAGAACTGTCCCGAATTATAGAGGGGGCGGTTAATAGCAATAAAAGATTAAAAAGTGGATCGTCGCTGAACTAATGGAATAAGCAAATACAATGAAAATAATGCCCGCTGGTTAGAACGATTATTTCTTTAAGTTATTTGCTTGGTGTTTGATCGCATATCCATGGCATTTAAAAACCTGTTCCCGCATTTGCCGGATCTGTCATTGCGTCTACTCTGCTGCTGCAACGGTTCAAGTCGCACGGAACGCTGCACTTGAAGCGCTTGAACAGCAGTTTTTGCTGCTCGATGGACAGCTTGTTGCGGATTTTCCAATCCTTAGAATCGGCTCCATCAACTTCTCATCCAGTTCTTAATCCTCAGGGAGCTACACCATGATGAACGCCATGCAGATGCAAATGCCGATGAACGCCAACATGCCGATGATGCCGATGACGGGCATGCCGATGATGATGGCGACCATGAGCTGCGACATGATGGACGACGGCATGATGTGCAAGATGATGCCGGCCGCTGGCATGGACATGGCCATGTTCAAGAACAGCGCTGAAATGATGCAGATGATGATGGACTGCGGCATGCCGATGATGATGCATTGCGGCAACATGAGCATGATGTGCATGTCCCCGGCGGCCATGGCCATGCCGATGATGAACATGATGATGCCGATGCCGATGATGGGCATGCCGATGCCATCGATGAAGTGCGTGATGGAATGCACCATGATGGCCGACTGCATGATGTGCAAAATCATGCCGATGCCGGGCATGAACATGGACATGATGAAAAACTGCTGCGCCCTGATGATGAAGATGATGAACGACTGCAGCATGCCGATGATGATGAGCTGCAACGGCATGCCGATGATGTGCTGCACCTGCTGATTTTCGCCAGCGCATGAAAAAGCCCGACCGGGAAATTCCCGGTCGGGCTTTTTGTTGTCTGTTTTTCAGTCCAGGCGTTCGGGGTAAGTGACCACCAGATACGCCACCGCTTCACTGTCGGCGGGGTTGCGGTAACGATGGGGCTGGTCGGCGTAAAACAGAATCGAGTCGCCCGTCGATAGCAGATAGCGCTCGTCGTTGACGCTGATCTCCAGCACGCCCTGAGCCACCACCAGATTTTCCTGCACGCCGGGGCCGTGGCCTTCGGATTGATCTTCGCCCAAGGGGCTCAGACGCAGTTCGTAGAATTCCGATTGGCGCGCCACGTCAAATGGAAACAAGGCGCGACTGACAAACGCGCCGCTGGCACTCACCAGTCGCTTGCTCTTGCTCGCCGACAACACGGCCACGCCTTCAAACGCGCGATGTTCCAGAAACGCTGCCACCGACACCTTCAAACCCTTGGCGATTTTGCACAGCACCTTGATCGACGGCACGCTGCGCCCGGATTCGATCTGCGCCAGCATCGCCCGGCTCACGCCGCACTGGCGGGCGAGGGCATCGAGCGACAGATGCCGCTTGCCGCGCAGACGTTGCAGGTTCTGCGCGACGCGTTCACAGATCGGGTCTTCTTCCAGGGATTCGAGGTTGTTCAGGTCCAGCACAGGTTCATCGGCGCTCGCCAGAAAGCGCGAGGGTTCACGCGCGTTCACGCTTGACGCGTCTCGCTGGAACGCGCGGCCTGCACCCACTGCCAAGCCTGATAACCGGCATTGCGCGCATACATTTCCCACATCAGCCGGGCCTGTTGCTGGGCGTGGCGGCGTTTGCGGTAGACGGCGAAGTCGATCAGGTTGTCAGTCGGTTTCATGGCGCACTTCACTGTGTTCAATGACGGGATGAGGTGAGAGTACGCCGAGATTTTTATAACGATAAATACTGTTTTTTTATTTATTAATGCAATCAGCTTCTATGTGAGGCAAGTGACACGCCGACGGCAGTCGGCGCGCCAAATCCTTCATTTGCTGGCGTTCAACACAATCCGGTACCGCGCCTTGCCGCTGCGCAAATGGTCGACGGCTTCATTGACCTTGCTCATCGGAAACTCCTCGACCTGCGGCAGGATCTGATGCCGCGCGCAGAATTCCAGCATGGTCGCTGCCGTGGCGGGCGAGCCGACCGGGGAGGCTGACAGGGATTTCTGTTGCGGGATCAGGTTGAACACGTGCACCGGAATCGCGTCGGGCACGATGCCGACGAAGTGCAGCCGGCCCTTGCCGCGCAGGGTGGCGAGCATGGCCGTCCAGTCGAGGTTGGCGTTGGCGGTGATCAGCAGAAAGTCGAGGGTGCCGGCAATCGCTTTCAGCGCTTCGCTGTCGGTGGAGGCGACGACCTTGTGGGCGCCGAGGCGTTTGGCTTCGTCCTGTTTGCTCAGGGAAGAGGTGAAGGCCGTGACGTCGCAACCCCAGGCATTGAGAAACCGCAGCGCCAGGTGACCGAGGCCGCCGATACCCACCACGCCGACCCGGTCGGTCGGCTTGATGTCGAATTCCACCAACGGATTGAAGACCGTGGAACCGGCGCAGAACAGCGGGCCAGCGAGGGCCGGGTCGAGATTGTCCGGGAGTTTCAGCGCCCAGGCCCAGTGGGTGCGCAGTCGATCAGCGAAACCACCATGGCTGCCGATGATCGTCGGTTTTGCGGTGGCGCAAAGATGGTGGGAGCCGCCAATGCAGGACGAGCAATGCATGCAGCTGCCCTTGTACCAGCCGATCCCCACGCGCTGACCGACTTCCAGACCACGTACCTGCGGGCCTGTGCGCACGATGCGGCCGACCACTTCATGGCCGGGAATGAACGGGTATTGGCTGATGCCCCAGTCGTTGTCGATCAGCGACTGGTCGGAGTGACAGACGCCGCAGTACTCCACGGCGACTTCGACCTCTTCATCTCCCAGCGGGCCGGGGTCGTAACTGAAGCGCTCCAGCGGTGCGCCGGCCGAAGTGGCGGCCCAGCCGGTGAATGTCGTGGGTTCGGTGTTATTGCTCATGGGACACCTCCAGGTCTGGCGCTGCGGGCGCAGCCTGAAGAGTCTAGCGTGTCATCGAGCGGGCGCTAGCCAGGTGTTCAGCACGCGCCGGTCGAGCTCTTCCCAATCCGCCATGCCCAGCACTCGGGTGGTATTGAGGCCGCGCAGATAACCGCGCAACTGATTGGCCACGGCCCGCACCGACTCTGAATCGTTCGCTGACTGGCCCAGCACGGTTTCGTATTCGACCAGGTATTCGGCCACCCGGTCGCGGAATTCGGGCAGGACGGCATCGCGGATCAGATCAAAGGTTCGCACGGGTAATCCTCATCTGTTTTCGTTGTGATTGAGTGTGCAGCAGTCTGCACGCCGCGCAACTATTGGTTCAAGTAATAGTGACCATCAAGAAACGCAAGTTCTGCTTTGGCGCCGATGGGCGGAAAATCACCTCCATCGAACACGCTGCTGAAGGAATTGCGCGATGAAGACTTTGACCCGACTGGCTGTAGTCGCCCTGCTGATGGGCGGGGTGGCCGCCACCGTGGCCCCGGCTTACGCAGACGATGCCAACTCGTGCCATTTTCTGCCCGTCGCCGCCAGCAGCGCCGCGCTGCAGCACTCGCAAACCGTCGGTGTGCTGTACAGCGAAAACACCCTGGACAACCTGCAATACCTCGAGCGTTACCACGATGTGGCGGTGAACGGTGCCAAGGACGCGCTCGATGCGCGGATCCGTGACGCCTTCGTCGACAGCTCCGATCCGGAGCTGGCCATCGACTGGCTGATGAGTTCGCTGCAACAGCAGTTTCTCTCGGTGACCGTCTACGACAGCCTCGATGCACTGGTGCAGGCTCATCCGGACGTAGTGGTGATGCTCGACACCCACAACCGTCTGCTGACCCAACGCAACAGCCAGGTCGAAGCGCGTTTCGCCGCACGCTTCTACGACGCCAACCTGCAATACATCGGCAAGGCCGAAGGCGCGGTGGAGAAGCAACTGCCGTCGGTGTGGGTACACAACAAGGCAGCGCCCGAAATCGCTGCCGGAATTGAACAGCAGCGCGACCTGCAACTCAGTGCCTTGAAGCAGTTCGATGACTCGCTCAAAGCCCTGGTGAGTGCAGGCTGAACACCTGAAGCAAAAACGGCAACGGCAGTGCCCGTGACACTGAACGTTGCCGAAGAACCGAACCTTTTATTTTCAGGATTTTACCCATGCGTGCCTTTTTTATCCCTGCCATGGCGTCTGCCACTTTGCTGCTGACCGCTTGCGCCTCTGCGCCGAACGATCCGACGCTGACCCTGCAGACGCACAAGACGCCTGCCCAGTACGCCGAATGCGTGGTGCCCAAGCTGCAGGGCAGCGCGCTGAACCCGACCGTGTCACAGACCCAGCGCAGCTACCGGATCGTGGTACCGAGCAAGGTGGCGGCGGACAACGTGCTGGAAGCCTACAAGGCACAGGACGGCGGCAAGGTGTTTTTGTATGAGCGCCACTTGCTGGCTTCGAGTTTCATGCCGTCGAGTTTTGAACGGGCTGCCCAGGAGTGCCTGTAACGCCTGACGGTTAACGCTTTTTGACGATGCTCCTTTGGTTGGCCGCAACCAACCAATTCCTTTGCCCCGCACCTTGCGGGGCTTTTTTTTGCCCGGCGTTTGGCGCAGTCGGCGCTACGCTGGATAGCGGAAAAGGTTTCGGGAGTACAAGGATATGAAGAAGGACAGCAGCGGCGCGGCGACTGAGAATCCCTCTGTGCTGATCGACGCAAGAGTCAAGGAACTGAATGACTGGCGCGGCCAGAAGCTGGCCGAGATCCGTGCAATCATTCACGAGGCCGACCCGGAGGTCGTCGAGGAGTGGAAGTGGCGCGGCGTTCCGGTCTGGTCACACAACGGCATTATCTGCACCGGGGAAACCTACAAGGCCGTGGTGAAAATGACCTTCGCCAAAGGCGCGGCGCTGGAGGATCCGTCAGGACTGTTCAACGCCAGTCTGGAGGGCAATACCCGGCGGGCGATTGATGTTCACGAAGACGACAAGATCGATACCAAGGCTCTGAAAGCGCTGGTGCGTTCGGCTATTACGTTGAATTTGAAAAAATGATATGCCGTTGAGGCAGAGGTGAAACGGAGGAGGGTGAAACGAGGAAAAAATGGCAGGGGCGGCTGGATTCGAACCAACGCATGGCAGGATCAAAACCTGCTGCCTTACCGCTTGGCGACGCCCCTGTAGCTATTGGTTTCAGTCCCGGGAGGACCTCTGCAACAGTGGGCGGCACTTTACCAGCGCTCTTCCATTCTGTGAAGCCCTGAAACAAATAAATTTCAGGGAAAACAGCTACTTATTTCCCGGACGGCAGCGCCGGTCAGACTTTCCGGGCTTTTTCAGCGATGGCCCCGAGAATCAGAGCGACCGAAGAAGCCCGAAAGACGGGCGAACGGCACCCGCCGCCGTCTCAACTCAATGAACTCGGCACTCCCGCCAGTAAACCGGTCAGCGTCTTCATGATTGCCTGCTGCCGGGCCCGGTCGTTCAGGTGCCGGGCCTCGGCGGCGGCGACATCGGCGCGGCAGTGCGGGCAGATCGATTCGTGGGGGTGGATGTATTGCAGGCAGTCGCGGCACAGGGCCAGTTGTGTCGGCAGGCGTCCTTCCTCGGGGGACGACTGGCCCTGATTGATCCAGGCCAGTTTGATCACTTGCCCGCTGTCGCTGACGCTGCTGACTTTTTCGCCGGTGTCGATGCGTTCAGTGATCAGGTCAAAACGTCCGACCGCAAACGAGCGCTGGGCGGCGTCCTCGACTTTGACGATGCGCTCGCGCAAACCCTGTTTCTGCAATTCCAGGGTTCGGTAGTGGCAGTAAGGATTGTTGCCGGGTTTTCCCAGCAGCGAGTGCGACGTCCAGGTGCAGCCGCCCCGGCAGACGTCGTTGTAATAGCAGCTTCGGCAGTAGCCCCACAGATCATCGACCGAGCGCAGGCGGCCGAAGTGCATGCCTTCGCTGTAGTGCCAGATATCGTGCAGGCTCATGTTGCGCACGTTGCCGCCGGAAAAACCGACGGTCGCCAGTGACGGGCAACCTTTCACCGTGCCGTCCGCTTCCAGCGCCAGCACGGTCTGGCCGGCGGCGCAGCCGCTCCAGTGCACGCGCTCATCACCGAAGCCGCGCCACAGATGTTCGTAAGGGCCGTAATAACCGATGTTATTGCCGACGTTCATCAGCAATCCGCGATCCAGTCCTTCGCGATACAACCGGGCCAGCAGCGGCATCACTTCCAGCAGCTTATACGGCTGGAGCAACAGTTCCGGATGGTCGACGGCGTTGCCCATGGCCACCGTGATCTGGATCTGCCAATGGGTGGCGCCGAGCTCGATGATGGTGTCCATCAGCTCCGGCAGGTCCGGCAACGTGGCCGCGCCGATCTGGGTGTTGACGCTCACCGCCAGCCCCGACGCCTTGGCCCGGCGCAGGGTGTCCACAGCCTTGTCGAACGAACCGGACACGTTGCGCACCTTGTCGTGCAGCGGCGCGAGGCCGTCCAGGGAAATGCCGACCCCGTTGAGCCCGGCATCGACCGCTGCCTGCATCTTCGCCGGTGTGAGATTGCGCCCACCGGTCTGGATCGCGCAGTACATGCCATGGTCGTGGATGGCGCGGATCAGTTGCGTCCAGTCCTTGCGCAAATAGGCTTCGCCGCCGATCAGGGTGATCTCGCGGGTGCCGAGGGCGGCGAGGGAATCGATCACCTCGAGGCATTCGCGGGTGTTGAGTTCATTGGGACGCCGATGCCCCGCGCGGGAGCCGCAATGCAGACACTTGAGGTCGCAGGCGAGGGTGATTTCCCAGACCACGTGCACCGGCACGTAGCGTTTGAGATCGGTGTCGCTGAGGTAGCGGGCAGGGCGGTTGTCTGTCATGGGAGATCCTTGCGCACGGGCCTGTGCGCGGCACGATTGGACTGACCTCGATGGGCAGGAAGACCGGGCGCGGTCACCCAGGACCGCGCCCGGGCCGTACGACTTAGCGTGCTTCCAGTCGCGCGATTTCCGCATTCAACTGCTCAAGGGCACTGCGCAAGGCGCCCTCGTGGGCCAGCTGTTGCTCGCCTTGCTGCACGGCGACTTTCAACTGCGCCAGATCACCGCTGGCCTGTGCCGTTTGCACGGCCACGGCATACAGCGGCTGGACGTGATGCTCGGGCGGCAGTGGCTCGACACTTGGTGCCTGATGCACGGCGACGTGCCGCACGTCCTGCCACTGGCCGCTTTCGTTGTAGCGGTAATCGACAAAGCCGCTGGTCCAGTCGCCCAGAATGCCTTTGAGGTGGAAGGTCTGGGCGATCTGACTCAGCGGACCGCTCGGGCTGCCGTCGAGGGTGAGAATGATGTAATTCTCGGCCGACGGCGTCAGCCTGGCCTCGGAATAATCGCCCCAGACCCGGGCATGGAAGTTGACCGGAGGCCAGGTGCTTTGAAACACGCTCGCGGTGCCGCTGACTTTTTTGCGGACAGTATCGACCACGATATCGAGGGTCAGAACCGGTGCGCCCAGCAGTGAATTGCTGGCGATGAGGCGGGTGTGAAAAAGTCCGATCGACATGATGCTGCTCCCTTGTGAAAGAAATGGTTCCTGTAGCCGATCAGCGACTTTGCGAGCGGCTGATTTCTGTCTTGGCGGCGTCCACCGCTATGCGCAATTGCGGCAATTGCTCCAGCTGCTGTCTGGCCTGTGCGGACAGACTCTTCATCTGGGCCAGGTCACCGCTGGCGATGGCGCCCTGAATCGGCGCGGCATACAACGGCAGGACCGGTTTGTGCGGCTCGATCACCGGGCCGGGATTGAAAGCCTGAAGAACGTTCGAAGGCACCTCCACCAGATGCGCCGGCACGTTGTTCAGTTCGTGCCAGCGCTGGCCGTCGAAGTACTCATAGTTGGCCACGCCTTCGCGCCAGTCGGTGCCGATCACCAGATGGATCTTGAAGTTGATGATGGAGTTGGAACCGGGGCCGCCATGGTTGCCCTGGGCGGTGATCAGGATCTTGCTGACACCGGGCTTCATCACCGTCATGTAGGTGTATTCGCCCCAGACGTCCGAGTCGATGTCGAGCGGCGGATTGGTCGCCTGAGTCACCGCGGCGTTGCCGGTGACCTGCTGCTGTGGCGTGGACACCAGCAGGTTCAGCGCAAGACTCTGCGCCCCCGGCTGGCCCGTACCGATCCGGTAGCTCACCGGGAACAAGCCGACATTTTGCTGAGTTGCTGACATGTTGATTGCCTCCATTGCAATGTGGGAAATGGCCTTAGGGTTTTTCCAGTCGAGAAACTTCTTTGGCCAGTTTTTCGTACGCGGTTTGTAGCTCCTTCGCTTCCGGCTTCGTTGAATCGCGCTGCTTCAACAAAGTCTTCATCTGTTGCAGATCGCCGCCGGTGATCGCGCTCTGGATGGCGACGCCGTAGGGCGGGATGTTGTGGTTTGAACCGGTCATATCGAGGCCTTCCTCGTGGGTGTGTGCCGCTCGACCCCTTGCGCAGAAGGGGCGCCTTTCCTGACAGGCAGGCGAACGACATCCGCCAGAACCACCGGCAACCGGGATTCTCGGCGACGTGACAACCTGATCCGTCGGGATCTGATCAATTCGCAAACAGGGTTCGCGCAGGGGCGACGCCGCAGCGCCGGCTCACGCGCAAGCGTCGTCAGCCAAAACCGTCGGGCCTGACCTCGGGCGTCAATGAAGGGGTTTGCCGAAAGGGCAAATGGGGAAATCTCGCCTGTACGTTGGTCATCTTTCTGTCCTTGATAGAAAGCAACGAAACACAGGGATAGGTCGTTCACTCTTCAAGAGTGCAATACCCGCGCAAGCACAAAAACCATCCCTGATTTTTCTTCCAGTGCCGCTGATGGCGCTCGTCGAGGACGTTTGCCAAGTGGCCAGCATTTTGCCAGCCACGCAACCCTAGACCCGTTTGTGCAGGGCTGCCAGAAAAAGCGCCGAACGGTCATTCTGGCCGTTGCGGTGTGCGCCACCGCAACCGCTATCACTTGGCATTCATCCAGTGTTCAGGCGAAGAAACCGAGCAACAGCGTCGCCAGAATAACCGTCGAGGCGCCGCCGATCCGGGTGGAAATCTGCGCAAAGGGCATCAGTGACATCCGGTTCGACGCCGACAGGATCGCGACGTCGCCGGTGCCGCCCAGACCGCTGTGGCAGCAGGTCACGATGGCCGATTCGATGGGGTACATCTTCATCAGGTTGCCAATGAAAAAACCGGCGACGGTCATCGACACCACCACGCTGAGGCACACCAGCACATAGCCGATCGAAAACACCTTCACCACGCTGTCGAGCGGCACATACAACATTCCAAGACCGATCATCACCGGCCAGATGAAGGCGGCGGACACCAGTTTGTAGAAAGACTGCGCGCCTTTTCCAGCTTCTCCGGCAGCACGCGCACGTATTTGAACAGCACCGCCGCGAGAATCATCATCACCGGCCCCGGAATCCCGACGACCTTTTCCAGCAGGCCACCGAGCAAGAAGAACGCACAGATGACCAGCACGCCAGCGCCCATGAGTCGCAGGTCGATGGCGGTGGCGGACTCATCCTTGACCTTGAATTTATCGTTTTCGGCTTTCGCCCGAATCAGCGCCCCTTCACCGTTGATGGCCGGGCGTTTCAGCGCCAGCCGTGCCAGGTAACCGGCGCAGATGATCGCTGCAATGTTGCCGACCACGGCCGCCGGGACCAGTTGCGCGACATAGATGTCCGGCGTGCCGCCGAGGATCGTCGAATAGGCCAGGGACAGCGGCAGGATGCCTTCGCCGATGCCGCCGCCGATGATCGGCACGATGATGAAAAAGAACGTGTGGTAAGCGCTGTAGCCGGCAAGCTTGCCGACGATCAGCCCGCTCGCGACGGCGGCCAGGGTGCCGGCCAGCAAGGGGATGAATATGCGGATCATGCCCTGGACCAGAATGAACCGGCTCATGCCCAGGATGCTGCCGACCACCAGGCTGGCGATCACGAAGTACAGGAAGTTGGCTTCCTTCATCAGCATTTTGGTCGCGTCGATCGTCGGCGCGCCGAAGAAGCCGTAGAACACCAGCACCGACGGCAGCATCAGGCACAGGATGGCGCCGCCACCGATTTCCCTGAGGATCGGCAGACGCGAGCCCATCTGGCCGAAGAACACGCCCATGGTCATGATCACGGCCAGTCCACCGATCATGTTCTTCGGCAGAAAGCCGAGGTGGGCCGACAGAAACACGATCACGGCGATGCCGAGGAAGATCGGCAGCGGGATGACGCCGATCTCGTAGGTGCGCAGGCGCTGGATGATGCCGTCGGCGCGCGGGCCGTCGACGTTCAGGGATTGCTCAAGGGAGTCGCTCATGACGCATGTCCTCATGTTTGTTTTTATCGAGGATTGACGGGAAACCACGGTGCACCGGGCTCGGGTGGCGAGGCGGTGATTCGATGGTATCCTTCGCAAAATGCGTGATAAACAGCGGAAGCATGCGGCCTATGAACACGAATCGTGACCAATTTCCCTTGCCCGAAGACCTCAAGGTGTTCCTTACCGTCATCCGCAAGAACAGCTTTGCCAGCGCCGCCGACGAGTTGGGCTTTTCACCGGCCTACGTCAGCAAGCGCATCTCGGTGCTGGAAACCACGCTGGCGAGCAAGCTGCTGCACCGCACCACCCGACGCATCGCGCTGACTGATGACGGCGAGCGCGTACGAATTTGGGCGGAGAAATTGCTGGGAGATTTCGATCAGTTTCTCGGCGAGATTTCCCAGGCCCGGCACCAGCCGGCGGGGTCGCTGCACATTTGCAGCAGCTTCGGTTTCGGCCGTAATCATGTGGCGCCGGCGATCAGTCAGTTGTCCCGGGCGTGCCCGAAACTCGACATTCGGCTGGACGTGTTCGACCGGGTGGTCGATCTGGTGGGCGAGGGCTTCGATCTGGAAATCCTCGTCGGCGATGACCTGCCGGGCCAGCATCTGGCGCGCAAACTGGTGAGCAATCGGCGCGTGCTGTGCGCCACGCCGGAATACCTCGAACGCCGGGGTACGCCGCAATCTCTCGAAGACCTGAAAGACCACGATTGTCTGGTGCTCAAGGAGCGCAACAACGCGTTCGGCATCTGGACCCTGAGCAAGGACGGGCAAGAAGAGACGGTGCGGGTGAATGGCCCGCTGTCCTCCAACAGCGGCGAGATTGTGCTGGAGTGGGCGCTGAGCGGCGGCGGGATCCTGTTGCGCTCGATGTGGGACGTCAAACCGATGCTCGAGCAGGGCAGGCTGGTGCAGGTGCTGGACGGCTACACCCAGAGCGCCAACGTCTGGGCGGTCTATCCGACCCGGCTCAGCGAGTCGGCAAAGCTGCGGGTATGCGTGGAGTTTCTGGAAGAGTACTTCCGCGATTTGTCCGTGGAATGAAAACGGGCGGTTCAATGAACCGCCCGTTTTTTTGCCATCAACCCAACCAGGGATTGTCCGCCAGATGCCGTGCCTCAAAGGCGCGGATCTGCTCGGTGCGTTGCAGCGTGGTGCCGATGGCGTCCAGCCCGAGCAGCAACGACTGTTTGCGCAACTGATCGATCTCGAATTCGATCAGCGTACCGTCCGCCAGCTCGAGGGTCTGCTGCGCCAGGTTAACGCTGATCCGCGCGGTCGCCGGAACGCTGATCGCCTCGGCTACACGCTTGAACTGCGCGTCGTCCAGCTGAATCGCCAACACACCATTGCGCTGGCAGTTGTCGTAAAAAATCCCGGCGAAGGTGGTGCCGATCAAGGCCCGGATTCCCACTTGCTTCAAGCCCCATACCGCGTGTTCGCGGCTGGAGCCGCAACCGAAGTTGGGGCCGGTCACCAGAAACGCCGCGTCCTGCCAGGCCGGCTGGTTGAGCACGAATTCAGGGTTGGGTTCGCCGGAGGCGAGAAAGCGCAGATCGAAGAACAGCCCGCGATCCAGCCCCTGACGATCGATGCCCTTGAGAAACTGCTTGGGCATGATCACGTCGGTGTCGATGTTGGATGCAAGAAACGGCGCGGCGCTGCCGCTGACGGTGTCGAAAGGTTGCATGGTTCAAGCCTCCAGCGCGACGGTGCGCACGTCAGTCAAATGGCCGCTGATGGCGGCGGCGGCGACCATCGCCGGGCTCATCAGGTGGGTGCGCGCACCGGCGCCCTGACGGCCTTCGAAGTTGCGATTGGTGCTCGACGCACAGCGATCACCTGGCGCGAGCACGTCGTCGTTCATCGCCAGGCACATCGAGCAACCCGATTGCCGCCATTCGAAACCGGCGTCGAGAAAGATCTGCGCCAGGCCTTCGTCCTCGGCCTGATTGCGCACCAACGTCGAGCCGGGAACGATCATCGCCCGCACGTGGGCCGCCACACGCTTGCCGCGCACCACGCGGGCAACATCACGCAAATCTTCGATCCGCGCATTGGTGCAGGAACCGATGAAGGCATGGCTGATCGTCACTTCGTTCAGCGGCATGCCGGGCGTCAGCCCCATGTAGTCGAGGGCGCGCTGCAGGCCCTGACGCAGGATCGGATCGGGCTGGGCGGCCGGATCCGGCACGTGTGCCTTGATCGGCGCGGCCTGATCGGGGCTGGTGCCCCAGGTCACCATTGGTTCCAGCTCGGCGACATCAAGGATGACTTCGCGATCGAACACTGCGCCCTCATCGCTGTGCAGGGTTTTCCAGTGATCGATGGCCTGCTCCCAGAGCTTGCCCTTGGGCGCACGCGGCTTGTGTTGCAGGTAGGCGAACACCTTGTCATCCGGTGCCATGAACGCACCCCGGGCGCCGGCCTCGACGGCCATGTTGCAGATGGTCATGCGCGCTTCGACGCTGAGGGCGCTGATGGCCGGGCCGGTGAACTCGATGGCGTAACCGGTGGCGCCGGACGCGCCGATCTTTTCGATCAGCGCCATGATGATGTCCTTGGAGGTGACGCCTGCGCCCAGTTCGCCGTTGACCGTCACCCGCAGGGTTTTCAGACGTTTGTAGACCAGCGTCTGGGTTGCCAGCAGGTGCTCGATTTCCGAGGTGCCGATGCCGAAACCGAACGCTCCCAGTGCGCCGTAAGTGGTGGTGTGGCTGTCACCGGCCGCGACCACCATGCCCGGCAAAATGAAACCCTGTTCCGGCGCTACGACGTGTTCGATGCCCTGGCGCTTGTCCAGCACATCGAACAGCTCGATGCCGAAGTCGCGGCAGTTTTCTTCGAAGTACGACACCTGCCGCGCGCCCCCGGCGTCGGGCATGGTCGCGATGCGTTTCGGTGCGGTGGGGTTCACATGATCGACCACCGCCAGCGTCGCCGCAGGCCGCCACACCGTGCGCCCGGCCTCGCGCAGGCCGCTGAAGGCTTGCGGGCTGGTGTATTCGTTGGCGACCTGGCGGTCGATGTAAAGCAGCACGTGGCCCTGATCGTCGAGGGTGCAGACGGTGTGACTGTCGATGTGCTTCTGGTACAGCGTTCTCGGGCTGGGCATGGCTTGCGCTCTTTTCTTTCCGGGGCAAAAACAACATGAGGACAGAATATTGATCGCAGAAATGCCATCAAGAGCGCATTGGTGAAGCGGTTAAACACGAACTGTGAGTAATGGCCTCAGGCTTTTGTACGCATTCCGCGCAGCGGATCGTCCAGCAACTCGAACTGCTCGGCCATGAAGTCGATCAGCATCCGCAGCGACGGCAGCATGCCCTGACGGCTGGCAAACACCGCGTAGATCATCTCCGTACGCGGCGCCCAGTCGGGCAGCACCACCGCCAATTGGCCGCGTTCGATGAAGTCATGCACCAGCGACATTGGCATCTGCGCAACGCCGACGCTGTCGATGGCCGCGCAGCGCAGCATCGGCAGGCCTTTGGTGATCAATTGCGGGCGATGTTGTAGGGTGAACTCGGAACCGTCCTGATGGAACAGCGTCCAGCTGTAAACCTGCTGCGGGCTGCCGTGGTGAGCGCTGGGGAAGCGCGACAGGTCTTCCGGCTCGCTCGGTTCACCCAGCCGGCTCAAGAGCGCAGGGCTGGCGACCAGGCACTGCGGCCGCTGCGACAGCACCCGGCTGACCAGCTCGGAATCCTGCAAGGGCGGCGGCCGCACCCGCAACGCCAGATCGACGCCTTCGGCCACCACGTCGACCTGCCGGTCGCTGGCCTCCAGATGCATTTCGACGCGCGGGTGCATGGCCATGAAGCGCGTGATGATCCCGCCGACGCATTCTTCCAGCAGCGTCGTCGGACAGGTCACGCGCAACACGCCGCCCGGTTCGGCGCGGGTCATGGCAATCGCGGCTTCGGCGGCCTCGGCCTGTTTCAGCATCGCCCGGCAATGGTCGTAGTAGGTCTGGCCCAGCTCCGTCACCGAGAAGTGCCGGGTGTTGCGGATGATCAGGCGCACGCCCAGACGCTCCTCAAGCAAGGCAATGCGCCGGCTCAGGTTCGACTTGGGAATCCCCAGCGCCCGCGCCGTCGGCGCAAAGCCGCCGTGGTCCACCACCATCACGAAATACTGCAGGTCATTGAGGTCTAGCACGGGGCGAGATTCGCTGGAAAAGGGACGCCAACTATACAAGCCCGATTGTCCATTGTGTGGGAAGCAGCGGCCCGTTTTCGGCTCTGGTGGGCGATGCCGGGCGAGCCGTAGATTGCGCCGTCCGAACCTTGCACACACTGGATGTAGAACTTGAACAAGCTTTGCGAGATGCAATCGTTCCTCATGGTGGTCGACACCGGCAGTATCACCGAGGCAGCCCGGCAACTGGGCACCGCCAAATCCATGGTCAGCCAGCGGATTGCGCAACTGGAAAAACGACTCGGCAGCATCGTCCTCGAACGCGGGCGGCAGGCCCGGCTGACGGAGGCCGGGGAGGTGTTTTATCGGTATTGCGTGCGGATTCTGTCGGAGGTCGAAGAGGCGGAAGACGCGGTGCTGGCCTTTCAATCGAGCCTGCGCGGCAGCCTGCGGCTGGCGGCGCCGATGGCGTTCAGCATTCGTTACCTGACGCCGATCCTGTCGTCCTTCGCGGTACGCTATCCCGAGTTGCGCCTGGACATCGAATTCGACGATCGCCACGTCAACCTACACGAAGAACGCTACGACGCGGCGATCCGCATCGGTGAGTTGCCGGACTCCTCGCTGGTGGCGAAAACCATCACCGCCAATCGTCATATCATTTGCGCCAGTCCCGACTATCTGGCCACTCATGGCACGCCGCAAACCCCGCAAGAACTGTCTGAACATTTCGCCATGCTCTACGTGAACCGCGAACCCCACGGCATGTGGACGCTGCCGGTGAACAATGCGCTGGAATCGTTTCGTGTGCGCTGCCGGATGCGCACCAACAACGGCCATCAGTTGATGGAGGCGGCGAAGGCCGGTATGGGGCTGGCGATTCTGCCGACGTTTCTGGCGGCGCAAGCTATCGTGGACGGTGAACTTCAGGAGGTGTTGGCGCCTTACGCGCCCCGAGGCGGGAATATTTCGGCGGTGTACCGACGCTCCCAGCGGGCTTCACCCAAGTTGCAGGCGTTGACCGATTTTCTCTGCGAACAGATCGGCAATCCGCCGGTGTGGGAGCAATTGCTCGGGGCTCATTCGGCCGGTTAAGGCGTTCGGGAAAAGCGAAACCGCGATTCGTTTTTCCCCGGCTTATGAGCCCTCGAACCCTTCAATAAGCTCTTCCTCAACAGGCGCGCTTTGACGCCTGACAGGGAAGAAACCGATGAACGATACCCTTGTTAATTCTGCCCAGCGTGCCCCGGTCGATGTGATCGTGGTGGGCGGCGGTTCCGCCGGCGCGGTACTGGCCCGTCGCTTGAGTGAAAACGTCCGGCGCCAGGTGCTGTTGCTGGAGGCGGGTCAGAGTTTTGCCCCGGGCAAGTACCCCGAAATCGTCGCCAGTAGCGATGTGGTCGGTGCCAATGGCAATCGCCAGTTCGAGTGGGGTTACACCTCCCGGCCGGGCTATGTCGAACACCCGATCGGCGCGTTGCGCGGCAAAGTGCTGGGCGGCAGTTCGGCCATCAACGGCGCGGTGGCGATTCGCGCCCGAGCCACGGACTTCCAGCGCTGGAATCTGCCGGGCTGGAGCTTTGAGGACTTGCTGCCCTCGTTCAAAAAACTGGAAAACCACAGCGGCGGAGCCAGCGCATTGCATGGCCACGACGGGCCGCTGCCGGTGCGTCAGCTCGGCAGCGCCGACGTCACACCAATGCAGAAAGCCTTCATCTACGCCACGGTCGCCAACGGTTACCGGATGATCGACGACTTCGACGGCGCGAATGCCAACGGCGTCGGCCCGTACCCGATGAACATCGTCGACGGCGTGCGGGTCAACACCGGCATGGCTTACCTCACGGACGAGGTGCGCGCCCGCGACAATTTGCAGATTCGCGCCGACAGCCTGGTGGACAAGGTGCTGTTCGACGGCAAACGTGCGGTGGGTGTGCAACTGGCGAATGGCGAGCAATTACGCGCCAACGAAGTGATTCTTTCGGCGGGCAGTTACGGCAGCGCGGCGATCCTGTTGCGCTCCGGTATCGGCCCTGGCGACGATCTGCGCGCACTGGACATTGAGCCGGTCGCCGAATTGCCGGTCGGGCAGAACCTGGCGGATCACCCGTTCTATTACAATGCCTACGCCGCCAAACCCGACCTGATCGGTCGCCAGTCGCCGGCCATAGGCGCCAAGCTCTGGACCCACAGCCGCAGCGCCGAGCACGGCGATCTGGATATTCACATCACCGCGACCCACCTGTTCCCCCATGACCAGAGCCCGACCCAGGTGGGCTTCGTGCTCGCGGTGGCGCTGACCCGGCCGCTGTCCCGAGGCAAGGTTACGCTGGCCAGCCGCGATCCGTCGGTGGCGCCGAATATCGATCTGAATTTTCTCGCCGAGCCCATGGACCGCCAGCGCCTGCTGGACGGTATTCGTCTGGCACGGCGGATCGGTGCGACCGCGCCGCTCAAGGGTTTGATTCACTCGGAGCTGAATCCGGGGCAGGGCAACGACTCCGACGACGCCTTGCTGGCCAGCGTCAAAGCCACGCTCGACACCTATCACCACCCGACCTCGACCGCGCCGATGGGCCGGCCGGGCGATGCCATGGCCGTGGTCGACCTCGAAGCCCGAGTAATCGGCGTGCAGGGCCTGCGGGTGGTCGACGCTTCCATCTTCCCGGACGTGCCGTCCGTTGCCACCAACCTCACCGTGATCGCCACCGCCGAAAAAATCGCCGGTCTCTACGCCTGAATCCAAGGAAGCTTTCGCCATGAACAACACCAAGGTTTTGAACTGGATCGACGGCCTGTGGCTGGATTCCGGTGACTACAAAGACTCCATCGACCCAGCGACTTATGAGCTGATCGGTCGCTACGCCGAAGGCGGACTGGCCGAAGCGCAGCAAGGCATCGAAGCTGCACAACGAGCCTTCACGCAGACCCCATGGAAAGACGACAGTCAACTGCGTGCCCAAGTGCTGCTGGAACTGGCGGACGTCTTTGAACTCAACGCCGCCGAGCTGATCGACACCCTGGCGCTGGAGAACGGCAAGATCCGTCCCGAGGCCGCCTTTGAAGTCGGCATGGTGCCGTCCAAATTGCGCTATTACGCCGCGCTGGCCCGCACCGAATATGGCCGCGCCGCGCAACCCCGGCCCGGCAAGATCTCCCTGGTGATCCGCCAGGCCGTCGGTGTCGCGGGCATCATCGTGCCGTGGAATTCGCCGGTGGTGCTTATGATCCGCTCGCTGGCGCCGGCCTTGGCCGCCGGTTGCACCACGGTGATCAAGATGCCGGGGCAGACCGCGCAGACCAACGCGCTGGTGGCGCGGATCATGAGTGAAGCACCGTCGCTGCCGCGCGGCGTGATCAACCTGTTCAGCGAGCAGGGCGCGACCGGTTCGATTCATCTGGTGGAGTCGCCAAAGGTGCCGGTCATCAGCTTCACCGGCAGCACCGGCACAGGGCGGGCGATCTCGGCAGCGGGGGCGCAACACCTCAAGCGTTTCGGCCTGGAACTGGGTGGCAAAACGCCGATGCTGGTGTTCAACGACGCCGACCTCGACGCCGTGGCGCCGACGCTGGTCAAGGCGCTCACGGTGTTTTCGGGACAGTTCTGCATGACTGGTTCGCGCCTGCTGGTACAGCGCGACATCGCCCACGTATTGACTGAGCGCCTTGCCGCTCGACTTGAAGCGGTGCGGGTCGGGCCGGCGGCGGATCCGGACAGCGACATGGGACCGCTAATCGACAAACCGAACGTGCAGCGTGTCAATCAGGTGGTGGAAGAGGCGATTGCTGCCGGTGCGCAAGTCATCGTGCGCGGTGGGCCGGTGACTGAAGGGCCGCTGGCCAAGGGCGCGTTCTATCGGCCGACGCTGCTACGGGTCAGCGATCCGGAGATGGCCATCGTCCAGCGCGAAACCTTCGGCCCGGTGCTGACCCTACAGGTGTTCGATAGCGAAGCCGAGGCCATTGAACTGGCCAACAACAGCGAATTCGGTCTGGCCGCCAGCGTCTGGACCCGCGACATCGACCGCTCGCTGCGGGTCGCCCGTGAGCTGGAGGCCGGCACGGTGTGGGTCAACGACTGGGCGGTGGTCTACGACGAGTTCGAGGAGGGCGGTTTCAAACAGTCGGGGCAGGGGCGTCTGAACGGTGTGGCAGCGATGGATGATTTTGTCGAGTACAAACACATCGCGCTCAATCCCGGTCGGCGTCAGGAGTGACCGCGATGCGATTATCCCGACCGTGGATCGTCGCGCTGTTGTCGGGGGCGCTGAGTGCGTCCCCGGCCTATGCCGCTGGCGAACAACCGCTGACTTTCACAAGGACTGATCCGGTGTCTCAGGACAAACTCTACGACGCGCTGCTCGATGCGCTTTACGCTACGTTCGGCAAGCATCCGGGCTTTCGCGCGACCCATGCCAAAGGTCTGTTGGTGAACGGGACTTTCACGGCTTCACTTGCGGCGGCGAGTCTCAGCCGTGCGGCCCATTTGCAGGGGAAACCGGTGCCGGTGGTCCTGCGGTTCTCCAACTTCAGTGGCGTGCCGGCCACGGTTGACGGCGACCCGATGGCCAGCCCGCGCGGGGTCGCGGTGCGTTTCAAGCTGCCTAACGGCGAGTTCACCGACATTGTCGGCCATTCGTTCGACGGTTTTCCGGTGGCCACGCCTCTGGAATTTCTCGGCTTCCTGAAAGGCATCGCTGCAACGGTCGCCACACCGCCGGATCCGCAGCCGTTGCAGGCTTTTCTGGCAGAGCATCCGAGGGCCAGACACTTTCTGGAAACGCCGAAACCGGCGCCGTCGAGCTACACCAGCATCGAATACTTCGGCGTGAATTCGCTGGTTTTCAGCAACCATGAAAACCAGGAGCAGATCGTTCGCTATCGCATCGAACCGTTGACCGGCCAATCGCTTATCGGCGACCAGCAAGCCGCCCGCATGCCAGCCGATTATTTGCAGGATGAAATGACGGCACGACTGGCGAGGGGCCCCGCGCAGATGCGTCTGATCGCGCA
The DNA here is from genome assembly GCF_016735645.1 of Pseudomonas sp. B7. Lineage (NCBI taxonomy): Bacteria > Pseudomonadati > Pseudomonadota > Gammaproteobacteria > Pseudomonadales > Pseudomonadaceae > Pseudomonas > Pseudomonas sp. B7. Next base: position 38,671 of record NZ_JAERRE010000005.1, read on the forward strand.
ACTGGCGGCGTCGGGCGACGTGGTCGAAGACGGCTCGATCCCATGGCCAAGAAACCGCCGCGAAGTCGAACTGGGCCTCTTCACCCTCGATTCGCTGGTGCCCGCCGAAGACCAGCAAGCCGCCCAGCAACGCCTCGACTTCAGCCCCGGCCGTTTGCTCGACGGCATCGCCCTGAGCCGCGACCCGATGACCCTGGCCCGCGACCGCATCTACCAGCGCGCCGTGCTGCGGCGCCAGCAACCATGACCACCGAGGCCGGCGCCCGCTGGAAGCAATGGCTGGTGTCATGGCTGATCGTGTGGCCGCTGTCGGTGTCCATGCCATGGGCACTGGCGGCGCTGCTGGAACTGGCGGATCTGCGATTGCCGGGGTGGTTGTTCAAGATGCTGGTCGCCGGGTTGATCTCGTTCAACATGGTGTATTGGCTGATGCCGCAGAGTTCGCGGTTGATGGCGCGGTGGTGGGTGCGCTAAGTGTTTCGGGCCTTACTCGGTGGTGTCAAAAGCCTCGTGGTAGCTGACGACTCCGACCGGCAATTCTCCGTCAAACGCCAACGCCTGAAAGTATTCCGCCGGAATCCCCGGCAACTCCAGGCCTGCATGAGCCTTGAGTCGCGCGAGGGCCTGATCGGCGGCGCTTTCGAGTCGTGCTGCGAGCAGCCGTTCGAGCTGAAGATGGGCGTCCGGATCCATCGCCTGCACGCCGCTTTCCCAGCGGGAAATCGTCGACTGGGTGACCTTGAACAACTCGGCGGCATGGCTCTGCTTGACGCGGTGCAGCACTCGCCAGCGACGCAGGGCGATGCCGGGCAGACTGGGCTTCAACAAGGTGTCGGACATGGCGATGGATCGCAAAAGGAATGCGGGCCGACAGTCTGAAGACTGTCGGCCCGTGCTGCAAATCGACGCGATATCAGGTCATTCCGGCAGCTTGGCAATCACCTTGATCTCGAACTGAAAGCCATACAGCCAGGTCACGCCGACCGCCGTGATGGTCGGATGCGGCGCCTCGCCCCAGAACTCGGGCACCACTTCCCAGATGGTTTCGAAGGTCGACTGCGGGTCGACCATGAACACGGTCACGTCCACCACGTCATCGAAACTGGCGCCGGCCGCGCCGAGAATGGCGTTGAGATTGGTGAAGGCCAGTCGCACCTGTTGTTTCAGGTCCGGCTCCGGTGAGCCGTCCTCAAGGCTGCCAACCTGGCCGGAGACGAATAGAAAACCGTTGGAACGAACCGCCGGGGAATAGCGGTTGCGCTCGTAAAGGGCATGGCGTCCGGGCGGGAAAACCACGTCGCGTTTTGGCTGGGCAAGGGTCATGGGGTTTCTCCTTCAATGGGTTGAAAACCGGTGATGGAGCAACTGTAGGGACTTGCCTCGGCGCGATAAACGCGCAACCTTGGCGATCACTGTTTGCAAATACCAAACAATCGAGCCCCTGTCAGAGGTGGGATATGGACCGTTTTGACGCGATGCAAGCTTTCGCCCGGGTGGTGGAGGCGGGCAGTTTCACCAAGGCCGCCGAGACCCTGCACATGAGCAAGACCACCGTGACCCAGCTTATTCAGCAACTGGAGGCGCGGCTGCGAGTGAAGTTGCTCAACCGCACCACGCGCAAGGTCAACGCCACGGCGGACGGCGCGGTTTATTACGAGCGGGTGATCAAGTTGCTGGCGGACATGGACGACGCCGAGACCAGTCTTCCCGGTGCGGCGGCGCAGCCCAAGGGACGCTTGCGGGTCGATGTGCCCAGCCCCCTGGCCAATCTGATTCTGGTGCCGGCTCTGCCCGAGTTTTGCGCGCGGTATCCGGAGATCCAGATCGACATGGGCGTCAGCGACCGAATCGTCGACATCATCGATGAGAACGTAGATTGCGTGGTGCGCGGGGGCGAGCTGCGGGATCAGTCACTGATGGCCCGGAAAGTGGCGGATCTTCAACTTGGCGTGTATGCCGCGCCGAGCTATCTGGCCCGTGCCGGCACCCCGGCGCATCCCCGAGAGCTGGAAGACAGCCATCACCGAGTAGTCGGTTTCCTCTGGGCGCGCACCGGCAAACCCGTGCCTTACGCCCTGCACAACGAACACGAAGATCTGCAGATCAAGGGCCGCCATGTGCTGGCCGTCGATGACGGTAATGCCTATCTGTCGGCGGGCCTCGCGGGGCTGGGCGTGTTGTGGCTGCCCAAGTACATGTCCAAGGCTCACGAGGCGAGCGGTAATCTGGTGCCGCTGTTCGAAGACTGGCGCCTCGATCCGATGCCGCTCTATGTCGCCTACCCGCCGAACCGCCACATCAGCCGCAAGCTGCGGGTGTTCATCGACTGGATCGCCGAGGTAATGGCCCGCCACGCACCGGTCATGGATCGCTCAGGTTCGCCAGCAGCCATTCGGTAAAACTGCGGGCCATCGGATCGTTTTCGCTGTCGCGGTGGGTCAGCAGCGCCCAGTTCGGGCCGCGAATGGTCTCGTCCACCAAGGGCTGCAACAGCCCGTCAGCCCGAGCCTTGCGGCTGAGCAACTGGCTGACCAGCGCGATGCCGAGCCCGCCGCATGCAGCGTCCAGCAGCAGGCCCGGATCAGAGAAATTCAAACCCTGATCCTGCTGGCCGACATCGATCCCTGATTCAACCGCCCAATGGCTCCAGTCCATTTCCCGCTCGCCGTGCAGCGTCGTCCGCTGCGCGCTCGGCACGCTCAGCAGGCTCGGGTGGCACGCTGGATAGAGGCGGTCAGCGTGCAACACCTTGAAGCTGCATTCAGCCTGGGAACTGATGTCGTCGCGCACCGCCAGATCGATGGTCTGGGTCGCCATGTCTGGCACCTCATCGGTGCTGAAAATCCACAGATCGACCTGCGGATGCTGTCGCCGAAAATCCCCCAGGCGCGGCAGCAGCCAGTGCCGGGCAAACGCCGGCGTGGTGTTGAGCACCAGTTGATTGGGTTTCTGGTATTGCCCCAGCCGCCGGATGCCCACCGACAGTTGCTGCAGCATGGCCTGGGTGGTGCTGAGCAGATCGTGGCCGGCGTCGGTCAGGCTGACGCTGCGTCCGCTGCGGAAAAACAGCGGTTGCTCGAGGTACGCCTCAAGGCTGCGGATCTGCTGGCTGATGGCCGATTGCGTGAGGCTCAGTTCCTCGGCGGCCTTGTGAAAACTGCCCAGCCTTGCGGCGGCTTCGAAGCCGCGCAACGAGCTGAGGGGTGGCCAGTGTTTCAGCATGATCGATAAGTTCCTCTAATCAGTTTTCCGCTAAATCCATCGTTTGTTTGCCCTTCAGGCCGCCATTAGCATGCACGTCAACGCCGCCGAGGCTGTTTTCATTGAACACAATGGCTTAACTCAAAGGGCTTTTTACCATGCAACATAACAAAAACAACAACAGCGGTTGGATGATGCCGGCAGAGTGGGTGACGCACGCGGCGACCTGGATGGTCTGGCCCCACAATCAGGCCCTGTGGGAGTCGGGCTGGGGCGTCACCTTGCCGTTGGTGCAGGAAGATTTCGCCCGCGTCGCCAACGCCATCGCCCGGTTCGAACCGGTGAAAATGGTTGTCGATCCGTCGGCCATCGCCAGTGCAAAAGCCTTGTGCGGGCCGAACATCGAACTGATTCCGCTGGCCGTCAACGACAGCTGGTGCCGCGATTCTGGCCCGAGTTTCGTCGTTCACCCTGAGCAAGGTCTGGCGGGCGTGAGCTGGCGGTTCAACGCCTGGGGCGGCAAGTCGGCCCATGATCTGGACGAAAGCCTGGCGCGCCGCGTGCTCAATCACTTGGGCGGCGAGTGCTTCGGCACTGCGCTGAGCAACGAGGGCGGCGCGATCCACGTGGACGGCGAGGGCACGTTGATCACCACCGAATCGGTGCTGCTCAACCCCAATCGCAACCCCGGTGTGAGCAAGGCCGAGATGGAAGAAATCTTCAGCCGCCTGCTCGGCGTGAAGAAAACCATCTGGCTGCCGGGCGATCCGGATTACGTCACCGGCGACATGACCGACGGCCACGTCGATGGCGTCTGCGCCTTCGCTCGTCCCGGCGTGTTGCTGGTGGACGCGACTCACGATTGCAGCTCGGTGTACGCCGAAGTGGTGCGGGAAAACCGCCGCGCACTGGAGCTGGCCACCGACGCTCAGGGCCGCAAATTCGAGCTGATCGAGTTGTATGAAGCCACCGATGCCGTGGACACCGAAGCCGAAGTGTTCTGCGCCTCGTACACCAACTTCTACATCGCCAACGGCGCGATCATCATGCCGGCGTACGGCATCGAGGCCGACCATGTGGCGGCGCAAACCCTGGCCGAGGCGTTCCCAGGCCGTGAAGTGGTGCCGGTGCAGATCAATCACCTGGCCCATGGCGGCGGAGGTGTGCATTGCATCACCCAGCAACAGCCAGCCTGGCCGGTGGAGGGTTGATCGATGACGATATTGAAAGTCGCCACCACCCAGATGCCGTGCACCTGGGACCTGAAAAGCAACCTTGATCGCGCCGAGCAGTTGGTGCGTGAAGCGGCTGGGCAGGGCGCGCAAGTGATCCTGTTGCAGGAGCTGTTCGCCACGCCGTATTTCTGCATCGAGCAGAGCCATCAGCACATGGCGCTGGCCGAGGCGTACCGCGACAGTCAGGTGCTGTCGCGATTCGCCGCGCTGGCCCGCGAACTGGGCGTGGTGTTACCGCTGAGCTGGTACGAGAAGGCCGGCAACGCCTACTTCAACTCGCTGAGCGTGGCGGATGCCGACGGGCGCCTGTTGGGCGTGTATCGCAAGACTCACATCCCCAACGCCATCGGTTATCAGGAGAAGGAGTATTTCAGCCCCGGCGACACCGGTTTCAAAGTCTGGGACACCGCGTTCGGCCGCCTCGGCGTGGGCATCTGCTGGGATCAGTGGTTCCCGGAAACTGCCCGCTGCCTGGCGTTGATGGGGGCTGAGGTGCTGCTGTTCCCGACCGCCATCGGCTCGGAACCGGGCTGCGCGGATCTGGATTCGCGCGACCACTGGCAGATGACCATGCGCGGCCACGCGGCTGCCAATCTGCTGCCGGTGATCGCCTCCAACCGGGTTGGCCGCGAAGTGGCCGGCACCGATGCGGCGTTGCAAATGAATTTCTACGGCTCATCGTTCATCTGCAACCACAAGGGAAAAGTGCTCGCCGAAGCCGACCGCGCCAGCACCGGTGTCTTGGTGCAAAGCCTGGATCTGGCAGCCATGCGTGAAGATCGCCTGAGCTGGGGCATCTACCGCGACCGTCGTCCGGAAATGTATGGCGCTTTGCTCAGCCAGGACGGCCGTCACCTTAACGTCCGCTGGAATCCCCAAGGAGTCTGATATGCCTACTTCACACAAGTGGTTGCTGGGCGCTCTGGGCCTGGCGCTGGCCGGCCTGATGCCGGCCGTGCACGCCGAAGACAAGACCTTACGGCTGTACAACTGGGCGGATTATTTCGCTGAAGACACACTGAGCAAATTCACCGCCGAAACCGGAATCAAGGTGATCTACGACGTGATGGACGGCAGCGAAACCCTGGAAGCCAAAATGCTCTCCGGCGGCAGCGGCTACGATCTGATCTTCCCCGGTGACACCGTGGCCGAACGGCTGATGCGCGCCGGCAGCCTGTTGCCGCTGGATCCTTCGAAGATCACCGCGATGAACGACATCGAACCGGGCCTGCAAAAGCTGCGCAGCCATTACGAGCATTCGAACAAGGCCACCGTGCCGTACACCTGGGGCACCATCGGCCTGACCTACAACGCCGAGCAGATCCAGCAACGCATGGCCGACGCGCCGGTCAACAGCCTCGACATGCTGTTCAAACCGGAACTGGCCGCGAAGTTTGCCGATTGCGGGATTTCGATGATCGACTCGCCGGACGAAGTGCTGGCCGTGGTGCTCAACTATCTGGGCCGCGACCCGCGCAGCGCCAAGCCTGCGGATCTGGCGGCGGCCAGTGATTTGCTGATGAAGCTGCGGCCGTACATTCGCAAGTTCCAGTCGCAACCGGTGACCGATCTGGTCAACGGCAACCTGTGCCTGTCCCTCGGCTACAGCGGCGACATGACTCAGGCCCAGCGCACTTCGGACAGCGCCGGCAAGCAGACCCGCTTCCAGTACCGCGTGCCGCGTGAGGGCACCACGGTGTGGATGGACACCATGGCCATTCCGGTGGATGCCAAACACCCGGAATACGCCTACGAATTCATCAACTTCGTGATGCGCCCGGAAAACATGGCTGCGATCAGCAATTTCACCGGTTACCCGACCTCCAACGCCAAGGCCCGGCCAAACGTGGATGAGGCCATGCGCAACAACCCGGACATCTACCTCGACGAAGCGACCTATGCTCGTCTGATACCGGGCAAGGACATTCCCCAGGCCGACATGCGCGCCCGCATGCGCACCTGGACCAAGTTCAAGACTGCCACTGCCAAGTGATTTTTCCGGGCCGCCCCGGCGGCCCCTTACCCATCAGGAACGTACACATGCCGACTCGTCGCGAGTTCATCAAACAGGTTTCAGTCGCCGTCGGTGCAGGCGCTGCCGTCATGGGTCTTGGCCTGTCCCCGGCGCGGGTACTGGCGGCCAGTGAAGGTCGCTGGTTCATGCCCGACGAGGGCGACAAGCACGAACGCGCCTACATGGCCTTCGGCGCGCAGGACGCGATCTGGGAAGACTTCACCGAAGACGTCCAGGAAGCCCTGGGCCGAATCGCCCGCGCCATCGCCCGCTATGAACCGCTGACCATCTACTGCCGCAGCGGCGAGCGCAGCCTGGCCGAAGAGATTTGCGGCAGCTCCAACATCACCTACCAGATCGCCAACCTCGACGACATCTGGATGCGCGACATCAGCGCCAACTTCGTCATCGATGACAAGAACGGCCTGGGCGCGGTGGACTTCAACTTCAGCGGCTGGGGCAACAAGCAACAGCATTCGAAGGACGCGAAGATCGCCAAACGCGTGGCGGCCGATGCGCAGGCGACCTACCAGCGCAGCGAACTGGTGGGCGAGGGCGGCGGCATCGAAGTCGACGGTCACGGCACCGCGATCATGACCGAAAGCTGCTGGGTCAACGAAAACCGCAACCCCGGCTGGAGCAAGGCCGACGTCGAGGCGGAACTGAAAGCACGCCTCGGTCTGCGCAAGATCATCTGGCTGCCGGGCATCAAGGGCAAGGACATCACCGACGCCCACGTCGATTTCTACGCGCGCTTCGTCACGCCCGGCGTGGTGATCGCCAACCTCGACACCGACCCGCGCTCCTACGACAACAAGGTCACCCTGGCGCACCTGGAAATCCTGAAGAAAGCCACCGACGCCGACGGTCGTCCGTTGCAGATCCACACCGTGTCGCCACCGCTGAAACCGCGCAAGACCAAGTTCAACAAGGACAACGACGATTTCGCGGCCGGTTACATCAACTATTTCGTGATCAACGGCGCGGTGATCGCTCCGGAGTTCGGCGACAAGGACGCCGACAAGAAGGCCTTCGACCTGCTGAAAAAGCTCTACCCGAACCGCGACGTGGTGCAGATCAACATCGACGCCATCGCGGCCGGTGGTGGCGGGATTCACTGCGTGACCAGTCACCAGCCGGCGTAAGGCTCAGCGTCTGCGCACCGCCACGCATTTGATTTCCACCAGCAGCCCCGGATGGGCCAGCTCGCTGACACCGATGCAGGTCCAGGCGCAGAAGCCTTTGGGGAACACGCGGTTTTTCACGTCACGAAACACCGGCATGTGTTGGCTCATGTCGACGTGATAGGTGGTCATCTCCACCACATCGTTGAAGGTGCAGCCACCGGCCTTCAGCACCTCGTCGAGGTTTTCCCAGGCGCGGATGAATTGCTGCTCGGGGTCTTCGATGACCTTCAAATCAGCCGTCCGGCCCACCTGACCGGCGCAGTAAAGCGTATCGCCGACCAGAACCGCCGGGGCGTAACCGGCGCGTTCGACGATGGGTTTCATGGAGTCGGGGATGATGATTTCGCGATCGGGCATCGAGTTTTCCTTCAGTGACGGATTTCAGCGACCGTGCGCGGCCGCTGCCAACTGCTCGGTATCCACTCGCACAAACACCGAATCGCCCACCGCCGTCAGCACATCCCCGGCGTAGACCTCGCAGATAACCCGGGTCTTGCGCCCGACCTCACCGTCGACTCTGGCCTTCAACGTCAGCGGCACGCCCATTGGCGTTGGTTTGATGAACTTGATGCCGAGGTTGCCGGTCACGCAGTTGATGCGCGGCAAGCTCTCGGCTTCACGGTTCTCCGCCCGGTAGTGGTAAGCCATTGCGGTCCAGTTGGAATGGCAGTCCACCAGCATCGCGATCAGGCCGCCGTAGACCAGCTCCGGCCAGCCGCAGTATTTGGCCTCGGGCACATGCTCGGCCATGACGTGCACGCCGTCCTCATGCCAGAAACTCTTGATGTGCAAGCCGTGCGGGTTGCTGCTGCCGCAGCCGAAGCAGACGCCGTCGGGGGCGGCGGTGTCTTGCAGGGAGGTGTCGGGGGTGGACATGCGGGGTCATCCTTAAACTGTTAGCCGAACCGCGCGGATTCTAACCTTGATTCAAGGACAAAACGTTGCTTCGAGTGGGGCGCACTGCTGTTTGCGTCGATCCCGGTGCAGGGCTAATTACGCTGCGCCAGATTGCGTTGAAACTCTTCGAAGCTGCACGGCAGGGTCGTGGCCTTGCGCTTTTTCGACTTTTCGCGCTCGTCCGGCAGTTGATCGCTCAATTCCCAGACCTCAAGCATCTTCGCGTATTCGAAGGCGTGGCGCGGGCTGATCTGAATCCACTGCTGAAATGCCTGACGCTCGTCAGGGGTGCAGCTGTCGTCTTGCAGACGCAGGCACCAGTGCGCCGCTTGATTGAGGATTTCATCATCGGCGTCTTGAGGGCTTTGGAGGTTCATTGACTGCTTCCAGGATGGCCGGAGAGGGCACTTTACCCTGCCTCTTGCAAAAAAAACGTCAAATATCGGCAGGGATTTAGCCCGTTTTACGGACAGAACGCGCAGCCGAAGGACAGATCGCGCCGGGATTGGCTGTCTTCGACGTTTTGTCATATTCAGTCACATTACCTTGCAGATAGTGGGCAGCCCAACCGGTTTTCAATGAGGCTGCATCGTGTTTCCACGTTTTCTGTGTTCGCTGTCCGTGTTGAGTCTGTCCATCGCCGCCGTCCACGCGGCCGACCTTGATACCCCGCGCCTGCAAGGCATCGACAACTTCCGCGATATCGCCGGTATTACCACGGCTTACTCCACGACCCATGACGGCACGATGCGCGCCGGGGTGTTCTACCGCTCCAATGCGCTGACGCCGACGGCGTCGGATCTGGCGACCCTCAACGGTCTGGGCATCAAGGCCGTTTACGACTTGCGCACCCCCAGCGAAATCGCCGGCACGCCGGACACAATGATCAGCGGGGCTACCTACCAGAACATCGACATCATCGGCGCCACCACCTCGGGCGCAAACATCACCACGGTCTCGTTCAAAAGCGCGGCCGACGCGATTGCGATGATGCAGCAGACCAACCGCGCGTTCGTCAGCGACGCCGGCATGCGCGGGCAGCTGGGCGTGCTGTTCAACGAACTGGCCGGTGTCGACGGCGCCGCGTTGTTCCATTGCACCGCCGGCAAGGACCGCACCGGCTGGACCGCCGCTGTGCTGCAAAGCATTGCCGGGGTCGATGACGCGACGATCATGAGCAACTACCTGGCGACCAACGACTACACCGCCGCGCGGGTCGCCAAAACCCTGGCGATGATGCCGCCGAGCATGGCCGCGATCTACGCGCCGCTGCTGGGCGTCGAGGCCAGTTACCTGCAAGCGGGCCTGGATCAGGTGAGCGCGCAATACGGCAGCATGGACAACTACCTCAAACAGGGGCTGGGTCTGTCCCAGGAAACCATTTATGTACTGCGCGGCAAAATGGTCGAGTACAACAGCCTGCCGGGTCAGGCGGGGCTGATCGGCAACGCCGCCGCCGGTGCGCAGCTGTTGCAGGAATTGCAGAACAGCAAGCTGTCGGGCACTTACAGCGCCTACAACTACTACCTGCAATCGGCCATCGACGCCGGCACCCTTAGTGGCGTCGAGTCCACGGTCGGCGGTCAGGTACATGCGGATGCGGCCAGTTATCTGCTGCGTCAGAACGCAATGATCGAACAGGCCGCCGCGCCATTCGCAAGCGGCACTGACCTCAAGGTCGGTCAATACCGCTTGTGGAGCACCGCGCTCGCCGGTTACCTCGGCACCGACGGCTCGGCCCATGCGCAAAGCAGCAACGAACACAGTCAGGGCCTGATGGTTGGCGTCACGCAGCGCTTCTCCGAACAACTCAGCGCTCGCGGCGGCATCGGTTACAGCAAAGGCTCGGTGGGCGGCGCAGGTGGGGAGACTGACACCGATTTCACCTTCCTTGACCTTGGCGCCCGTTATGGTTTCACCAGCCTGGAACGTGGCCTGTTTGTCGATGCCAATATCAGCGCCGGTTACGTCGACTACGACAGCAAACGCGACCTCGGTGGCGGCCTCGGCTCGGCGAAGGGCGACACCCACGGCAATCTCAGCGGCGCCACGTTGGCACTCGGTTATCGGATGCCGATGAACGATGTGGTTCTGGAGCCGAGCCTTGGCGTGCGGGTCAGCCGTCTGGACCTATCAGGCTTCCAGGAGAAGGGCAGCGAATTGGCCCTTAATGTCGATGACATTCAGGAAACCCGCCGCAGTGCGGTGGCCAATCTCGACGTCTCGTTCGCCCCGATGTCGATGGGCGCGTGGCAACTGGTGCCGGGCGTGCGGGTCGGTTACGAGCATGTGCTGGGCGATCATCAGGTCGACAGCGAAGGGCACCTGCTGGGGCTGGATATCGAACAGCGCGCGGCGTTCGATAACCGCGATCAGTTCAGCGGGGGTGTCAACCTGATGGCCAACCTCGGTGCTCTGAGCCTTGGTGCGGAAGTCGGTGCCAGCGGTGGCGGCGACAGCCATGGTTTCAGCGGCGGGCTCAAGGCCAGTTACCAGTTCTGATCAACTGAAGGTGAAGGAAAAGGATTGCCTCAGCGCAATCCTTTTCGAACCTCGGCCGGGCTCACGCCGTAGGCATTCTGGAAATACTGGCTGAACCGGCCGACATTGCTGAAGCCCAATCGCAGCGCCACCTCAGTCACCGACGGCGAAACGCCCTGACGCAACGTTTCGTAAGCGCGCTCCAGCCGCACCTGCCGCTGATACCCGACAATCGACATCCCGGCAAACCGTCGAAACCCTTCCTGCAATGCGCGCAGGCTGACGTTGGCCAGCCGCGCCAGATCCGTGCCACTGATCTGAATCTCGGGATGCGCCTGAATGTAATCGATCGCCTGCCGCACATGCCTGGGCGCAATCAATGCCTCTGGACGGCGCAAGGCCTGGCTGAAATTGTGCGGCCAGGCTTCCAATACCGCGTCCACCAGCATCTCCCGCAGCCGTGACGGCATCAGCGAGCCAGCGTTCAACAGCAGATCGAATTCCGCACCGGTGGCCAGATCGATCAGCGCGCGAATGCCCTGACACGCCGGGCTGTTCAGATCCACCCTCGGCTCGAAATGCAGCTTGTGCACGATCGGTTTGCCCAGCAGGGTCGACAGCCGTTCGGTGAGCGCCGCACGGCTGATCGACATGCCGTGCTGGGCATGATTGTCGATAAAACGCATCGAACGCAGGTCAGCCTTGTCGATGGCCAGCCCCACATCGCTCAGCCCCACGGATTCATGGTTGAAAACGATCTTGCCGGCGGTGGGAATGACGAAAGTGATTTCGTCGAACGGCTCGGGGAAGGCAACGGTGAAATCGCCCCGGTAATGCATGCGCCGGAAACTCACGCCTTCATACCGTCCGTAAACGCCGCCGATGATGATGTCTTTTGGCGGCGGCGGGGTATCGCCATAACGGTTGCCGAACATTCGCGAGAACAGGGCACCGAAGTCGTCGCTGGCCATGTTGTCGGATCGCAGGATGAGGGTCTGGCGCGTCGGGCTTGAGTACACCGGGAGGGTCACCTTGGTGGTCGGGGCATCGGGGCGCGACGACGTTACCAAGGGAGAATGACGCCGATGTGACAACGTTCGATGCTGTGCGTGAACGCCACGCACAGCATCGAACAGAGTTGAGTCAGGTGTGATGAATGTCCCGATCCTTGGTCTCCGGCATGAAGAAGATCCCCAGAATCGCCGTCATCACCGCAATCACGATCGGGTACCACAAGCCGTAGTAGATATCCCCGGTGGCCGCGACCATCGCAAACGCCACCGTCGGCAGGAACCCGCCGAACCAGCCGTTGCCGATGTGATACGGCAGCGACATCGAGGTGTAGCGGATGCGCGCCGGGAACAGCTCGACCAGCCACGCGGCAATCGGACCGTAGACCATGGTCACGTAGATCACCAGAACGGTCAGCAGGAGCAGCACCATCGGGTAATTGGTCTTGGCCGGGTCGGCTTTTTCCGGGTAACCGGCTTCTTTCAGCGCGGCGCCGAGGCTGGCGGTGAAAGCGTCGTTACGGGTCTTGAAGTCAGCGGCCGGCAGGGTCGTGCCTTCGAAGCTTTCGATGACTTTGTCGCCGATACGCACCTGGGCCACGGTGCCCGGTTCCGCCACCACGTTTTCGTACGGGATCGCCCGTTTCGCCAGGATGGTTTTCGCCAGATCGCACGAGCTGGTGAATTTGGCCTTGCCCACCGGATCGAACTGGAACGAGCACTGGTCGGGGTTGGCGATCACTTTGACCGGGTTCTTCTCTTGGGCGACGAATACGTCGGGGTTACCGTACTGGGTCAGCGCGTGGAAGATCGGGAAGTAGGTCACCGCCGCCAGAATGCACCCGGCCATGATGATGCCCTTGCGCCCGATGCGGTCGGACAGGCTGCCGAAAATCACGAAGAACGGCGTGCCGATCAGCAGCGAACCGGCGATCAGCAGGTTGGCGGTCTGCGGGTCGATCTTCAGTGTTTGCAGCAGGAAAAACAGCGCGTAGAACTGCCCGGTGTACCAGACCACCGCTTGGCCTGCGGTGCCGCCGAGCAGGGCCATGATCACGATTTTCAGGTTGTCCCAACGGGCGAAGGACTCGGTCAGCGGGGCTTTCGACGACTTGCCTTCTTCCTTCATTTTCTTGAACACCGGCGACTCGTTCAGCTGCAACCGGATGTACACCGAGACCGCCAGCAGCAGGATCGACAGCAGAAACGGAATCCGCCAGCCCCAGGCCTCGAACGCTTCGGTGCCCAGCGCGGTACGGCAGGCGAGGATCACCAGCAACGACATAAACAGACCCAGGGTCGCGGTGGTCTGAATCCAGGAAGTGAAATAACCGCGCTTGCCCTTGGGCGCATGCTCGGCCACATACGTTGCCGCGCCGCCGTACTCGCCGCCCAGCGCCAGGCCTTGCAGCAGGCGCAGGGTAATCAGAATGATCGGCGCCGCGACTCCGATGGTCGCGTAACCGGGCAGGAAACCCACAATCGCCGTCGACACACCCATGATCACAATCGTGATCAGAAACGTGTGCTTGCGCCCGATCATGTCACCCAAGCGTCCGAAAACAATCGCCCCGAACGGCCGCACCGCAAAACCGGCGGCAAAGGCGAGCAGGGCGAAGATAAACGCCGTGGTCTCGTTCACCCCGGCAAAGAAGTGCTTGGCGATGATCGCCGCCAGGGAGCCGTAGAGATAAAAGTCGTACCACTCGAACACCGTGCCGAGGGACGACGCAAAGATGACCTTGCGTTCCTCTCGGCTGACGCTGTGGTGCGGGGCACTGCCGGTGGACATGCTGTCGAGTACTGCCATGGGTGTTCTCCGTCGTGCTTGTTTTTGTAGGCCGGAGCACTTCATCAACGTCGCGTACCCAAGGCCTGTGGCGGATGCCGGTTCAGGTATTTCGTGGAGCGTGCACAGAATCACGACCTCGCGGGAGGGCGGGGTTTCATTGAGCATAATTGGGATTGGGGGGATATCCAGTGGCGGGGATTGATCGACTGCTGCGGGGGCGGCAGGAGAGACCTGCCGCCAAGGGCCTTATTCCGTTGGCACAACGTTATCCAGTACCTGATTCACCGCCAGTTCCGCCAGCATCACGATTTGCGCGATGCCCTGCGCGGTTTTGCGGTGGGGGCCTTGGAGGAGGTCGACGAAGTTGTTGAGCATGACGTTGGCCGAGCCCAGGGTTTCGACGGCGTCGGCGAGCAGGGATTCGTTGTTGCTGGCCGGGTTGGCCTGGTAGAGGCGGTTGGGGTAGTAGGGCGCGGCCATCATGTGGGCTGATATCGGGCCGAGGTGGTAGTCGAGGGCGCGGTTGGCGGCTTCGTTGAATCTCTTGGAGTCAGGGCATTCGTAGGGGGAAGTTGGGTCGGTGATGCTGGACGGTTCGGTGACCGGAGGATTCGGCGTTACTTTGAACATGGTGATGTGCCTCGTTGAGGCTGCAACCGTCTCGCTGCTAAACGGAAGGTGGCAGCTGTGCGCAAGTTAGCAGACCGGTCATCACCAAACCCGGCGCACCCGAAGGTGCCATGCGCACAGCCACCGCAAAATGCAGGTAAAAACCTGACAAGGTGAGATGTGCAACCGTGGTAGATGAACCGGGCTGCTAAACCCGATCACTGGAAATCAGTGACCCGATCCAAGTTACCGACCGACCCCAAGGCGCACAAGCCGGCGGATTCTGGCGTAGCGGTAGGCTCTGGCGCAAGGATTTGTAGGCATCCGGACGCATTCCGACATGTCTTTAAACGGCGTGATTCAAACCTGTTTATTGATCCTCACCCAAGGAGGAGAAGCCTGACGCTTTACGCCCCAAAGCCATTCGTCGCCAGCCCCGCACTCATCACGCCGCCCCTCGCTCAAAAGCTGCATGACCAAAACCATCAACGCCCGAGACTTGCACATCGACCTGCATCCGCTGAACGAATCAGCCCTGTTCAAATGGTTGCTCGCCAGTTTCCTGATGGGTAAACCAATCCAAGCGGCCAGGGTGCTGTTTTGATTGCGTCGTCGATCTTCATCGGTTGCGCCGGCTGGAGCCTGCCCCGCGAATACTGGCCGGACTTCCCGGAGCAGGGCACTCACCTGCAACGCTATGCCGCGCTGCTCAATGGTGTGGAAATCAACAGCTCCTTTTACCGTCCGCACAAGCTGCAAACCTATGCCCGATGGGCCGAGTCGGTGGCGGACGGATTTCGCTTCTGCGTGAAGATGCCAAAGTCGATCAGCCATGAGCGACGCCTGCGGGACTGCGAATCTGAGCTCGATGCCTTTCTCAAGCAGTGTTCGGGGCTGGGTGATCATCTGGGTTGCCTGCTGCTGCAGTTGCCGCCGTCGCTGACGTTTGACGAAGCGCTTGCAGAGGCCTTTTTCATCGCGTTGCGTCAGCGCTATTCCGGGGCCGTCGTGCTGGAGCCGCGCCACGAATCCTGGGCCGCCGCCAAACTGCTGTTGATGGCGTATCGCATCGCGCAAGCGGTGGTCGATCCCTCGCGAATCAGCACCGATGCAGCTCCGTGCGGCTGGCCGGGCGTGCGCTACTGGCGGCTGCACGGTTCGCCACGGATTTATCACAGCCCCTATGATTCGGCGTATCTGGAAAGGCTCGCCGGCGACTTGAAGGTGGCTGCAAAGGACGGCGTCGAAACGTGGTGCATCTTTGACAACACCGCCAGCGGCTCGGCAATCGGCAATGCGCTGGAGCTGCGGCGGATACTGGCGCAGGGCTGACACACCGCGTCGGGACTTCCCACCGGCGACCGGGTCTGTAAACTGGCCGCCCGAAACGGCGCGCGATGGCGCCGTCCTCACTGCCAGCGAAGGACTTTCCCATGGCCAACCAAGACATCACCTACACCCCGGACCCGGATGCAGACTCGATCTCTTCGGACGTGACCGAATTCAACGGCATCCTGATGTCGACCCAGATTCCGACCCGTGCCGACGGCAGCCTGGAACTGGGCGACGTCACCGCGCAAAGCGAATGCACGTTGCAGGCGCTGAAAGTGGCGCTGGAAAAGGCCGGCAGTTCGATGGATCGGGTGCTGCACCTGACCATTTATCTGACCGACATGGCTGATCGTGCTGCGTTCAATGAGGTGTACAAGCGCTTCTTCGCCAAGCCATGGCCGGTGCGCGCGGCGGTTGGCGTGGCGGCGCTGGCCGTTGAGGGGATGAAGGTGGAAGTGACTGCGATGGCTGCGAAGGCCTGATTCAGCCCCGGATTGATCGTTCCCATGCTCTGCGTGGGAATGCCTCAACGGACGCTCCGCGTTCGGCTCTGGAAGGGACGCGGAGCATCCCGGGGCTGCATTCCCACGCGGAGCGTGGGAACGATCGGTGACGGTCCGCGTGGGAGCGATCTGATCGTGACGGGTTGAAAACAGCCACCCGGCAGCACAGGCGTGCCGCCCACGCGTTTCGCGGCTACAATGCGCGCCTCGACCGTGACAGCCTGACTAAAAACTATATATGTCCTTGCCCAAACATCACCTGGAACTGCTCAGCCCCGCCCGTGACGTGGCCATCGCCCGCGAGGCCATCCTGCATGGCGCCGACGCGGTGTACATCGGCGGCCCGAGCTTCGGCGCGCGCCACAACGCGTGCAACGAGGTGAGCGAAATCGCCGAACTGGTGGAATTTGCCCGTCGCTATCACGCGCGCATCTTCACCACCATCAATACCATCCTGCACGACAACGAACTGGAGCCGGCGCGCAAGCTGATCCATCAGTTGTACGATGCCGGCGTCGATGCGCTGATCGTCCAGGACCTGGGCGTGATGGAGCTGGACATTCCACCCATCGAGCTGCACGCCAGCACCCAGACCGATATCCGCACCCTTGAGCGGGCCAAGTTCCTCGATCAGGCCGGTTTTTCGCAACTGGTGCTGGCCCGTGAACTGAACCTCAAGGAAATCCGCGCGATCGCCGATGAAACCGATGCCGCTATCGAGTTCTTCATTCACGGCGCGCTGTGCGTGGCGTTCTCCGGTCAGTGCAACATTTCCCACGCGCAGACCGGGCGCAGTGCCAACCGGGGCGACTGCTCTCAGGCTTGCCGCCTGCCGTACACCCTGAAAGACGAAAAGGGTGGCGTGATCGCCTACGAAAAACACCTGCTGTCGATGAAGGACAACAACCAGAGCGCCAACATCCGCGCACTGGTCGAGGCCGGTGTGCGTTCGTTCAAGATCGAAGGTCGCTACAAGGACATGGGCTATGTGAAGAACATCACCGCCTATTACCGCCAGCGCCTGGACGACGTGCTCAACGACCGCCCGGACCTGGCCCGCGCTTCCAGCGGGCGCACTGCGCATTTCTTCATGCCGGACCCGGAAAAGACCTTCCACCGTGGCAGCACCGACTACTTCGTCAGCAAGCGCAAGATCGACATCGGCGCGTTCGATTCGCCGACCTTCACCGGTCTGGCGGTGGGCGTGGTCGAGAAAGTCGGCAAGCGTGACATGCAGGTCATCACCCACGAGCCGCTGTCCAATGGCGACGGCCTCAACGTGCTGGTCAAGCGCGAAGTGGTGGGTTTCCGCGCCAACATCGCCGAAGCCAAGGGCGAGTTCGAGGAAGAAGGCGAGAAGCGCTACCGCTACCGTGTCGAGCCGAACGAGATGCCGGAAGGCCTGTACAAGCTGCGCCCGAACCACCCGCTGAACCGCAACCTCGACCACAACTGGCAGCAGGCCTTGCTCAAGACCTCCGCCGAGCGTCGGATCGGCGTGAGCTGGCTGGCGAAGCTGCGTGAGGAACGTCTGGAACTGACCGTGACCAGTGAAGAGGGCATCAGCGCCAGTGTTGCGCTGGAAGGCCCGTTTGGCGCTGCCAACAAACCGGAGCAGGCGCTGGAGACCTTGCACGATCTGCTTGGCCAACTCGGCACCACCGAGTACCACGCGACCTCGATCAAACTCGATGCGCCGCAAGCGTTCTTCATCCCGAACTCGCAGCTCAAGTCGTTGCGTCGTGAAGTGATCGAAGCGCTGACCGCCGCGCGCGTTGCCGCTCATCCGCGCGGTTCGCGCAAGGCAGAGACCACGCCACCGCCGGTGTATCCGGAGGCGCATCTGTCGTTCCTGGCCAACGTCTACAACCAGAAGGCTCGCGACTTCTACCACCGTCACGGCGTGAAGCTGATCGACGCCGCGTACGAGGCCCACGAAGAGGCGGGTGAAGTGCCGGTGATGATCACCAAGCACTGCCTGCGGTTCTCCTTCAACCTGTGCCCGAAACAGGCCAAAGGCGTGACCGGCGTGAAAACCAAAGTCGCGCCGATGCAGCTGATTCATGGCGACGAAGTGCTGACCCTGAAGTTCGACTGCAAACCGTGCGAGATGCACGTGATCGGCAAGATGAAGGGCCACATCCTGAATCTGCCGCAGCCGGGCAGTGTGGTGGGGCATATCAGCCCTGAGGATCTGATGAAAACGATCCCGCGCGCGCCGCACTGATTCAGAGGCAATAAAAAACCGGTGACGAAAGTCACCGGTTTTTTTATGCCTGCCAGAAACTCAACTGGCTTCGTAGCGCGATCCTGTCTGCGGCGCCGCTTCGCCGCTCAACGCATCGACCATCGGCGGATGCTCCTGCGCCGCCTGACGCAGATCCTCGGTCACCCGCAGCTCTGCACCGGTCGGCGAGAAGGTCGCCGCTGCTGCGAACGGCGCCGGATTGGCCGGCACCGGACGCTTGCCGCGACGCCAGAAGAAGAACGTCACCATGGCCAGGTTGACCAGCGCGAAGGCCCAGAACAGGCCGGTTTCGCCATGGGCATTCATCGCCGGGGAGATCAGCAGCGGGCTCATCGCCGAGCCCAGCGAGTTGATCAGCAGCATGCCTTGAATCATCGGCACCAGGGTTTCGACCGGCGCACGGTCGGCGGCGTGGCTGACCGCAACCGGGTACAGCGCGAACACGCCGCCACCCAGCAGGAACAGCATCGCTGCGAGCAGGGCCGAGGACAGCGGCACCAGCACGATCACCAGCGACAGAACGGTGCACGCGGCGCAGAGCACGGTCAGCACTTGCAGGCGATCCTTGCGGTCGGACCAGCGCCCGACCGGGTATTGCAGCAGCATTGCGCCGAGGATCGTCCACGCCATCATGCTGCCGACTTCGCCGACGTTCAGGCCGATGCGTTGCAGGTACAGCGGCAGCAGGGTGTAGATCGCCGCGATGGTCACGCCGGAGCCGAAGCAGCCGACCAGACCGGTGGGCGACACGCCCAGCAGCGCCCGTGGCTTGAGCGGTTCGACCTGTTCAAGCAGCGGTGAAACCCGCGGCAGGATCACGATCGGCAGCACCGACAGGGTCGCGAGCATGCCGGCGACCATGAACGGCGCGGTGTCGCCCAGCCCGGTGATTTTTCCCAAAAACGCCTGACCCAGCACGCCGGCGCCGTAGAGAACGATCATGTACAACGCGAGCAGACGGCCGCGAATCTTCGCGTCACCGGCCAGCAGCAGCCAGCTCTCGATCACCAGAAATACACCGACCGTGGCCCAACCGTTGATCAGGCGCAGCACGACCCAGCCCCAGGTGTCATAAAACAGCCCTTGCAACAGGATGGTCGCGGCGATCAGCGAGGCGAAGCTGCTGTAGGCGCGGATGTGGCCGATGCGCAGGATCAGCCGGTCGTTGAAGATCGCGCCCAGCGTCAGGCCGATGAAATAGGCCGAGGACACGATGCCGATCATCGTCGCCGATTCGCCGGCAGCGCCCAAACGCAGGGTGGTCAAAGAAGACAGAAAGCCGTTGCCCAGCGCAACAATGAACAGCCCGAGCAGGGGCGCCAGCGCCATGGCCAGCAAACGCGGTGTCATAAAAACCTCAAGTGATCGAACAGCGGAACGTGCGCCTCTGCGCATGCGAGTGCCAAGCCGAAGTGTGTTGAAGACAAACGACCGCCGAACGGGCAGGACGATTGAGCCTGGCGCGCTTCGTGGAAGTGGCCGGCTGTTCAAACCTGAGGGTTGTCATGGCTGCGGGCAGGCGCCGGTCGGGCGACTGCAAGAGGAGGCGCGATTTTAAGCCTTGTGCAGCGTTTGCCAAGGTGCCGGGCCTGCGACGTTGGGACGCAGGCAAATTCGTTCAGGCTGATCGTTCCCTGCAGTGCTTGCGTCGTTCGCGAGTAATTTGCTGCGGCGCCGGTTAGCATGGCGGCATAACAACGAACGATGGACCCCACCTTGATCGAACGACGCCAATTCAGCGGTGGCATGAAGGGCAAGAACCTTCGCTACCTGAACGAGCCCGCCAGCGGGCCGGGACGCATGACCCGCACCGGGTTCGTGCTGCTGGAGCATTTTTCCCTGCCGGCCTTCACTCAGGCGCTGGACACTCTTGTCACCGCCAATCTGCTGCGCCCCGGTCTATTTTCCACGCGCACCTTTGGCCTGAGCGACGGCGAAGTGATCAGCGATCTGGGGCTGGTGATCCGCCCGGACTCGCGTCTGGAAACCAGCGTGTTGCAGGAACTGGATCTGCTGGTGATCTGCGGCGGTTACCGCACGGAACTGAAGGCGAGCGACGAATTCATCAACCTGCTGAGAATGGCCGCCGAGGCGGGCGTGATACTGGCCGGGTTGTGGAACGGCGCGTGGTTCCTGGGTCGGGCAGGGGTGCTGGAAGGCTACCGCTGTGCGATTCACCCGGAGCATCGGCCGGCGCTGGCGGAAATTTCCAAGGCGACCCAGGTCAGCAGCGAGCCCTACGTGATCGACCGCGACCGTTTGACGGCGTCGAGTCCGTCCGGCGCGTTCCACATGGCGCTGGACTGGATCAAGGGCCTGCACGACAAGGCGCTGGTCGAAGGCATCGAAGACATTCTGGCGTTCGAGGAATCGCGCTACCGGCGGATCAAACCGACCGAGAACATCTGCGTCAGCGCGCCGTTGCGTGAAGTGGTGAAGCTGATGGACGCCAATCTTGAAGAACCGTTGGAGCTTGAACAACTGGCGGTGTATGCCGGGCGTTCCCGACGTCAGCTGGAGCGGCTGTTCAAGGAACAATTGGGCACCACGCCGCAGCGTTATTACATGGAACTGCGCATCACCGAGGCCCGGCGCCTGCTGCAACACACCGAGCTGTCGCAGGTGGACGTGCTGGTGGCCTGCGGATTCGTTTCGCCGAGTCATTTCAGCAAGTGCTATAGCGCCTATTTCGGTTATCGCCCGTCCAAGGAAAAACGGCTCGTCAAATGACGAGCCGTCTGGCGTGCCGCTTCAGAGGTGATCGGCGTCAATGATCGCCTGAGCGAAGGCTTTCGGGTCTTCCTGCGGCAGGTTGTGACCGATGCCGCCGTTGATCAGGCGGAACTGGTATTTGCCGGTGAAGCGTTTGGCGTAGTCCTCGGGCGCCGGGTGCGGTGCGCCGTTGGCATCGCCTTCCAGGGTGATGGTCGGCACGCTGATCGACGGTGCGGTGGCGAGTTTCTGTTCCAGCGCATCGTACTGGCTTTCACCCTGCACCAGGCCCAGACGCCAGCGGTAGTTGAACACGGTGATGGCGACGTGATCCGGGTTCTGCAACGCCTTGGCACTGCGGTCGAACGTGGCGTCGTCGAAGGCCCATTTCGGTGATGCCAGTTGCCAGATCAGCTTGGCGAAATCATGGGTGTTCTTGGCGTAGCCTGCTTCACCGCGATCAGTGGCGAAGTAGAACTGATACCACCATTGCAGTTCGGCCTTGGGCGGCAGCGGGTTCTTGCCGGCGGCCTGATTGCCGATCAGGTAACCGCTGACCGACACCAGCGCCTTGACCCGCTCCGGCCACAGCGCCGAAACGATGTCAGCCGAGCGCGCGCCCCAGTCGTAGCCACCGAGCACGGCTTGCTTGATCTTCAGCGCATCCATGAAATCGATCACGTCACTGGCCAGCGCCGCCGGCTGACCGTTGCGCACGGTCTTGTCGGACAGGAAATGCGTGTCGCCATAACCCCGGGCGTATGGCATCAATACCCGATAACCCTTGGCCGCCAGCAGCGGCGCGACGTCGTCGTAGCTGTGAATGTCGTAGGGCCAGCCGTGCAGCAGAATCACCACCGGGCCATTGGCCGGGCCGGTTTCGGCGTAGGCCACGTCGAGCAGGCCGGCCTTAACGTGTTTCAGCGGGCCGAAGGGCAAATCCGCTTTGACGCTGGCGGCTTCGGTCTTGACCGGATCGGACGTTGCGGTTTGTGCCTGGGCGAAGGCGCCGAATTGCAGCAGCGCGGTGGCGAGAATCGACAGGCCCAGCAGGCGACGACGGTTTTTCCCGGTGGTGACGGTGGCGTGTGGTGCGTGCTTCATGGCAAGTCTCCTTATGATCGGCGAGGGCCGGGTTCTGGCTGAACCCTTCGAATCTGGAGCCCATTAAAGACTGGCCACGTATCTGCGCTGTTTCCGTTTCCGCTGGCTGATGCGCGGGCATGTATCCGGGAGGCGTTCGTACACACTGCGATACAAACCAGCGGCCAACAAAAAGCCCCGAATGTTCGGGGCTCTCGCTGACCTTGGGCTTCAGGCCTGAGTGACGTGCTTGGGCCCGGCCAGTGCCCAGGCGATCAGCCCGAACAGCGGCACAAATACGATCAATACGATCCAGACGCCTTTGTTGCTGGCTTTCCCCTCACTCTTGCGCACCCGGTTGATCGCCCACAATTCGATGAGCAAAAGCACGACGGCCAGTACGATCCACGTGGTTTCAATTTGCATGAGCTACCTCCTGATGGTCTTTGGCTTAGGCGGGCCGTGGCACTCAGGGTTCATTAAATTTGCTGGGTGGTCTGCCTGGCTCACGTGCACAAATGTTCTAAACCCATCGGCAAAGTCGCGGTAACGTAGACGTCCTTGACGAACAACCACTGCCTTCGGAGCCTTGCGTGGACAAACGCAACTGGATCGAGCTGTCCCAGGATGCCGACACCGGGATCGAGTCGATTCGTGCCCACTTTCAGGGACATGCCTACGATCCGCACTGGCATGACAGCTTTCTGGTGGGCGTCACCGAGCAGGGCGTGCAGCAGTTTCATTGCCGACGCGTGCGCCATCTGAGTACGCCGGGCAAGATTTTCATGCTGGAGCCGGGGGAGATCCACGACGGGCACGCGCCGACGGAGGAGGGCTTCACCTATTCCATGCTCTACCTCGACCCGCACTGGCTGGAGCGTGAATTGCGCGTGCTGTTCGAGCATGCGCCGGACAACAGCCAGCTCGGGTTCACCGATACCCTGAGTCAGGATTCGCGCCTGTCCACGGCCATCAATCAGGCCTTCAACGCCCTGCATCAAGGCGACTTGCGCATCGTGCGTCAGACCGCCATCGACACCTTGCTCGGCGCGCTGACATCCCACCTCGACTGGCGCAAGCGACAACCGTTCGATCCGCGCCTGCCACGCGTGGCCCAGGTGGCGCGGGACTATCTGCATGCTCATGCCTTTGAGGACATCGGGCTGGACGACCTGGCCCAGGCCTGCGGGGTCGATCGCTTTCGTCTGACCCGTGCATTCAAGGCCGCTTTCGGACTGGCGCCGCATGCGTATCTGATCCAGTTGCGCCTGGCCCGCGCCCGCCAGTTGCTGGCGCGTGGCGAAACCCCCGCCACCGTCGCCAGCGCCCTCGGTTTCGCCGATCAAAGCCATCTCGGGCGCTGGTTCCGCCGTGCCTATCACCTGACACCGGCGGATTACCGCAAGCGCTGCTCAAACCTTCCAGACTGAACCCTGCGCAACCGCGACCATGGTCTCCTGTTTTGATTCGGGAGCCCTGTCATGGAATCGTTGCTGCCTTTTCTGCTGTTTTCATTCGTTGCCTCGATCACCCCGGGGCCGACCAATATTCTGGTGATGAGCCACAGCTCGCGACGCGGTCTGACAGCCACCGTGCCGATCATCTTCGGTGCCTGTGTGTCGGCGGCGCTGGTGGTGTTGGTGGTCGGACTCGGCGTGGGAGAAACCTTGTTGCGCTATCCCCTTGTGCAACAGGCGATGGCCTGGGCCGGCGTGTTGTGGTTGAGCTGGCTGGCGTGGCAGATCTTTCGCAGCACGCCGCCATCTTTGGAGTCCTCAACGTCGAATGATGACGGTTTCAACGTATTCGGCGCCGCCGGCCTGCAATTGATCAACCCCAAGGTGTGGATGATGGCCGTGGCGGTGGTGAGTGTGTTTGGCGGAAACGGCGATGACAGCGCGCGGATGCTGCTGTTGTCTTTCGTGTTTCTGTTGGTTTGCCTGCCGTGCATGACAGCGTGGGCACTGCTGGGCGTGGGCAGTGCGCGGTTCTTCGGGTCGCCAAGGGCGTTAAGGCGCATGAATGCCGGGCTGGCGTTTTTGTTGTTGCTGTCGGCTTGGTTGACGGTGTTGGTCTAGGCATCGCGATTGGTCACATAAATTTGAATTGCCAGCCGTTGCCCCCCAGAATCGCGCCCCGATCCGGCCACCAGTGCCGGGCGTTCAGAGTGAAAGGGGTTGCGGTTGAACGAACAGACATTGTCCATGCGCATGGAGCGGGTGGCGGCGCAGGTGCCCGCCGGTGCGCGGCTGGCCGATATCGGCTCGGATCACGGTTACCTGCCAGTGGCCCTGATGCGCCGTGGCGCGATCGCGGCGGCGGTGGCGGGCGAGATGGCCGAGACGCCGTTCCGTTCGGCGCAACGCACCGTGCGCGACAACGATCTTGAGCAGCAGATCACCGTGCGCCTGGCCAATGGCTTGATGGCCGTCGAACCGGAAGACGGGATCACGGCAATTACCGTGTGTGGCATGGGCGGTGAAACCATCCGCGACATCCTCGAAGCCGGCAAGGCGCGCCTGAGCGGTCGCGAACGCCTGATCCTGCAACCCAACGGCGGCGAGCAACCGCTGCGCCAATGGTTGATGGACAACGACTACCGAATCCTCTGTGAGGAAATCCTTCGGGAGAACCGCTTCGACTACGAAATCATCGTGGCCGAGCGGGGCGGGCCGGTTTCCTATACCGCCGAGGAACTGTACTTCGGGCCGCTGCAGTTGCAGGCACGCAGTCCGGCGTTTGTCAGTAAGTGGCAGCACCGGCTGCGGCACAAGCAGCAGACATTGGCTAATTTTGGGCGGGCACGGCATGGCGTTTGCGAGCGCAAGGTGCAGGATCTGACGCAGCAAGTGCGCTGGATCACTGACGTGCTGGGGTGAAGCACGCCCAACGCTGATATCATCCAACCACTTTCAAGCAGGCCAAAAAACACCATGAACCGTCAGAAAAAACTGCAACAGCTCTTCAAGGAAAAATCCAGAAAGGCCAACGCCAAACTGGCACCCAAGAGCAACAAGCCGAGGTACATCAGTAAGGCGGATCGTTTGAAACTGGCGACTGAAGTGGTTCCAGAGTCAACTGACACCCCTGAGGCCTGATCAAGCAGGCGCGCAGCGGTACAGGCCCCATCAGGTTTTTCCTCAGGTACTCGGCGGTTTCGCCAGCTCAATCCCCGCTGCCCCCAGCCGCTTGAGAATCTCGAACAACAGATCACTCTTGGTCGTCCCGACAATCCTCGGGCTCGCAACATAGCCGGTCACCGTCAACGTAATCCCGTCCGGCGTCAGCTTGCTGAAGCGCACGAACGGCGCCGGTTTCTCGAGGATGGTTTCGTGTTCCTTGTAGGTGTCGAACAGCAGGTTCTGCACCTGTTCGGGGTCGATGTCCAGCGGGAACATCAGCTCCAGCGTCGCCACGCCTTGGGCGCTGCCGCCGAGGGTGACGTTGCGCAGGTTCTGCGAGATCAGTTGCGAGTTGGGCACGATCACGATCGAGCGATCGCTGAGCTGGATCTCGGTGGCGCGCACGTTGATCCGGCGGATGTCGCCCTCGACGCCGCTGATGCTGATCAGGTCGCCGACCTTGACCGGCCGTTCGGTGAGCAGGATCAGCCCGGAGACGAAGTTCTTCACGATCTCCTGCAAGCCGAAGCCGATGCCCACCGACAGGGCGCTGACGATCCACGCCAGGTTGGTCCACTGCACGCCCAGCGATGACAGGGTCAGCAGGATCACCACCGCATAACCGATGTTGGAAAACAGCGTGCTGAGTGAGGCGCACATGCCCGGGTCCATGTCGGTCTTGGGCAGGAACTCGTTGTCGAGCCAGCGGCGCAGGGCGCGGATCAGGTAGATGCCGATCAGCAGCGCCAGCATCGCGTTGAGCAAATGGCCGGGGACGATGTTCAGTTTGCGCAGGCCGGCGCCGCCGAGGATCGTGCCGATGTTGTTGGCCAGTTGGCCCAGGGTGGTGCCGATCCCGCCGACAAACAGCGTGATGACGGCCAACAGCAGCAGCGCAGCCCGACCGAAACCGGCCAGCAGGGTCGAGGCCTGTTCGAGACGCCGGTCGCCGACCCCCAGCAGCTGTTTCAGCGCCTTGCCGCTGGAGTGGCGGGGCGAGAAGAAGTACTCGCAGCTGTCCTTGAGCAACTGCATCAGCAGGTAAAACCCGGAAAACACGATAAACGCCCAGACCAGTTCGTAGGTGATGAACCGCGCCAGCGACACATACCCCGTCAGCAGGGTGCCGAACGACAGCACCATGGCCAGGGTGGCCACGGTGTAAATCACCCCGGCAAACGTGTTGCCCGCCACCTGCGTATCCCCGGCCGCCGCCAACACTTTGCGCACTTTACCGACGCGCATCAGCAACGTTGTGACGATGACCAGCACCACCAGCGCAATGATGCCTCGGCCTGCGAGCACGATCTGGCTGCTCATGCCGGAGGCATTGCTGACCTGCACCGCCGTCACCAGCACCAGCAGCGCGGCGGCGAGGATCCGCGCAAATGGCTGCAGCGCGTTTGCCACCTCGTCAGCCACCGCCGGCAAGCGCCACGACGGATGCTCGGTGGACAGCAGGGCGCGGCTGAGCCCTGTGATCAACACGCAGGCATAAACCACTTTCCCGAACTCATCGGAAAATGTCGCCAGCATCGGCGGCAACGGCACGTGACGGGTGCAGGCGTAATAGAGCAGTTGCAGGGCGATGGCGGTGGTCGCGAGTGTCGCCAGTGCCGAGGCGAACGCCAGCGAACTGCGGCGCAGTCGCCCCTCCGGCATGCGGTGAATGCACACCCACGCCAGCCAGCGATCGGCCAGCCGCCGGCCCAGCGTCCAGACGACGAAGGCCAGCACCACCAGCAGGGCGGTGTAAAAACGCTGGCCGGGTTGCCAGGCTTCGGCACCGGTCTGTTGCACCTGTTCGACGAAAAATCGCAGACGCTGGCGGTCGTCCGCTGACGGATTGACAAGGGGAGCCCAGAAACCGGGATTCAGAATGCTGTCGGTGCTGAGCGTCAGTTCGCTTTCGAGCAAGGTGCGGCGGATACCGGCGATCTGGGTGATCAGCTCCGTGGCGCTTTGCTTGAGGATGGCGAGGTTCTTCAACGCCGTATCGACTTTGGTTTTTTGCTCGATCAACGTCGCCCGCTGCGCCGCGATATCGGCTTGTTCGGCAGCGACCGCTTCGGCCGGCGCGGCACCGAGCACGCCCAGTTGCACGGCCAGTTGCGCCTGCTGCGGCAACAGCGACGCCGACAGTCGATCAATGTCCAGAATGAACGTCTGCACCCGATCCTGCGGGCCTTCGAGCTGGTTGTAATTGTTGGCGGACGAGATCTGCTGCTTGAGTCCGTCGAGGCGCAGTTGCAAGGCTTGCAGATCGCTTTGCGTGACGCCGGGGAGCGGGGCGCCGGTACTGACATCGGGTGTGCCGGGCAAGTCGGCGGCCGACACCGCCACGAACCCCGAGCCGAGCAGGATCAAAGCGATGAACATCAATGACTTCAATGCATTACGCATGGGACTGGGCGATTCCGGTTGATCACACAAGCATTGAGGTTAGGTGATCGGGCGCCTGCTGCATCATTTTCTGCTGCTAATCCTGGCTTAATGCGTGTCCGGTGAGATCGCCGGGCAGCCGATTGTAGGCGCCCGTTTTCACGACTAGACTCCCGGCCATGAAACGCTATCTGCGGTTTTGTCTCGTTTTCCTGATCAGCCTGGCGCTTCCCCTCAGCGGGATGGCGGGCGTGCAGGCACCGACAGAACCGTGCCCGATGCAAACCATGGGCATGGCGATGATGGACGGCATGAACATGGATTGCTGCCAGGACATGAAGAATCCTGCCGACCATGGCTCCCCCTGCAAACCCGGCCAGGAGTGCAAGACCGGCGGCTTGCTGCAAGTCGCGATCCTCAAGCCGCCCGTTACCGTTTTCAGCCCTGTCACGCATTCGTTCTTCAGTGATTCCCTGCCGCTAGCGGCCCCATCCGGGGTCTGGCGACCGCCCCGCACCTGATTCCTGTCCCCCCTCGAAGCTCATTCCGCCCAGGCGGAGTGATTTAGCTGTGCGCGTGTTTTACGCCGCGCGCAGTGGACGATCACAGGAATCGTAAACATGACATTCAAGTGCAATTGCACGGGTTGGCCTCTGGTGGCCGGCCTTGCGGCAAGCGTGCTCGCGTGGCCGGGTTTCGCCACCGCGCTGACACTCGATCAAGCGCTGCGGCTGGCCGAAAACAATGCGCCGTCGCTGACCGCACAAGATCAGAAAATCCAGGCCGCCAGCAGCGCGGCCATTCCGGCGGGCGAGTTGCCCGATCCCAAGCTGTTGCTCGGTTTGCAGAACTACCCCGTGGGCGGCCCGGATCGCTGGAGCGTCGATCAGGACTTCATGACCATGCAGATGGTCGGTTACCGGCAGGAGATGCCCAACGCAGACAAACGCAAGGCGCGCATCGAAGTTGCCGACGCCGCTATTGAGCGCGCGGCGGCCGAGCGCAGGGTCGAGCGTTTGAAGGTGCGTCAGGCGACAGCGCTGGCGTGGATCAGCGGCTATTCGGTCGAGCGTAAGGAAGCGCTGTTCCGGGATCTCTTCAAGGAAAATCGCCTGCTGAGTGAGACCGTCCGGGCGCAGATCGCCGGTGGCCGCGCGCAACCTGCCGACGCGGTGACGCCGAAGCAGGAAGCGGCCCGACTCGCCGAGCAACAGGACAACCTGACCCTCGAGCGTACCCTGGCCCGAGCCGCGCTCAAACGCTGGATCGGCAGCGCCGCCAACGACAAGCCCGAAGGCGGTTTGCCCGTGTGGTCGGTCGATGCCTCGACCTTCAATCATCAACTGCAACACCATCCCGAACTCGCTGCTTTCGCGCCCATGACCCGCGAAGCCCAGGCCAGGGTGCAAGAGGCGGTGTCCGAGAAAAAGTCCGACTGGAGCTGGGAGGTGGATTACCAGCACCGGGGGCGCGAGTTTGGCGACATGGTCAGCGTGCAGTTTTCCTGGGATCTGCCGCTGTTTCCCGAGACGCGGCAGAACCCGAAAATCGCCGCCAGACAGGCCGAGGTCAGCCAACTGCAAGCCGAGCGCGAGGCCCTGTCCCGCGAGCACACCGAACAACTGGAAAACCAGTTGGCCGATTACCAGCGCCTCGATCGGGCCGTACGCCGCACCGAAGAAAGCCTGGTGCCGCTGGCCAGAGAGAAAGTCGATCTGAGCCTGGCCAGTTATCGCGCCGGCCAGGGCGATTTGAACGCGGTGGTCAGCGCCCGCCGCGAACTCATCGAGGCCCGCCTCAAACAGATCGACATGGAAGAACAACGCGCGCTGACCGCTGCGCGTCTGCATTTCGCTTATGGGGAGACCAGCCTGTGAACCGTAAACAATGGAACGGCGTGTGGCTGGCCGGCCTCGCGCTGGCGGTGGGCGTGGGTGGCGGTTACGGATTGGCCTATCAGCGAATGAACGGAGTAGCGGCTTCAGCCCCTGCGCCGAGCACTGAGCCCAAGGCCTTGTACTGGTATGACCCGATGTACCCGCAGCAGAAGTTCGACAAACCGGGCAAGTCACCCTTCATGGACATGCAACTGGTGCCCCGATACGCCAGCGGCGAGGAGGGCAGTGCGACCGTCAGCATTGATCCGGGGCTGAGTCAGAACCTCGGTCTGCGTGTGGCGCCGGTCAGTCGCGGCGCCTTCACCTCAAGCCTCGATGTGAGCGGTGTGCTGGGGTTCAACGAGCGCGATGTCGCGGTGATCCAGGCGCGCACCAATGGGTTTGTCGAGCGGGTCTACGCCCGAGCGCCGGGGGATGTGCTGACGGCTGGCGCGGCGTTGGCCGATATCCTTGTGCCGGAATGGACGGCGGCCCAGAGCGAGTTTCTGGCGCTCAGACGCAGCGGCGATGCCGACCTGATCGCGGCGGCGCGCCAGCGCTTGCGGCTGACCGGGATGCCAGCAAGCTTGATTGCTCAAGTGGAGCGCAGCGGCAAGGTGCAGTCCGAACTGACGGTCACCAGCCCTTTGGGCGGTGTGCTGCAAGCACTCGATGTGCGGGCGGGCATGACCGTGGCGAGCGGTGAAACCCTGGCGCGGGTCAACGGGCTGAACAGTGTCTGGCTCGCTGTGGCGGTGCCGGAATCGCAGACCGGTTCGGTTGCCGTGGGGCAGGCCGTCGAAGCACGCCTGCCGGCCTTTCCCGGCAGAGTATTCAACGGAACGGTCAGCGCGATTCTGCCGGACACCAACCCGGACAGCCGAACCCTGCGCGTCAGGGTTGAGCTGACCAATGCCGACGGCCGATTGCGGCCGGGGATGACGGCGCAAGTGCGGTTGAACCGATCGACCGGGCAAGACAGTTTGTCGGTGCCCAGCGAGGCAGTTATTCGCACCGGCAAGCGGGCATTGGTCATGCTCGCCGAGGACGCGGGGCACTATCGCCCGGTGGAGGTGCGCCTCGGTCAGGAAAGCGACGGCAGAACGGTGATCCTCGAGGGCCTGGCAGAAGGGCAGAGCGTCGTGACGTCCGGCCAGTTCCTGCTCGATTCGGAGGCCAGTCTCAAGGGCATCGTCGCCGAGCCGCTTGAATCGGGCGGGAACGTTTCGGGGAGCCAGCCATGATCGCCGCGCTGATTCGCTGGTCCGTCGCCAATCGTTTTCTGGTGCTGCTGGCGATGCTGTTCGTCACGGGTTGGGGCGTGTGGTCGGTGCAGAACACACCGATCGATGCGCTGCCGGATCTGTCCGATGTGCAGGTGATCATCCGCACGCCGTACCCCGGACAGGCACCGCAGATTGTCGAGAATCAGGTGACCTATCCGCTGACCACCACCATGCTTTCGGTGCCGGGGGCGAAAACCGTACGCGGTTATTCGTTCTTCGGTGACAGCTTCGTTTACGTGCTGTTCGAAGACGGCACCGATCAATACTGGGCGCGCTCGCGAGTGCTGGAGTACCTGAGCCAGATCCAGAGTCGCCTGCCTGCCGGCGTCAAACCGGGATTGGGTCCGGATGCGACCGGCGTCGGCTGGATCTATCAGTACGCGCTGGTGGATCGCAGCGGCGGGCATGATCTGGCGCAGCTTCGGGCGTTACAGGACTGGTTCCTAAAGTTCGAGCTCAAGACCCTGCCCGACGTCGCCGAGGTCGTTACCGTTGGCGGCATGGTCAAGCAGTATCAGGTGCAGCCCGATCCGGTGCGGCTGGCCAATTTGGGTATCACTCTGGCGCAGGTGCGCGAAGCCATCGGCAAGGCCAATCAGGAAACCGGTGGCGCGGTGCTGGAAATGGCCGAAACCGAATTCATCGTGCGCGCTTCCGGCTACCTGAAGACGCTTGATGATTTTCGGGCGATCCCGCTAAAGCTCGGCGTGGGTGGCGTACCGGTAACCCTGGGTGATGTTGCAACGGTTCAGACCGGGCCGGACATGCGCCGGGGCATTACCGAGCTGGATGGCCAGGGTGAAACCGTCGGCGGCGTGGTAATCCTGCGCAGCGGCAAGAACGCCCGCGAGACCATCGCGGCGGTCAAGGCCAAACTCGATGACATGAAAAGCAGCCTGCCGCCCGGCGTCGAGATCGTCACCACCTACGATCGCAGCAAACTGATCGATCGCGCCGTGGAAAATCTCAGCCACAAACTGCTCGAAGAGTTCATCGTCGTCGCGCTGGTGTGCGGGATCTTCCTCTGGCATTTGCGCTCTTCGCTGGTGGCGATCATTTCGTTGCCGGTGGGCGTGCTGATCGCCTTCATCGTGATGCGTTATCAGGGCTTGAACGCCAACATCATGTCGTTGGGCGGGATCGCCATCGCCATTGGTGCGATGGTCGATGCGGCGGTGGTGATGATCGAGAACGCCCACAAGAAAATCGAAGCGTGGCACGCGGCCAATCCGGGGCAGGCGCTCAAGGGCGAGCGCCATTGGCAGGTGATGACCGACGCGGCAGCGGAGGTGGGGCCGGCGCTGTTTTTCTGTTTGCTGATCATCACGCTGTCGTTCATTCCGGTGTTCACCTTGCAGGCCCAGGAAGGGCGGCTGTTCGGCCCGCTGGCGTTTACCAAGACTTACGCCATGGCAGCAGCAGCGGGACTTTCTGTGACGCTGGTACCGGTGCTGATGGGCTACTGGATTCGCGGGCGGATTCCGGATGAGCGCCACAATCCGCTCAACCGCTGGTTGATCCGGATTTATCAACCGGCGCTGGATGCGGTGTTGCGCCGGCCGAAATTCACTTTGCTGGTGGCATTGCTGGTATTCGTCAGCGCTGCCTGGCCGATTTCGCGGCTCGGTGGCGAATTCCTCCCGCCGCTGGACGAGGGCGATCTGCTGTACATGCCTTCGGCCTTGCCGGGTTTGTCGGCGCAAAAAGCCGCGCAACTGTTGCAGCAGACCGATCGGCTGATCAAGTCAGTGCCCGAGGTCGAGCATGTATTCGGCAAGGCTGGTCGTGCGGAAACCGCTACCGACCCGGCACCGCTGGAGATGTTCGAGACCACTATCCAATTCAAGCCCCACGATCAATGGCGTCCGGGCATGACCCCGGAAAAACTCGTGGAAGAACTGGATCGCGTGGTGCGAGTGCCGGGCCTGACCAACATCTGGATTCCACCGATCCGCAATCGCATCGACATGCTCGCCACCGGGATCAAAAGTCCCATCGGCGTGAAAGTCGCCGGCAACGATCTGGCCCAGATCGACGCCGCGACCCAGGCCGTCGAGCGGGTGGCCAAAGGTGTGCCCGGCGTCAGTTCGGCACTGGCCGAGCGCCTGACCGGTGGCCGCTACATCGACGTGGATATCGACCGCAACGCCGCCGGCCGCTACGGGCTGAACATCAGCGATGTGCAATCCATCGTCTCCGGTGCCATTGGCGGGGAAAACATCGGGGAAACCATCGAGGGGCTGGCGCGGTTTCCGATCAACATCCGTTATCCACGAGAGTGGCGTGATTCGCCCGGCGCGCTGGAGCAATTGCCGATCTACACGCCTTCCGGCAGTAAGATCACCCTCGGCATGCTGGCGAAGATCAAGGTCACGGACGGCCCACCGATGCTCAAGAGCGAGAATGCCCGGCCTTCCGGTTGGGTGTACATCGACGTGCGCGGGCGGGACATCGCTTCGGTGGTGGCCGATCTGCGTCGCGCCGTCAATGAACAGGTGAAATTGCAGCCCGGTATGAGCCTGAGCTATTCGGGGCAGTTCGAGTTTCTGGAACGGGCCAATGCGCGGCTGAAACTGGTAGTGCCTGCCACGCTGCTGATCATCTTCGTGCTGCTCTACCTGACGTTTGCTCGCTTCGATGAGGCGCTACTGATCATGGCCACGTTGCCGTTCGCATTGAGCGGCGGTGCGTGGTTCCTGTATTTGCTGGGCTACAACTTGTCGGTCGCGACCGGGGTTGGCTTTATTGCACTGGCCGGGGTTTCGGCCGAGTTCGGCGTGATCATGCTGCTCTACCTGAAAAACGCCTGGGCCGAGCGCGAAGGCCTCGGCGACCACTTTGAACGTGGACTGGTCGCGGCGATTCGCGAAGGCGCTGTGCAACGCGTGCGCCCCAAGGCGATGACCGTGGCCGTGATCATCGCCGGCCTGTTGCCGATTCTGCTGGGCAGCGGCACCGGCAGCGAAGTCATGAGCCGCATCGCCGCGCCCATGGTCGGCGGCATGGTCACGGCGCCGCTGTTGTCCCTGTTTGTCATACCGGCGGCGTATCGCCTGATGCGCCGTCGACGGTTGCCCGCTGAAAACAAGTCACCTCAAAGCGACGATGCTTCCATCCAGCCGTAACCCGGCGACGAAAAAAAAACCGGTGCGAACGTTCGCACCGGTTTTTTATTGTGAGGTCTGGTCATCAGATCGACCGCTGATTGACCCGCTGCATCAACTCTTCTGCCGATTCCTTGCGCTCCGAGTAGCGATCCACCAGTTCCGGGCGATCACGCAGCAACAGCGTGAATTTCACCAACTCTTCCATCACGTCCACCACCCGGTCGTACAGCGCCGACGGTTTCATGCGGTTGCCTTCGTCGAATTCCAGATAAGCCTTGGGCACCGATGACTGATTGGGGATGGTGAACATGCGCATCCAGCGGCCGAGCACGCGCAGTTGATTGACCACGTTGAACGACTGCGAGCCGCCGCAGACCTGCATCACCGCCAGGGTTTTACCCTGGGTCGGGCGGACCGCGCCAAGGGCCAGCGGCACCCAGTCGATCTGCGCCTTGAACACCGCCGACATGGCGCCGTGGCGTTCCGGCGAGCACCAGACCTGGCCTTCCGACCATTGCATCAGTTCGAGCAGTTCCTGGACTTTCGGGTGATCGCCCGGCGCATCGTCCGGCAGCGGCAGACCCGAAGGGTTGAAGATTCGCGTCTCGGCACCGAAGTGCTCCAGCAGGCGGGCGGCTTCTTCGACCAGCAAACGGCTGAAGGAGCGCGGGCGAGTCGAACCGTACAGCAACAGGATGCGCGGCTTGTGGGCGCCTTCGTCACGCGTGGTTGTTTGAACCAGTGAAGGATCGAGGTTGGGCAGGTCGGTCATGTCGGCTCCGATTACAGCGTGCTGATGCGGTCGAGCTCGCGCTTGAGGGCATCACGGTCAAGTTGGGTGAAGGGCAGGGCGAGGAAGGCCCGGCAGCGTGTTTCGATTCGGGCGAGGGTGGCGCGGAAGGCGGCATCGATGGTGTCTTCATCACCGCGCACATCCGATGGATCCTCCAGCCCCCAATGGGCTTTCAGGGCCGGGCCGAAATACACCGGGCAGGCTTCCCCGGCGGCCTTGTCGCACACGGTGATGACGATGTCCGGCGGGTTGTCTTCGAAGGCCTCGTTGCCCTTGCTGCTCAACCCGGCGATGGAAATGCCGGCCGCCTGCAACGTGGTCAGGCTGCGCGGCAGCACCTCGCCCTTGGGGAAACTGCCGGCACTGACTGCTTCGAAACCGGCCGGCGCCAAGTGATTGAACATCGCCTCCGAGAGAATGCTGCGGCAGCTGTTGGCGGTGCACATGAATAGAACGCGCATGATGATTCCTCTTTCCAGACAGGCGTTAAACGCTCAGGCGCAGGGCCAGGGCAGACAAGGTGATGAACAGAATCGGCAGGGTCAGCACCACGCCGGTCTTGAAGTAATAACCCCAGGTGATGCGGATCCCTTTGCGCTCCAGCACGTGCAGCCAGAGCAGCGTCGCCAGACTGCCGATGGGGGTGATTTTCGGGCCCAGGTCCGAGCCGATGACATTGGCGTAGATCATCGCCTCGCGTATCACGCCGACGGCATCACTGGCCTGGATCGACAACGCGCCCACCAATACCGTCGGCATGTTGTTCATCGCGGACGACAGCAGGGCGGTCAGAAATCCCGTACCCAGCGCCGCGCCCCAAAGCCCGGTACCGGCCAGATAATTCAGTGCCGTCGCCAGATAATCCGTCAGCCCGGCGTTCTTCAGCCCGTACACCACCAGGTACATGCCGAGCGAGAAAATCACGATCTGCCAAGGGGCTTCGCGCAGCACGCGCCGGGTCGAAATCACATGACCCCGCGCCGCCACCGCGAACAGCAGCGCCGCGCAGACTGCGGCAATCGCACTGATGGGAATGCCCAGCGGTTCCAGGGCGAACAGACCGATCAGGAGCAGCCCCAACACGATCCAGCCGACCCGGAAAGTCAGCCCGTCGCGGATGGCCAGTCGCGGATCCTGCAAGTCATCCAGTGAGTAATGTGTGGGTATGTCACGCCGGAAGAACCAGTACAGCACCCCCAGAGTGGAGGCCACGGCAACCGCGTTGACCGGCACCATCACCGAGGCATATTCGCTGAAGCCAAGGCCGAAATAATCGGCGGAAACGATGTTGACCAGGTTGGACACCACCAGCGGCAGGCTGGCGGTATCGGCGATGAAACCGGCCGCCATGACGAACGCCAAAGTGGAAGCCGCCGAGAAGCGCAGGGCGAGCAGTATCGAAATCACAATCGGCGTCAGGATCAGCGCCGCGCCATCGTTGGCAAACAGCGCAGAAACGGCGGCGCCCAACAACACCGTAAAGACGAACAGACGCCGGCCATCGCCCTTTGCCCAACGGGCGACGTGCAACGCGGCCCACTGGAAAAAACCGGCTTCGTCGAGCAACAGGCTAATGATAATGACGGCAATGAACGTCGCGGTCGCGTTCCAGACAATGCCCCACACCGTGGGAATATCGCCCAGGGTCACAACCCCGCTGAGCAGCGCCAGCACCGCGCCGAGCGTCGCACTCCAGCCGACACCCAGCCCCTTCGGCTGCCAGATGACCAGCACAATCGTGAATAGAAAAATGGCAAAAGCAAAAAACATGGGAATCCCGAAAGCCTGAGGCTTAGCAGCAAGCAGAGGTGTTGAGCGGGCGATCGCCCATGGCCGCCAGCCGCGCGCTGTTCTCTTCCAGCCAGACGGTGTTGGCGGCGAGCGTGGTTTCAAGCAGCGTGCGAATCCATGCGGGCAAATCAGGGTTGAGCCGGTAATAAACCCACTGGCCCTGACGACGATCCAGCAGCAGACCGCAGGTGCGCAGCTGCGCGAGATGGCGGGAGATTTTCGGCTGACTGTCGTCCAGCGCGCAGACCAGTTCGCAGACACACAGCTCACCCTCACGGGTGATCAGCAGCGTGGCCCGGGCGCGGGTTTCGTCGGCGAGGCATTTGAAAACGGAGGCGGGGTTGAGCATGTGGATGCCTTCAGTACATATGGTTTTCCGAATATACGGATATCCATATGTATTGGGCAAGTCTTGAGTTTGATGAAGTGGCAGCTCTCGACTGAGGGTGCGTTTAGCGCAGACGCCTCAACGCTTGCTGAACGCCAGCCGCGCAGCAAACAAAACGAAAATCATCCCGGTGGTGCGATCCATCCAGCGAATCACCTTCTCGCGGCGAAGGAAACCGGACAGCGGCTGTGTCGCGCCAATCAGCACCAGCGACCAGATCAGCCCGAGCACCACATGAATGCTCACCAGCCCGAACGTCCAAGGCACCAGCGGCTGACCTTGCGGAATGAACTGTGGCAGAAACGACACGTAGAAAATCCCGATCTTCGGATTCAGCACGTTCCCCAGCATGCCCTTGAAAAACCAGTTCGCCCCCGGCTTGCCGTCAGCCTCGGCCGGTGCCAGCGAACGGCGAGGGCGCAGCAGCATGTTCAACCCCAGCCACGCCAGATACGCCGCGCCGCAATACTTCAACAGGTTGTAGGCCAGCTCCGACACCGCAATCAACGCCCCCAACCCAAACGCCACCGCCGCGCCCCACAACAGACAACCGACGTTGATCCCCAATGCTGCTCGCAACGCCTGCTGTTTGCCCTCGACGGTGGCGGTGCGCAGCACCAGCGCGGTGTCGAGACCGGGCATCAGGGTCAACAGGGTGGCGGCGAGGGTGAAGGCGAGTAGGTTGTCGGCGATGGACATGGCGCGTGGGTTCCCGGTACTGGATGCGGGAACGGTAGCGGTTTCAGGCAGGGGGATCCAGCAGGGAAATCAGGCGCGGTTCGATGTGGTCGGGTTGTATCTCGAGGATCGCCAGCGTGACCGGCAATTTGAAACGCCGAGGGCCGGCGCTGCCGGGGTTCACGTAGAGACGATCACCGCGCCATTCGATGCGGGGTTTGTGGGAATGGCCGGTGATGATGAGCTTGATGCCCGGATCGAGATCGGCGGGGACGTCGGCGATGTCGTGGACGAGGAGTGCTGGCCAGCCGTTGAGGATGAAGGTCAGGAGGTCGGGGAGGTTTTCGGCCCACGGGCTGTTGAGATCGTTGTTGCCGCGCACGGCGTGGACGGGGGCGATTTTTGCCAGTTGGGCGAGGATGTCCGGGTTGCCGATGTCGCCGGCGTGGACGATCTGGTCACAACCCTGGAGCGCGGCAAGGGCTTCGGGGCGCAGGAGGTTGTGGGTGTCGGAGATCAGGGCGGTTTTCATGGATATCTCCGTTGATGTTTTGAAAGACGAATTGTTGGTTCGGTTATATATGAAGCCATTTAACGGTATCAAATAATTTGAACCGCTTCAGGACGCTCTCGCCTAATGATCAGCTTGTGGAAAATTTCACAGGCAATGTGCCAATACCGGCACTTCGAGAGGTGGTCGACGTGGCTAAAGAAGAGAAGAAAAATAAAGGTGAGTCCTCGAAAAATGCCAAGGAATTGAAAGACAAGAAATCGTCCCCAACGAAAAAGTCAGCGGCTGCCTCGGCTCTTGCCAAATCGCCCGAAAAGAAAGACAAGAAAAAAGATGCCGAACCAAAAAAATCTGCAAAAAAAACTGACAGCAAGACAACCAAGGCTAAAAAGTCAGACAAAGCAGAAAAACCGGCGAACAAGAAAAAGTGATATCAGCTAGGGCTACTCGCCCTAGCGTCCTACGCTTGTATTTCCAATCATTATTACCTCTCGCAGCAATTGCCGATTACTGACTCACTTCCGCTATTTGCAATCACCTCACCCCCTACTCATGCAGAGTGCATGCTTATATTTTGCCATCACATTGCGCAACTCCTTGATATTTAATGCCATTTAAAAGCTGTGATGCTGGCACAAAATATGCGAGATCTGTCCGGAATAACGCGAGAATTGCCGACCTTGATCGGCGAACAATCATCCGTGATAGAGGCCTGAAATGAACGCCATCGACCTTCTGAAAACTGACCACGAAAAAGTTAAAGGCATTCTGAATCAACTCAGTGAATCCACCGATCGCGCATTAAAAAAGCGTGCGGAGTTGCTGGACAAGCTTGAACTGGAAATTACCATTCATACTCAGCTCGAGGAGCAGATTCTGTATCCGGCTTTCAAGGAGGCAGGCGATAAGGAACAGGATGAGATGTACTACGAGGCGAAAGAAGAACACCGCACGGTAGATTCACTGGTATTGCCTGACCTGAAATCCACCGATCCTTCTACACCTGAGTTTGCCGGCCGCGTGAAGGTGGTCAAAGAGCTTCTGGAACACCATATTGAGGAAGAGGAAACTGAGATGTTTCCTCAGGCCAGAAAGCTGCTGGGCAAGGCAAAGCTCGAGGAGCTGGGCAAGGAAATGGAAGTGATGAAGGCTTCACTCAAGAAAAGCCTCGGCGGGGCGAATATGGCAGCCTGAACAATTAGATGATTCTGCTGCGTAATCACAAGCCCGGCTCAATGCCGGGCTTATCTATTTCAGCCCCTGCGCGAGGGGAGGTCGATGTGATCAGGCCACCTGGATGTACACACCCCAAAAGCCGAGCAGCACCCAGAATGACGCGAAAATCCACGGCGTGCGCACCGAAAACAGCAGTGCCTTGCGATAGCCTTTGTGCGTTGACTCGCGCTCATAGAACAGAGGGAATTCGTCATAAGCCATACCCATTACGGGCTCGCTGCGTAACAGTTCACTCTGTTTGTAGTACCAGTGGTCGATGATGTCGTAAGCGGCGCG
This sequence comes from Pseudomonas sp. B7, assembly GCF_016735645.1. NCBI lineage: Bacteria > Pseudomonadati > Pseudomonadota > Gammaproteobacteria > Pseudomonadales > Pseudomonadaceae > Pseudomonas > Pseudomonas sp. B7. The sequence goes on from NZ_JAERRE010000005.1 coordinate 78,422, forward strand.
GATGAACAGTAAGCGAGCGCAAGGGAGAGGACTGGACGGGTACATCGACGAGGCATTATGAGGTGCGCTCATCAGTCCTGCAGAACCGTTGAGCGCGAAGTGATTTCAGTCGCCTGCGAGGTTTTCTCGAACCCACTGTTCTGCGCTGGTGACCTGAATGGATTGCTGCTCGTTGAACGTGCCAGCTTTCGGCCAGGCCACGCCTCTGCCTTGTGCAAACACGGCGCGATACTTTTTGATGTGGTGGGTGGGATCTTTTTCGAGTTCCAGGATCAGGTGCTCGACAGTCCAGACGTTGCGTTTGAACGGACGTTCCAGCACCCGTTCAAGGATGCTCGCCACTTGTCCGTAGGTCACGGTGTCACCGGAAAGGTAGACGATCTGATTGCGAAAACGAGGTTCGAAGAAGACGATTTCGGCGGTCAACCTGCCGATGTCTTGCGGTGTCGTGAGCGTCACGCTGTTGTCGAGACTGCCCAATGCGTTCACGGCGTCGTTGTCGAAGTCCACGACCTCAAATACCGGCTCGAACAGGAAACTGGTGAACATGCCCGTCGAGATGATGACCCACTCGGTTTTATCCTGGGCGCGAAGCAACTCGCGCACATCGAGCTGAGCATCAAACAGGTCCTGAGGACTGCCTCGCCCGATCACTTCGAAATCCACACCAAACTGCCATGGGAAGTAGCGCTTCACGCCGGCCTTGAGCGCTGCGGTGGCAAGCTTCATCGGCGTTTCCCGACCCGCGACCATGCCTGCACAGCCGATGACGGTATCGAATCGTGCGAAAACTTCAGCCAGTTGATCGATCGAATCGCTCACCAGATCGGCGGCGACCATTTGAATACCCAGACTCCGCAGCTCATCGATTTCTGCCTTTTTCTCGGGCACCTGAGTACCGATGGTTGAGGCTCTGAGAAGGACACTGATTGTGGAACCGGGTGCGCGTTTTGCGACCTGTGCGAGATTGCGCAAAACCGGCAGGCCGAGTTCGCCGGCGCCCAGTACGAGAATCGATTGGGGGGAAAGCGGTATGACTTCGGTCATGATGTCTCCTGAAACCTGCTGTCTGTAAGATGGGCAAATACTTGCACCATTCGCCAGCACCAGTAAGAAGGCACACGTGTGATACCGGGAGGAGAAATGACCGACCAAGAGACTCTTGGCCAGGCAGAGAGGATCTGCCAGACGCTCAGAGACGATGATGATGGCGTCCGGCGAGAAGTCCTCACGCATGCCGGCAGTCGCTGGTCGTTGGGCATCCTGCACGCGCTGGGTGTGTACGGCACGATGCGCCATGCCGAGATCAAGCGACAGATGAGGGGCGTGACTCAGCGCATGTTGACCAAGACGCTGCGCTCACTGGAGCGTGATGGTCTTCTGATTCGACGGGAGTTCGGTGAAGTTCCGCCACGTGTCGAATACGAGCTGACGCCACTGGGCATGGGACTTTTGGTCCGTATGTCGCCTGTGTGGACGTGGGTGGTCGAAAACGTCGACGACATTCGCAAGGCACGTCGTGCTTTCGACAGTCAGGTTGACCAAAAACCTTCATGGCAAGTCCCTACGCCCATGGCGGTCGATTCAGAGGTGCCTTAGGACGCTATTGTCCTGCCTGACTACGACGACTCACCGCGAGCATAAACCTCACAACTCGATCGCCCATGTCTGACTCACCAGCTCTTTGCCGAAGCTGTGAATCGGCTCTTCCTCGACCAACTCAAACCCCGCCCGCTGATACAACCGGCGGGCATCCACCAGATTGCTGGTGGTCCACAAAATCATCTTCTTGTAACCGACATCCCGGGCAAAACGCAGACATTCTTCGACCAGCCGATTGCCGATCCCCAGGCCCCGCGCGCTGGCATCCACGTAGAGCATGCGCAGTTTCGCGGTGGTTTCGTCGTGGCGGATGACGAATACCGAACCCACCACCTTGCCGTCCTTTTCCGCGATCCAGCAGCGCTCGCCGCTGGGGTCGAATTCGCGCAGGTACTTGGCAACAACCTCTGCCACCAGCGCTTCGAACTCTGAATTCCAGCCGTATTCACGGCTGTAGATTGCGGTCTGTTGATGCACCACCAGGCCCATGTCACCGGGCTGCGGATCGCGCAACAGATAGGTCGTCGACTGGCCGCCCTCGAGTAGCGTCTGTATTTGCTTCATCGAGGCGATCAGTTGCAGTTGCTGCGGTTCAGACAGGCGTTCGAGCAGGGTGATGACTTCTTGTCGCGAGGCCTGTTCCAGCGGGGCGAGAGTTTCGCGGCCGAGGTCGGTGATGTGCAATTGACTGGCGCGGGCGTCGGTGGCGGAGGGGACTTTCTGGATCAGGCCCTTTTTGTCGAAACCGCTGATGAGGCGACTCATGTAGCCCGCGTCGAGGCCGAGCATCTGGCGCAGGTCGGCGCTGGTGAGGTCACCGCCGGACGCGAGTTCGTAGAGGATGCGCAGCTCGGTCAGCGAGTAATCGCTTTGCAGCAGATGCTCCTGCAACACGCCGATCTGGTGAGTATAGAAGCGGTTGAATTGCCGAACGATGTCGGCGCGGTCGGTGATTGTGGACATTACGGTATGCTCATATATTTGCCTTAGGCAACTATATAGTTGCCTAAGGCAATCAAGTCAAATGAATGATTCCACGATCCCGAACGCAAAGTCTCCCGGATCGAACCGCTCGGTCGTGTCCATTTTTATGTTTCTGAGGCTCACCGTTTCCAGATGCGTTGAGTAGAGCGATTCGGAAAACCAGGTAATCAACAGGGTTCGTCGGGCTGCACCGCTGGAGTTCAAGCTGCCGGCGTGGATCAGGTCGGCATCGAAGATCAGGATGTCGCCCGCGCTGCCCGTCAGCTGCACGGATCGGGACTCGTCAGTGAAATCGAATGGGGGCTCGCTCAGAGCAGGGCGATGGCTGCCGGGAACAATGCGGGTTGCACCGTTTTCCGGGCCGTAATCGTCGAGGTACACCAGCGCGTTGACGGTGTCGCCGGGGCGTTGCGCCGACAAGTCGCGGTGCAGTTGTTGGTGGCCGCCATTGATGAGCGGTTCGCGGCCCTCGACCTGAGAGAGGAAGAAGCGTTCGCCGATCAACTCGCCCACCACCGCCAGCAATTGTGGCAATCGGCATACGCGCTGAATGTTCGGATCAGTGTCCAGCTGCGAATGGCGCCAATCGATGCCGCGGGGCACGGGCCATTCGTTTGAGGGTTTGATGCCGGTATCGAATGCGATACGAAGGGCGGCCAGCCACATGGTCGGAACTGCTCCAAAGAGCAGTGTGTAGCCTTTGCTATGGAGTAGTTCGCGGCTCGTCATGGCTTCGTCAGTCTCCCTTTGTACAATCAGGGCGAGTATTGCCGATCGTGATCAAGCCAACGCGAACCTCGGTATCGCTGCCGTAACCCCAAGACAATCGGTCTCCGTAACTCACCAGATCGTAGATCTCGCTTTCGCCAAGTAGCTGATCATCGCGATTGTCGTACAAACGGAAAAACGCGGGAGATTCCCAGCGGACGAACCATTGAGTTTCGAAGGGGGCGTCTGGAGGCGCCTGCGGGTGAAGGAAGTTGGGCAGTAACCAGAAAGGTCTGAAAGTTTGCACCCTGAAGCAGCCATCGGGGCTGATATGAGCTGCGTAGTCAGGCTTCGCCAACGCCTTCTCCCACCACTCGGAAGCACCCCATAGCCCAACACAAAACACTAGCCCGGCCAGGAAGATTTTCATCCGTCGAGAAAAGGCCGAAGGCCGACTATTTGAGCGCGTAGACATAGGCATCCATCGTCGTTCCGTTATCCAGCTTCACCTTGGTCAACACCCGCTGATACTCAGCCCCTTCAAACTCATCCAGTGCCGCCCAGTGTTCGTGGAAACTCTCGGAAGCGAACACGTAGCCTTCGATCACATCGCCATCCTCGGCAATCACCAGACCGGGAAAACCCATCGCCGCGCCCCATCCGGCCTGCGACAGACGCCCCTTCAGCGAAGCGGCCTGCCACGTGCCGCCGATTTTCGGCATCACATGCTCATTCGGTCGGCCAGGGCCCAGGGTTCCATAAACGAAAAGACGTTCCACGATTGCTGCTGCCAGTCAAAAAAGGGAGGGATCCTGACGGATGAACGATACGCAGGCAAGACCGCGATCAGTTCTGCGCCGACCGGCTAATTAACGCAACCACCTGTTGCTGGATCACCTCACGGGAACGAGCGCCGCCGTCCGCACAGATGATGCCGTCGCCGGGCGAGTCCTCTTCGAGCAGGGGAATGGCCGGCGACTGCAATTCGCCCCTTCGAAACCGTGCCAAATTGCCGTTTTTCATTGTTTTTATCGTCCTTGATCAAATCGGGCAAACGGGACGTTCGCCCAGACGTTCTACCAGTCTTACGAGATAGTCGTCCGGATCCTGAACGAGAAATTCACGCTGGCCGACTTCGACATCATCAGCGCGATACCAGGTGTCTTTGCAGGTTTTATAGAGTGAGACCTGAGCGGTGCCCAGTCTTTCGATGATGGGGGCAACCGCCTCAACGTCAATCTGCAGATTGACGCCTCTTCCGAAGGGCTTGCTCAGTTCCGCCGTCAGCCATTGGCCTGCATCCGGATCAACCTGTTCGAGCATGACTTGAGCGCCATTCAGGTCGAGGTAGGCAAAGCCCTCTTCCGGGCGTTGATAAGCGATGTTGAAGCCCAGGCAGGAGACCCAAAACGCGAGGCTGGCCTGCAGATCCGTGACCATCAGTTCTGGAACCAGTTTGTTCCGTTCGAACATGGGGTGAATTCCTTTTCGTTGAAGTCGGGGCGGCGGTGCCAGACTTCTTTCCCGCGATAATACGAGTCGGGCGCATGGTAAGCGCGAATCGGGGAGCACCGAAAGCTGCACGCATCGAGAATAGTCACAAACCGCGATGACAGGGCCATCTCTCCATGCCTGTAAAAAACTGACTAGAATCCACACACACTCTTTCAAGGAACGACCCATGTCCGGTTTACGCACGTTGATTGCGACCACGACCTGTATTGCGCTGTTGAGCACTTCGGTGTCCGCGCTGGCCGATCCTGGCAACGGAAAGGGGCAGGGCAAAGGCAACCCGCATAACAGCCAGGATCATGGCAATCAGGGGAAAAAAGGCGGGGGCGGTTATCAGGGGCACGGCCCGAGTATCGATCGCGGCGGGGTGATCGGGATTGTGGACGGCTATCGTGGCTACTGGACCCCGGGCCCGGCGTTGCCGCCCGGCATCCAGAAGAACCTGGCGCGGGGTAAACCGCTGCCGCCCGGTATTGCGAAGAAACTCGATGGTCGACTGGTCGGCAGGCTGCCGCACTACGACGGCTACGAATGGCAGCAGGTCGGCACCGATCTGATCCTGGTCGCGCTCGCTACCGGGCTGATTTATGAAGTGCTCAATGGCGCCTTCGATTGAGTCATCAGCGCAGCGGGCGACTCGATGAACTGATCATTTGAAGGCGCTGCGCAGTTCCTCAATCACCTCTTCAACAGAGCGTCCCTGGATCACCGGCGGTTTGGGGTTCTCGGCAAATTCTCGCCAAACGAACAGCGTCAGTTCTGCACCATCGGTTGATGGCAAAGGATTCTCGACGTAGGCAAAAGATTCGAGCAGGCGAAAGCGGGAGTCTTTCCAGAACAGGTCTTCGACCCAGGCATAGACCGGTATGAAATGGAAATGGAGGGGAAGACCGGGTTCATGACCGAAGCGGCCGATATAAAGGCGCTTGGGCTTCAGATGGCGCTCAATGATTTGCTGAGTTCTTGCGAGCAGCCCTCCGTCCGACGGTGAGTTGACCGTTCGCGTTCCCCTGTCGCAGCATGCATTCACTCAAAACGCCTTACCCGGAAAACCTATGCACACGCCTGTAGATCTTGATGAATTGTTAGCGCTTGTCAGAGATGAGCAGTCGTTCATTCGATTTGTCGAGGCGCTGGGGGCTGATTTTGCCAGTGAACGTTTGTTGGAACATAACGCTCCCTCATCAATAGATCGATCAGATAGCCAGGAATGGGAAAACGGAACGGTTAATGCGTTTCTCGATGCGGCAGCTGCATGGGCGCATGCCAGCAACCGATCTCCTTTGGACGATAATGCCCAATCGAATATATGGCAGCGCTGTGCAGCGATTCTGTTCGCTGGAAAGTTTTATGAGTGACAGTTGTATTGTCGCGCACAGAGGTGACAGGTTCTTCTCCCCCGACAAAAGATCCGTCCTCTTTAAGCCGGTTCTCCGATCTTCAGAAAAAGCTCGCGATGACGACAACTGTTACGTCCCTGAAGAAGCTTTACACCTGCCGATCTATTTTCAGGAGGACATCACGGACGCAATAAAAATTGAAGCCAGCGGGGCTGGTTTGCAGCCGCAGGTCAAGGTTTAAAGGAAAAGCTATTCATGGTCATTGATAAAACCGGGCGCTCTCTGATGAGGTCCGGTTTTGGCGTAATGCACGCCACAAACCGCTTCCGCTTGCTGGCGATAGTCAGCGTAGTCGTTGCTGGCTGCTCCAGCTCCAAGTCGCCGCCTCCGGTCGAGCGTGACGCGTGCCTGGCGGCTGGTCCGGCCAAAAGTGTTGATTACGATAATTGTGTAGCGAATCGAGAACGCAGAAGCAGGGCGGCGCTCGAAGCGCTTCTCGACGACAAATTCGTTTATCCCCCACAGCAGCAAATTGTCGAGGCCTCTGAAAGCAAGTATCAGCCATCCGATTTTCCAGAGTCCCCCGCACCCATGATCTACAAGGGGCTGGACTCGATATCGCTGACTGAGAAACGAGCGTTGTCTTTCAAAATCAGGATCGTCTGGAAGTACACATCGACAGGCGTGATACCGGAGCGTCGGGACGCCATCCGCATGGCTGATATGGAGAAGTTGATAGTGCCGGCGGTAGAGGAGAAGGGACTGGCGAAGTGGGTCTGCACGGTGACGGGTGGACACCAGCGGGAGTGGATTTTCTATACGCAAAACGATGAAGCGTTTACCGCCAGGACGCGGTCGGCGCTCTCGCAGGGCGGGCCATACCCTATCGAGTTGAGTGCACGCCGGGATGTGGTGTTGAGTACCGGTTCGCAGCCTGCTGACAACCTGGCGGAGGTGATTCGCATCAAAGGACAGGGCGATACCCTTCAGACATGAAAAAGCCCGGCGGATAAGGCCGGGCTTTTGTCGAGTGCTGCGGTAAAACCCCGCATTCAGACGTTACGACGTTCGATCAGACGGTCAGAACCACCTTCGGCAACCGCATCGCTGAACAGCGGATCGGTTTCAGTCGCGGCTACGGCATCGCTGAACAGCGGATCGGTTTCAGTCGCGGCTACGGCATCGCTGAACAGTGGATCGGTTTCGGTCGCGGCTACGGCATCGCTGAACAGTGGATCGGTTTCGGTCGCGGCTACGGCGTCACTGAACAGTGGATCAGTCTGAGTCGCAGAGGCAACTGCATCGCTGAACAGTGGGTCAGTCTCGGTCGCCGCAAAAGCATTCAGGGCGAAGAGTGAGAAAGCGATACCGAGGATAGTTTGGCGTTTCATGGTTCTGTACTCCGTGTGCAGTGGGTTGGTATGGAGCAGATCCTACGCTTTGGATTCGATATGAGAACTTCATTGAATTAATGGTTGTTATTGATGTAGTCAATGATTGAGCTCGGTGGCCTGAGATGCGCTGAACGGCACCGATGACAACAACCTGCTTGTCAGTCACTGCGCAATAAACCTGCGAATCGCTTGAGTGGTTTCCACTGGCGCTTCCTCCATCAGCCAATGCCCCGCGTCGGCGATCACCAATTCGGTGACGTGGTCGGCGGCATTGCGCATCACCATGGCTTCGTTGTTGCCGAAGGACTTCTCGCCGCCCACCGCCAGTACCGGCATTTTCAGTTTGGTTTTCATCGACGTTTCGTTGTCCACCGCGTCTTGGCGAATCGCACGGAACTGGGCGAACGCCGCGTGCATGGCGCCGGGGCGGGCGTAGAGTTTGGCGTAGTGCTGGCGGGTGGCCTCGTCGACTTTTTTCGGGTCGCCGGCGAACTCGTTCCAGAAGCGGTCGAGGTAGATGCGCTCACGCCCGGCCACCAGCCGTTCTGCATCCGGCCCGCCGAAATCGAAATGCCAGAGCATCGGCGAGCGGACGATTTCGTTCCAGGGCGGGATCCCCGGAACGGGCGCGTCCATCACCACCAGGCGATCGGTCTGCTGCGGATACCGCGAGGCGTAGGCGAAGGCGACCATGGTGCCGATGTCGTGGCCGACCACCACCGAATGCTCGATGCCCAGCGAAGCCAGCACCGCGCGGATATCACCGGCCTGGGTCTTCTTGTCGTAGCCATCGGCCGGGATCGACGACAGGCCCATGCCCCGCAAATCAGGCACCACCACGGTGTGATCCTTCGCCAGATCCGCCGCCAGCGGCGCCCACATATCACCGGTGTCGCCGAAACCGTGCAACAGCACCACCGCCGGGCCTTTTCCGCCGATGCGCGTGTGGATTTTCGCACCGTCGACGGCGATGTCCTGAGTGCGGAACGAGGCGGGGAAGGGCGTCACGTCCGCATGGGCCGGAACACTCATGACCAGCAGCAGGGAAGCGGTGAGCAGGGCGCGGATCATGGCGTTCACTCCAGAGGGGGTGGCTGGAGCGTAGTCGGCTTTGATGTTTCAGACAGTATTCATACGAAATCCGGCAACAGTGTTTGTTCAGCTGGCCGATTTTTCAGCACTACCCGAACCCTTAGCATCGTCTCCAATCCGTGAACAAACACGGTCCTCAACGAGACGGTGAACATCATGAATCTCAAGAAAATCGCGCTGGTTTTAATGCTTGGCAGTTTCGGTGCGCACGCTTACGCCGATAACGCGGACGCGGCGAACATCCCGGTCGAGACCTACAGTTCTTCGACCAATCTGGACATCGAACACGTCATCTCCATCACCGAACCGGCCAACGAATGCGCCCCGGTGCCGGTGCAGATGACCTACGAAGATTCCCATGGCGAGCGCCACGTTCTGCAATATCAAGTGATGGGCACTGGCTGTTCCAGTTGAGTCGGGCGCAGGGGATGGAGGGTCGACACTCCATGTCTGCGGTACTCAAACCGCTTTCTTTCCAACGATGTCTTCATCCGATGCCAGCAATTGCGGGATCGACTGCTTCAGAAACTCCACCCAGGTCTTGATCTTCGCATCGACGAACTTGCGCGACGGATAGATCGCGAACAGGTTCAACTCCTCCAGCCGGTACTCCGGCAACACCCGCACCAAAGTTCCCGCCCTCAAACCATCCACGGCCGAAGCAATCGGCTGAATACCGATGCCCATGCCTTTTCTGATCGCGATGGTCATGCCGTCGGCGGTGTTGATGTGGAAGGGTGATACGGGAATGCTGATGGTTTCCATGCCTTCGGGCCCTTCGAATGTCCAGTTTTCCACCGGCATCACCGTGTTGACGATGCGCAGACACTCGTGTTCGCAAAGCTCGCCCGGTGTTTGCGGCAGACCGCGTTTGACCACGTAGGCGGGCGAGGCGCAAAGAATGCTGTAGGTGATGCCCAAACGTTGCGCGACGAAGCCGGAATCCGGCAGGTCGCGGGCCAGCACGATGGACATGTCGAAGCCTTCTTCGAGCAGGTCGGGGACGCGGTTGGTCAGGGTCAGATCGAACATCACCGTGGGGTGAATGTCGCGATAGCGGGCGATGGCGTCGATCACGTAGTGGTTGCCGATGGCCGACATGGTGTGAATCTTCAAGCGGCCGACGGGCAGGGTCTGGGCGGTGCCGGCTTCTTCGTCGGCTTCGCGCACGTCATCGAGGATTTTTTCGCAGCGTTCCAGATAGCGCACACCGGCTTCGGTCAGGGCCAGACGGCGGGTGGTGCGATTGATCAGCCGCGTGTGCAGACGTGCTTCGAGAGCAGAGATCGCTTTGGAGACGTTGGTGGTATTGGTGTCCAGCAGCTCGGCGGCGGCGGTGAAGCTGCCACTTTGGGCGACGGCGATGAAGAAGCGCATGCTTTGGAAGACGTCCATCGGTGTCGTCTCAACAGTCAGGTGGAAAGAGTATAGGGGCGACCTCACAGGAGGCCGCCCCTTTGCCATGTGTCACTTTTTACGGGGGATGAAACCAGGTACGCCGGTCTCGACCACCGAGTTGAAGCGGATTCGCGTCGTGATCTCTTCCTTGATCTCGCGCATCGCCCGGTGCGGCAACGTCGCGATATCGAAGTTTTCCTGAATCCGGCTCGGATTGGCCGAGGTCGTCAGGAACGCCGTCCCACGCTGCACCGCCCAGGCCAAGGCCACTTGCGCCGGGGTTTTCTGTACGTGCCGGGCGATTCCGGTGAGTACGGAGTCCTCGAGCACATTCGGCTCCATGCCATGACCCAATGGGGCGAAGGCGAGCAGGATGATGCCGTGTTCCTTGCAGAATTCCAGCATCTCCCACTCCGGCAGGTACGGATGGGATTCGATCTGCACCACCGCCGGTTTGATCCGTGCGGCGGCGACGATGTCCTTCAGTGCACCGAGGGTGATGTCGGAAAGGCCGATGGACCTGCAGCGTCCTTCATCCACCAGCGCTTCGAGCGCTCGCCAGGTGTCGATCAAACGGGTTTCGCCATCGTAGATAACGTGGCCGAACACATCCCGCGGGTCCTGATCGTCGCCGTGCTGGAAGGCGAATGGCGTGTGGATCAGGTAGCTGTCGAGATAGTCGACTTGCAGCCGCTGACAACTGGCTTCGAACGCCGGTTTTACTCGCTCGGGGCGATGGTTGGTGTTCCACAGTTTGCTGGTGACGAACACGTCTTCGCGGCGGATGTTGCCCGCCGAAAACACCTGCGCAAAAGCCTCGCCAATCTGCGCTTCATTGCGATAGCGCTCGGCGCAGTCGAAGTGGCGAAAGCCCACTTCCAGCGCGCACTTGACCGCATCGGTGGTGGTGCTCAAGTCGCGAAACAACGTGCCGAATCCCACGGCCGGCATCGAGCCTGCGCCGTTGTTCAGCGGTAGGCGGGTGTTGCGAAGTTCATCGTGAAAGGCTTCGTAGGTCATGTCGTGTCTCCGGTATCTGCCGTTAAAGAAGGGATGAGGTTTTGCGGGTGGCGAGCTTCTGGTCGAGCACACCCACCGAGTTGCCGCCGAGCGCCACGAACAGGCGCACCGAGTCGAGATAACGCGCGGTCTTCACCTGAATCTGCCCGAGCAGCGCCTGTTGGTAGGCGCGTTCGGCTTCCAGCACCTGCAACAGACTGGTTTCGCCCTGGGCGTAGGCCTGGCGATTGAGACGCTGGCTGGTGTCGGCTGCTTGCAAGGCGTCGTCCTGCGCCAGGTTTTGCTCTGCGCCGTGGTTGAGCGCCTGCAAGGTGTCCGCGACCTGGCCGAAGGACTGAATCACCGTCTGTTGATAGCGGGCGAGTGACGCGTTGTAGCCTTCGACGGCGCCTTCGCGTTCAGCCTTCAAGGTGCCGCCATTGAAGATCGGCGCCGTCAGGCCGGCGGCAAATCCCCAGAGTGCGGCGCCGCCATTGCCCGACGCGGCTTGCATCAGCGAGGCCGACAGCTCGACATGCGGGTAAAGATTGGCGGTCGCGACACCCACCGCCGCGCTGGCGATGTGCAGTTCGGATTCAGCCTGGAGAATGTCCGGGCGGGTACGGGCCATTTCCGAAGGCAGGCTGACCGGGATGTTTGACGGCAGGGCGAATTCGTCGAGGCTGAAGTCCGGCGCAATCCAGTCCGCCGGGCCCTTGCCGGCCAGAATCGACAATGCGTGACGCGCTGCATCGCGCTGCTGGGCGAGGGGTGGCAGCAGCGTGCGATCTTGGGCGAGCCGGGTTTCGGCCAGCGAGATATCGATTTGTGTGGTGCTGCCGCTCGCCTGGGCCCGGCGCACCAGATCGAGGTTTTTCGCGTCGTTGGCCAACAGGGTTTCCACGGCCTGGATCTGCGCGTTGGCCGAGGCCAGCAGCAATGCCTGGCTGGCGACGTCGCCGGTCAAAGTCAGCCAGGCTGCTTCGTAGCGATGCTTTTGCAGATCGGTCAGCGCTTGTTGTTGCTCGACCGCGCGTTTGTTGCCACCAAAAACATCCAGATCGAACGCGACCCGTGGCCCGATCCCGTAGAAATTGGAGACCACCGGCTCTGGCCCATTGTGGGTGCGCTGGCGCCCGGCAGAAGCAGCGAAATCAACCTGCGGATACAACACGCCTTCCGCCGCCGCGACTGAAGCGGCGGCCTGACGAAGGGTGGCGTCAGCGGCGGCCAGTTCGAGGTTGCCGTCGATGGCGCGGCGCACAACCTGATCGAGTTTTGGTGAACGGAACGCCGACCACCAATCGCCGTTGAGCCGCCGGCCCATCGCAAAATGCTGTTCGGCTGCTTGATCGTAATGCTGCGACGGGCTCTCGGCAGGCCGCTGAAAATCAGGGCCGACGGTGCAGGCGGACAACATCACCAGCATCGCCAGCGGGGTGAAGCGCATAGAAGCTTTCATGGTTCAGACTCCACGTCATCAGTTGGCCGCAACAGGTTTGCGCAGGAACATCACCAGCGGACTCACCACGAGCATCGCCAGCATCAGAATCTTGAATTGGCCCATCACCGCGACGAACGCCGCCTGGTGGGTGACCAGATGGTTGAGGCCTTCGAGCGCCGGCAAGGAGGTCGGCAGGGCCACGCGATAAGGCGTCAGCTGACTAACCAGCGCCGAGTGCATCGCCTGGGTGTTGTTGAAGAAAAAAATCTGCACCACGGCCACGCCGAGGGTGCTGCCGTAAACCCGCATCAGGTTGAAGAAACCGGTGGCTTCCGGGCGCAGTTTCGGGTCGATGGTGCTGAACGCGGTCTTGCTCAGCGCCGGCACCAAGACGCCCAGACCGACGCCCTGGATAAACCCGGTGACGGCCACGGGCGTCCAGTCCATCAGCGGCGAGTACCCGAGCATCAGCCAGTTGGCATACACCACCAGCGCGATGCCGGCGGCAACAAACAGCCGAGCGTCGATCCATGCTGGCGCGCGCATCATCAGCAAAAATGCGCCTACCAGTCCGATGCCGCGCGGGACGGTCAGCAACCCGGTGGTGTCCGGCGGATAGCCGAGGATTTCATCGAGCATCGGCGAGGTCAGGGCCATGGTCGACAGCAACACAAATCCCAGGGCGAAGAACATCACCGTCGACAACATGAAGTTGCGGTCGCCGAACAAGCCCTTGCTGAGAAAGTGGGTCTTGCGGGTTAGCGCATGGACGACGAACAGGTACAGGCCGAGGGCGCTGGCCAGCGCTTCGATCCAGATTTCCGGCGAGTCGAACCAGTCCAGCCGTTCGCCGCGATCGAGCAACATCTGCAGGCTGATCATGCCGACCGTGAAACTGGCGAAACCGAAGAAATCGAACGTCGGACGCGGGTCTGCTTTCTTCTCGACGAGCAGCAATGTCACCACCATCAGGATGTACGCAGTCAGCGGCAGGCTGAGGTAGAACATCGGGCGCCAGTCGAAGTACTCGCAGATCAAGCCGCCGATGCTCGGGCCACTGACGATGCCGAACAGCACCAGCGCCGTCCATTTCGGACCGAACGCGGGGCGCTTTGCTGCTGGCAACGTCTCCAGGGCGATGGCCATCGACAACGGCGCAATCACGCCGCTGGCCAGACCTTGCAGGAGGCGTGCGCCGATGAATTCCAGCGGTGTGCCGGCCAGCGTGCCGAGCCACAGACCGAGGGCGAACAGCACCAGTGCTGTCTGGTAAACCCGCTTCAACCCAAAGCGTCCGGCGAGCCATTGCGCGACCGGCATCGTGATCGCGCTCGCGGCCAGATAAGAGGTGAAAATCCATCCGGCCTGATCGTCGGTCATCGACAGACTGCCCTGAATCAACCGCAGCGCGGCGTTCGGCAACGGCAGGTTGGCCGACTGCATATAGGTGGCGAGCAGGGCGACAAACCGCAGTGCCCGCGCATCGGCTGCTGAGCTGTTCATCACGAATTACCCGCAGACAACAACGATTTGAGCGGCTGCCACCAGGGCGAGCGATGCCCGGTGTCGACTTTGACCGTGGCGCTGGTACCGGAAAACAGCGGCAGGGCAGGGTCGCTATCGTCCAGTTCCAGACGCACCGGCACTCGCTGCACCACCTTCACCCAGTTGCCGGTGGCGTTCTCCGGCGGCAACAGCGCGAAGTCGGCACCGGCGCCGGGGCTCATGCTGATCACGTGTGCCTTGAACGGGCGATCCGGGTAGGTATCGAGGGTGACTGTCGCGGTCTGACCGGGGCGCATGTGCGTCAACTGGGTCTCGCGAAAGTTGGCCTCGACCCAGATTTCCCGGTCGGAAATCAGCGCAAACGCCGGTGCGCCGTTGTTGACGTAGTTGCCCACCTGCAAATCATCGACCCTGGCGACGATGCCGTCGTCCGGCGCCGTCACCGTGGCGTAAGACAGATACAGCAGCGCTTCATCGAGCTGAGCCTTGGCCTCGCGCACGGTCGGGTGATTGTCTAGGGCGATGTCCGGGTTACCGTTCAACGCGACGACGGTGTTGGCAATCTGTTGCTCGATGGACGCGATGCGTTGGCGCGAGACTTTCAGGTCAGTTTCGGCGCGCTCGAAAAGCGCCTTCGACACGAACTCGGTGGCGATCAAGGCTTTCTTGCGGGCGAACTCCTTCTGGTCATATTCCGCCGAGGCTTTCGCCGATTGCAGCTCGGCTTGCTGCTGGCGATAACTGGCCTTGAGCCCGTCGATGCGCAGGCGCGCGTTGGCCAGTTGCGCTTCGGCCCGGTCGACGGCGATTTGCAATGGCTTGGGATCGATGCGAAACAGCACCTGGCCTTTGCGTACTGGCTGGTTGTCGTCGACCGCGATCTCGACCACTTGCCCGGAAATCCGTGCGTTGATCGAGGCCTTGGCCACGCGGGCATAGGCGTTGTCGGTGGAAACGAAGGGCTCGTTGGCGACGTACTGGCCGTAGCCAATCGCGGCGAAAAGCGCGGGGACGCCCCACATGAAGACCGGGCGCAGTCTCTGCTTGAGCGGCATTTTCGGCGGCGCGTCGACGGGGTGCGCGCGGGCTTGTCCTGCGGTGAGATCGAATTGCTGAGTCATGAACGGCTCTCCAAAAGGCTGGGCGCCTGGACGGCATTGAATGCGTGAGTCATCAAATCCATTCGCGGTGGGGGAGGATCACTCCGTACCGCTGTTTTCGTCGCCGCGGGACCCGGTTCGAGCGCTGTTACAACAAACCTGCCGATCAAGGAATTTCTGATTCCTTAATTTTGTGCGATGGTGTAAGAATATGAGCGACTTCATTTCCCCGCAAGGAATTTGTACGACATGGCACAAAATAAACCGACAGAAGGAAAAGGCCGTGGCCGTCCACGGGCCTATGACCCGCAAACCGCGCTGCAACAGGCGCTTGGCGTGTTCTGGAACACCGGCTATTCCGGCGCGTCACTGGACAGCATCGCCAGCGCCGCCGGCATGAACCGCCCCAGTCTGTACGCCGCGTTCGGAGACAAACACGCGCTCTACATCAAGGCTCTCGACCAATACTGGGCCACCGCCCACGCCGCCATGCAGGCCGCGCTGAACGACAGCAGCCTGACCCTGGAACAAGCCCTGACCGGTTTCTACGAAGGGCAACTGGCGATCTATTTTTCCGGCGACGGCCAGCCACGCGGCTGCTTCGCCATCGGCACCGCGACCACCGAAGCGGTCGAGGACCCGGAAATCCGCAACGTGCTGTCCCAGCGCTTGAGCCAGCTCGATGCCGATCTCGAAGCTCGTCTGCAACGGGCGATCGAGTCCGGCGAACTGAACGGTGATGTGGACGCAGCCGCGCGGGCCATGCTCGCGTCATCGCTGCTGCACAGCATCTCGATCCGCGCCCGCGCCGGTAAATCCCGCGAAGAACTGGCCGGGCAGGCGCGCGATGCGGTGAAGGTGATCTGCGGTTGAACGGGCTTGAGGACATCCTCACGCAAGGCCTGTCCGTGGTGTTCTGCGGAATCAATCCGGGTTTGTTGGCGGCAGAGCAGGGCCATCACTTCGCCGGACGCAGCAACCGCTTCTGGCGCACGCTGCATCTGGCCGGCTTCACGCCCCACGAGTTACGCCCGGAAGAAGACTGCTCGATCCTGCAATTCCACTGCGGCCTGACCGCCGTGGTCGAGCGTCCGACGGCGAGTGCGGATCAACTGTTGGCGGAGGAATTCACCGCAGCCGCCGCCAGCTTCGAACGCAAGATCGCTCGTTACGCGGCGCGCTTCGTGGCGTTCCTCGGTAAGGCGGCGTATGCCGGGTTATCCGGCAAGAAGTCGATTGAGTGGGGGCTGCAAGAGGAGACGTTCGGCGGCGCTAAAGTCTGGATTCTGCCCAACCCCAGCGGCCGTAACCTGGCGTTTAATCAAGCGCAACTGGTGACGGCGTATCAGCAGCTTCAGCGGGCGTCGAGCGCCACCACATAAGCACTGAACATGTCCGCCATCCCCTCGGCTCGATCCGTAATTCCCGCGTCGGTGCGCGGGCTGAGTGAAAATTCCTTCCCCACCGAACTGAGCGTGGCCAGGATCAGATCGCAGGCCTGCGTGCGAACGATTTCGCTGGCCCCGGGCAACAACTCCACCATGAACGTCGCAAAGATCCGCTTGCCTGCCGCCCGTACTTCATGAGCCTCCGGCGCATCGCGATAAAGCGGCGCCGCATCACTCAACGCGCCGCGCATCTGCGCTTCTTCGCACTCCGAACGAATGAACGCGTGCACCAGCGTGCGCAGGCGTTCCAACGGCGGTTGCTGATGATTTTCCAGAATCCGCTGCAGCATCCCGGTGGTCTGCAACCACTCATCACTCTGCAAGCGAAACAGAATCGCCGCCTTGTTGGGAAAGTACTGATACAGCGAGCCGACACTCACGCCAGCCTTCTCCGCGACCCGCGCCGTGGTGAAACGCGCCGCGCCTTCCTTGGCCAAAACCTGAATAGCCGCCTGCAGAATCGCCGCCACCAGCTCGGCGGAGCGTGCCTGCTGCGGCTGTTTGCGTGAGGAAATACGGGCGGTCTGGCGATCGGTCATGGCTAGCTCGGGCGTCGGGTTGGAATGCGAATAGCGAACAGGGCCATTCGCTTGCATCATTTAAATGCGACGAATCATTCGCATATTAGCTCTCAACCCACGGAAAACCATCATGACAACCCTGACCACCGAACCGCTGGCGACCCTGATCGAACGCCTCTACGCCCAGGCCAGCGCCGCCACCAGCCCGGCGCTGAACAACGTATCCGGCGAAGAACGCGAACGCCTGATGCACAGCAAAACCGAATACCGCGAACTCTACGCCATGCTCAAAGACCTGTGGCTGCCCGTCTCCCGCGACACCGGCAAACTGCTGTACATGCTGGCGCGCAGCACAAAGGCCAAAGCCATCGTCGAATTCGGCACCTCGTTTGGCCTGTCGACCCTACACCTGGCGGCAGCGCTGCGGGACAACGGTGGCGGAGTGCTGATCGGCAGCGAGTTTGAACCGTCGAAGATCGAACTAGCTCGGCGTCATTTTGTTGAGGGCGGGGTTAGTGATCTGATTGAGATTCGGGAAGGGGATGCGCTTGTGACGCTGGCTCGCGACCTGCCACCGACTGTGGATTTACTTCTGCTCGATGGTGCGAAAGCGCTGTATGGCGACGTGCTGAAACTGGTTGAAAAACACCTGCGGCCGGGTGCGCTGGTGGTGGCGGATAACACCGATTATTGCCCGGAGTATCTGGCGCATGTGCGTTCGCCGGGGAACGGTTACGTGAGCGTGCCGTTTGCGGATGATATTGAGGTGTCGATGCGGTTGGGGTGAAAGCCGTTGCTGTCCACGCTTCAAAAAGCAGGGGACTGATCCACGGATTAATGGATCACTCCCCATTTTTCGCTACGATCAAGTGAAGACGCGCAAGGAGCGGCCCTTGATGGATTACCTGATTCGAAACGCTACGAATGCAGATGCGCCAGCGATCAGTCGAACGATCCTCAGTGCTTTGCGCGAGTCGAACGTTCAGGACTACTCCGCCGAAATCATCGAGCAAGTGGCGCAAAGCTTTTCTCCCCCGTCGATTCTTCATCTGTTGACTGAGCGTCAAGTCCTGGTGGCTACAGCCTGCAGTCATATCGTTGCAACCGCGAGTCTGGATCACGACATTGTCCGAAGTGTGTTTGTCGACCCGCGCTATCAAGGAAAGGGTATCGGAAGACAGCTGATGGAGAGGCTTCAATCACTTGCCATCAATGCAGGTCTGGAACGGCTGCGTGTGCCTTCTTCAATTACCGCAGAGGGCTTCTATGCTTCGCTTGGGTTTGAAAAGGTTCGAGACGAGTTTCACGGGGCTGAGCGCACGGTCATCATGGCGAAGGCATTGGAGCTGTAGCGCTCCAGAGTGCAGAGCGGCATGAGGCCAAAGAATGGATTACATCCTCGATATCTTGCTCAACCGCTTGGCTCATCGAATCGGGGTCTGCGTGCTTGGCTTGCTGAGTGGCGGTCGATTCAAGGGGGAAAGTGGTTTTACCTGGGGCTGGTCGGTCGCCGTCGGTCGGCTGGTGCTGATTGCACCGTTCGTGGCATTCATTGCTTTGCTCATCCAGTCTCGCGGCGGGTAAAAGCCGCTGATCATGAGGCGCCGCGTACGCTTTGCGCCGTCATCGTCAGACGTGGGGCAGATCTATCATCACGCTTCGGATTCATAGATCTGCCCCCCGCTTTTTTAAAACAAAAACGCCCAAGGGTTTGGCACGTCCTGGATGATTAGGACGGCTTACTGCCTTGGGCGGGATGTGGGTGACGGGAAAAGGATACGGCTTGAGGGGCGAGCCCTGAAAGCCGGCGTTTTCTGGTGAATTTGTAGGCACTTGCTCAAGGGGGTGTAGGCTCGAGTAGCAACAGAAAAGCAAAGAAAATGCTGCCGTTACAGTCGAGGTCGTTCCAGCTTGATCCACTCTTGTACCGTCGGGCGCTGCCATTGGCGTTGAGCGTAATTCTCCAGTTGAGCCGGCACCGTGTCCCCGTTGAGTATCAATCGGTTCAGCATCAACGCGAGATCAACGTCGGCGATCGACCATTCACCAAAAAGGTAGTCCGGATTGTCGGTAAGCAGCCATTGAGCGACATCAATCAACTTTTGCTTGGCAGCCTCAGCCGACGCTGACAACGGTCCGTATTTCTGACCATAGAACACGACAAGGGTAGAGCGCTCCTGTCGGATCGGGAGTAAATCACTGCGCAGCCACGCCTGAACTTGCCTCGCTGCCGCGCGTTTCTGTGGGTGCCGTGGGTAAACAGCTGTCTGGGGGAACACATCTTCCAGGTATTCCGTGATCGCCGATGACTCCGACAACGCAAAGTCGCCATGCACGAGGGTGGGGACCCTCTGAGTCAGCGAAAGACGGGCGTAATCGCTGGCCTGGTTCTCCAGTTTGTCCAGGTCCAGGGTGCTCATTTCGAACTCGATTCCCTTTTCTCGAAGGGCCACAAAGCACGACATTGCGTAGGGACTGGTGAATTGAGCATCGACGTAAAGGCGCAGGCTTGAGTCATTCATAGCGTCATCTCCATATGCAGAATGGACGACGCTAAAAGATTGGGCGCCTTAAATAAAATTCATGTTTTTTATGGGGGCATTCCTGTCAGGAATGCAGTACCACAGGAATGGGGACGGATCTATTTTTTCACCACCGGATAAATAGATCTGTCCCCATTTTTGATTCATTTTCGACGTACGTCGCGTACAGCTCGTTGATTTGATTTGTACAAGCCTTTGGTCTTTCCATCCAGCGATGAGCAGCGAACGGCAAAACCAAGGTCCAGGACCTTATGAACCATTGTCGCTTCATCAACTTCCTCGCCGGCCTCCAGCGTGTTTCCGTTAGCCCCCCCACGAGAAATTCGATAGGCGACAATTCCGGTACTCCTGCGCTTCATTTGCACTGGAAACAGTTCGGTGCCGTTGTTAAGAACAAAGCTGAACGCGCGTGAAAAACGATCCTGATCCGCAGCCATAGATGACAATCCTTGGAGATGGGTAAAGCAAACTGTAGTTGATCTATGTGCGCGCAGAGGGGGAGTCATTAGTTTGTAGATTCAACCGAGCTTTCGATTCATCGCCGTCATTGAGATTGCGGCCACAGATCCCGAATCTCATACCAGCACGCCTTGGACGCGACCTCGACATGGCGCTGTTTTTCGGCCGTAAAATCCGTGTCCAAAGTCCCCAGTGCAATGGAAACCCAATCGGCATGATCGCCATTGCTTTTCGACCAGAACAACGACGAGCCGCATTGGCTGCAAAACTTTCGAAGTACTGATTCAGAAGAGCGGTAAGCCGTCATGTGATCCGCACCCTGGATGAGGTGCAAATCCTTGCATGGCACGCTGCCATAACTGGCAAACGCAGCCCCATGGCTTTTGCGGCACTGACTGCAATGGCAGTGCGAAAACGCTTTGGGTCGCGAGGTAATTTCGTATTTGATGGCGCGGCAGAGACAACTGCCTTGGAACGTATCGGTCATGGTGGATGCAGCCTGATTGTGAAAATGAGGCAGACCCATTATCCCGTCACCAGATAACAGAGCTGCCTCATTCTTATTTGTTCGTTTGGGAAATCACACCGCTCATATATTGATGCAAGTCGCGAAAGTCGTTAACGCTCCAGGCGTGCGGGGGGATCTTCACGCCATTCTCCCGCAAGGTCTTTGGAATCAAATCCCCGTTGGGACGAAGAATCACCGAGGACACGATAACGCCCGGGTAATCACTCAGTCGCTTTTTGAAGGCAGCGGTGGTCAGGTCAGGTGTCGGCGGATTGCTTTTCCTGGCCAACGGCCCGGTGCCCTTGATGTCGGCTCCGTGGCACACGGCGCATCGCTGGGAGTAGAGGGCTTTTCCATTGGCAGTATCGGCGAGGGATAGCGCCGTTTGGGTGAGGGCAAAGAAGCCTGACATGGCGATGAGGAATGTTTTGAATCTCAGGCGTCCCGGTATGGACACGCCCGCGCAAAAAGCCCCTGTCCTATAAATCCGCATTTTTCCTCCATGAATGCACGTCGATTCCGAGGCCGGCACGATATCCCATCGCGGCTGGTAAATCAGCGGGGCAGAGTCATCCAAGGCGCACCCTCGGCAAAAGCGCCCTCGATCCACTCCTTGAACGCCGTAGTGGTCGCCGTGTTGAACCGGGCCGAAGGCCGCACCAGATAAACCCCCGTGTCCGCATCCAGTTGCCACTCGGGCAGCACCCGCACCAGGCGCCCCTCGCGCAGGTCTTTGGTCATCAGCCAGTCGCCGCCGGCCAAAATCCCCACGCCCATGCGCGCGGCACACAGCTGCGCTTGGTTGTCATTGCTGACCAGTCGGCTGCGGATTTTCAGAGTGTGTTTCTCGTCGCCTCGGGTCAGCCGCCATTCGGGATACGAATGCAACCCGGTAAACCCCAGGCAATGATGGCCGGCAAGATCTGCCGGCGTTTTCGGTTCGCCGTGTTGTTGAAGGTAGGAGGGCGCGGCACACAGGATTCGACGGTGATCGCAGAGCTTTTTCGCCACCAGCCGATTGTCCGCCAGCTCGCCAATGCGGATCGCTGCGTCGAAACCTTCGGCGACGATATCGACAAAGCGCTCGGCATATTCAACTTCCAGCGCCACGTTCGGATGGGCCAGGGCGAACGCCGAAACGATATCCCCCAGCCACAGCCGACCCATGGCGGCCGGCAGGGCGATGCGCAAACGCCCGCGAACTTCGGCGGCACCCTCGCGCGCATCCTGCTCCGCTTCGGCGATCAGGCTGACCGCATGCCCGAACCGCGCCACCAGCCGTTGCCCCTCATCGGTGAAACGCAATTGCCGGGTGGTGCGCTCGATCAGCCGCACCCCCAGCCGCGACTCCAGCGCGCTGAGCCGTTTCGACAGCACCGAGGGATGGCGCTGCAACGTCCGGCCCGCCGCCGCAAACGAGCCGTGCTCGGCCAGGGCCAGCAGGGTGGCGACTTCATCGGCCTGACGGCTATCGAACAGATCCATGCAACGACAACCCTCGTGGATGACCCGAAAAAAAGACTCAAGGCACCAGCACAACCGCCCCCGGCAAACCGCCCCGGTGCAGATCGGCATGGGCCCGGGCGGCGTCCGCCAGCGGATAACGACGCCCGACATTGGGCCGGATGATACCGGCGTCAATCGCTTGCAACACGTCCTTTGCACGCTGCTGGTATTCCTCCGGCGTGGCGGTGTGGGCGGCGAGGGACGGTCGGGTCAGGAACAGCGAACCCTTGGCGTTCAGAGTGCTGATCTCGACCGGCGCCGGCGCCCCCGACGCCATGCCGAACGACACCAGCAACCCGCGCGGACGCAGGCAATTCAACGACGCCTCGAAAGACACCCGGCCAATCGGGTCGTACACCACATCCACTTTCTTGCCCTGGGTGAGGTCGGCCACCGCGTCGGCCAGCGTCGCCGCATCGAACACCAACACCTCATCACAACCCGCCAACCGCGCCCGCTCGACACTCTCGGCGCCGGACACCACACCAATCACCAACGCCCCCAAATGCTTCGCCCACGGCACCATGATCTGCCCCAGCGCACCGGCCGCGCCGTAGATCAGCACCGTCGAACCCGGCCCGACCGGGTAAGTGGACTTGAGCAAATACTGCGCGGTGATGCCCTTGAACAGCACAGCCGCCGCGTCCTCGAAACTCAAGCTGTCGGGGATCTTCACCAGCCGATTGGCCGGGTAGAGGCGGGCGCTGGCATAGGCGCCAATAGGGCCCGTGGCATAAGCAACCCGGTCGCCGACGGCCACGTTCGTCACATCGGCCCCCACCGCCACAACCCGCCCGGCACCCTCAAGCCCCAACCCGGAAGGCAACGCCAACGGTGCGGCACCGGAACGTTGGCTCAAATCGAGCGGGTTGACGCCAATGGCGAACTGCTCAAGCCAGACCTCGCCGGGGCCGGGTGTTTGCGCGGTGGATGGCTCAAGCTGAATGACTTGAGGCTCACCGGTTTGATGGATGACGGCGCTGGTGACCATGTTGAACGCTCCCTTACGTTGATCGTGGGGAGAGTCTAAAGGCCTGCGTTTGGAGCACTAGTTGGGTTGATTGCAGTTCATATGTGCATTTGATGCAGTAATTGGATCAAGGCTCCGTGGTTCGATTTACTGAAACGCAAACAGCCCGGGCCGACGCCCTTCGTCGTTAACGAGGGTGTCGGCCCGGGCTGTTTTGCATTCCATAACCTCTTGAGCCTCACTTTTTCCTGCAACGGGAGACTCAATAAGTCGCGCTGTAGAAGCCGCCACGAACGGCTCCTACAGCCATCGCCGACTTACGCGACCTCGACGTGATCCAGCGCCTGATTCACCGCCAGCTCGGCAATCATCACTATCTGCGCAATACCGATCGCCGTCTTGCGATGCGACGGATCGAGCGTGGCCGCGAAATTACTCAGCATCTCACTGGCCGCACCGAGGTTTTCGCTGGCATTGGCCAGCAGGCATTCAGTGTTGAATTTCGGATTGGCCAGGTACATCCGCTCGGGCTCGTTCAAGGACGACATGATCCCGGCGGCGGGGAACAGGTAGTGATCCAGCGCGCGCTCGGCGGCGTCGTGGAGTTTTTTGGAGTTGGGGGATTCGTAGGGGGAGGTGGGGTCGGTTTCGGGTGGGTTGGGTGTTGGCTTGATCATGGTGAAACTCCTTGTGTCGTCATCAGGAGCCATCACCCACACGCTACCAAACGTTGGGTGGTGGCCATACGCAGGTTGGTAGACCGGGACACAAGGAGACCGGCGCGCCCGAAGACGCCCTGTGCATGGCCACCATTAAGCCGAGGCGATTGACCGCCGCGATGGTGTGCTCTGCATCTTGTGTTTATCTCGGGCTACCAAACCCGATCACTGTTTTTCAGTGACCCGGAAACGATAAAACCCGCGCTGTAGACACACAAGCCGGCGGATTCTGGCGTAGTCGTAGGCAATGACGCAAGGCGTTGTAGCCTCGGGGAAGTTACGGCGGGTTGCTTTAAACGGAGCTGTTTAAGCTCTCAAAGGCGAGGCCATATTTCTTGAGAAACAGTCCCGTCCCTTATCGGCTGAATAGAGAAAAGGGCGAAGTTATCCGGATGTCGGAGAAGGCGGGGCCGTGCGAGTAGTTCGCAGCAGAGAGAAGCGCTTGGCACGGAACCAAGCGCTCAGGGTAGGGCGGGGCACTCAAGGCTCCACCCTGATGTTTCAGTTTTTGCTGGCGTTCAGCTTGCGCAGTTCTTCGTAGGTCGCCGACTGGACGAACCAGAAGCCGGAAATGATGCACCAGCACAGGGTGCCGGCCACGAAGATACCCAGCGCCGGCAAGAACCCAGTGGTGAAAATCGCGACGATAGCGACCAGCCAGATGAATGCCAGGGAGAGATAGAGGACGGTGTTGTTGACGCTGATGACGAAGTCTTTCACGGGGCATATTCCTTGCGGGATGTAGAAAAATTCCCCCTCTCCGGGGGGAGGCGCGGGAATGCTATCACAATGCCTTCATGGACCAAAAGAATGGCCTCATCTTCTGAAAATAAATCCGTCCGCTATTTTTCCTACTCACCTTTGGTCGGTGGTTTATCGTTTAATAGTGCTGATTTTAGTGACTCAAGAACGCTAAATGCTGTGCTAGGTGTGTATTCAGCAGAAATGTAAGGAAAATACGAACCGTCAGATCGCATTAGAAGGATTGCTAATTTTCCTTTATTGGCGATAACGTTGAACTCTAAGTTTGAGAATGAATTAAGATCTTGAATGTAGTTTGAGATGCTTTCTCTCATGATGCTGTCGAGTTCTGAAGTGCTAATTGTTTTGAATAGGCTTTTATTGGAAAGTATGTGGTCTATATTTGTTTCCGTACTTTTTAAAGGAGGTTTGTCTAATTGTTGCTTGGCGGTCTCTGCTTCTGCTGGGGTTTCAGTCGGCGAGGTAGTGCTACTAATGTCGCCAGAAGCGTTCTTGTCTACTGTTTCAAGAGGTTCTTCAAGTTTAATTATTTTTTGTTGAAGTTCAGAGATTAATTCCTTCAATCTTGAGTTCTCGGAGGTTTTTGAATCTATTTCGGACTCGTATTTCAATTGGTTTTCAAGGGCCTCTCTTCGAATCTTTCTCGCTTGCTCTTTTGAGAGTGGACTTTCGTCGTCAATGGATTGTTGTATTTCTTTTAAGCGTCTTTGATTCGTTTTTACATGTCTGTATATGAATTCTGCAGGTATTGGGTATATGAAAATCAGAAATAGACTCGTAAGTAGTGGTAGTAGCGCGCCGTAAGTTATTTTACTGCTTAAGGTTGGGAATATGTTTAGCTCGATGTAGGTTAATTTTTCATGTGCGGAGATGCTAGAAAGGATTACTAAAAGAAATTTATAATTCCAGCCGCACCATGAAAAAATGAAAGAGCTTAGCAGAGGGCTGCTAACTCTTTCATAAAGCTGGGCTTTTATAGTTGTGGTGAATTCATCGAGCAATGTTCAGGCTCCTCTTTTGTATCAGTGCGACTGTCGCTTAGCGTGGTTAATGATAACTGAATTTTAGTGGGTGTTTCTTATTCGCTAGCGGCGCCGGGTAGATTTTTTCATATGTTGGAAAAAGCTAGTGGCCGCCTCCCGTAATATCGCTATTAGTTAATTTTGTTTGTTCAGCTTGATCTCGATTTTGATAGTTTGGAGACAGGGAGTACTCCGTGTTGGGTTTTGTTTAATTAATCTATCAGTTCTTGATCGAAAATTTCGTGCTGGTCAACGATGATGTCGAGGGCTCGGTGGAGCATTTTGTGTACTTTGAAGTGCTCCGCTCTTTTGATTTCGCCTCTTGTCGCAGATGACTGATCTACATGTGACCAGATGTACGTGTCTACAGAACTGGTTTTTAAACCAACTGCACCAACTCTGTATAGACATGAGAGCATTGTAATTAGTAAATCGGATTCTTTTATGTTGCTATTTGGCTCATAAAACTTTTTCACTGTCGTCACGCATGGGTCTCGATGATCACCAGAACTTAGGGCAATCATGACTTCCTCAAGTACCGTGTCTTTAATCATAGATTTTGAGAAAGTTGCTTTGATATTGCGTAGGATTTCCACTGTTTCATCGAAGCTTGGAAAGACGTTACCCCATTCCTCCTTTAAAGATTTAAGACGTTTTTCAGAGTATTGCGCTTCTGCAGCTAATAAAGATCTCCAAGAAATTCTTTCTCGCTCGTACGCAATTGCAAAGCACTCGTTTACGAACTGCAACGCATCTCTAGGCCTTCTCAGCGTTCTTTCAATTATGAAATCAATTGCAGTTTGCCCACCACCTTTTCGAGGCTTTGGGAAAAGGTCGTTAATGCTTACTAGTTGTTTTGTGTATTGGCTTTTAAATACTTCATTGATTCTTAACTCTACCATTCGAGTCAGGTCTTCAGTGGACCATCTAAGGCTCATTAGGTACGATTCATACTTTTCCTGTTGAAATCCGGAGTCCCGAGTTCGATCAAATACTTGGTCTAGCAAGTCCTCTCTCAGAGCGGCGATTATCTTTACTTGTCTAATTTTTCTAAAACTTTTTATCTCTTCTATGAGTGCTCTAATGAATCTGACTCTGGTTTCGGTTGCCGCCCACTCTTCATCTAAGTGGTCTATCAGTATGAAGAATTTTTTTTGAGGGTCCGAAAAAGAATGCTCAGATAGTAAGTCAAGAATTTCATTAAGCTTTCTAATTTGCAAGCTGCTTACAACCTGGTTGGCTCTCTGTTTGACTTCTGTTCGTTCCTGTTCTGATAATTTTAACGCCCCGTCAGATGAGAGGTTTATTCCTGCATACTTCAATCCAATTGAACTCTTGGTATCCGTTTCGAGCTTTTTGGTTATTTCTCTTAAGTGCTCGTCGGTATCCAGCCAAAAGTTATTGCCCCACTCATTAAAGTATTCGATGGCTTTTCTCTTCGTTGCATCCCTGTTGAAAGAGCTAAAAAGTCCGTCAATAAAGCCTTTACTGTCATTTTCTGACTTTATGTCATATCGGAGCTTGAGAAATTCTACAGTCAGCACATGTCTCCACAATAACCGATAGAACAAGTCAAGGCTCACACCTAAAGTGTCAAAAAATTGAACGATGTCTGAGCTTTCCAGGAATCTAACTGATACGTCATTGGGGTCAAGCATCACATGCTTTTGAGTCGTTTGAGCTACTTTGTATAAAAGTGCGCTTTTCCCAGAACCTGTCCTTCCGAGAACAATTGAGGCCGGCGAGTCAACGTCCATAATTTGCGTTAAGTACCCATTATCTACAAAGCACTTGTTCAATAAGTCTGTGTCGGCCTCGGCGTCTAGTGCTCCAACTTTTAGGTTTTTTGTTATTTTTAGACTTTTTTCTTCCATGACACTAGGCTCTCGATGTTGATGATCTAATTTTAATATTGTTATGAAATGGCATAGCCTGATGCTTTCAGGTCTTTTATTATGCTGTATGCAACTTCCTCTATGCTTCTATCAAATTTTTTATAGATGATTCCATTGACGTCGCTTGGTAGTGAAACGTTTCCTGTATATAAGCAGCAGACTCTTGAGCGTCCAAATTTTCCAATAAAATAGCCAAATTCAAATATAACATTTGGGCGGGCTCGATACTCTTTCATGCGTTCAGAGTCTGGCTTCTCTTCGTCGCTTGCTAAATACGCCACTTCATCAGGAGTAAGTAAAATAAATACATAGCCTACATCGCTATGCTTTTCGAATTTTTCGATAATTGTTAACCCTTCATCAGCTTGTCTGTGAAGTACTACTGGCTCTAAATCTATTTCATGCAAAAACACCTCTAAGCTTGTTTTGGCGACTTCGTCTCTACCATGTACAACAAAAACTTTTTTGGTTCGAGGCTGTTTTTCGTTGGTTATGTTATTTTCTTTGCTTGCGTCAAAGACTAATTTTTCGTCAATTGGTATTAGTTCAATTCTTTCGATAATTGAGTCGATTCGATGTATCTTGGTGTCAAATTTTTTGAAAGCATCTGCAATTTTCTCACCAAGAGATGGTTCTCGCATGATCATGGCAGCTACGCCATAATGACTATATTCTTTTGCAAGTTCGTCTGTGTTGAAGAGCTGTTTTAGTAACTCTTTGTTGAAAGCATCCCATTTCTGATAGTCTTTTAATAGGATGTCGTAAGTCTCGCGGGTATCGACTTTCCTCTGCTTAAGTTCTAATCCTTTTTCAATTCTTTCTCCTAGTCTGTTTTTTGCTTCATCTCTCGGTTGTATCAGTTTCAATGGTAAGGGGGTAGGAGCTATTTGTTGAGTGGTACGTTTCGTGACCATGACGTTCCTTGGAAACTGTGGTTGGCTTTCTATACACTAGCAAACGGCCATTACTATATCCATGTTTTGTTTGTTCTTGTGATTACTCTTTTATTTTCAATGGGTTGGATTGTTTTCGGTGTATTAATGTTGGAGGAAGTTTTGAGGGTTACTTTGAAAAATGCAGAGGGGGAGAGTGGCGTTGCACTAGAAATCTTGACTTGAAACATTACATCCTATGCCTTAACCCACCGCCCCCGACTCCAGGCACTCAACGAATCCACCCCCCACACAAGCACCAACATCGCCAATATCACCGTCCCCGCCTGCGCCTCCTGAAACAAACTCAAGCTCACATACAACATCTGCCCCAACCCCCCAGCCCCGACAAACCCCAACACGCTGGCCATCCGAATATTGTTCTCCCACCGATACAAACAATACGCCAGCAACTGCGGCGCCAGGTTCGGCAGCGTGCCGTAGCAGAACGCCAATATCGGATTCCCCCCCTGCAACCGAATCGCATCCGCCGGTTCCGGCGGTGTGTTCTCCAGTGCTTCAGCAAACAACCGCCCCAACACGCCCGTGGTGTGCAGGGCCAACGCAAGTGTCCCGGCATTCGGCCCAAGCCCAGCCGCCAGCACCATCAACGCAGCCCACACTAATTCGGGTATGGCGCGCAGGGCATTGAGCAGCAGGCGCGCGGCACTCTGAAAAAACCAGCCAAATCGCC
Source organism: Pseudomonas sp. B7 (assembly GCF_016735645.1). Classification (NCBI taxonomy): domain Bacteria; kingdom Pseudomonadati; phylum Pseudomonadota; class Gammaproteobacteria; order Pseudomonadales; family Pseudomonadaceae; genus Pseudomonas; species Pseudomonas sp. B7. The sequence continues at coordinate 107,480 of NZ_JAERRE010000005.1, forward strand.
CAGCGGCGGGGAGCGCCAACAACAGACCCAGCACGGCAGCGAGCAGGGTTCCGAGGGCGGACATGGCGAGGGTTTCCATCGATCCGCGCAAGATGGCGCTTAGGTAGTCAGCGCTCAGGTCGGGGCTGAGGAAACGCCCCACATACAAGCCCATCTGTTTCAGGCTGGTAGCGCTGCCGAGTTCTTCAAGATCGAGGCCCAGATAGTCAAACGAGGCAATGACGGCCGCGACGATGGCGAGAATCAGCACCGAATTGATCAGGCGTTTCATGCCAGCCTCCAGCGCAGCAGGCGGCTGAGTTGGTCGGCGGCGAGGACGAGCACGAGGAAGGTCAGGAGCATGCTGGCGACTTCGCCGCCGGCGAACATGCGGATCGACAGGTCGATCTGTTGGCCGAGGCCGCCGGCGCCGACGAAGCCCATGACCACTGAGGCGCGGATGGCGCATTCCCAGCGGTAGACGGTGTAGGAAAGCAGTTCCGCCGCGACGTTGGGCAATACGCCGTAGGCGAAGCTGGCGAGGCGGCCGCTGCCGGCCTGGAGCAGGGCGTGGGCCGGGCGTTGGTCGGTGGATTCGTAGATTTCGGCGTAGACCTTGCCGAGCATGCCGCTGTAGGTGATGGCGATGGCCAGCACGCCCGCCGCCGGGCCGAGGCCGACGGCGCGCACGAACAGCAGCGCCCAGACGATTTCCGGCACGCTGCGCAGGAAGATCAGCAGCCCGCGCACCGGCCAGCGCAGCAGGCGGCCCAACAGGCTCGGGCGGCCGCTGCGGGAGGCGGCGGTCAGCGACAGGGCGCGGCTGGCGAGCAGGCTGGCCGGCACGGCCAGCAGCAGGGCCAGGGCCATGCCAGCGGTGGCGATGGCCAGGGTTTGCAGGGTGGCTTTGAGCAGTAATTGCAGAAACTCGCGGTCATGGGCCGGTGGCCAAAACATCGACACGAAGCGGCCCATTTCGCTCTGGCTGTCGGCGTGGAACAGCACGCCCAGATCCAGTTCGCTGAGCTGGATGCCGGGCCAGAGCAAGGCAATCGCCAGCCCGGTCAGCAGCAACCGGGGCAGCGCGGCGGGGTCGCGGTTGTCGGCGCTCAGCATCGGGGAATCTGCACAATCAGTGGGGTGACGGCGGGCGCCGGGGATTGCAATTGTTCGTTGGCGTAGAGGGTGTCGAGCATGTCGCGGCTGACCTGCGCGGACGGGCAGTCGAACAGGATTTGCCCCTCGCGCAGACCGACGATGCGCGGAAAGTGCGACAGCGCCAGTTCCACCGCGTGCAGGCTCGCCACCAGCGTGACGTTGTGCTCACGGGCATGGCGCGACAGGGTCGACAGCGTGTGCCCGGCCAGCACCGGGTCCATCGCCGAGACCGGCTCATCCGCCAGCAACACCTCCGGCGCCTGATACAGCACGCGAGCGATGCCGACCCGCTGCAATTGCCCACCGGACAATTGTTGGCATTGGCTGAAGAGTTTGTCGGCCAGATCCAGTTTTGCCAGGGCTGCGCGGGCGCCGGGCACGTCGAGTGGATGTAGCAGGTTGATCAGGCTTTTGCCCAGGCTCCATTGCCCGAGTTTGCCGGCCAGCACCGCCGTCACCACCCGTTGCCGGGGCGGCAGCGGCGGCGCCTGATGCACCAGGCCGATGCGCGCACGCAGGCGCTGGCGTTGGCGGGCGGACAAGTGCCAGGCGCGCTCGCCGAGCACTTCGATGTCGCCGCTGCTGGGCCGAATCGCGGTCGCCAGCATATTCAGCAGGCTGGATTTGCCGGCGCCGGACGGTCCGATGATCGCCACCTGCTCGCCGGCCTCGATCTGCAAATCCACGCCGCGCAAGGCCTCCACTCCATTGGCGTGGTGCAGAGAAGCCTGTTTGAGGCGCAGCGTCATTTCAGCAAGTCGGCGGCGCGGGCGGCTTCCTCGATGCCTTTGTAATTGTCCGGGCTGGTTTCGATGAAACGGCTGGCGGCTTGCAGGTCGAGGATTTTCTTGTGCTCGGGGTTGGCCGGGTCGAGGTCAAGGAAGGCTTTTTTGATCTTCGCCGCCAGCGCCGGATCGAGGGTGCCGCGCACGGTCCAGTTGTAATCGAAGTAGGCCGGGGTGGTGGCGAAAACCTTGACCTTGTTGGTGTCGACCTTGCCGGCATCCACCAGTTTCTGCCAGACGCTGGCGTTCAGCACACCGGCGTCGACCTTGCCGGCCTGCACCCAGGCGACGGTGGCGTCGTGGGCGCCGGAGTAGCCGACGCGGCTGAAATAGCTTTCCGGTTTGATGCCGTCCTTGAGCATGAAGTAGCGCGGCATCAGGCTGCCGGAGGTGGACGACACGGAGCCGAAGGCGAAGGTCTTGCCCTTGAGGTCGGCGAGGTTTTTGACGTTCGGGTCGGCGGTGATGAATTTGCTGGTGAACTGGGCGTCTTGCTCACGCTGCACCAGCGGAATGACCTTTGGATCACTTTTCAACTGCGCCTGGACGAAAGTGAAGCCACCGAGCCAAGCCAGATCGAGACGGTTGGTGGCCAATGCTTCGACCACTGCCGGGTAGTCGGCCACCGGCACAAACTCGACTTTCATGTTCAGTTGCTTCTGCAGATAAGACCCCAGCGGTTCGAACTTGCGCAGCAGCTCGGTCGGGGCTTCATCGGGAATCGCGCTGACCTTCAACACCTCCGCGGCTTGCGCCAGCACGGCGGACAGGGACAGGGCCAGACCAGCGGTCAGTGCCAGGGTTCGCTTGAGCATGGAATTCTCCGTTTCGTGGGCATCAAGGTCGGAGCACCCGTCGATGGGCAATCATCGTCGGGTGCAACGTCAGGTTAGCCGAAACGGTGAAAGTGCGAGGGCGCCGAGATCACTTCAAGCGGTCAACGAGGGTCTTGCCCACGGCCAGGGCCGACGCCGGGTTCTGTCCGGTGACCAGTTCGCGATCGACCACCACATGGCTGGCCCACGGCGCCGTGTTACTGCTGAAAACACCGCCGGCCTTCTCCAGTGCCGTCTGCGGATAGAACTTCATCGCGCCGCCGTTCAACAGGCCTTTGGCGATTTCTTCTTCCTGATTGCTGATGACCGTGAATGTGTAGCCGGCATACGTCCAGTTGTTTGCCGTCGTGGCTTTGCCGGTTTCCAGCTGGCGGGTGAATGCGGTCGGATCCGTCAGGGTCGACAGCAGCGCAATCGGGCCGTGGCACACCAGCGCAGTGGTTTTGCCTGTTTGATGGAAGTTGTTCAGCAGTTTGCCCAGCGCTTGGCTGTGCAGCAGATCCTGCATCGGTGCGTGGCCACCCGGAATGTAGACAGCATCGAAATGCTCGTAGCCGACTTGCTCGACCCGCGACAGGCTGATGACCGGCGATTCACCGGGCGAGGTGATCTTCAGTTTTTCCAGCAGCGCCTTGTGGGTCTGCAGGGCTGCCACGTCATTGTTGAAATACATCTTGTCATCGGAGGAGCGATCCAGTGTCGGCGCCTTGCCGGTCGGGGTGGCGAAGGTCACGGTGTGGCCGGCATCGAGCAGCAGCTTGACCGGTTGCATCAGTTCGTTGAGGTAGAAACCGGTGCTGAAGACCTTGCCGTCCTTCAGATCGAGATGGTCGGAGTCCGACAGCACCACCAGCACATTGGCCGCCTGGGCGTTCAACGCGGCAACGGAGAGAGACAAGGCGAAAGCAAGACGTGTAATTGAGCGCATGGCGATTCCTGAACGTGGAAGAAAGTGCGGCTCACTGTATTGATGCTCATTGCGGCGATAAACTCGCGCTACAGCAAAGCATTTGTTCTCTGGGGATCAAGATGAGTCGCCGATTCGATTATCTGGCCGACGTCGAAGTGTTCGTCACGGTGGTGGAGAAGGGGTCGCTGAGCGCCGGTGCAGTGTTTCTCGCAACCACGCCGTCGGTGGTCAGCCGGGCGATTTCGCGGCTGGAGGCGCGCCTGGGTGTGCAGTTGCTGCGGCGCACCACGCGGCGTTTGAGCCTGACCGATGCCGGTGTGTTGTATCTGGAGCAATCCCGGGCGGCGTTCGGCCTGATCGATGATGCTGAGCGCACGATCCAGGGACAGGACGGCGAACTCAGCGGCCGCGTGCGCCTCAGCGTGCCGACCACTTACGGTCACTACCGTTTGCCGGCCATGCTCGCCCGATTCACCCGGCAACATCCGCAAGTGCGCGTTGAGTTGAGCATCAGCAATCGTAATGTCGATCTGGTAGCCGAAGGCTTCGACCTGGCTATTCGGCTGGGCGCGTTGCCGGACAGCGGGCTGATCGGGCGCAAACTGGAGGACGCGCGTTTGTGTGTGGTGGCCGCGCCGGATTATCTGCGACGGGCCGGAACACCGCAGCGCGTCGACGATTTGCAGCGGCATGCGTGCCTGCCGTTCGTGATGCCCAGCACCGGCCGTGTTGGACCGTGGCTGTTCCGTGAGCAGGGCGAAGACCGCGAATGGTTGCCCAGCGCCAATATTCAGGTGTCCGACGATGTGCTGGGGATTGTGTCGCTGGCGGAGCAGGGGCTGGGCATCTGCCAGACCTATGACTTCATTGTCCGCGAGCGGATCGAGGGCGGGCGACTGGTGCGCCTGCTTGAACAGTCGGGCGGGCGCTCCCGACCGTTCTCGGTGATCTACCCGCCGCACCGGCAGCTGTCGGCTTCGGCGCGGGCGCTGATTGATTGTTTGACCCGGGAGGTCAGTCAAGGCACTGGGGAAGGCCTCGACTGACGCGATTCAAACGACGGGCAGACGCGTCACCCATTTCCCGCCACCCGCGCCGTCCTTCAGGGCGCGCAAGGCCTGGGGCAATTCATCGAAGTCGAACATCTGCAGCGCCGGGCCGATCAGGCTGCCGTCGAGCAGCGCTTGCAGCAACTGCTCGCCGTTGCGGCGCAAGGTCTGGCGATCGTGCAGGCTGGCGTGGACGTGGAAGCTGTTCAATGCCACTTCATGCAGCGAAATCGCGGTGGTGAACGCCGGCAGGGGCGCGCTTTCCTGACGATCCTGAATGCACACCAGATGGCCGTTGTAGCCCAGCAGGTCGGCCATTTTCGCCGCGTGAGCGCCGCTGACCGTGTCGAACACGGCATGCAAACGACGTTCGCCGAGGCTGGCTGCGAGTGCGCTTTGCCAGTCCGGTTCGCGGTAATCGAATACGCCGACTGCGCCCAGGGCCTTGAGCTTTTCATGATGTGCGCCGGACGCGGTCGCCCAGACCCGCCATCCGCGTTGTACCGCCAGTTGCACCAGCAGCAGGCCGACCGCGCCGCCGGCGCCGATCACCAGCACATCGGCCGCGCCATTCGCTGGGACTTTCTCCACGGCTTGCCACGCGGTCAAACCGGGGCAGGGCAGTGACGCCGCCGCGGCATCATCGAGCGCGGCGGGCACCGACAGCACGGTGGCGGCGTCGAGCAGGCAGTACTCGGCGAAGCTGCCATCGTTCGCCAGTGATTGGTGATACGCCACGCGACTGCCGGGTTGCAGTGTCACGCCGGCGCCGGCTGCGACCACCACGCCCATGCCGTCGACACCCGGCACACGGCCGGTGTGCCACGCGGAGTGGCCCCACTCGATGATCTTCCAGTCCACCGGGTTCAAGGCGATGGCGCGGTTGGCCACCAGCACTTGCCCGGGGCCGGGTTGCCGGAGAGGTTTGCGGGTCAGTGTCAGGCCATCCAGCCCTTGGCCGGACGTCCAGGCCCAGGCAGCGTAATCGGTTTGCATTGTGCGATTTCCCATGACTGTCAATGGCCGCCAGTATCGGTGGCAACGTGCATGAGAAGAACCGGCCCTGGGTCAAAGGTGTTTTGCGTAAAAGTCAGCAATGGTCCCGCAGCACCTCAATCGACCTGCGCAAACCGCTCCACCAGCCAATCAATGAACACCCGCACTCGATTGCTCAAATGCCGGTTCGGCGGATACAGCACATGAAACGGATACGCTGGCGGACGCCAGTCCTCGAGGATCGGCACCAGTTCGCCGCGTTCGATGGCGGTCCTGACCGTGTAGCTGAAGGTGTGGATGATCCCCAGCCCGGCGAGGCCGGCCGCCAGGTGCGCGTTGCTCTCGTTGACGCTGATCAGGCCTTTGCCTTCGATCTGATGGCGTTCGCCGTTGCGCTGGAAGTTCGACGGCAGGATGCGCCCGGTGGAGGCCGAGCGGTAGGCGATCAGCTGATGGCTGGCCAGGTCGAGCGGGTGGCTCGGGGTGCCATGGCGTTGCAGATACTCGGGCGTGGCGCAGGTGGTCCAGGACACTTCACCAAGGCGGCGCACGGCGAGGGTTTGTTCGGTCAGCTGGCCGCCGCGAATCACGCAGTCGACACGCTCGCTGATCAAGTCCACCGGGCGGTCGCTGACGCCCAGATCAACCTGGATGTCCGGATAGCGTTCGAAGAACCTCGGCAGTTCGGGGATCACCAGCATCGTCGCGGTCGAGCCGCCGATGTCCACGCGAATCTTGCCGCGCGGCAGGCCTTGCGCCTGGCTGAAACCCTGATCGATGTCGTCCAGTTGATGCAGCAATTGTTGTGTCAATTGGTAATAGGAAGCGCCGTCTGCGGTGACGGTGAGGCGGCGGGTGGTGCGTTGCAGCAGGCGCACGCCGAGGTGGTTTTCCAATTGGCCGATCAGTTTGCTGACCGTGGTTTTCGGCAGGTTCAGCGAGTCGGCGGCTTTGGTGAACGAACCGCTTTCCACGACGCGGGCGAAGGTGCGGATCGCCATTAACTGATTCATCGGTTCGAGCTCGGTGGGGTAGATGCGGTTGAGTATTGTGCATGTCTGTGCACAAACAAAACCGATTTTGCGGATTTTTCAATTCAATTCATCGGCCTAAAGTCGCTTCCAACGGCTCACCTACGACCCGTCACCTACCTCGAAACGGTTACTGGAGATTCATCATGAGCAACAGACTTGAAGGCAAAATCGCACTGATCACTGGCGGCACCACCGGCATCGGCCTGGCCTCGGCGCAGGAATTCGTCGCTCAGGGCGCCACGGTATTCATCACTGGCCGTCGTCAGGCCGAACTGGACAAAGCGGTCGCCGCCATCGGCCCACGGGCCATCGGCATTCAGGGCGATGTGGCGAAGCTGGAGGATCTGGATCGCATCTACCGCGAGGTTTCCGCCAAGGCCGGGCACCTCGACATCCTGTTCGCCAACGCCGGCGGCGGGGACATGCTGCCGCTGGGCTCGATCACCGAAGAGCACTTCGACCGGATTTTCGACGCCAACGTGAAGGGCACGCTGTTCACCGTGCAGAAGGCCTTGCCGCTACTGCGCGATGGCGCCTCGATTCTGCTGACCTCGTCGACCACGTCGGTGCAGGGCACGGAGAACTTCAGCGTCTACAGCGCGAGTAAAGCGGCGGTGCGCAACTTCGCCCGCTCATGGTTGCTGGACCTGAAACCACGGCGTATCCGCGTCAACGCCATCAGCCCTGGCCCGGTGCGCACGCCAGGGCTGGCAGGGCTGGTGCCGGCGGAACACACCCAGGGGCTGTTCGATCAACTGGCGTCTATCGTGCCGATCGGGCGTCTGGGCGAGCCGAGCGAGATTGCCAAGGCCGCGCTGTTCTTGGCCTCGGATGACAGCAGCTTCGTCAATGGCATCGAGTTGTTCGTCGACGGCGGTACTGCGCAGATCTGATTTAAACCGCTTGATGCCCCGGCACTTGTTCAGTCGAGTGCCGGGGTTCTTCCGTTTCTTCGTCCGGCGCGTTATCCCAGATCAGGCGCGGGTCGAAACTCATGGCCGAGAGCATGGTGAACACGACCACCAGGCCGAAAAACAGAATCCCTACGCGCGGCTCGATATCCCCCAGCGCCTGGAATTTCACCAGCGCCGCCACCAGCGCGACCACCAGCACATCGAGCATCGACCAATAGCCGATCAGCTCGACGAAGCGGTACAGCTTCGAACGCTCCTTGCGCGCCCAATGGCTGTCCCGTTGCACGGTGACCAGCAGCAAGGTCAGCGCCACGAATTTCACCCCCGGCACGGCGATGCTGGCGACGAAGATGATGACGGCGATGTCCCACGCACCGTGTTCCCAGAACTCCAGCACGCCGCTCATGATGGTGCTGTCGGCGCCGCTGCCGAGCAGGGTGGTGTTCATCACCGGCAGCAGATTGGCCGGCACGTAAAACGCCAGCGCGGCGAACATGTAGGCCCAGGTGCGGGTCAGCGAGTTGGTCTTGCGCCGGTGCAGCGGCGCGTCGCAGCGCGGGCATTGGTGCGGTTCGCCGGTCATGTCGCAGGCCAGTCCGCAGCTGTGGCACAGGCACAGGTTGAGTTCGCTGGCAGTCGGTGGCCGTTTCATAGGATGTCCCACAGTTCACGCACGTCGCGCCCGGCGATGCGGATCAGCAACAGGCTGAGCACGGCCAAGGCAAACAGGCCGATGCCGGGAATGACGTCGAGCATGCCCGCCAGTTTGAACACCGCCACCATTGCGCCAAGCAAACACACTTCGAGCATGCTCCACGGCCGCAAGGTTTCCAGCCAGCGCATGCACAGCTTGAACCCCGGTGAACGGCGCGAGGCGAGGGCGAAGCTCAAGACCCAGATCAACAGAACCAACTGGAAGGCCGGGGCGATGATGATCGAGATTGCCGCGACCATCGCCATGAAGGTGATCGGCCCCTGACTCAGGGCCAGCACTGAATCCCAGAGGGTCGCGCTGTTTTTCAGGCCCTTCATGCTGATGCTCATCACCGGGTAGAAATTGGCGAACAGCCACAGCATCGCCGCGGTGAAGCTCAGGGCCAGCCGTTGCTCCACGCTCAGGTTGTTGTAGCGCTGGAGCACGGCGCCGCAACGCACGCAGAGGGTCTTCTGGTGTTTGGCCAGCACGACTTTTTCGTACACGCAGTCGCAATGCTCGCAGATGATCAGTTGATCGGTGCTGGCCATGGGGCGCTCGGCGGGAGGAGAACTTGAACCCTTTCACTATAGAAGCGCAGGGGCATTCAACAACTGTCACCTTGCGAAACGCGCGTGGGGCGATGAAATCAGCAATCCGGCGGGCAACAGCAACCCGTTCTGGTAGCGGTTTTCCGGTCTTGTCAGAGCACCGGTTGCGTGGCGTCCTCTTCCGCAATGGCAGCCCGCACGCTGGGCCGCTCGGCGATGCGCGACATATAGTTCGCCAGCGCTGGCCAGTCTTCGATGGCGATCCTGAACGTCGGTAACCATTTCAGCACCGTGAACAGATACGCATCCGCTACACCGAACGTCTGCATCAGAAAGGGCTGGGTGGCGAGGAGGCGGTTCAGGTAATCCAGACGCTTGAACAGTTTGTGTTTGAAGAGCGTTTTGGTGGTTTCCGGGATTTCGCTGCTGAACAACGGCGCGCTGCCCCCATGAATTTCCGAACTGATGAAGTTCAGGTGTTCCTGCAAGCGCGAGCGCTCCCAGGTGCCATTGGCCGGGACCAGCGCATGACCAGGCACGAGGTCGGCGAGGTATTGCAGAATGGCCGGCCCCTCGGTCAGCACTTCACCGTTGTCCAGCATCAGCGCGGCCACGTAACCCTTGGGATTGATCTGGCGAAAGTCCTGGCCATCGGCGGTTTGCTTGGTCTGGTTGTTGACCCGGATCAGCTCGAACGGCAGCTCCAGCTCGCGCAACACAATGTGCGGTGAAAGCGAACAGGTCATGGGGGCGAAGTACAGTTTCATGGGGGCTCCTTGCAGATGGAGCCTCAGAATCGGCTATCGCCGCGCCGCTTCGCAAAGGACAAATGCAGTGCTAGCGTATGACAAAATCTCATGGACTGAAGAGGTCATATGCTGCCCCGATTGCCATCGCTTAACGGATTGCGCGCCTTCGAATGCGCCGCCCGGCATATGAGCTTCACCCGCGCCGCCGAAGAACTGAACGTCACGCAGACCGCGATCAGCCATCAGATCCGTCGCCTCGAGGATGAGCTTGGCGTGCGTCTGTTCATGCGCTTGAAGGACGGTTTGGCGTTGACCGAGGAGGGCAATGCTTACTTGCCCGGCATTCGTTCGGCGTTTCTTGAATTGCGCTACTCGACTGAAAAGCTGCTGGAATCCAGCAACAACAGCGTCCTGACGATCAGCACCCTGGTATCGGTGGCGTCGAAATGGTTGTTGCCGCGTCTGCCGTCATTTCGCGAGGCGCATCCGGACATTGATGTGCGGATCAGTGCTTCCACCGAGTGGGTGGACTTTCGCAAGGGCGGCATCGATGCGGCGATCCGCTACGGCGACGGGAATTGGCCTGGACTTCGGGCCGACTGGTTGATGGCCGACGAGATCTTTCCGGTGTGCAGCCCGCCCTTGCTGACCGGCGACAAGCCGTTGAATACGCCGGCGGACCTGGCCCATCACCCTTTGCTGCAAGTCAGCGGCGTGACCGCCAATGACTGGAACGACTGGCTGCATGCGGCAGGCCAGCCACCGCTGACGGCCAAAGGCCCACGATTGACCTTCGACCTGGCGATGATGGCGGTGCAGGCGGCGATTGACGGGCAGGGCGTGTGCATCGGTCGCTCGACCTATGTCGATGACGATCTGCGCGCAGGCAGGCTGGTGGCGCCGTTTGATTTGCGCTTGAAATCCGCTTCCGGCTTCTATCTCGTCACGCCCCACGATCAGGCCGAATCGAAAAAGATCGTGGCGTTCAGAGGCTGGCTATCGCAGGTGCTGGCCAAACCCTTTGTATAAGCGTGTATCCATCGCGCCGCCGTACACAAACGGGTAACAAACCCCGTCATCAGGACACATCCTGCGTACATGCCTCGGCCAAAGTAGTCGTCAACACATCACTACTTCCAAGAGGACAACACCATGCGCCGCACACTTCTGATGACCGCTGCCGCCGTACTCGTTTCGCTGACCGGCCTCGCCCACGCGGCTGACACCCCATCTGCCGCCCCGGCGAAGAGCTGGCAGCAGGGCCTGAGCCGTACCGATCTGGTCCGACAGGACCTGGGTGCGGCGGATCGCGAGGTGATCCAGGCTCGCGTCGATTTCGAACCAGGCGTCACCTCGCCCAACCATGCGCATCCGGGTGTGGAAGTGGCTTACGTGATCAGCGGCACGTTCGAATACCGGCTGGAAGGCCAGGCACCGGTGACACTGAAGGCGGGTGATTCACTGTTCATCCCGGCGGGTGTGGCGCATATCGCCAAGAATGTCGGCAACGAGAAGGGCTCGGAACTGGCGACCTACATCGTCAAGAAGGGCGAGCCGTTGCTGATTCTCAAGCAGTAACGTTCCGCGAAAACGAAGAAGGCCTGCCGATGTGGCAGGCCTTTTTGCGTCCGCTGTTCAGCGTATCAGTGGGCGTAAACCGGGTAGTCGGTATAGCCACGCTGATCGCCGCCAAAGAACGTGCTCGGGTCCGGTGCGTTGAGCGTCAGGCCTTCGCGGATTCGCCGAGGCAGATCAGGGTTGGCCAGAAACGGTCGGCCAAACGCGATGATGTCGGCGCGACCGTCGGCCAGCGCCCGTTCCGCCGACTCGGGGTCGTAGCCGCCGGCGATCATCAGCACGCCACCCCACGCATCACGCAACTGAGCGATGATCGCGTCCCAGCGCGGGTCGAAATTTTCATCCTTGACGGTGCCGACCACGGCCGGCTCGACCAGATGCAGGTAGGCGAGTTTCCAGCGGTTCAGCGAGCGCACGATGTAGCCGAATGTGGCCTCCGGCGATTCATCGCCCATGCCCATGAAGCGGCCCATGGGTGTCAGGCGCACGCCGACACGGTCGGCACCGACTTCGTCGACCACGGCCGCCACCACTTCCAGTAACAGGCGCGCACGGTTTTCCAGGGGGCCGCCATAACCGTCGGTGCGCTGGTTGCTGTTGCTGTTGATGAACTGGTCCAGCAGATAGCCGTTGCCGGCGTGAATTTCCACGCCATCCATCCCGGCGTTCAGTGCATTGCGCGCAGCGCGGCGGTAGTCGCTGATGATGTCGGCGATCTCCGACGTTTGCAGTGCGCGCGGCACCGGCACGTCGCCCCAGACACCGTTGCCCTCGTCGTCGACGATGAAGGTCTTGCCCGGCACAGGCAATGCGCTAGGCGCCACCGGCAGTGCGTTGTCCGGTTGAAAGCTTGGGTGCGATACGCGGCCCACATGCCACAGTTGCATGAAGATCAACCCGCCGGCCTCGTGTACCTGGCGGCTGACTTCACGCCAGGCTTGCACTTGTTCATCGTTGTAGATGCCAGGCGTCCACGCATAACCCTGGCCCTGGCGGGAAATCTGCGTGGCCTCGGTAATGATCAGCGCGGCGCTCGCCCGTTGGCGGTAGTACTCGGCGTTCATGGATGTCGGGATGTCGCCCGGTTGCCCGGCACGGGAGCGAGTCAACGGCGCCATCGCTACTCGGTGGGGAAGTGTGTAGGGGCCGAGGGCGATGGGACGGAACAGTTGTTGTGTCATGGGGGTTCTCCAGTCTTCGAAAAGGATCGGCAGGGCGGAGTCGGGACATTTGGCCCGACACCGGATGGCCCTACGTTAAGCGGCTGTCCGGTGCTTGATAATCCACACGTGACGCCACGCTGCATTGCGCGAAATGCAACGTGGCGCGGTTCAGGCAGGCTGCTGCGAGCGGGTCAGGGGCAGGTTCAGCCAGCGCCGTCCGGTGGCGTTCGCCACGGCGTTTCCGATGGCAGCCGCCATGGGGCCCTGGACGATTTCGGCGGCCCCCAGAAACGGTTGCCCCGGCTGGTCGAGCAGGTGAACGTCGACCTTTTTGGGCACTTGCGAGAAGCGCAGGATCGGGTAGCCGCTCCAGTCGTAGCTGCGGATGCCGCCGGCGTCATAGGCGACCTTTTCATACAGCGTCCAGCTGGTGGACTGCACGATCCCGCCCTCGACCTGGTTACGCAGGCCATCGGGACTGACGATCTGGCCCACGTCCACTGCGGTCACGACGTGATCGATCTGCACTTCGCCGGTCTGCGGATGCACCCGCAAACGCACGGCAATGGCGCAGTAACCCATGATGTTTTTGTAACGCGCGAAGGCGAAGCCAAGGCCTGCGCCGGGTTCACTGCTTTTTTGCGGCCAGCCGACGGCATCGCGAACCTTTTCCACAACAGCCCGTGCCCGAGGATCGGTCAGGTGCGCCAGGCGCAGGGCAACCGGATCCAGTCCGGCCTTGGCGGCCAGCTCGTCGATGCAGGCTTCGATGGCGAAGACGTTGATGTGGGCGCCCAGCGAGCGCATGGCCGAGGTGCGGAACGGCATTTCGGTGACGAAGTTCATGTCGATCCGCGAAGAGGCCACGGTGTACAGCGGCACCGCGTTGCGATCGCCGTCGCCTTCGGGCTGAGCGATCGGCACCGAAGGTGCGGAGGCGAACGGCCGGGCCAGCAGGCGTGCGGGCAGCAAGCGCCCGGCGTTGACGATGCGTTCGTTGTGCGGCGTGGTCCACAGCTCATAGTTCCAGTCCTGCAGCCGACCCTGTGCGTCAAGGTTGGCTTGCACTTCGGTGACCATCGCCGAGCTGTACGGCTCCCAAAGGTTTTCCTGCTCGCGCATCCATTGCACCCGCACCGGCGTGCCCGGCACGCGCATGGCAATCAACGCCGCGTCGGCTGCTGCATCGTCCGCGCCGTTATGGCCGTAACAGCCGGAACCTTCGGTGTGGATGCAGCGCACGCGCTCGGGCGGCAACCGCAGCATTTCGGCGATCCCGGCACGCAGCGGATACACGCCCTGGGTGTGGGTCCAGACGTTGAGGGTGCCGTCCTTGAACCAGGCCACGGCGCAGGACGGACCGATCGAACCGTGCATCAGGTATTGCTTGGTCACCCGGGCGCGATATTCGTTGTCGGTCGCGCCTTGTGGGGTGCCTTCATGGCTAATCGGATAACGACGCGAGGGCAGGCGCTTGAGGAGCGCATGGATGTCGCGCGATTCGGGAATCGCCTGTCCGCCGCTCCAGCGCGCCGAGGCGTATCCATGACGCATGGCTTTGATCGCTTGCCATTCGTCCCGCGCGACCACGGCCAGATAATTGCCGTCGCGAATCACCTGCACCACCCCGGACAGCGCCTTGATCGATTCAATATCGATGGCGTCCAGCGTGCAGCCGGGACGCGGCGGGCGGATGACCCGGGCATGGAGCATGCCCGGCAGGCGAATGTCCTGCACGAACGCGGCGCCGCCGCTGACTTTGCCCGGGATATCCAGCCGTGGCAGCGAATGGCCGATGAGCTTGAATGACGCCGGCGGCTTCGAGGGCGATGCGGATTTTGCGTAGCGGTGCAGATCGACCTGCTGCACGGCGTCGGCGTAGGACATGCGTTGCCCGGTCGGGCCGAGAATGCTGCCGTCGCGAGTCGTCAGCAGTGCCGGCGCAACGTTCCAGCTGCGCCCGGCCGCTTCCAGCAGCATCTCGCGCACTTGTGCCGCCGCGTTGAACAGCGCGGTGCCGCTGTCGAAAATCGTGTGGCTGCCGGCGGTGTAGCCTTCGTTCGGCGTCAGTGCGGTGTCGGCGGTGAGCAGGTTGATCGCGGTCGGATCTACCTCCAGCCGTTCAGCGGCAATTTGCAGCAGCGCGGTTTTGACCCCGGTGCCCAGTTCGACCTTGCCGGTGTAGACGGTGATGCCGTTGGGGCCGACGCGGATCCAGGCATCGAGCCAGGGGTTGGTGCGCAGGCTGCCGGGCAGGTCCGGCGCCAGCACGACAGTGCCCAAAGTGTCGACTTCGGTGTCAGCCAGGGCGCGGCGCGAGACCGGCACCAAAGCAAACGCTACCAGCAGAGCGCCCCCGCGCAGGAACGCACGGCGACTGTGATCGACCTCATTGATCGTCGTCATAGCGCGCTCCCGTTTTGCCGGGCGACAAGGTTGATCGCCTCGATGATGCGCAAGTGCGTGCCGCAGCGGCAGAGGTTGACGGACATGTGTTCGCGAATGGTCTGCTCGTCGGGGTGCGGATTGCGTTCCAGCAGAGACTGCGCACGCATCAACATGCCGGCGATGCAATAACCGCATTGAGCGGCCTGCTTGTCGATGAACGCTTGCTGCAGAGAGCCGGGGTGTTCGGCGGTTCCCAGACTCTCGACCGTCCGAACCTTTTTGCCTTCGAGACCGGCGCAGGGTGTCAGGCAGGAAAACACCGGTTGGTCATCGACGATGACGGTGCAGGCACCGCATTGGCCCAGACCACAGCCGTACTTGGCGCCGTTCAGGCCCAGGTGATTGCGCAGCGCATAGAGCAGCGGCATGTCGGGCTCCAGTTCGAGAGCCTGGGTGGATCCGTTGACGTTGAGGGTGATCTGAGTCATTTCGTCTCCTGACGTAGCGCTTGGAGGGTGGCAGGAAGGTCGGTCCACGGTTGGTCGGGGCTGGCCTGATGGCGCAGGTAGACGGCCAGGGCGTCGAGTTGAGCGTTGTCGAGACTGGCGGCGAATGAGGGCATTACCGGCCCCGGCTGGCCGGGTTCTGCCGGGATGCCTTCGAGTACGGTTTTCACAAAGTTGCGCGGGCTGGCAGCCTGCAGCGCCGAGGTGCGATCCAGTGCCGGGCGGCCGTCGATGTCACGCATCGGCGCGCCTTGGGCATGGCAGCCGGCGCAGGCACTGGCGAACAGCAGCGCGCCAGAGGATCGATCCGCAGGTTCAGCGCTGGCGCTCGGAATTTCGTTGATCGCGGTTTTCGCCGGCAGACTCAGCAGGTATTCGGCAATCGCCTGGGCATCTTCCACGGGCAAGCGCGCCAGACCGAGACTGACCGGGCGCATCGGGCCCGCCGCCGTGCCGTGTCCGTCGACCACTTCGGCTCGCAGGTAACTCACCAGTTGCTCGCTGCTCCACGGATTTGCCCGGTGCGCCGTGCCCAGCAATGACGGCGCGTCCCAGCCATCCACGCTGCCACCGGCCAGACTTTCGCCGGACTTCTCGGCCCCGATCAGGTTCAACGGCGAATGACAGCCGGCGCAGTGACCGGGGCCTTCGACCAGGTAGCGTCCGCGATTCCACGCCTGCGATTGCTCCGCCAGCGGTGTCAGCGGCTTTCCGTGCAGAAACAGCAGGTTCCAGAACGACACCAGTGGCCGGATGTTCATCGGGAAGTTCATGCGGTTTTGTTGTGGCGGCGAGTCCACGGCCGGGCCGCTCATCAGGTACGCATAGGCGTCGGCGATGTCGTCTTGGCTCATGCGCCGGTAATGAACGTAAGGGAAGGCCGGGTACAGGAAGTGGCCGTCGCGGGAGATCCCTTCACGCATCGCCCGCTCGAAGGCCGGCAGCGACCATTGGCCGATGCCGGTCTGTGGATCCGGGGTGATGTTGGTGCTGTAGAGCGTGCCGAACGGCGTCACCAGCGGCAGTCCGCCAGCCAGGTATTGGCCGCCGGGCCGCGTATGACACACCGCACAGTCGCCAGCCTCGACCACTCGTGCGCCGCGTTGCCGTTGCGCGGAGTCGAAGGTTTGCGGGCGTTCGACCGGCGCAATTGCCGGCCGCCACATCAGCGCCAGGGCCGCGATTGCCCCGATCGACGCGAGGGCTGCTGCGCTGATCCACAGCGTTCTGGATCTCATGAAATGGCCGTTCATGAGCGGTTGCCCAAGAAGCACGCGGTGGGCGTGAGGGACAGATTTGGCATCTTCGACAACTCCTTGAACGACCGGGGAAGGGCGCCGATGCAAAGCTCTGCGCCAGGTGCCCAAGGGTAGAGAAGGTGCATGCGTCCGGGTATTGCCGGACCGCGCAATAGCACGTTGCGCCAAGTGCAACGCCGGGGGGGCGTTGCATTTGGCGCATCACTCAATTGCCCGAGGAGTGGATACTCGAAGGCCGAAGCAGCCCTTAGCCTTGGCGTCACTTTTCCAAACTCATCGAGGTGTCATCATGCTTACGGGCAATCCGGCAGCGGCGGCCAAGGCCGAACCATCCGCTTCTCTTTCCGGCCTGATGGTCGCGTTCCTGGCATTCTGCTGCGGCGCGGTCGTGGCCAACCTTTATTACGCTCAGCCGATCGTCGAACTGATCGCGCCGCAGATCGGCCTGTCCAGTGCCAATGCCAGTCTGATCGTTTCCCTCACGCAGTTCGGTTATGCATTGGGCCTGCTGTTGCTGGTGCCGCTGGCCGACCTGATGGAAAACCGTCGGCTGGTGGTGGGCTTTACCCTGGCGGCGAGCGTGACGCTGTTGTGCGCCGGCCTGACGCACTCGCCGTCGATGTTCCTGGTCCTGTCGTTGCTGATCGGCCTCACTTCGGTGGCGGTGCAGATTCTGGTGCCGTTGGCCGCGCATCTGGCGCCCGAGGCGACCCGTGGGCGGGTGGTGGGCAACATCATGAGCGGCCTGTTGCTGGGCATTCTGCTGTCGCGGCCACTGTCGAGTCTGCTGGTGGAAGTGTTCGGCTGGCGCGGTGTGTTTTTCAGCGCAGCGGCGCTGATGGCTGTCATCGCCCTGATCATGGCGATTGCCTTGCCGCGCCGCGTCCCGAGCCATCAGGCGACGTACGCTGCGCTGATCGGCTCGGTGTTTGCGCTGGCCCGTCGGCACGCGGTTCTGCGTCAGCGTTCGCTGTATCAGGGCTTGCTGTTCGCCAGTTTCAGCCTGTTCTGGACCCTTGCACCGATCGAGCTGATGCGGCACCACGGTTTCAGTCAGGCACAGGTGGCGATATTTGCATTGGTTGGCGCTGTCGGCGCGGTCGCAGCGCCGATTGCCGGGCGCCTGGCCGATGCCGGGCACGTTCGGCGCGGGACGCTCGTGGCACTGTTGCTGGCGCCAGCCTCGTTGCTGATCGCCGCGCTGCCGGGCAGCGGCTATGTCTGGCTGGTGATTTGCGCGGTGCTGCTGGACTTCGCCGTGCAACTGAACATGGTGCTGGGCCAGCGCGAGGTGTACGCCATCGATCCGCACAGCCGGGCCCGCCTGAATGCCGTGTACATGACCAGCATCTTCGTCGGCGGTGCTCTGGGATCGCTGGTCGCCAGTCCGCTCTACGAGCATTTCGGCTGGAACCTGTCCGCCGTGTCCGTGGCGTTGCTGCCAGCACTGGCTTTGGCGCTGTTCCTGAGCCGCAAGGCCGATGCCTGAACCGCAGGCACCGCTGAGTCCGATGAAGCACGGTCCTACAAGACGATTGGCGAACGGTGATGCACAATCATCACCGTTTCCTTTCGATCGGGCTCCACTTATGGACAAGTTGCTGGCACTGAAGATGTTCGTTGAAACCGTCCGTTGCGGTGGTTATTCCTCGGCGGCGCGCAAACTCGGCATCTCTACCTCTTCGGTGACACGCCAGGTGGCAGGGCTGGAAAACGAATTGGGCGCCAGCCTGCTCAACCGCACGACACGCAACACCAGCGTGACGGTCGCCGGCCAAACCTATTTCGAGAAAGCGGTGGCCATTCTCGATGCCATCGATGAGGCCGACGCGGTTGTCGCCGACCGTGGCAGCGATGCGCAGGGACGCCTGCGCATCAGTGTGCCGGTGGAATTCGGCCGACAGATCATTGCACCGCAACTGGGGGAATTGCTCGACCGCCATCCGGGGCTTGAAATCAGTGTGTCGTTGAGCGATCAGGTCAGCGATCTGCTGAGTGAGCAGATCGATGTCTCGGTGCGCCTGGGATCATCGGTGGTCAGTGACGATATCGTCAGCAAGCGCGTCGGCGGATTCCAGCGCTGGATTGTGGCGAGTCCGGATTACCTGAGCGGTCACGCTGTGCCGGCGCATCCGCGAGACTTGCTCGAGCATCAATGCCTGCGCTTCGACTACGCTGGTTCGCACCAGCACTGGACGTTCCAGGGCGACGAGGAAACCATCCAGCTCAATGTGCATGGCCGCCTGCAAAGCAACAACGCCGATATCCTGCGCGAAGCGGCGGTGGCGGGGCGCGGGGTGGCCCTGCTGGCGGACTGGCTGGTGCGCGCCGATGTCGAGGCCGGTCGGTTGACGCGGCTGCTGGAGGGTTATGAAGTCAACCCCGGTAATGCGAGCTGCTGCATCAATGCGCTGTATCTGCCCAATCACCGGGGCTCCAGTCGTATCAATGTGTTCATCGACTTTCTGGAAGACATTCTGGCAGCGGAGCCATCGACTCAACGCTAGAGTGCCGTTTATTGCCGCCCGACGCTTTGTGAGTTCTGCATAAAAAAGCGCCCGCCAAAAAAAAACGTGGCGGGCGCCTGGGAATGCGCAGCGATAGGGAAGTGTGAACCGTCGGGTGATCAGGCCACCGGAATCAATGGGTCGGCCGCGGCCAGTGCGGTTGCACGATCGGCGGCAGGCGGGTAGATCCACACGGTGTTGATCTGGGTCTTGAGGTCCTTGGCCTCTTGCCCGACCAGTTTCAATTGACGGTCCCAGCCCTCGGTGAACACCGCGCCCCAGGCGCCGAGGTCAAGGCAGGTCACGTACTTGGGCTGGCGGTAGGTGACCGGTGCGACACCGATCAGGTCAGCGGCCACATTGTTGCCGGCATAACGGCCCAGGCTGATCGCATGCTGGCAGGACATCGCGGCGTAGTTTCCGAGATCATCCGTGGCGGCATAAGCCACGTCGCCGGCGGCGAAGACATCCACGTGCCCCAGCACTTTCAAGTGGCCGTCGACGTGCAGGCGACCTTGCGGATCACGGCTGCCCGGAATCTGTTCAGTGAGCGGGCTGGCGCGGAAGCCAACGGTCCAGATGACGGTGTTGGACTCGATCCGTTTGCCGTCAGCCAAAGTCACGCCGCCGGCATCCACCGAGGCGACCGAGGCGTCGACTACCCATTCAATGCCCAGCTCTCGGGACGCTTCGACAATGGACGGGCGAATGCCGTCACCCAGAGTCGCGGCGATTTGCGGCGCGCGATCCACCACGATGACCCTGATCGGCGCATCGTCACCCAGTGCGGCACGCAGGCGGGCCGGCATTTCGGTGGCGGTTTCGATCCCGGTAAAACCACCACCGGCGACCACCACGGTATTACGCGCAGCGCTCGACGGCTGGTCCTTCAACGACTTGATATGGGCTTCGAGGCGTGCTGCTTCTTCGATCTGATCGACATCGAAGGCGTGTTCGATCATGCCTTTGAGCGGTGGCCGGATTACTCGGCTGCCGGCAGCCAATACCAGTCGGTCATAGTTCAGCGTGCCTTGTGTGCCGAAGGCATCGCTGTAGGTCACTTGCTTGCTGGCGGTGTCGATGTTGTCGGCGATGCCTTTGACGAATTTCACGCCCACGGCATCGAACAGTTCACCCAGCGGCGCTTTCATGTTGTGGACATCCGGCTCGTAGAAGCGCGGACGGATGCGCAGTTCTGCCTGGGGTGCGAGGACGGTGATCTGCACGTCGTTACGATCATGCTGGTCCAGCAGACGTGCGGCGCTCAGGGCGCTCCAGACTCCACCAAACCCTGCGCCTATCACTAAAATGTGCTGTTTCATCGGATGACTCCTGTGGAAATTCTGGTCGTTGAACGGCTTGTCCGTTCATGCGTGACCGTCTGCCGCTCTGCACGAAGCAGGTGGTTGTGAACAACCGCAGAGCCGGTTCGATTCGCTGGGGAAGATGCTATCGGGGAAGGTGCGGCGAGACACTTCTACATAGGGTCAGTGCCGACATGCTTAGGTATGGGGTGGGGTATACACAGGTATAGAAAGAGGGCCGTCAAACGGCGCGATTGAATGCGCTTTCGATGCAGGTGATGAGTTCGCCGCACGGGAAGGGTTTAGGGAAATAGGCGAGGGGCTCGGGGAATGCGGCGTTGACCCTTGGCGGACGCCCCTGGTAACCCGTGATGAAAATGATCGGGATGCGCACGCCTCGGGCGCACAGCTCATCGTACATCTCGATGCCGGACAGACCGGGCATCTGGATGTCCGAGATGATGCAGCCGGGGCGGGGCGGCGCCTTCATCGCCAGAAAAGCCTCCGCGTTCGGATACAACTGCACGGTGTAGCCGTGCGAGCGCAACAGGCTGTCCAGCGCCATGCGCACGGACTCATCATCATCGACAACCGATACAACAGCGGTGTGGGACATTGCTTTACCAGGGCTGATCTCGGGTAGCCCGTCGAGGACGCCCGCCATTGCCGCACGATACGCCGCTCGGTTCGGCGGCGTACTTATACGTGTGTATAGCGACAGTATTTGAACGTCTGCGAGCCCGGTGCCATTGCGCTGTGTGGCGTCAGCGCGAGAACCGGCTGCGGTATTCCCGGGGCGAGACCGAGAGGTGACGGTAGAAGGTGTCGCGCATGCGTTCTTCGTCGCCAAACCCGCACAACTGCGCGATCTGGTCGATGTTGCGCTGAGAGTCTTCGAGCATTCGTCGCGCCGCTTCCAGGCGAAACAGCTCGAGTGCCTTGGCCGGCGTGCGGCCAATCTTGCGTTTGTAGACCCGCGCGAAATTGCGCGGGCTCATTTGCGCCTGTCGGGCCAGCGATTCGACGCTCAATTGCGGGTCGCCGAGGTTTTCGCTGATCCACAGGTGCAATTCTTCGAAGCAGCCTCTGTCGTCGATCTGCGCTTGCAGCAACTGGCTGAACTGCGCCTGACCGCCAGGGCGTTTGAGAAAAACCACCAGCTCACGCGCCACCTTCAACGCCACGGCGCGGCCGCAATCGGCCTCGACCAGCGCTAGCGCCATGTCGATTCCGGTGGTGACCCCGGCGGAAGTCCAGACGTTGCCTTGCTGGATGTAGATCGCATCAAGGTCGACATCGACACTCGGAAAACCACCCTTGAGCATGTCGCACATGCCCCAGTGGGTGGTTGCGCGCAAGCCTTCCAGCAGCCCGGCCTGGGCCAGCAGAAAGGTGCCGCTGCACACCGAGGCGGTGCGTCTGGCCTTGGCCGATGCCGCGCGCAGCCAGTCGACCAACGCAACGTTGTCGAGCATGGCCTGACGGATGTTCGGCGCACCGGGCACGATCAGCGTATCGATGGTTGTCTCGTCAAAGGTGCGCAGGGCCAAGGTGTTGACCGACAGCCCTTCGGCGGTGGCGATCAATCCGCCGTCCAGGCTGGCGGTGTGCAACGCGTAGCCAGGCAAGCCGCGTTCGGCCATGGCCTTGGACGCGGCCCAGAACACGGTTTGTGCGCCGGTCAGGTCCAGCAAGCCCATCTGCGGATACGCCAGGAACACCAGCGTGCGCGGTTGCGCGAGCAAGCAGGTGAGAGGGTCGGGTTGGTGAAAAATAGAGTTCATGACTGCTCAGGGACCTGATGATCGCCCGCTTTTCGGCGATCCGGTGCGCCGTAGTTTCGGTGTTTGCGGGCAGGAGCGCGAATATACATTGGTATGGGCCACTGCCACCTCAACAGCGGCGTTACTCGGTCGATGTGGTTCAAGCCCTATACCCGCGTATGGTGTTGGACGTCGTGGTCGCGATGCACACTCGATTTCAAGGCGCGCCATTCAGCGCTTGCGCCAGCAAGGGCATTCGTCCGGGAAATTTTGACTCAGCCAAGAGGAAAGCGACCATGTCAACGTATCTGAATCACTCCAATCAAACCAACGCAACCGATGACCGGCAGGCGTCCGTCACCCGCCAGCCATTCGCTCCGGCGCAGGAGCTGGTGCCATCGCGCTACGCACTGCAGGTCGGCGACATCGACGTGGTGGTGATCAGCGACGGCGTGCTGCCGCTGCCGACCTCGACCATGTCCACAAATGCCGACCCGCAGGCTCGCGCCGCCTGGTTCAAGGACATGTTCCTGGGGCCGGACGCGTTTGACTGGGCACTCAACGTGCTGGTGGTGCGCAGCGGCGAGCAGATCATTCTGGTCGACGCCGGGCTGGGCGGGCAGTTTCCCGGCTTCCCCCGGGCCGGCCAGTTGCCGAAACGCCTGGAAGCGGCGGGCATTGATCTGGCCAGCGTGACTGACATTGTGATCACGCACATGCACATGGACCATGTCGGCGGTCTGCTGGTCGACGAGGTGAAGAGCCGGTTGCGTGCGGATGTGCGCATTCACGTCTCGGCAAAAGAGGTCGAGTTCTGGGAGACGCCGGACTTCACCCAGACCGTCATGCCGGCGCCAGTGCCTGACGTTCTGCGCGCGACGGCCAATCAGTTCATCAACGATTACCGCCGCCAGGTGCGCACCTTCGAGGATGAATACGAAGTGGCGCCGGGGGTGGTGGTGAAACTCACCGGCGGGCATACGCCGGGGCACAGCATTGTCTACGTCAACTCGGGCGGCGAACGCCTGACCTTTGCTGGCGACGCCCTGTTTCCGGTGGCCTTCGAGCATCCGGAATGGCACAACGGTTTCGAGCATGATCCTGAAGAGTCGGTGCGTGTTCGCATGCGTCTGATGCGCGAAGCGGCGGCTAGTGGCGAGTGGTTTGTTGCCACCCATCTGCCGTTCCCGTCGGTAGGTCGAGTGGCGGTCGATGGCGATGCGTTCCGCTGGATTGCAGCGTTCTGGGATTACTGATCGGCTGTCGGCGGCCCGGCTGCATTCTGCCGGGCTCGATAAAAATCAGGCCCCGCAAGTGATGAGCTTGCGGGGCCTTTTTTTGCTTTGAGGTTTGTTGGTCGGGCAGCGGCGGCTCTGCATCCAGTTGTTCGTCAGGGCCGCTCAACGGCGGCGCATCAGCGCCTGTTCGATGCAGGCCAGCAATGCCCCGGTATGGAACGGTTTGGAGAAATAACCTTCCGGCGTCTTCACCCGCGCACTGAACTCGGGGGGCAGGCCCGGTTTGCCAGTGATGAAAATCGTCGGAATATGGATCTTCCTGGCCGCCAGCGCCTCGTACATTTCGACCCCGCACATGCCGGGCATCTGAATGTCCGAGATCAGGCACCCGGTCTGCTCTGGCGCGCTCGATTCAAGAAATGCAAAAGCGCTGTTGAATGTCTTGACCGTATAACCGCAAGACCGCAACAAACTGTCCATTGAAACCAGAACAAGTTCGTCATCATCGACAACTGAAACAATAGCTGAGTGGAACATGGGAAACCTTGCGTTCTTTGCGGGTGTCTGTCGCGCCCGCCATACTTGCAAGATACGCTTTCAAAAATTGTGGAATAGTATACGTGGGTATGTTTAGTTGGTTTTTTTGTTAGTTGCGAAAGTTAATCAATGTTCAGCAAATAAATGGTTGTTGATTAACGAAAGAAAGTAACTGTTATGTCGAGTGCAGGCTTCAAAGAGTTGTCGGCTGGCGCAGTCGTTGTTGGCAATTGCGCTGGCGCGACAGTCGCGGAACAAGGCATCGGCGGCCCGTAGTCGGCGCAGGGCGCGGTCAATGCCTTTAAGGCAGTCGGCAAAGCATAAAGGTTCGGGAGCCTCATTGAGGTCGTAGAGCGCGTCGCGCTGGGCATGGCCGCCCAGGTCGGTGATGCCGGTGACGAGAAAGTCGGCGTAACGGGTATTGGCATTCAACAGCCTGCGCAACAGCGTCTGCACCGGTAAAAAGCTGACAGCGTGCAGTGTCTGCTGGCTGTGCCTGAGCCGCGCCAGAATGCTCAGCGTCGCGCTCAGGGTCTGCGTCAATGCGTCGATGATCTCCACGCGCTCAGCGGTGGACAACGATGTGTGCGTGCCATAGCGGGTGATGCAGGGCGGGTGACTGACCAAATACAGTTTGTGCGGTGCGTTCATGACCACCGTCTCCGGCTAGCGCTCGTGCGCGATGGAATGTTGTGATTGCAGCAGCGGACTCCACTGTTTCTGGTTGTCCGGGCGTCGGTAGTACACCACCATGCGCCGGGCGACCTGCATGGCCAGCTCGCGACCGTGATCGGCCTCGACCATTGCCAGCGCCAGATCGATCCCAGCGCTGACGCCGGCGCAGGTCCACACCGATGCCTGGTGGACGAAGATGGCCTCGCGATCCAGCTCGACCCTGGGGAACAGCCGCTCGAACATGTCAGCCATCAACCAGTGTGTCGCCACGCGCAGGCCGTCGAGCAGTCCGGCCTGAGCCAGGAAAAAAGCACCGCTGCATACCGACGTCGTACGGTTGGCCGTCGCTGACGTGGCGCGCAACCAATCGACCAGCGGCGCGTTGTCTCGCAACGCCTGGCTGATGAACGCCGAGCCCGGAACGATCAACGTATTGATCGGCTCGTCGCCGAGCTCATCCAGCCGCCGGGTTTGAACCACCAGGCCTTCGCCGGTCTGGACCGGCCCGCCTTGCAGGCTCGCGGTGTGCAAGGCATAACCGGGCAAACCGAGTTGCGCCAGTCCGCACGTCGCCGCCCAGAAAACGGTCTGCGCACCGGTCAGATCCAGCAGGCCCATTTGCGGGTATGCCACGAACACGACGGTTCGTTCGTGTACCGGAGTTTCGGGTTCTGCGCCGGGGGTTGTACGTTGGATAGACAATGCGGGTCTCCATATCGCCACCGCGCGACATCAGGGGTGGATGGTTGTCATTGATCGTGTTCGAGCGCAGCCAATGGAATCGCAAACACAAACTGCGTGCCGACGCCCTCGGTGCTGTTGACCCAGATGCGGCCGCCGTGGAATTCAATGATCGAACGGCAAATCGAGAGGCCCATTCCCAGGCCGGTGGGCTTGGTGGTGAAAAAGGGGTCGAACAGCGAAGGCAGGATGTCCTCGGCAATGCCGACGCCGGAGTCGGCGATTTCAAGCACGGCCTCGTTGTGCAGGATCGAGGTGGTGATCCGCAGCGTCCGGGCGCGGTCAAGCACATTGGCCATGGCCTGGCAGGCGTTGATGATCAGATTGATGATGACTTGCTGCAGTTGTACCCGGTCACCTTTGATCCGCGCACCGTGAGTGCCCAGTCGGGCGTGCGGGCGAACCTCATGGAAGCTGATGTCATGTTGCATCAGCGTCAGCGAGTCACTGACGATGTCGTCGAACACTTCGACATTGCGCTGCACCTCGCTGTGTCGCGATAACGCTCGAATACAGGCGATGACATCGGAGACCCTGACCGAGTTTTGAATGATCCGGTCCAGCGAACGGCGGGCTTCTTCCAGGTTGGGTTCGGGCCGGTTGATCCAGCGTTTGCAGGATTCGCCGCTGGTGATGACCGCTGCCAGCGGCTGATTGATTTCGTGGGCAATCGACGCGGCCAGTTCGCCCATGGAAGTCAGGCGCGTGACGTGGGCGAGGGTGGCTTGCGAGTGAAACAACGCCTCTTCCGACTGTTTGCTGGCGGTGACATCCATCAGCGCCCCGGCGTATTGCGTGCGCCCGCGATGTCTGGGCAACGGGCTGGCGATCATCTGCACGTGCTTGATCCGACCATCCGGCATGAGCAGCCGATGCTCGACTTCGACCAGCTCCTGCCGGCGCGCAAACTGCTCCAGCACCTGATCGATAACCGGCAGGTCGTCGGGATGAGTGCGTGACTTGACCAGCGCCAGTGTCGGGGTGACGTCCGGCGAATACTCGAAAATACGCGACGACTCTTGCGACCATGAAACGCTGACTTTTTTATCGATGATGAAACCGATACTGCCGGTGTGGGTAAGTTTCTGTGCGCCCAGAAAGAACGCTTCCTTGCGCCGCAGCGTTTCAGTGGCGCGTTTGCTGCGCAACGCGAGCAGGGAAATGGTCGTCAGCGCGATCAGGCACCTGACGAATCCGGCGATGCTGCGGTGATCGCGATAACCCTCATCGACCAGGAAGTCGGCCGTCAGCAGCGTGAGGCAACCCAACGCGACGGCAAGAAATACCGGTACCGGGAAGATGTTCGCGGACATGAATACCAGCGTGATGTAGAACAACGTCGGCGCAACGTCCAGATCGAGGTACGCGTTGGTTATATAGATCATGCTGCCGACCGCTATGGCGCAAAGCCAGGCGAAGGCGTCTGAACAAAGAAGTTGTGCGCGACGTTTGATGATAGACATTTATTCTTCCAGATTTTTGCTATCGGACGGCAGGTCGTGTTCTTTCGATGAAGCAGGCAAACGCTATGAAAGGCGTATTAATGAAGAGGTTAAAAAGTCTGAAGTTGTTTTTCAGACATGACGGTTGTTGGCGACTGTCTGTCATTCACCAATCGTTGTATTGAGTAATGGTTATTTGAATAAAAATCTTATTCGAAGACTTCTACGCTGGCACTGCTGCATTGGGTCACTTGCAATATGACTGCGTATGAAATGGATATACCCAAGTGTTAGTTGTTCGGAACTTGAGTGTTGATTGTGCCGGGCAGCCACGGCGGCTTGAGCCATACCGTATCGTTTCATTCGGTCACCGATGTGCAGGCAGCGCCGCGATGACTTCGGCCATGCGCACGAGGTCGGCAAATGAGCGCGCGCCCATCTTGCGCATGGCCTGGCCCCGGTGGATCTTCACAGTGATTTCACTGAGGCCGATTTCCCCGGCGATCTGCTTGTTCATCAAGCCTGAGGCTGCCAACGCCATGACCGTCTGCTCCCGGGGTGTCAACGTCCCATGACGGGCGCGCAGTTCATCGGCATGCCGCCCTGACTCGCGACGCTGCTTGTCCCGCGAGTGCGCGGCGCAGACGGCATCGATCAGGTCCTGCTCGCGAAACGGTTTGGTCAGGAAGTCCACCGCGCCGGCTTTCATCGCGCGCACGGTCATGGCGATATCGCCGTGTCCGGTGATGAACACGATTGGCACATTGGTTCCGGCGGTGGCCAGTTCATTCTGGAAATCCAGCCCGCTGCTGCCTTGCAGGCGCACGTCGAGTACCAGGCAACTCAGCGTGTCCGGACGTTGATACGTCATGAACTCGGCGACCGATCCGAATAGCTCCACCCGCAGACCAATGGAGCGCAACAGGCTGCCGAGGGATTCGCGCAACGCGGCATCGTCGTCGACGATGAATACCACCGGCTCGCTGGGGTTGTTGCTGATGGGATTGTTGTTCATTGCTCTTTTCCCAAAAGGTTGTGACGTTGTGGCGAATCCCTTGGCCGGGCGGCCGGTGTTTGCTCGTGCGGGTTGATGCCCGACCAGAGACACGGTCCCGCTGGCGATAGCGCCGTGCGACACGTTGCGCAGGTGTGGGCGTGAGTAGATAGACGGTTAAGCATCGTAGTGGCGCAGCACGCCGTCAGCTAGGACAAAAAACCCGAAAAAACGGCCATTGCACCGGTCTTTGCGCGGCCCGATGCAGCTATCGGTTTCAAACGGTTCATACACAAGTATCAAAACACTCACCTAACGCATGATCCCGCTGTCCCCAAGTACCACAGACGTCCGGCAGGCGCGCCCTTAACCTTTATCAGCTCTCCGTCGATTTCAATGGCCGCGTGCCGGGTGGTGAACTTCATGAACAGAAATGAACTCCGTCGTGTCGACATCAATCTGCTGGTGGTCTTCGAGACGCTGATGCATGAGCGCAACGTCAGCCGGGTCGGCGAGAAACTGTTTCTCGGTCAACCGACCATCAGTGCAGCGCTGGGGCGTTTGCGTGTGCTTTTCGACGATCCGTTGTTCGTTCGTGCGGGGAGGGTGATGGAACCGACAAGGCGGGCCGAGGAAATTTTCGCCAACCTGACGCCGGCGCTGGATGGCGTTGTCGCGGCGTTGAGCCGTTGCCAGCCCTTCGCCCCAGCTACCAGCGAGGTGACCTTTCAGGTCGGCCTGTCCGACGATGTCGAATACGCGTTGCTCCCGCGACTGCTGCGCCAGCTTCGTAGCGAGGCGCCGAATATTGCCTTGGTGGTGCTGCGCGTCGATCAGCAGCAGATGTCGCAGCGGCTGTTCAATGGCGAGATTTCTCTGGGCATCAGCCCTACGCTCGATCTGCCGGCCAACGCTAGACGCAAGAGTCTACGGTCGATCCGGCCAATGCTCCTGCGCTCGGATACCCGCCCGGGCCTGCTGGCGCTCGATGAGTTCTGCGAGCGCCCGCATGCCATCGTGTCGTCCATGGGCAAGGCCAGGGATGACACCGACCACGCGCTGGACCTGCTTGGACGTCGGCGCAAAGTGGTGCTGGCAGTGCCGCAGTTCAGTGCCTTGCCAAGGTTGTTGGCGCAGAGCGACATGCTGGTCATCGTTCCGGATTACGTGGCCAGGGCCATGGCCTCGGTGAATGGCATCAGGGCCGAGCCGGCCCCTCTGTTGCTGCCATCGCGGGAGCTTTCCATGGTCTGGCGTGCCGCTGCGCACAACGATTGCGCTCAGCGTTGGCTGCGTTCGCGTTGCCAGGCATTTCTTGGCACGCCGATTGAGTTGCAGGTAGTGCCAAAATTACGCCCCGCGTTGCCCGTCGATCAGACGTTGATGATGGCCCGGTAGATAACTGCAACGGCTGTGTGATTCGCCCAATAAAAAGCTCCGACTCGATCGGAGCTTTGTTTTTAAGGGGGTGTATGTGGCTTGCCGTCAGGAGGGCACCCCGGCAAATCACGCATTGATAAACGCCAGAAGATCCGCGTTGATGGTGTCGCCGTTTGTGGTGCACATGCCATGGGGCTGGCCGGGGTAGGTTTTCAGCGTACCGTGCTTGAGCAATTTGATTGAGAGGTGAGCCGAATTGGTGATCGGCACGATCTGGTCATCTTCACCGTGCAGCACCAGGGTCGGCACATCGATGTTTTTCAGGTCATCGGTGAAGTCGGTTTCGGAGAACGCGCTGATGCAGTCGTACTGCGCCTTGATCCCGCCGTTCATGCCCTGACGCCACCAGTTTTCGACGATCGCTTCAGACACTTTCGCACCTGGGCGATTGAAGCCGTAGAACGGTCCGCTCGGGAAGTCACGATAAAACTGGCTGCGATTCTGCGCGAGTGCCTTGCGCAACCCGTCAAACACCTCCATCGGCAGGCCTCCGGGATTTTTTGCGGTGCGCAGCATGATGGGCGCTACAGCGCCGATCAGCACGGCCTTGGCCACCCGGCCGCGACCATGCCGCGCCACGTAGCGCGCCACTTCACCGCCGCCGGTGGAGTGGCCGATGTGCACGGCGTTGCGGATGTTCAGGTGTGCCATCAACTCGGCAATGTCGGCGGCGTAGGTGTCCATTGCGTTGCCCATGGCCGTTTGCGAGGAGCGACCATGGCCACGTCGATCATGGGCGATGACGCGAAAGCCCTTGTTGAGGAAGAACAGCATTTGCGTGTCCCAGTCATCACTCGAAAGGGGCCAGCCGTGGTGGAAAACGATCGGCTGGCCGTGGCCCCAGTCCTTGTAGAAAATCTGCGTGCCATCCTTGACGGTGAACATTCCCGAATCGCTGCCTTTACCGGCGCTTTTGCTGCCCCCTGACGCGGATGCCGGTGTCTGCTGCGTCGCCAGCGCCGGCAATGCCACCGCCAGGGTAGCGGCCATGGCACCCGTCGTGATCAAGCCACGACGGGTGGTTCCGTTTTTCTCGTCAGTCATTTTGAACACCCATTGAGTTAAAGAAGTTGCACAGGCGGCGCAAGGCTGCAGCCCTGGCCGAAGGCAATCTTTGGGCAAAGGGGTACGACTGACCACCAGACATGGGTTTTTGAAATTAACGCTTTGGTATGTAGGTGTGGCGGGAGGAATCTTGGCGGGGGTGGCGCGTCCCTGCGCCTGGACAAATTAGAAGGTGTATTTGGCCGTCAACATCATGTTGCGCGGGCTGCCATAGCTGTCGCCGCCGTAGCTGACGGAGTTGGCGATGGTGGAGTAGTACTTGCGGTCGAAGATGTTGTTGGCGTTGAGTTGCAGGTTGAGGTTTTCATTGACCCGGTAGCCGGCCATCAGGTCGGTCACGGCGTACGCGCCTTGCTTGAGTCGGTAGTTGCCGCCATCGAGCAGTTCGATGTCGTTGTACATGCGGCTCTGCCAGGAAATGTTGCCGCCCACGCGAAGTTTTTCCAGCGGGCCCTGAAAGTTGTAGCGGGTGGTCAGTTTGAACAGGTGCTCCGGCGTGTCGGTGTCGAACTGCTTGTTCACGTTCTGCGGGTTCGCCTCATCCTTGATGGTGTGCGTACGGGCGTAGGTGTAGCCGCCGCCGATCTGCCAGTTGTCGGTGAGCGCGCCTTGCAGTTCGAAGTCGATACCCTGGCTGCGGATCTCGCCGGAGGCCTCATAGCAGGAAGACTGCGGGCAGTTCGGCACGAACACCTGCACCGCGCGGTTTTCCTGATCGACACGGAACACGGCGAGGCTGGCATTCAGCGCGCCGCCCAGGTATTCGCCCTTGATGCCGACCTCGTAGTTCTTGCCCACGATCGGCTTGACCGGGTTACCGGAGGTGCCCTTGTTGCTCTGCGGGGTGAAGATGTCGCTGTAGCTGGCGTACACCGAATGATGGTCGTCCAGCTCGTAGATCAGGCCGGCATAGCGGGTGACGTTGCGGGTGACTTTGTAATCGCCGTCGCCATCGCGGTTGTCGTAGTCGTACCAGTCCAGACGTCCGCCGAGGATCAGTTTCAGCGGGTCGGCCAGGCTCAGGCGGGTGGTCAGGTATACGCCGTCCTGAGTGGTGACTTCACGTGTGTTGTTGGTGTGGACGAAGTCCGGCTTGCCGGCGTTGATCGGCCAGTTGGTGTCGTACGGCGAGTAGTTGTGGGTGGTCAGGTCGTAGATGCGTTTGCTGGCGCCGACCACCAGTTCATGGCTGCGTCCGAAGGCTTCGAACGGGCCGCTGAAGAAGGCGTCGAGACCGGCCTGGTTTTCATCGGCCTTGGATTGGTAAACCGTGCGGGCCAGGGTGTCGTTGACCCAGCGCGACTGGTACGAGCCGGAGAACAGCGCGTTCTGCTCGGAATAGTTGGCGTTGACCTGCAGCTTCCAGTCGTTGGCCAGTTGCTGACGGATCTCGGCGAAGACGGTGTTGATTTCCTGATCCTTGTCTTCCCAGGAAGTGCCGGGGTTGTACGAGCGCGGGAGGTCGAGGTGATGGCCGTCGAGGCCGATCATTGATGAACCCCAAAAGTAGTTGGTCCTGTCCTTTTGGTGCGAGAAACCGAGGGTCAAAGTGGTGTCGTCGCTCAGATCGGCTTCGGTGACGGCGTAGAACAGGTTGTGTTGCTCGTCGACGTCATCGATGAAGCTGTTGGCGTCGTGGTAGGACGTGACCACCCGGCCGCGCAGGGTGCCGCTGTCATTGAGCGGGCTGGAAGCATCGAGCTCGCCGCGATAGTTGTCCCAGGTCCCGGCGGCGCCGGTCAGGGTCACGCGCTGCTCGGCCAATGGGCGTTTGCGCACCAGGTTGATCGCCGCCGAAGGGTTGCCGGCACCGGTGACCAGACCGGTCGCGCCCCGAACGACTTCAACCCGGTCGAACATCGCCAGATTCGGCTGGGAGCCGACGTTCACGCCGTCGTAGCCGCTCGGAATGCCGTCGTACATCAGGTTGTCGATGTTGAAGCCCCGGGCTTTGTAGGCCTGTCGGCCGGGGCCGTTGGAGTAGTCGAGGAACAGCCCCGGCGTGGCGTTGACCACGTCATTGATGCTGGTCATCGCCTGATCGTCCATGCGCTGGCGGGTGATGACGGTGACGGCTTGTGGTGTTTCGCGCAGGGTCAACGGCAGTTTGGTGGCGGTGGCCATGGTGCCGGTGGTGTACGACTCCGAGCCTTCGGTGGTACTGCCCAGTTGGGTGGATGTGATTGCAGTCGCGCCGAGTTCGAGGGTGGCGGGCGGGGCGGTGTCCTGCACCTCGCGGGTTTCATCGGCCAGCGCCGGGGTCATGACGGCCATGCAGATGGCCATGGACAGGAGGTTGCGTGACGGGTTGAAACGATGTGGCGAGGTGGGGCGCGACATGGAGGCTTCCTGATTATTAAATAGCAAACAAAGCGCTGTTGAGAATCATTGCCAATAATTGTGTCAGGGTTTTTTACAGCGACAAAGCGATTCGTGAAAGAAATGTGAAATCGCGCAACGGGAGAGGGAGCTGGGTCTGTGTCGTTACGGAACCGCTCAAGCACGGCCCTTGGCGCTCAGACAGCCGAAAAGCCGCTTGTCAGTTTCCAATGCAAACCAACAGGTTGGCGTCTACTTTTGTGGCCGGGTCAGTCAAATGACAGGAGAAATTCTGAAGTCATTCATGCGCTTTCGAACTGGCCCCGTGACGTTGATTTCAGGATGGATCTTGAATGAGGCGCGGAGCAACGCCCAGGCGATGCGTAACGGAGAAACCGCGCCTTTGAGCTTGTTAAGGAGAACGCAGATGGCAATCAGCCGAGTCACCGAAACAACCGATAAAACCGCACTCGTCAAAGCCGAGGTGTACCGCTGGTACAACCTCTTTTTCCCGTGGTCGCGCGGCGTGGCTTCCCAGTCGGAAGACGCGATAAAGCCTTTGTACGATGCCCTGGCGAACGATTTCCGGGTGGTGCTCACGGACGGTCAGATCATGGATCGGGAGAACTACTGGGAACGCCTTTGGGGACTGCACGGCAAACGTGCCGGAAGCCCCGAGTCGCACATCATCAATCTCTCGATCACGCCGCTTCCCGGTGACTTCTTCCTCACGGTTTTCGACCTGGTCAAGAACGGGATCACCAAGAAGAAAGTCGACTCGGCGCTGATGCGCCTCGACCCGGATTCGCCATCGGGAATCTCGTGGATTTACGTTCACGAAAGCGAGCACGAGACGTCGTTCGCGTAAATCGTTCAATGACCGTTCGCTCCTCTGGTTGTTTGAACCGGAGGAACGGCATCGCTCAACCCTGTAAAAAAACCGCCCGAAGCCGTGCATCGGGCGGTTTGCAGGATCAAACAGGGCTGATTCAGATCAGCCGCAGGGTGACGTCGATGTTGCCGCGAGTGGCCTTTGAGTAAGGGCAGGTCTGATGCGCCGCGTCCACCAGCGCCTGGGCAACCGAAGGCTCCAGCCCCGGCAGGCTGACACTCAAGCGTGCCTGAAGGAAGAACGCATCACCGGTCTTGCCCAGATCGATTTCGGTTTCGACCGCCACATCCGCCGGAAGCCTGATCTTCTGTGCCGCGGCTGCCTTGCCCATGGCGCCGATGAAGCAGGCCGACCAGCCGGCTGCCAACAGCTGTTCCGGATTGGTGCCGCTGCCATTCGAACCCGGTGGCGAGAGCTTGATGTCCAGATTGCCGTCAGAGCTGCGTGAGGCGCCATCGCGCCCGCCAGTGGTGCGGGTCTTGCCGGTGTACAGCACGGTGTCGAGTTGATTGATCATGGAAATACCTGCCTGAGTGATGGGTTAAGTCGGACAGCGAAGGTTCCGATGGCCCACACTTTTGCATTGGCATGTACCCGTGATGTGTCGTGCGGCGGCGTTTTTGTATCGCTCTGTAGCCTGGCCTGGACATCGGGGACGAGGCAGGCCATTGGTTCCTGTCGCTTATCACGTCAGACGATACGCATTGACCGCTTACAGACTCGCTGTGCATTGCGCAAAGGGGCAGGCTTGGGTCTGCCTGCCTCTTTCGCGATCCGGGCGGATAACCGTTCCCGGCGTCTGCGTCAACGTGCGGGGTTTACCCCGTGCGACGCGTGCGGCTGGCATCTTTGGAAGGTGGGCAGCCAAACTGGCGACTGTATTCCCGGCTGAATTGCGACGGGCTTTCGTAGCCCACTCGATAACAGGCGCTCGCCACATCCAGCCCTTCGCCGAGCAACAGCCGGCGGGCTTCCTGCAGGCGCAGTTGTTTCTGATACTGCAGCGGACTCATGGCGGTCACTGCCTTGAAGCGATGATGCAATGTGGAGTTGCCCAAATTCGCGACCCGGGCGAGTTCTTCGATGCGCAAGGGTTGGGTGTAGTGGTTGTTCAACCAATCGATCGCCCGCGTAACCCGACGTGTTTGCGAGTCGCCGAGGGCAAGCTCATACAGACGACGGCCGTGCATGCCGCGTAGAAGGCGGTAATACAGCTCCCGCAAAGCCAGAGGTGCCAGCATGCCGATGTCTTTCGGGGTGTCCAGCAGTCGGACCAGTCGAAGCATGGTTTCCAGCAGGGGCACATCGACCCTTTCAAGGAAAAGTCCCAGTTCCGGCTCGTCCGGTACGCCCGCCGGCGGCGCGTCGGCGATGACCTGGGCAATTTCCGCGGCCTCGAAATCGAACCGGATACACAGGTAAGGCGCTTGCGGACTGGCCTTCAGCACGCGCCCGGCAACCGGGAGCGTCACCGAGACCACCAGGTAACTGAGCGGATCGTAGAGGTAATGATCGTCACCCAGGCTGATTTCTTTTTGGCCTTGCACGATCAGGCAAAGTGCCGGTTTGTGCACGGTATGGATCAGCTCCGAAGGTGCATCGAAACGAATCACATGCAGCGGAGCTATGGCGGTCTCATAGATCCCGGGTGTGGTAAAGCGTTGAGTCAGCAGCCGAACCAGTTCGTCACGGTAGATGGCTGTGTTTTGAAGGATGAAAGCATCGCTTTGTTCCATTTCAAGGCTCTCACATGTGTTCATGAGCGTCTGCCCGGAACTGCCCGGGCAGACGATATTCACCCGACATCATCAAAGTACTCATTGCCGATAGAGGATCATTCCGGCGTGATACAGCACGTCGTCATGAAAGTGGCCATCAGCGGTGAAGCCGGTGTCGTCCCAGTACTGGATGTAATCACCAACCAGTTCGTAGCGGCCCTGATAGGCGCTCTTGTTTTTACCACGGGCCTCGTCGTAACGACCAGTCGTCAGAAGCTCATGACGGATGAATCCATCCGCGGTGACCCACATGCCTGCGTAACGATGGTCCTGAGTGGTTTTTTTGGCATCTTTCATCACTTTTCTCCTCGGATGTTCAGACTGAGCCGATACGGCCCAAAGCCGTGCGATCAGAGCCGTTTTCGGCAACGCGAAAACCCGGAGTGCGATCACTGCCGCCTTCAGTGACGCGCATGCCGGGCGTCCGGTCAGATCCGTCAGCGGCCAGGTACAGACTGGTCGAGGAAAGGTTGATCGCGCAGGCCACCATCGCGCCGATCACCAGTGAAAGGGAAAGCCGTTTTGCGTTTTTCATTGTTCAGTCCTCATTGACGTTGTTCATCTGAGCGGCCTGCCGTGGCCTGTGTGTGCATCCGTTGCGTGCTTTCAGATTACGTAGCCGAGCGCAGCGGTGTTAGGACGAAACTGCCGCAGATTTGCCTGATCCTCTCGGGCTGGTCGGGCGTGTCCTGCGGCGCATTTGTGCTGCGGCTCAGCCGGCCGTGACCGTCATGCCGCCGTCGGCCATGACCACCGAACCGACCATGAAGCTGGCCCGATCCGAGGCGATGAAGGCGACCACTTCGGCGATTTCTTCCGGTTGGGCGGCGCGGCCGATCGGCGCCGCTTCGCCATGTTGGGCGAGAAAGGCAGGGCCATCGTCGACCACATCGTTGAGGATGTTGGTCACCACATCGCCGACACCGACAGCATTGACGCGGATGCCGTGGCCAATGACCTCAAGCGCCAGGGTGCGCGTCAATTGGGCCAGCGCGCCTTTGGAAGCGGTGTAGGCGGCAATGGTGGGGAAGGCGAAATAGGAAGCGTAGGACGCGATGTTGACGATCGATCCGGACTTGTTGGGCATCATCGCTTTGACCGCCTCCCGGCTATGCAAAAAGGCCGCCGTGGCGTTGACCGCCTGAATGCGTTCCCAGTCTTCGCGGGTCATGTCGATGACCAGTTTGTTGATGATGATGCCGGCGTTGTTGACCAGAATGTCCAGCCGACCGAATTGCTCGACGGCCAGGGCGACCGCGCGTTCGGCTG
This sequence comes from Pseudomonas sp. B7, assembly GCF_016735645.1. Classification (NCBI taxonomy): domain Bacteria; kingdom Pseudomonadati; phylum Pseudomonadota; class Gammaproteobacteria; order Pseudomonadales; family Pseudomonadaceae; genus Pseudomonas; species Pseudomonas sp. B7. Next base: position 143,993 of record NZ_JAERRE010000005.1, read on the forward strand.
CGCCGTCCTGAGTGATGTCGGCCACCAGGGGGACCAGGCCAGGGCGGGCCAGCGCTTCAACCTCAGGGTTTATATCTTCAGCAATGACTTGGGCGCCGCGGGCGTGCAGCAGCAGTGCGATGGCCTTGCCGATGCCACTGGCCGCGCCAGTGACCAGCGCGACTTTACCGGCCACTTCGTTTGGGGTGCTGTTCTTGAAGTCGGTCATGATGTTCTCCAGCGTTTTGATCGAGTAGGGATAAGCCGTGTTGGCGCCGGCGAGGCGCTGTCATCGGCGACGGGTCTACTGTCTCGCAGCGGAGTGAGGTCGGCTTTCGTGAGATTGCCCACGCTGTCGGAGTTTTGCGCTGAATGTCAGTGAGGGAGGTTCGGTGCTCGATTCAACCCACGGCAAAAGCTCGATATCATCGAGCCGGTCTCCTGACGCGGCGTACGGGCAAGCGTCCGAGACCTGTCTGGCTTGGCACAGCCGAATCTGAAAAGGACGAGTTCATGGCACATACCGGGCGCACCTCCCAGGAACCGATGTCGACATCTTCTCGAGACTTGCGCATCACCGGCGAGTCGATGGGTGAGTTCCTGCCAGGCGAACCGCAGGCGTTACCCTCGCGCCCGGAAATCACCGACGTAGTGATTCAGCTGTTTACCCATCGCAGCGTTACTGAGCCCATTCTCGTGCCTGCGGTGGTGGAACCGCTGCTCGTTCTGGTTCTGGCCGGGGCGGCGACGGTAGAGGAGCGCGCATTGGGGGGCGAGTGGGAAGCTGCGCAGGTCAGTGCCGGCGATTTTTTCCTCACCAGCTCCGATGAGCCGTATGAAATGCGTTGGCAGACGCACGGAGGCGATACCTTCGAGGTCATGCATCTTTATCTCGGCCTGCCGCTGATCGAGCAAGCGTCTCGAGAGCTGTCGGGTCAGCACGCAGGGTCTGTGCGTTTGCGCGATGTTTCAGGGGCACGGGACGAGCGCGTCGCGTTTGTCATGGAGCAATTGCGCACCGAACTGCTTCTGGAACGCTCGCCCAGTGCTCTTTTCGCCCGCTCGCTGGCGCAGGCGCTGGCCGTGCATCTGGTGCGCAGCTATCTGGCTGAAAGCCAGCCCGGGCGTCGGGTCAACGCCTTGCAAGCCTTCAAACTGCGCAAAGTCACCGACGCCATGCGCGCGCATCTGAGCGCTGAGTTCAGCCTGGCCAAACTGGCCAGCCTTGCCGAGCTGAGCGAGTACCACTTCAGCCGCCTGTTCAAGCGGGCGACGGGGCTTTCGCCATCGCAGTACTTCATTCGCTTGCGCATGGCTCGCGCGCGGCACCTGTTGCTGGAGACCCGTCTTGGCGTCATCGACATCGGGCTGGAGGTCGGCTACTCAAGCCCCAGTCATTTCTCGCAGGTATTTCGTCGCGAAGTGGGCGTAACGCCCAGCGAGTTCCGTGGGGCCTGAGCGCCCCTACGCTACAAATTTGCAGGCGATGCACACAGACACGAATAGGCAAAAGTGGCGCAGGTTTCGGCACGCGCCGACGACGCCCGTGCCCTTAATCTTTTCGACGTACCCCGCAGCAACGACCGCGTCTTCAGCGGTCGGTGCTGAACTTCAATGCAGACAGCAGGAGCTACGGATATGTCGAACATTCAAAACAAAGTCGTCCTGATTACCGGTGCAAGCAGTGGTATTGGCGAAGCAGCGGCCAGGTTGATTGCTGCCAAAGGCGCGCATGTGGTCCTCGGTGCCCGCCGCACCGAGCGTCTGGACAAACTGGTCAGCGAAATCCAGGCCGAAGGTGGCTCGGCAAGTGCCTGCGCACTGGACGTTACGGATCTGCAATCGATGCACGCCTTCGTGGCGTTCGCCAAGACGCAACATGGCAAGGTCGATGTGATCATCAACAACGCGGGGGTGATGCCTTTGTCTCCGCTGGCTTCGTTGAAGGTCGATGAATGGAACCAGATGCTCGATGTCAACGTTCGCGGTGTGCTACACGGTATTGCCGCCGTCTTGCCGGACATGCAGGCGCAGGGTTTCGGTCAGGTCATCAATATCTCGTCCATTGGTGGACTCGCGGTTTCTCCGACAGCGGCAGTGTACTGCGCGACCAAATTCGCGGTCCGGGCTATCTCGGATGGTCTGCGCCAGGAAACGGACAAGATCCGGGTGACCGTGGTGTGCCCGGGCGTCGTCGAGTCCGAACTGGCCGATACGATTTCCGATGAGGTGGCACGCGAGGAAATGAAAGCCTTCCGGCGTGTGGCGCTCAATGCAGACGCCATTGCGCGGGCGCTCACCTATGCCATCGAGCAGCCTGATGATGTGGACGTGAGTGAGATTGTGGTTCGTCCGACCGCCAGCCCACACTGAGCAGTCTGGAGGCTAGCCAGTCCCGCGCCGTGCGCGGGACCAGCAAGTCGATGCTTTATCAATCTTTCCTCTAGCGCATCTGCAGGATGATCGGACTGCTGCTGGCCGGATCGGTGTGTTCACGCAGTTTGCCCACCGTCTGCGCATCAACGGCACTCCCCTGATTGCCCCAAGTGCTGCGCATGAACGTCAGCACTTCGGCGATCTGCTGATCCGACAGCTGCTCACGGAAGGCAGGCATGCGATAGGCATCCGGCACGCCCGCCGCCACCACTCGTTGCGAACCATTCAGAGTGATGTTGATTGCCGAGGCACTTTCCCTGGCCAAAGCCGAGGTAGCGCCCGCCAGCGGCGGCATCCATTGCGATTGACCCTTGCCGTCCAGACCGTGGCACGACGCACAGCGCGTCACGTAGGTCTGTGCACCGGGCGATTCCAGACGTTGCGCTGCCGAAACCGCTTGATACTGCCAAGGCGCGCCATCCCGTTCGCGATCTCCCGGAAGCGACTTCAGGTAGTGGGCAATGGCCGTCAGATCGTCGTCGCTCATGAACTGTGTGGAGTTGTTGAACGCCTCGGTCATCGAGCCGTAGACCACCGCGTGCTGGTTGCGACCGGTCTTGAGGAACTGCACGATCTCTTGCTCGCTCCAACGGCCCAGCCCGGTGTTGTGGTCATCGCGCAGGCTCGGCGCGTACCAGCCATCGAGCAGGGCGCCGGCGAGGTATGGCTTGCCGGACTCATCCAGTGCTTTTTCGTTGAACGCCAGGCTGCGCGGAGTATGACAACTGCCGCAGTGCCCGGCGCCCTGAACGAGGTAAGCGCCACGGTTCCACTGTTCATCCTGCGACGGTTTGGCTACGTAGGGCTCCGCGTCGACAAACACACCGTTCCACAGTGCAATCGGCCAGCGCAGGTTCAGCGGAAACGGAATTGCACTCGGGATGTTCGCTTGTTTCACCGGTGCCACGCCTTTCATGAAAAACGCATACAGCGCTCGTACGTCTTCATCACTGAGCTTGGCGTAGGACGGGTAGGGCATCGCCGGGTACAGACGGCGACTGTCGGGCGCCACGCCGTGGCGCACGGCCCGGTCGAAGTCCGCCAGGCTGTAGTGACCGATGCCGGTTTCTGTGTCCGGGGTGATATTGGTCGCATGGATTGAGCCCAGCGGCGTGGCCATTTCCAGCCCTCCGGCGAACGGCGCGCCGCCCGGCACACTGTGGCAGGCCACGCAATCGCTGAGCCTGGCGACGTATTCGCCACGGGCCACCAGCGCCGGATCGATGTCGGCCACGGCGATCTGATGGTTTTCCAGGCGCGAGACAGGCTCGCGGGTGACATACCAGGCCAGCAGGCCTGCCGCGACCAGACACGGCACGGCCAGCCAGCCAGCGGTTCTTGCGAATCGGCTGTTATTCATGAACGCTCCGGCGCTGATCAGGTGAAAGTGTGTCGGCTCAAGGGCAGGCTGCGTACCCGCTGACCGGTCAGCGTCGCCACCGCGTTAGCGACAGCGGGCGCGACCGCAGGCAACGGCGGTTCACCAATGCCACCCATTTTTTCCCCGCTCTCGACCACCCGCACATGCACCCGTGCCATCCGCGCAGGCGGCAGGATCGGGTACAAGTCGTAGTTGCGCGCCCGGGGTTTGCCATCCACCCACACGGCTTCTTCCACCAGTGTTTGCGACAGTCCCAACGCTACGGCGCCATTGACCTGAGCCTCGACAATCGCCGGGTTGATGATGCTGCCCGGATCAATCGCCTGCCAGATGTCATGCACCTTGACCTGGCCATTCTCGATGGACACCTCGGCGATCACCGCCGTCTCGGTACCGAACGGCGAAGCCATGGCCACCCCACGCGCACGTCGGCTGCCGTCCTCGGCAGTGAACGGGCCGCGCTTCCAGCCGCCCGACAGTTCACCCACCGCTTGCAGCAAGGTGGTCAACCGTTGGTTGCCGCGCAGCAAATGCAGGCGCAAGTCGAACGGATCTTTGCCACCCTTGTCGGCCAGTTCATCGAGGAACGATTCATAGAAGAAGTCGTTGAGCGAATTGCCCACCGAACGCCAGTAGCCGAGCATCGCCGGACCTTTGACGTAGATCTGTGCGATGCGCTTGTTGGGGATCGCATAGGACTTGCCGGACAACCCTTCAAGGGCCGTCGGGTCGAGCTTTTCACCCTGTTTGCCGGCGAGGGCCTCGGTCGGGCCTTCGGTGGCACTGATCGCTTCGATTGCCAGCGGCCAGCCGTCGCTGTCCAGTGCGGCACGGAAATTCACGGCGGCAACCGGGCGAAGCACGTCACGCAGGAACTCTTCTTCGCGACTCCAGATCAGTTTGACCGGGTGGCCAACTGCTTTGGCCAGCGCGATGGCCTGAGGGTAGGGACTGGCCGAGTCGTAGAGGAAATGCCGACCGAAGAACCCGCCCAACAGCGGCGAATGCAAGGTGATGCGTGACGGATCGAGCCCGGTGCGCTTGGCGATGTCGGCGCGGAACATGTCCGGCGCCTGATTCGGCAGCCAGACCTCAAGCGAACCATCCGGATTGAATCGGGCCAGTGCTGAAGGCGGCTCCAGCTGTCCGTGGTTCAGGTATTGGTTGTGGTAAGTGGCGTCGATCCGGGTCTTGGTCTCCTCGAGAATCGAAGCCACATCGCCTTCGTGTTCATCATCTCTGGCGGGGCTTTTATCTTCAGCGAGGCGCTTGAACCAGGCATCGCTGGAAAAGTCAGCGGGCATCGGCCGCACTTGGCTGTCGGCCGTCGGCTCTTGCCAGTCGACCTGAATCGCCTCGACGGCACGTTTGGCGTGCCACCAGCGCTCGGCGACCACCGCTACGGCGCCCGGCAGACGGTGCACGGAATGCACGCCTTTCATCGCCTTGACCTGATCTTCGTTGCGCAGGTTGCCCACGGTCATCCCCAGGCGCGGGGCATGTTGAACGGCGGCATGCAGCATGTCGTCGACCTTCAGATCGATGCTGTACAGCGCCTTGCCCGTGGATTTGTCGTAGGCATCGAGGCGCTTCACCGGTTTGCCGATCCAGCGGAACTGACTCGGATCGCGCAGCTTTACAGAGGCCGGATCGGGAACCGGCAGATCCATTGCGCGCTCGGCCAGTTCACCGTAGGCCAACGAACGCCCGGACGTGGCATGCACGACCTTGCCCGGCTCGGTGCTCAACTCGCTCACCGGCACGCCCAGTTGCTGCGCGCCGGCCTGCAACAGCATGGCGCGGGCGAGGGCGCCGAGGCGACGCATGACCGGGTAACTCATGCGCACCGACATGCTGCCGCCGGTGATGCGCAGGCCGTTTTCCATCACCACATAGGCTTCGCCGGGCGGCGCGGCTTCGACCAGGAAGGTCGCCGGGTCGGCATCCAATTCTTCACCGACGATCTGCGCCATCGCAGTGAATGTGCCTTGTCCGCCTTCCATGAACGGGCAGAGCAGACGCACGCGGTTGTCCGGACGGATCTCGAGAAACGCCGGGACTTGGGTGCCGCGCTCGGCAGTCGCTGCCGCTTGTACCCGTGTCGCACCGAGCGGCAGACCGAAGCCGAGCACCAGTGCGCCGACGGCGGTACCGGTCAGAAAACGTCTGCGCGACACATTGATCGGTTCCTGCAGATCCAGTACTGAAGCGTGTTGTGAAGGGTCGATACGAACGTTCATCACGCGTCCCCCTTGCCGGCAAGTTCATGCACGGCGGCATGAATGGCGTTGTAGGTACCGCAGCGGCACAGGTTGACCATCGCCGCCTCGATCTGCGCATCACTCGGTTTGGGGTTCTGCTTGAGCAGCGCGGTGGCAGCCATCACCTGCCCGGACTGGCAGTAACCACACTGGGCGACTTGCAGATCGACCCAGGTCGAGACCACCCGTTTGCCCACTTCATCGGCTTCGATGGCCTCAATCGTGGTGACCTCCCGGCCAACCACACCGGCTACCGGCGTGACGCAGGAACGCACCACATTGCCGTCCACCAGCACCGAGCAGGCGCCGCATTGCGCCAGTCCGCAGCCGTACTTGGTGCCGGTCATGCCCAGATCATCGCGGATCACCCACAGCAAGGGCGTATCGGCGTCGGCATCGACCTGATAGGTCTTCTGGTTGATTCGTAGTTCCATGGTTCACCCGCTTGATCATCGGTTGACGTGCATTGTTATGAGCGGTGACACGCGGCGGGGCGCATCACCGGTTTTGGTTCAATTCGCGACTGTGCCGAGCGCGGCTGCCTCGAAGGGCTGCCCGCGCAAAAGGGCCATGTCGCGGCTCGGTGCGGTGCCGAACAGCCGGCCATATTCGCGGCTGAATTGCGAAGGGCTTTCATAGCCGACCGCAAACGCCGCCCGCGACACGTCCAGGCGCTCGACCAACATCAGCCGCCGGGCTTCGTTGAGCCGCAGCCATTTCTGGTATTGCAGCGGACTCATGCCGGTGAGCTGGCGGAAATGATGGTGAAAAGTCGGCGCGCTCATCTGTACCCGCGCGGCCAGATCATCGATGCGCAGAGCATCGGTGTAGTTGACCTTGAGCCAGTCGATGGCCTTGGCGATGCGATAACCCTGACCGTCGACGGCAGTGATCTGCCGCAGCCGTGGGCCTTGGTCGGTGTGCAGCAACCGGTAGTGGATTTCCCGCAGAATCAGCGGCGCCAGGACCGGGATCGCCTCGGGTTCATCGAGCAGGGCCAGCAGGCGATCGAGCGCGTCTTCCAGCGCTGACGACAGGCTGCCAATCGCAGCGCCCGTACCCGTTGATGGCTGGCGTTTCGAGGGCAAGCCGCTCTTGGTAATGACCTCGGCAAGCATGCTGACATCCAGCTTCAGCACGAGGCCGACACAGGGCTGTTCAGGACTGGCGAGCATCACTTCGGAGTTGGCGGGCAGATCCAGTGAAGTGACCAGAAACCGCGAAGGGTCATAGCTGTAACCCTCACCGCCGACCCACAAGCGCTTTTCGCCGCGGCCCACAAGAATCAGGCTGGGCTCGATCATGCACACAACGGGTGGTGCCGGTTGGTCGCGACGAAACAGAGACAGACCGGGTATCGACGTGGCGAAGTCGCCCGGTGCGCGCACGTGCGGGTCGATGTGCCGTGCCAAAGGTGATTCCTGGGGCAGAGGGGTCGGGATCATGTGGGCTCACTCCTTTGACCGAACTCTAATGCGCGCGCGAGACGTTTCCTATCCATCTCCCTGCATCGCCAGAGGATCAGGCAAGCATTCAAGAGGAATGCGCTAGGGAAGCACCGGACTGACCGGGAGAATGTGTCTATCTGTTACAGGGACAGTGCCCGGACGGGCGACAAACTGTTTGCCCCTGCGCATCACACCCCTACGTTTTTTCGCACCACAGGTAGTTTTCATGACGTTTCCTTCTACAGATCCTTCTAAAAGAACAGGCGGCTGGAGCGCCGTGCTGGCGATGTCGCTGGCCGCATTCGCTCTGGTCGCTTCCGAGTTCATGCCCGTCAGCCTGCTGACGCCGATTGCGGCAGACCTGCACATCACCGAAGGTCAGGCCGGGCAGGGTATTTCCGTGTCCGGTGCCTTTGCCTTGATCACCAGTTTGTTGATCGCCTCGGTCGCCGCTCGCGTCGAACGCAAGAAGCTTCTGCTTTGCCTGACCTTGTTGATGATCGTCTCCGGAACGGTCGTCGCACTCGCCCCGGGCTACCCGTCGTTCATGTTCGGACGTGCGTTGATCGGGATTGCGATTGGTGGTTTCTGGTCGCTATCGGCGGCGACTGCCATGCGCCTGGTGAAGCCTGAACAGGTTTCCCGTGCGCTGGCCATCGTCAATGGCGGCAACGCTTTGGCCACGGTCATCGCCGCTCCGGCCGGCAGCTTCCTTGGCTCGTTGATCGGCTGGCGCGGCGCATTCTTCTGTGTGGTTCCAGTCGCAGCGCTTGCCGCCGTGTGGCTGCTGATCAGCCTTCCGTCTTTCAAGGCCGAGCGCCAGGCCGGTAGCGGCAACGTTCTGCGGTTGATGAGGCAATTGCCAGTGGCTTTGGGCATGGTCGCCGTCAGCGTCTTTTTCATGGGCCAGTTCATGCTGTTCACTTACCTGCGGCCATTTCTCGAAGGGGTCACCGGTGTCAGTGTTTCAACATTGTCTTTGATGCTACTGGGCCTGGGGCTGGCAGGTTTTATCGGCACCTTTCTGATCGAACGGTTTATGGGGCGTGGCCTCTATCGCACGTTGACCGCCATTCCGCTGATCATGGCGGTGATCGCGCTGGCGTTGGTCAGCTTCGGCAAATCACCGCTGCTGACCGCCGTGCTGCTCGGACTCTGGGGGCTGGTTGCCACAGCTGCGCCGGTTGGCTGGTGGACGTGGCTGGCGCAGACGCTCCCGGATGATGCGGAAGCCGGAGGCGGCTTGCTGGTGGCCATCGTCCAACTGGCGATCGCCGGCGGCGCAATCGTTGGCGGCCTGGCCTTTGATCTGAGCGGTTACAAAGCCACCTTCGAGCTTAGCGCCGCTGTCCTGGTCGCTGCTTCCGTGCTGGCCTGGCTGGCCGGGCGCAATGCCACGCAAATTCATCTTGTCGAGCCGAACGCGACAGCCTGACGAGATCACCTGCAACCTTCCTTATGGCTCAAGCATCAAACTGCGCCAAACGATAACGGGCGGTTCAACCCGCGCAACATCCGGTTGAAGCGTTTGCTGCTCCTGCACCTCTGGCGAAATCACTTCGGCTGATGACCGCTCAAGTAGTAAAAACTGTGCAGTTTCTTCGGTCGATTCATGAGCAGGCGACGTGGTCATTTGAGCGAAACAACAACCTTGCCTTTGGCGCGTCCCCGCTCGACGTACTTCAATGCCTCGGCCGTTGATTCAAAGGGGAAGGAGCGATCAACCACTGGTTTGATGATCCCGTCCTCCACGAGCGCGGTGATTTGTTGCAGTTGAGCGCCATTGGCCCGCATGAACACGAACGCATAGCTGACGTCCTGCTTGCGCGCTTTGCGACGAATGCCAAGGCTCAGCAGGCGCATGACTTGCTGCAATGGCCAGGACAATCCTTGCTCCCTCGCGAACTGCACAGTGGGTGGGCCCGAGATGGAAATGAGTTGGCCGCCGGGCTTCAGGACCTTGAGTGACTTCTCCAGCACGTCGGCGCCGAGGCTGTTCAGCACCACGTCGTAGTCATGCAGGACACTTGCGAAGTCCTGCTGTGTGTAGTCGATCACCAGATCGGCCCCCAGCGCCTTGACCCATTCGATATTGGCGGTACTGGTGGTTGTGGCGACAAACGCACCGAGGTGTTTGGCAAGCTGAATGGCAACGGTGCCGACGCCGCCTGAGCCTGCGTGAATCAGCACTTTCTGGCCCTTTTGCAGCCGGGCGGTTTCAACCAGTACTTGCCAGGCAGTCAGTGCAACAAGGGGCAAGGACGCGGCTTGTACCATGTCGGTATTGGCGGGTTTCAGGGCGACCGCGTTTTCGTTCACGGCGATCAATTGGGCGAACGTCCCGATCCGCGCTTCGGGCGGGCGAGCGTATACCGCGTCTCCCGGTTTGAAGCGTGTCACCTGCGTGCCGACTTCAACCACGACACCCGCCAGGTCATTGCCCAATATCAACGGAAAGGCGTAGGGCAGGATCAGCTTGAACTCGCCTTTGCTGATCTTCGAATCCAGCACGTTGACACTGCTCGCATGGACCTCGATCAACACGTCGTGGGCACCGACTGCGGGGGCGGGCGCTTCGCCAATGCGTCCGGGGTTCTTGCCATAGCCATCAATCAGAAATGCTTTCATCGTGGTGCGGCTCTTGCTGGTTGTACGGAGGGTAGTCGGTGGGTTGCGGTGTCGCTGCGTGATGTGATCAAGCATCGAGAAACGCCTGCGCCTTGGCCACAAAGTCGGCGTGATGCTGGAAAATCCCGCCGTGCCCGGCATCCTCATAAATCACCAACTGTGCGTCGGGGATAAGCCTGGCCAGTTCAAACGAGTTAACGCTGGGCACCATGATGTCGTTGTCGCCGTTGACGACCAGTGTCGGTGTGCGCAAGCGTCCGAGCGCTTGCCGCGGTTGTTTGCCCCACGCCGTGATGGCTTTCAATTGCCGCAGGAAGGCGCGTGGCGTCGGGCCCTTGTCGCGATTGTTCTTGCGTGCCTTGAGGCGTCTCAAATACTGCGAGGCAGATCGTCGCCCATTGGCCGACGAGGTGAAGAAGAGGTAGAACTTGGGATCGCGCAGGGTCAGCAAGCCTTTGAGGATCAATGGCCATGACACTGTGCCGACCTTGTCGATGCCGGTGCCGCCCGCCGGTCCAGTACCGGTCAGAATCAACCGGCGTACCAAGTCAGGCGCCTTGAGGGCAATGTCCTGAGCGACGAAACCTCCGAGGGAAAATCCGAGCACATCCACGGTTTTCAGCCCCAGCGCCCTGATCAGCTGGATGGCATCGTCGGCCATTTCACCCACCGTCAGTGGCGCGGTTCCACCCGAGTTGCCGATGCCGCGATAGTCGGTGGTGATGACGCGTCTGGTTTGCGCCAGGCCATCGATGATTGCGGGGTCGAAGTTGTCCAGCACCGCGCCCCAATGATTGAACAGCACGAGGGGCACGCCGGTTGCGGGCCCGGTGTCGCGGTAGGCGAAGGGAATGCCGTTGACCGTGATCGACTGGTTCGCCGCGTCGATGAATGACGTCGGCGAACCCGGGCGGGAATTTGTCTGTATTGAACTCATTGTCACTCCGGCAAGCCAGCAGGATTCGATGCAATGCCCTGTGCCTGCATCGAATCTGCCGCGAATGCTCGCTAGCAAAAAATCACTGTGGCGTCTGGTAGCGTTGGGCAACCGCAGACTGGCGGATTTGCCCCAGCAGGCCCTGGCGTGCGCTCTGCAGGTCATCCCAGCGCTCGGCTTCGTGCAGCGGCGGGATGGTCACAGGTTCGCGACGATCGAAACCGACCAGTGCGGCATCCACCAGATCACCCACTTCCATGATTTCGCTCAGGGTATTGATGTCGACGCCGGAGCGATCCCAGATTTCCGTGCGGGTGGCGGCGGGCAACACGGCCTGCACGTAGACGCCCTGAGGCGAGAGTTCCAGGCTCAGGCCCTGGGACAGGAACAGCACGAAGGCCTTGGTCGCACCGTAGACGCTCATGCCGAACTCCGGCGCCAGGCCTACCACCGAACCGATGTTGATGATTGCGCCGTCGCCGGCCTTAGCCAGACGTGGGGCGATGGCGCTGGCGAGCCGCACCAGCGCCGTGGTGTTGAGGGCAACCAGTTGCGCAACGCTGTCGGTGCTTTGATCGACAAAGTGGCCGGACAGCGCAGCGCCGGCGTTATTGACGAGAATGCCGATGCGGGCGTCGTCGCGCAGGCGGCTTTCAACGGTGGTCAGATCGGCGAGTTGGGTCAGGTCCGCCGGGATAACATCGACGGCGACGTCGTGCTCGCTGCGCAGGCGCGCTGCCAGTGCGTCCAGGCGAGCCTGATCGCGGGCGACCAGTACCAGATCGTGACCACGTTTGGCGAAGCGTTCGGCATAGACGGCGCCAATGCCGGTAGAGGCGCCAGTGATGAGAACAGTAGGGCGAGTGCTCATGGGGTATCTCTCTTTCAGGAGGTGAGAAACGGAACGCGCTCAGCTTGCGCTGACGCTCGATTCAGCCAGCGTCGGGTAGTCGATGTAGCCCGCCGCGCCGCCGCCGTAGAGGGTGGCGGGATTGAACGCGGACAGCGGCGCACCCTGCTTGAGGCGCTCCACCAGATCCGGGTTGGCAATGAACGGGCGGCCGAAGGCGATCAGGTCGGCCTGGTCTTCGGCCAGCCGCGCAGTCGCCAGGTCCAGGTCATAGCCGTTGTTGGCGATATAGGTGTTTTTGAAGCGCTGGCGCAGGGCGCCGAAATCGAAGGGCGCCACGTCGCGCGGGCCGCCGGTCGCGCCTTCGACCACGTGCAGGTAAACCACGCCGAGGGCGTCGAGTTGCTCGACGACGTAATTGAATTGCGCCTGCGGATCGCTGCTGGCCACGCCGTTGGCCGGCGACACGGGAGACAGGCGCACACCGGTGCGATCTGCGCCGATCTCATTGACGACCGCCGCCGTCACTTCGAGCAACAGACGCGCACGGTTTTCAATCGAACCGCCGTAAGCGTCGGTGCGCAGATTGGCGTTGTCCTTGAGGAATTGATCCAGCAAATAGCCGTTTGCACCGTGAATTTCCACGCCATCGAACCCGGCGGCGACTGCGTTGGCCGCAGCCTGGCGGAAATCGGAGACGATCCCCGGCAGTTCGCTGGTTTCCAGGGCGCGGGGTTCGGAGACGTCTTCAAAGCGGTTGTTGACGAACACTTTGGTCGCGGCACGCAGCGCAGAAGGGGCCACCGGTGCGGCGCCGTTTTCTTGCAGGTCAACGTGTGAGACGCGGCCGACATGCCACAGCTGCAGGAAGATTTTTCCACCCTTGGCGTGGACGGCATCGGTGACTGTGCGCCAACCGTCTATCTGCGCCTGTGTATAGATCCCGGGGGTGTCCTGATAACCCTGACCCTGTTGGGAAATCTGCGTCGCTTCACTGATCAGCAGACCGGCGCTGGCGCGTTGGCTGTAATAGGCGGCCGCGTATTCGCTGGGAACAAAGCCCTGGCCTGCGCGGTTGCGTGTCAGCGGTGCAAGAACGACGCGGTTCGACAGCGTGAGACTGCCCAGGGTGTAAGGGGTGAACAGAGTCTGTTTGGTCATCAGATGATTCTTCCGTGCCCGTTGATGGAGATCGGTGGGGGGTGTGAAATTAGGATGATGATCGAAATCTAAACTGTCAACTGTTTTGATTATGGCCAACATCTATGTATCATCGGACGCAGGAATTCCCGCTAAACACGAGGTATTGCACGTGAGAGTCACCAAGGCCCAGGCGCAGGCCAATCGAGAACACATCGTTGAAACGGCCTCAGAGCTGTTCCGTGAGCGTGGCTTTGATGGCGTCGGTGTGGCCGATCTCATGGCGGCTGCCGGTTTCACCCATGGAGGCTTCTACAAGCACTTCGGCTCGAAGGCCGACCTGATGGCCGAAGCCTCGGCCTGCAGTCTTGGCAAATCGTTGACCGGCGCCCAGGCGCTCGACGTGCCCGGTTTCATCAACGTCTACGTGAACCGAGAACATCGCGACGGACGCGGCAGCGGTTGCACGATGGCCGCACTGTGTGGCGACGCGGCGCGTCAGTCGGACGATGTGAAGGCAACGTTTGCCGCAGGCATTGAACAGATCCTGCAAACCCTGGCGGAAAAATATCCTGTGGGCACGGATGCCGCAGAGGGCGAGGGGAGAAAGAAAATGATCGACCTGCTGTCGCGGGCGGTCGGCGCGATTGTCCTGTCACGCGCTTGCCCGGATGATTCGGCATTGGCGGACGAAATTCTTGAGGTTTGCCACGCTGAAATGTTTGCTTCATTACCGGTGCTGCCGGTCGATCAAGTGGAAACGCCGTAGAAGGGCCGATCCGCCCTTCGCGATGACTTGAACGTCAGCCTGTTATCAGCCGATCAGCCGGCTTTTCGTGACCATGTCCTCTGTTGGTCACGATTTGTAAGTCCTCGACAGGGTGAGTAAGCTACGCCCATGAATCAGCCATCCCTATCTTCGCCCGGCCCACGTGGCCCAGTCGATCACGACATTCGTGATCAGATTGTCGCGGCAGCCAATGAACACTTCAGCCAATACGGCTATGGCAAAACCACGGTGTCCGATCTGGCCAGGGCCATCGGTTTTTCCAAGGCGTACATCTATAAGTTCTTTGATTCCAAACAGGCGATCGGCGAAGCGATCTGCTCGAATTGTCTGGGCCAAATCGTTTCCGCGGTAGAGCAGGCTGTCAACGCAGAGGGGATTTCGCCGACCGAGCGTTTCCGCCGACTGGTGAAAACCGTGATAGCAACGGGGGTGGACCTGTTCTTCAATGACCGCAAGCTCTACGACATTGCGGCATTTTCCGCGGCGGAGCGCTGGCCCAGCGCCCAAATGTACGAGGAGCAGATCAAGCGTTTTATCTTCGACATCGTGCGTGAAGGGCGAGAGCTCGGAGAGTTCGAGCGCAAGACCCCGCTGGACGAGACCGTCGAGGCGATTCATCTGGCCTTGCGCCCCTTCGTAAACCCGTTGCTGCTGCAGCACAATCTGGATTTTATCGAGGTTGCGCCCACGCTGACCTCCAACCTCATTCTGCGTAGCCTGATGCCCTGACCCAACCCCGATCACCTGTTCAGGTGAGCTGAGCCAGAGCGCGACATCCCCCAACCAGGTTTCCTGTTACCGGCACATGCGTGCCGGTACGGCTTTGATTTTTGCTCAATGTGACCATTGACTGAAATGGTCACTTGGATAGTATGGCTTCGCTGTCGTTCTCGATGTTGTTTTTCAGTGATCCCATAGAGTCCAGATAATGAAAAAAATAATGCTCAAGAATCCCGTCGGCCTGGCGGTCGCGCTGGTGTCCTCCAATGTGTTGGCCGGTGGTTTTGCCCTCAACGAACAAAGCATCAGCGGGATGGGGTCCGGGTTTGCCGGGCGATCCTCATCCGCCGAAGACGCCAGTACGATCTACGGCAACCCGGCAGGCATGGCGCGGCTTAAACGAGAGCAGGTGAGCGTTGGGGCGGCGACGCTGTTCGCCAAATCGGACATCAGCCAGACACGCAGTACGTTTGGGGGGAAGGAAGACGGCGACATGGTGCCCGCCACCACGGTACCGATGGGGTATTACGTGAAACCGATCGATGAGCATTGGGCATTCGGCGTCGGGTTTTATGTGCCTTTCGGGCTGATCACCGACTACGGCAGTGGTTTTGCCGGCCGCTATTACGCCAACAAGAGTGAAGTCACCACGCTGACCTTTCAGCCGACCATCAGCTACGCCTTTAACGAAAAGGTGTCGATCGGATTCGGGCCGACCATCAATCGTATCGGCGGAGAGATATCGGGTATGGTGCCCAACCCACTCAGCCCCGGGCGCAACGACGGCAAACTCAAAAGCACCGGCGATGACACCGCACTGGGCTTCAATGCTGGCGTGCTGGTGCAGGCGACCGATGAGACCCGCCTGGGCCTGACGTATCACTCCAAAGTCAGTTATCACCTGGACGCCAAAACCAAGGTCACCGATGGCATCTTTAGCGTGCTGGGCGTCAGCGGCCGTAGCTATGACGCATCGCTGGATGTGGACACGCCGGAGTCGGTGGACTTTTCGCTGACGCATCAATTCAACGACGACTGGACGCTCTATGTGGGCAGCACCTGGACACGCTGGAGCCGCTTCAAGGAACTGACCATTGAGAACAGCGGCTTGCCGCCGTTGCTGAGCGGCCAATTGGGGACGATCAGCGAAGAGCAGAACTGGCATGACACCTGGGCTCACGCGATCGGTGCGGCCTATCGATTGAATAACCAATGGGTGCTGCGTGGCGGGTTTTCGGTCGATCAGTCACCCGCCAACAACACCAATCGGGGGCCGCGCATTCCGACGGGCGACCGTAAGGTTGTCAGCTTCGGCGCCGGCTGGACACCCGTGGACAATGTCACGATCGATCTCGCGTATTCCTATCTTTGGGAGGAAAGCGTCGAGGTCAACGACACCTCGGCATCGAGGGGGGCCTACCGTGCCAGGTACAAGAACAGTGCCAGTGGGTTCGGTACGTCGGTCAGTTATCGCTTCTAGTTGAGCGCTATCAAGCCAAATGCGGGTCGGGAGTGCGCGAGTCTCCTGACTCTTGAAGCGATCTGAGGTTGCTGCTCAGCGCGCCGCTACAGAACCCGGCTCAACGGGTTGCCATCCTCCACCGAGCGACTTGAATACCGCCACCGCCGCACGGGCCGATTCGGTCCGCGCTTGCGCTCTGGCGTCGGAGGCCTGCAACAGTGTTTCGTCGGCGTGCAGGACATCGATCAGGCTGGCGGTGCCTTTTTCATAGGCGGTGAACGAGGACCGGCGAGCTTGAGTCAGCGCCGCTTCGCCGCCGGTAAGGGTGGTGGTCTGAGTTTGCCGATTCACCAGTGAGGACAGCGCGTTCTCGACATCTTCGGTGGCGCGCAGTACCGACTGGCGATAGGCGGCCAATGCTTCAGATTCCTGGCCTTTGGCCTGATCGATCCGGGCGTTGATGCGTCCGAAGTCGAATAGCCTCCAGCGCAGACCCAGGACAGCGCTCGACTGGCTCGCGCCGCTGGTGAAAAGATTGCCGCCGGAGACGGCAGTCGCGCTGCCGAGCAAGGCGCTGAGGGAAAATTTCGGGTAGTACTCGGCAATCGCTTCGCCGATACGCGCGTTGGAGGCCGCAAGGCGGCGTTCGGCCACGATCAGATCCGGTCTGCGCCGCAGCAGATCTGCCGGTGTGCCCAGCGCAGTCAGCGACGGCACATCGGGAATTTCGCCCTCAGGTGCCAGTTGCGTGCGGTGGGTGCCGGGAGGCGTGCCGAGCAGCACGTCCATCGCATTCATGGCCGCCTCCAGACCGCTTTGCAGTACCGGAACGCTCGCCTGGACTTGCGACAATTCACCCTCGGCCTGGCGCACCTGATACTCCGCGGCCAGCCCTTTGCCGTAAAGCAACTGAACCTTCTCCAGCAATGCGCGCCGGGTGTCGACTTGCCGGTTGGCGATGTCCAGCCGCGCCTGTAATCCGCGCAGGGTGATGTAGATATCGGCCGTTTGCGCAGCGATCGCCAACCTCGTCGCCGTGAAACCCGCTGCCGAGGACTGGTACTCGGCCAGTGCCGCCTCGCGTCCGCGGCGCAGTCCGCCGAAGACATCGACTTCCCAGCCCGCCTCGAGATTGGCCTCGTAGGCATTGCCGTAACGGTCATAGCCGGGTGTTGAATTCAAGACTTGGCCCAGTGGTGTCTCGACGGACTGATAAGCGCGTGCAGCCTGTGCGTTGATGCTCGCCGAGGGCAGCAGTGCTGCATTTGCGGCGCCCAGGCCGGCCCTGGCCTGGGTGACGCGCGCTGACGCCTGCGCCAGGTCCAGATTCTGCTGCAGCGCCTGGTTGATGAAGTCGGTCAGCAGTGGATCATTAAAGTTTTTCCACCAGGCGACAAGATTATCCGGCGTCGATTCGGACCGCGGTTCGACAGCGGACTGGCCGACGTAATGGTCCGAAATCGGGGCGTCCGGACGATGGTAATCCGGGCCTACCGCGCAACCTGACATCAAGCCGGCGGTAACCAAAAGAGCAATCGGGCGGAGGGGGGGCATGTGAGTTCCTTGGCGGGCTGTTTGTGACCATAATATGTTTTGGTCACAATCTGTCAATTAGCGACGCTCGTGAAGTTTGGCAGTTTTCAGAGGTGGGTAGAGGGTTTTCTGATTGGTAAAGCTCGGAAGGGCATACATGAAGTGACTATTGACGGTAATGGTCACAGGTATGAGAATATGATGATCATCCTATTTTAGTAAGGGAACCTATGCGCCGGCTCCGATCTTTCCCCATTGCCGCATGTCTGTTGCCACTCGCTCTGGTGGCGTGCGGTGATTCTTCCTCCGTAGTCGATCCGCGTACTCAAGCGCCTTTGGTCCGGGCCACCGCCGTTCAGTCAGCGGCCGACGGTTCCCGATCTTTTACGGGGGTGGTGACGGCGCGCATTCAGAGCGACCTGGGCTTTCGCGTATCGGGCAAGCTGCTCGAACGTCTGGTGGACACGGGGCAGACCGTCAAACGCGGTCAGCCGCTGATGCGGCTTGATCCCATCGACTTGGGGTTGCAGGCGCGCGCGCAACAGGAGTCGGTCACCGCCGCCCGGGCCCGGGCCAGGCAGACAGCCGATGACGAAGCCCGCTATCGCACTCTGGTCAGCGCGGGCGCCATTTCCGCATCGGCCTACGATCAGATCAGAGCCGCCGCAGATACCGCCAAGGCGCAACTAAGCGCTGCTGAAGCGCAAGCGGACGTAGCCCGCAACGCTTCCGGTTATGCGGTGCTGGTCGCCGATGCCGACGGCGTTGTGGTGGAAATACTCGCCGAACCCGGACAAGTCGTCAGCCCTGGACAACCGGTGGTTCGACTGGCGCGGGCAGGGCAGCGCGAGGCCATCGTGCACTTGCCCGAGACGTTGCGTCCCGCAGCAGGATCCACCGCGCAAGCCACGCTCTATGGTGATGCCTCGGGTGCTGTGACCGCGAAACTGAGGTTGCTTTCGGATTCGGCGGACCACACGACGCGTACATTCGAGGCCCGCTATGTACTGGAAGGCGCGCTGGCCAATGCGCCGATAGGTTCGACAGTCACCCTTAGAATCGCCGAGGGCTCGACACCTGCCGCGTCGTTGCAAGTGCCCATAGCCGCACTCTACGACGCCGGTAAAGGTCCTGGCGTGTGGGTCATCGCCGGGACACCGCCAACCGTGACCTGGCGTCCGGTTAAGGTGCTGGGTTTGAGCGATGATCTGGCGCGCGTGGCTGGCGATCTCCGGGTCGGCGAACAGATTGTGGCGCTGGGCGCTCATCTATTGCACGAAGGTGAACCCGTAAGAATGCCTGTGCCTGAAGCGGCCACCGTTGCCGGGAGTCGTCCATGAGCGAAGGACGATTCAACCTTTCCGCCATCGCCGTTCGCGAGCGGGCGATCACGGTCTTTCTGATTTTCCTGATTGCCGTTGCCGGCACCCTGGCGTTCTTCCAGTTGGGGCGTGCCGAAGACCCTCCATTTACGGTCAAGCAGTTGACCGTCATCACGGCATGGCCGGGGGCGACCGCACAGGAGATGCAGGATCAGGTCGCGGAGCCACTGGAAAAACGCCTGCAAGAACTCAAATGGTACGACCGCTCGGAAACCTATACGCGGCCAGGGCTCGCTTTCACGATGGTCTCGTTGCTCGATAGCACGCCGCCTTCGCAAGTGCAGGAAGAGTTCTATCAGGCGCGTAAAAAACTTGACGATGAAGCCATCAAGTTGCCGGCGGGCGTCATCGGGCCGATGGTCAACGACGAATATTCGGACGTGACCTTTGCGCTGTTCGCCCTGAAAGCCAAGGGCGAGCCACAGCGTCTGCTGGTCCGCGATGCGGAGTCTATGCGCCAGCGCCTGTTGCATGTGCCGGGGGTGAAGAAGGTCAATATCATCGGCGAACAAGCCGAACGGATATTTGTTTCTTTCTCCCATGAGCGGTTGGCGACCCTGGGCTTGTCGCCGCAGGACATCTTCGCCGCGCTGAACAGCCAGAACGCACTGACCCCGGCCGGATCAATCGACACCAGCGGGCCACAGGTTTTTCTGCGTCTCGATGGT
Organism: Pseudomonas sp. B7; assembly: GCF_016735645.1. Classification (NCBI taxonomy): domain Bacteria; kingdom Pseudomonadati; phylum Pseudomonadota; class Gammaproteobacteria; order Pseudomonadales; family Pseudomonadaceae; genus Pseudomonas; species Pseudomonas sp. B7. The sequence continues at coordinate 163,608 of NZ_JAERRE010000005.1, forward strand.
GCGTTCGACAAACTGCAGAAAATCCGCGACACCCCTGTGGTCCTGCAAGGGCGGACACTCAAGCTGTCTGATGTGGCGACGGTCGAACGCGGTTATGAAGACCCGGCCACCTTTATGGTGCGCAATAACGGTGAAGAGGCGCTGTTGCTCGGCGTGGTGATGCGCGAGGGCTGGAACGGTCTTGATCTGGGCAAGGCGCTGGATGCCGAGATCGTCAGGATCAATGAGGAAATGCCCTTGGGTATGACCCTCTCGAAAGTCACCGACCAGGCAGTGAATATCGACTCCGCTGTCGGCGAGTTCATGGTCAAGTTCTTCGTCGCGCTGCTGGTGGTCATGCTCGTCTGCTTTCTGAGCATGGGCTGGCGTGTCGGCGTGGTGGTCGCCGCTGCCGTACCTTTGACCCTGGCGATCGTGTTTGTGGTGATGGCCGCCACCGGCAAGAATTTCGACCGTATTACCCTCGGGTCATTGATCCTGGCGCTTGGTTTGCTGGTCGACGATGCGATCATTGCCATTGAGATGATGGTCGTGAAAATGGAGGAGGGCTACGATCGCATCAAGGCGTCTGCCTATGCCTGGAGCCACACGGCGGCGCCGATGCTGTCCGGAACCCTGGTGACGGCGATCGGTTTTTTGCCGAACGGTTTTGCTCAGTCCACGGCCGGCGAATACACCAGCAACATGTTCTGGATCGTGGGCATCGCCCTCATCGCCTCGTGGGTCGTCGCAGTGGCGTTCACCCCTTATCTGGGCGTGAAACTCTTGCCGGACATCAAGGCTGTGGAGGGTGGACACGCGGCGATCTACAACACGCCGCGATACAACCGTTTTCGCCGGGTTCTGACCCGGGTCATTGCACGCAAATGGTGGGTCGCAGGCATGGTCATTGCGCTGTTCTTCGTGGCCGCTGCGGGCATGGGCCTGGTGAAGAAACAGTTCTTCCCGACCTCTGACCGTCCTGAAGTCATGATCGAAGTGCAAATGCCCTACGGCACTTCCATCGAGCAGACCAGCGCCACGGCCGCCAAGGTCGAAGCCTGGTTGCGCCAGCAGGAGGAGGCAAAAATCGTCACGGCCTATATCGGCCAGGGTGCACCGCGTTTCTTCCTGGCGATGGCGCCCGAACTGCCCGATCCGTCGTTCGCCAAGATCGTGGTGCTGACCGACAGTCAGGAGGCACGAGAAACCCTCAAGTTGCGTTTTCGTGACGCGGTGGCTCAAGGGCTTGCCCCTGAGGCGCGCCTCAGGGCATCGCAGATTGTGTTTGGTCCTTATTCGCCATTTCCAGTGGCTTACCGGGTGATGGGGCCTGATCCGGCGAAGTTGCGCGTAATCGCCGAGCAGGTGCGGAGCGTGATGCAGGACAGCCCGATGATGAGAACCGTGAACACTGATTGGGGGCCGCTGACGCCGTCGTTGCATTTCAACCTGGATCAGGACCGTCTACAGGCAGTGGGGCTGACATCGACTGCGGTTGCACAGCAATTGCAGTTCCTGCTCAGCGGAGTACCGATTACGGCGGTGCGTGAAGATATCCGTTCGGTACAGGTGATGGGGCGGGCAGCGGGCGATATCCGGCTCGATCCGCAGCAAATCGAAGGCTTCACCTTGGTCGGTGCGTCGGGACAGCGAATCCCGTTGTCGCAGATCGGCGAGGTCGATGTGCGCATGGAGGATCCGATCCTGCGCCGGCGTGATCGCACCCCGACCATCACCGTGCGCGGCGACATTGCCGAGGACTTGCAGCCACCGGATGTTTCCAATGCGCTGCTGAAGCAACTGCAGCCGATCATCGAGAAGCTGCCTTCCGGTTACCGGATCGAGCAGGCGGGCGCGATCGAAGAATCCGGCAAGGCCGGCAAGGCGATCCTGCCGTTGTTGCCGATCATGATCGCCATGACCCTGGTCATCATCATTGTGCAGGTCCGTTCGATCTCGGCGATGATCATGGTGTTCCTGACCTCGCCGTTAGGCTTGATAGGCGTGGTGCCGACACTGCTCATCTTCAATCAGCCGTTTGGCATCAATGCGCTGGTCGGGTTGATTGCACTGTCGGGGATCCTGATGCGCAATACGCTGATTCTGATCGGCCAGATTCATCACAACGCGCAAGAAGGGCTGGATCCGTTTCACGCTGTCGTCGAAGCCACGGTGCAACGTGCGCGACCGGTACTGTTGACGGCCCTGGCGGCAATCCTGGCGTTCATTCCCCTGACGCACTCGGTATTTTGGGGGACGCTGGCCTATACCCTGATTGGCGGTACGCTCGTCGGCACCGTCATGACGCTGGTGTTCCTGCCCGCGATGTACTCGATCTGGTTCAAAATCGGTCCTGACGCCAGGCCGCCGGCTGCAACAGTCAAACCGGAGTAGCCATCAGTACTGAAAATCGAGGCCTGATCGCGGAAACGACAAAGCCCTGAATAATCAGGGCTTTGTCGTATATAAAGATGGCTTCCAGCCTCACCGCCCGGCGCCGCGCGGGTCGTCAATGTGCGCCGAATCGCTCTCGGCCGTTCCGATCTCGGTCCGGCGTGGCCTGTGCTTTCGAAAAACTGGATGGTAGCTGAGTCAGTAGAGTAGAGCCATCAATGAGTTGGGCGGAGCCGGGCACACACCCTGCATTCACCGGTTCACCTGGCAGATCGATGCAGACATTCATGTGATGTGAGCGCCTGCCGCCTTCGTTGGGATCTCAAGAACGGCCCTGAGTGATCACTGGTCGACCCAGGTGCTTTTCATAATGACGAAGAAAGTGTTGCCACTCCGGTTCGCTCCAATAGGAATGGCGCCTGAGTTGCAAAATGTCGTGCCGAGCTGCCCGCAATGAGCTAATTCGCCCATGGGATTTCTCGAGATCGAGCAGCGCAAGCTCGAACTCGGGATCGCTCGACGAATTGCGAACTTTGATAAAAATGTGTTTTGAGCGCATGCAGCCATGTTGCCAGCGGCCGAGATGCATTCGTGCCATTAACGAAGCGAGTATTTCGAGCACATTGTCCAGTTGCTTGGGCGTGTATTGGTTTTTTGCGCCTTCGTTGTACCAAGATTCCAAATCCTGGAAACCGTTCAAGTCCTTGGTGACCAAGATGCCGTGCCAGACCCCTTTGATTTTTTGCGCACCGTAGTAAACCGGTTGAGGGGCGTTGACCCCAAGATGGAGTAACTTCGTGAGCGCGCGGCCTTCGCGCAAGGTGGTGGGGCGCCCCAGTGGATATCTCAGGCTGCGAAACAAATGACCCGTCTGGCGCTTAACATAAACAGTCGCGCCGTTATGCATAACTCGCTGCACTCCGCTTGTGCCACTCCTGCGAACGTTGGGTTCTTCTACCCAAGGGCCTGATGTATTCCACCAATAGGAAAAAAGTTGGTCGGTTTGGCTCATCGCGCACTCCATTCTTGTGTTGTTATCAGCTGCGCCATCGGCCTTTTTGTTGGCCGGCATCATGCCGTAATTCAAACAGACGTTTCAGTGCTGAGCTAGTTCCTTTTGATGACACGCTTATCCATTATTGAGCAGCAGCTACGGTTCAAAGGCAGTCGTGGGAGATGAAATGGTTTCGGCCAGGGCAGTCGTCCGCAGGGGGCAGCATTCGGCTGATAGCCATCAGTCAGGTGCCATCATCAAGGCCAGGGTCATCTTGATGAATTCCCGTATTACATGAAGAGTGTTTTATGTTCGGCAGGACGCTGGAGAAGGGAGTGAAAGTTGCGGTTTGTGGAAAACATCCTGATGTCATCAGAATTTCTGGAACGTCAGAAACGACAAAGCCCTGAATAATCAGGGCTTTGTCGTACTTAAGATGGCGGAGGCGATGGGATTCGAACTCATGGACCTGTTACAGTCGACGGTTTTCAAGACCGTTGCCTTAAACCACTCGGCCACACCTCCGTTGCGTTGCGGGCGCCATAATACCTGAATGAAACACACTGTCAAACTCTGTGCATGGCTTGTTACAGAGCGTCTGTTATGATCTTTGCGACTGAACGTTTCAAACCAACAGGAGTGTCGCCATGCGCGAACAGGATTACGCAGTTCACAACAGCGTGCAGGCTGAGCAGCTAGAGGTTAGCCGCGTCCTGCGCAACACTTACGGTCTACTGGCGCTCACCCTCGCATTCAGCGGTGTGATGGCGTTCGTGGCCCAGCAGATGCGGGTCGGCTACCCGAACATTTTCGTGGTACTGATCGGTTTTTACGGGCTGTTCTTCCTCACCAACAAGCTTCGTGACTCTGCCTGGGGCCTGGTGTCGGCGTTTGCCCTGACCGGTTTCATGGGTTTCCTCCTCGGCCCGATCCTCAACCGTTACCTGGGCATGCAGGGCGGCGCTGAAGTGGTCAGCTCCGCGTTTGCGATGACTGCACTGGTGTTCGGTGGTCTGTCGGCCTACGTGCTGATCACCCGTAAGGACATGAGCTTCCTCGGTGGCTTCATCACCGCCGGTTTCTTCGTCCTGCTGGGCGCGACGCTGGCAAGCATGTTCTTCCAGATCAGCGGCCTGCAACTGGCGATCAGCGCAGGTTTCGTGCTGTTCTCGTCGGTCTGCATCCTGTTCCAGACCAGCGCCATCATCCACGGCGGCGAGCGCAACTACATCATGGCGACCATCAGCCTGTATGTATCGATCTACAACCTGTTCGTCAGCCTGTTGCAGATCTTCGGCATCATGAGCCGCGACGACTGATCGCTTTACCGCTACAAACAAGAAACCCGCGAAAGCGGGTTTTTTGTTGCCTGCGATAAAGAGAGCAGACGATCAATTGATCTCGATGCTGCCATCAGCCTGTTGCTTGTAGATCGTGTAGGGCAGCAGCAACGTATCGAGCACTCCCGACACGGCCGCATCGACCAGCAGACCCGGTGTCGCGTTCTTGTAGTTGAACGCATCGACGTCATCCGGCTTTTCGGCGTGCAGCATGCAGAAGTCGTACGTCACGCCACTGTAGATGCGCGGTACAGCGCCGCAGTAGGATTTTTTAGCCTTCAACTGGTCGGTGGAAAACTTATCGCTGAACGCCACGGTCTGCACCGTCCCGCACCCGGCCAGCATCAACACAGCCAGCATCATTGCCTGAATTTTCATACCGCCAATCCTTCGCCGGAAAAAATCAATCTACGCCGCTCAGGCCATTGGCGGCAACCGCCGTTTTACCGGGGTCTTCTTGACGATCGCCGTATTGGTTTCCGCCAGCGTATTCAGCCGGTCGAGCAAGGTGTCAAGTTGCTCCATCGAACGCACATGCAGGCGGGCGATAAAGCAGTCCTCGCCGGTGACCTTGTCGCACTCGGTAAACTCGGGAATCGACAGAATCTGCCGCTCGACTTCCTGCAATTGCCCCGGCAATGGCCGCACTCGGACGATGGCCTGCAACTGGTAGCCGAAGCATTTCGGGTCAATTTCAACGGTGTAACCCTTGAGCACACCGCGTTCCTCCAGCCGCCGCAGGCGCTCGGCCACGCTCGGCGATGACAACCCGCTGATTTGCGCCAGGGCCTTGAGCGAGCGCCGCGAATCCTCCATCAGGGCTCCGATCAGGATCTGGTCGATATCGTCGGTCATACAAGAAACTCCCGCATTAGGCGAATGGCACAAACTACCCTTGATAAAAAAGGCAGAAACCGAGTTTAGCCTGCTTTTTCCGCTGGAGAGGCCCCGATCTCGCTTGGCATACTTTTGCCACACATTAAGGAGATAGATGATGGACAAAACAATCCGTCGCGGCTCATTCGAAATGACCGCTGCCATGCTGATATCCGGGACGATCGGCTGGTTCGTACTGGTGTCCGGGCAACCGGTGATGGACGTGGTGTTCTGGCGCTGCGTGTTCGGCGCCGGGACCTTGTTGCTGATCTGCGCTGCGTTCGGCTTTCTGCGCCCAGGCATCTTGACCCGCACCACATTCTTGCTGGCGGTGCTCAGCGGGGTGGCAATCGTCGGCAACTGGGTGCTGCTGTTCGCCTCCTACTCAAGGGCCTCGATTGCCATCGGCACGGCGGTGTACAACGTGCAGCCGTTCATGCTGGTGGGTTTGGCGGCGCTGTTTCTCGGCGAGAGGATCACCCTGCAGAAGATGTTCTGGCTGGCGATTTCTTTCATGGGAATGCTGGCCATCGTCAGTGCCCACGGCGGGCAGGGCGAGGGTGGCAATGATTACCTGATGGGGATTGCGCTGGCGCTGGGGGCGGCGTTTCTGTACGCCATCGCCGCGTTGATCATCAAGCGCCTGACCGGCACGCCGCCGCATCTGATTGCGCTGATCCAGGTCTGCACCGGCGTGCTGTTGCTCGCGCCATTCGCCCATTTTTCAGCGATGCCCGAGGCACCGAGTGCCTGGGCCAGTTTAGTGACACTGGGCATCGTCCACACCGGTCTGATGTACGTGTTGCTCTACGGCGCGATCCAGAAACTGCCGACCGCATTGACCGGCGCGCTGTCATTCATCTACCCGATCGCGGCGATTTTCGTTGACTGGTTTGCCTTCGGTCATCAACTGCAAACCCTGCAATGGATTGGCGTGGCGGCGATTCTATTGGCCGCTGCGGGCATGCAACAGGGTTGGGGATTGAAGGCGCGGCGCCTGGCCGCGCAGTAAACCTCAGATGTTCCAGCGCGGTGCGGTCTTCGCCAGGCGCTGACGCATTTCGCCGATGTTGGCCGCCAGTTGCCGGGTCAACAAACGGTAGCCATCCAGCGGGCTGTAGACAGGCGTATCGAGGCTGGCGTCCGGCAATTCCACCGGGCGCCCCAGCCTCTGGGCCGCACCAGTTTTCAACGCTCGGGCCATGCCGATCAATTGCACGCGAATATGCCGGTGCTCGGCCTTGAGCGCCGCTTGCAGGTGCGTCATGGCGTCGGGGTCGTTGGCATCCGGGCGAATGTTGCCGAGGATTTCCAGGGTGCTGATGCACATACGCAGGTTGCGCTGAATGGCGTCCAGTTCGGTCATCGAGACTTTGACTTCCTTGGACACCGACGGCATCAGCGAGCGCAGTTGCACCATCACCGCGTTCAGCCGGCTCATCAACTTCAAGTGTTCGTCGGCCGTCACCGGTTGGCCGCCGATGATCCGCCCGTACACCGTGGCGCAGTCACGCAGCGCGTCGGCCAGGTTGTAGCGCCACGAGTACACCGCGTACAGCGGCAGAGCGAAGGAAAAGGCCAGGGCCAGGGCGATACCGATCAGGATATCGACCCCGCGCCACAGCCCGTCGGTGATCGGGTTGTCGCCATGCCCGGCGACAATGAACACGGTAATGGCCGAGAGCAGGGCGGTGTAGCCGCCCTTGCCGATGGCGTGATACGAGAAAAATCCGCAGACCACTGCCATCGCAAAATAGGTCAGCCACGGCATGCCCAGCCACGCCTGTTGCGCCACGATCAACAAACCGACGCCGGCACCGATCAAGGTGCCGGTGGCACGCTCGGCGGCTTTCTTGCCGATGTTGCCGTGGTGCTGCAGGCCGCCAATCACCACCAGCATGGTCACCGACGCCCATTCGCCGTGGGGCAGATTGATGCCGGTGGTCAGCAGGATTGTCGCCAGCAACCCCAACGCGACCCGCACCGCGTGAATCGTTCGAGCATGGCGATAACGTCGATACGGGTCGAGCAACGGCCGCAGGATCCGCCGCAACAGCGGCGGCCAGCGGTGGGGGCTGAAAGTGCTCAGCGCTGATTCCTCCTCAGAAGATGTAGTCGGTGGCGATGAAGTTCGAATCCCGTCCGCGAATGATTTCGCTGATCAGATCCTTGTTGGGTTCCTGGAACTTGGTCGCCACCAGGGTGCGGATCGAAAACACCCGCAGTGCATCGTGTACCGACAGCGTGCCTTCGGCGGAGTTCTTGCGACCGTTGAACGGGTAGGTGTCCGGGCCGCGCTGGCACTGGGCGTTGAGGTTGATCCGCCCGACCTGGTTGGCGAAGGTGTCGACCAGTCGGCCGACGGCCACCGGGTTGGTGCCGAAGATGCTCAGTTGCTGGCCGAAGTCCGATTCCAGCACGTAGTCGATCACGGTATCGAGGTGACGGTACGGCACAATCGGCACCACCGGCCCGAACTGCTCTTCCTGATAAACGCGCATCTGCGGCGTCACCGGGTACAGCACCGCCGGATAGAAGAACGATTCCCGCGACTCGCCACCATTCGGATTGACCACCTGGGCGCCTTTGCTCTGCGCGTCGGCCACCAGCCCATGCAGATAATCGACCTTGCCTGACTCTGGCAGCGGCGTCAGCGAAACCCCGCTGTCCCACGGCATGCCCGGTTTGAGGCTGGCCAGTTTGGCGTTGAATTTCTCGATGAAGCTGTCCACCACATCTTCATGCACGAACAGAATCTTCAACGCGGTGCAGCGCTGGCCGTTGAACGACAGCGAGCCGGTGACCGCTTCGCTGACCGCATTGTCCAGATCGACTTCCGGCAGGACGATGCCGGGGTTCTTCGCATCCAGGCCCAATGCTGCGCGCAAGCGGTGTGGTTTCGGGTGCAGTTTCTTCAGGTCGCTGGCGGCCTTGTTGGTGCCGATGAAGGCGAAGATGTCGATCTTGCCGCTGGCCATCAGCGCACTGACGGTCTCGCGGCCGCTGCCGTAGATGACGTTGATCACGCCGGTGGGGAAGCTGTCGCGGAAGGCTTCAAGCAAAGGACGGATCAGCAGTACGCCGAGCTTGGCCGGTTTGAATACCACGGTGTTACCCATGATCAGCGCCGGAATCAGCGTGGTGAAGGTTTCGTTCAGCGGATAGTTGTAAGGCCCCATGCACAGCGCCACCCCGAGCGGAACGCGGCGGATCTGGCCGAGGGTGTCCTGTTCCAGCTCGAAACGGCTGGAGCGGCGGTCGAGTTCTTTCAGCGCATTGATGGTGTCGACGATGTAGTCGCAGGTGCGGTCGAACTCTTTTTCCGAGTCCTTGAGGTTCTTGCCGATCTCCCACATCAGCAGTTTCACCACGGCGTCGCGTTGCTGGCGCATGCGCCCGAGGAAAGCTTCGACGTGTTGGATGCGTTCGGCCACGCGCAGGGTTGGCCACAGGCCCTGGCCTCGATCGTAAGCGCGCACGGCCGCATCCAAAGCGGTGAGGGCGGTGTCGGCGTCCAGCAGCGGTGTGCTGCCGAGGATCACTTGTTCGTCGCCGTTATCGCCGTGCAGATAGACCGGGCTGCGCACGGTGGCGAGCGGGCCGTCCCAGCGGCGCAACTGGCCATCGACCAGGTATTCGCGTTGCTCGACCTGACCGTCGAGGCGGTATTTTTCCGGGATGTCGCTGACAGAAGGGAACAGGTTGCCAAGGATGTTTGCTGTGGTCATGTCGCTACCCCGCGTCATTGAAAAAGTCTGTAACGGTTATACGCCTGAATGCGCCGAAATTTAAACCCGCAAATGTCACGCGAATGTCACCCAAAGGCGCAGGGCAGAGGGGATGACACCGCGGCTCCCACAGGTTTTCAGGAATACCCGATTCTTCAGGGAACCCGACTGGCCCCGGATGCCCCCCTCACTGTCCCGCAATGCCCTCAACCCGCCGCCGTTGCTGCCTTAAGGTGGGATCACAACAATAAGCGGCACCTCACGCGAGGATCTTTATGCGGGCATCCCGATTCACCTGGCTGCTGATGCTGGCCGTTGCACTGGCCGGTTGCGGCGAAGACGCCAAACCCCCGACCTCATCCGGCATCGCCCCTGGTGCCATGCCCTCCGACCCGGCGCTGGCGCAGATCTACGCCAACAGCTGCCAGCTCTGCCACGCCAACCCCGCCGCCAATGCGCCGCTGACCGGCGACCGCAAGGCCTGGGAACCGCGCATCCAGCAGGGCGCCGACACGCTGCTCGACCACGCCATCAATGGCTACAACGGCATGCCGCCGATGGGCCAGTGCGTCGAGTGCTCGGAAGAACAATTCCTTCAGCTGATCGGCTTCATGGCCGATCAGCCGCTCCCAAAATAAGGATCCTGGCATGCCGATAGATCTGACACGCCGGCAGTTATTGCAACGGGCAAGCATCGTCGGCGCGTTCAGCGCGCTGGCCTGCAATCCGGCGCTGGGCCAGTTGATGCGCGCACCTCGGCTGATTCCCTGGCGCAACTGGTCGGGCGGGCAGAGTTGCCTGCCGGCGGCGCGAGTGGCACCGAAAAATCTGGATGAACTGACCGCAGTGATTCAGCAGGCACCGGGCAAGATTCGCCCGGTCGGTTCGGCGCATTCCTTCAGTGCTTTGGTGCCCACCGACGGCACGTTGCTGTCGCTGAGCTACTTCAACGGTCTGCTCGATCACGACCCGAAAACCCTGCAAGCCGAATTCGCTGCCGGCACGCCGATGTCACGCATGGGCACGCCGCTCAAGGACGTCGGCCAGGCCCTGCAGAACATGGCCGACATCGATTACCAGACCCTCGCCGGGGCCATTTCCACCTCCACCCATGGCACCGGCAAAACCTTCCAGTCCTACTCGGCCCACGTCTGCGGGATGCAACTGGTGACCGCCCGTGGCGAGGTGCTGGATTGCGACAGCCAGCGACATCCCGAAGTATTCAACGCCGCCCGGGTATCCCTCGGCGCGTTGGGCGTAGCCACCAAAATCCGCCTGCAAAACCGTCCGGCCTATCGCCTGCGGGAGCGCCAGTGGATCGCCAAAACCGAAGAACTGCTGGAAGACCTGGACAAGAACACCCGCGAAAACCAGCACTGGGAGATGCTCGTCGTCACCCATTCCGACTACGCCTTGTCGATTGCCCTCAACGAAACCACCGACCCGCCCACGCTGCCGATTCCGCCCGAAGAGGAGGGCGGCAACGAGTTCGTGACCCTGATCGAGAAGATCGACAAGTACGGCAGCGATTTCCCGAACCTGCGCAGTTCGCTGCTCAACAGCCTGCGGCATCTGGCGAGTTTCGACGACCGGGTCGGCGACTCGTTCGAGATCTACGCCAACGTGCGCACCGTGCGTTTCAACGAAATGGAATATTCGGTGCCCGCCGAACACGGCCCGGCCTGCCTGCGGGAGATTCTCAAACTGATTCGCGACAAGGACCTGCGCACCTGGTTTCCCATCGAGTACCGCTACGTCAAGGCCGACGACATTCCGCTGAGCATGTTCGAAGGCCGTGACAGCTGTTCGATCTCGGTCCACCAGCATTACCAGATGGACCACCACAACTTCTTCGCCGCCGTCGAGCCGATCTTCTGGAAGTACAACGGCCGCCCGCACTGGGGCAAATTGCACACGCTCAATGCCCGTACGTTGCAAACGCTCTATCCGCGCTGGCAGGAATTCATTCAGGTACGCCAGGCGGTGGACCCGAGCGGCAAGTTTCTCAACGGGCATCTGTCGTCGATTCTGGGGGTGAGCTGATGGCGGTCAATCGACGTAATTTCGTGCTCGGAACTTTGGGTGTTGGCGCTTTGCTGGTGGGCGTGGGTGCGTTGTTAAGGCCGGGGGATCGCGGCGGGCCTTACAGTGACTATTTTCGGGCGCTGAACAACGAACTCAAGACCAAAGGCCCGATGCGCCCGGTGTTGCTGATCGATCTGGATCGGCTGGATCACAACATCGACGTGGTGATGCGCTCGGTCAAACGCGCGGGCAAGCAGTTGCGGCTGGTAGAGAAGTCATTGCCATCGCCGGGCTTGCTCCGCTACATCGGCCAACGGGCGGGGACGCAGCGGCTGATGTCGTTCCATCAGCCGTTTCTCAATCACGATGCGGTGACGTTTCCGCAGTCCGACATTCTGCTCGGCAAACCGCTGCCGGTGCGCTCGGCCGAGATTTTCTACCAGACTCACAAAGGCCCCTTCGACCCGACGAAACAACTGCAATGGCTGATCGACAACCCCGAACGCTTGCAGCAATACCTCGCACTGGCCCAGGGATTTGGCACGCGGATGCGGATCAACATCGAGCTGGACGTCGGCCTGCATCGAGGCGGCGTCAGTGACGTGAACGTGCTCGGGCAGATGCTCGCGCTGATCGCCGCCAACCCGCAGCATCTGGCGTTCGCCGGCTTCATGGGCTACGACCCGTTCGTGGGCATGGGCGTGCCGGGGATTCTCGGTTCGCCCGAGGAACTGTTCGCCAAGGTGATGGTGATTTATCAGCGCTGCGTCGACTTCACCCGGCAGCAATATCCGGCGCTGTGGCATGACGGCTTGTGCCTGAATACGGCCGGCAGCCCGAGTTATCGCATGCATGAAAACGAACACCTGAGCAGTGAGGTGTCGGTGGGGACGGCGATGCTCAAGCCGACTCATTACGATCTGCCGTCGCTGGTCGAACATGAACCTGCCGCGTACATCGCCACGCCGGTGTTGAAAAGCACGGGTGCGGTGAACATCCCGGCGCTGGATGACAAGTCGAAACTGTTTTCGTGGTGGGACACCAACCAGCGCCAGACCTTCTTCATCTACGGTGGCAACTGGATGGCCGAATTCGAATCGCCGCCCGGATTGCAGAGCAATGGTGTTTACGGCCGTAGCTCGAATCAGGAGATGGTCAATGGCTCGAATGCCGTGGGGCTGACGGTGGAGGATCAGGTGTTCTTGCGCCCGACCCAGACCGAAGCCGTCCTTCTGCAATTCGGCGACTTGCTGGCGGTGCGTGGCGGCAAGATCGTCGATACCTGGCCGGTGTATACCTGATCTGCTGACTTCTTCAACACAACGCAAAACCTTCAGCAATTTCCGTAATGAAGCTTTTATGACAAAAGTTCGGTAGCACATCGCCAGTCCGGTCATGCCTATGTAACGCGCTTGAGGGGCCCTGAGGGGCGCTTTTCACAAGCCGAGGCGGGACGCCGGGAGTGAGGCAATGGGGACTATGGAACGCTACTCGAAAGTGGGCATGCAGGAACTCGATCAACGCCTGTCGAAGATCGTCGAAGCCGCGCGCAAGAAGCCGGTTTCGGTGTATCGCTACGGCGCGCCGTGGGTCTGGATCGTCTCGCAGGATGACTGGCAGGGCGCCTTGAAGGAGGTCTCCAGCTACATTCCGCCGGGGCATTCGCTGGTGCTGCTGCGCCCGCAGATCGATGACTTGCTCGACGCCCACCGCGATCTCCTGCACGACCTCAATGCCCAACCCGGCATGCTGATCGCCCCGCAGACGGTCATGCACATCCTGCTGCTGCAACTGCTGTATTCGGTGCCCAGCGAGCAGCAGCTCTACGAACAGCTCAATTACAACCTGCTGTTTCGCTGGTTCGTCGGCCTTGGCCTGAACCAGAAAGTCTGGAGCTTCAACGTCCTCAGTCGCGACATCGCCACGCTGCTCAACGAGCCGCGTGCGGTGCAGCTCATCCAGAAAATCATCGGTGAAGTGTTCTGCGGCGCGCTGCTGCAAATGCCCGAGTTCTCGCTGAACTTCGCGCTGCTGCACACCTGGCTGGGCAAGCACACCGGGGCCTCGCACGTCAGCAATTAACAACGCCAGTCATTGACGCACACGCAAGGCGCAAAAGCGCCAACAGGTCATCGCGAATTTCAGGGGGTAGTGTGGAGCAGATTTTCACGTCACGGCTGGCGCTGTGGGGCTGGCTGCTGGTGACGGCCGGCGCGCAGCCGGCGTTCGCCGAAGAGGCCGAGAACGCAGCGGCGCAGCGTCTGGTGGACGTCAACGAATACTTCGTGCGCGGCAACACCGTGCTCGATGCGCGGGCGATCGAAGAAGCGGTGTACCCGTTCCTCGGCCCGCAAAAAGCCTTGAGCGATATCGAAGGCGCGCGGGATGCCCTGCAAAAGGCCTATCAGGAGCGCGGTTATCAATCGGTGTTCGTCGAACTGCCGGAGCAGGCGGTGGCCGACGGCATCGTCTACCTGCAAGTCAGCGAAACCAAGGTCGGCCGGGTGCGTGTGGTTGGCGCCAAACACTATTCGCCGCTGGATATCCGCGACAACGTCCCGGCGCTGAAGGAAGGCGAGGTGCCGGACTTCGCCAAGGTCCAGGGCGAACTGGCCCAACTCAACAAGACCCCGGGCCGCCAGGTGATGCCGCTGGTGCGCGAAGGCCAGCGCCCCGGCACCATGGACGTGGACTTGCAGGTCGAAGACCAGAACCCGTGGACCGCCAGCGTCGGGCTGAACAACGACTACAGCGCCGACACCGAAAAACTGCGCACCGTCACCAGCCTCGGCTACAACAATCTTTGGCAGTTGGGGCACAGCGTCAACCTGACGTTCTTCACCGCCCCGCAAGAGACCGACAACGCCAAGGTCTGGTCCGGCTCGTACACCGCGCCATTGACCGAGCGCTGGAGCGTGCAGTTCTCCGGTTACCAGTCCGACAGCAACGTCGCCACCCTCGGCGGCAGCAACGTGCTCGGCAAGGGCCATTCCTACGGCGTAGCGGCGATCTACACGATCCCGTCCAGCGGCAACTGGTCGAACTCGCTGTCGGCCGGCATCGACTTCAAGGACTTCGACGAGCGCCTGACCCTGTCCGGTGAGAGCGACAAGGTGCCGCTCAAGTACGCGCCGTTCACCTTCGCCTACAACGGCTATCGCTACACCGAAAAGAGCCAGCTCGGCCTCGGCCTGAGCCTGGTCGCGGCCACTCGCAGCATCTTCGGCTACGGCAGTTCCGACGAAGACTTCGACTACAAACGCTACCGCGCCAACCCGAGCTTCGCCGTGCTCAAGGGCGATACCAATTTCACCTGGACCTTCGACAGCGACTGGCAGAGCGCAAGCAAAGCCGCGTTCCAGCTGGCATCGGGACCGCTGGTTTCCAACGAGCAATTCTCCGCCGGCGGCGCGACTTCGGTGCGCGGTTATCTGGCCGCCGAACGCACCGCCGATGACGGCTTCCTGCTGAGCGAAGAACTGCGCACACCGTCACTGGCCAAGTACGCCGGCACCTGGATGCAGGACTGGCGCTTCTACGCCTTCGCCGAAGGTGCGCAACTCTATCTGCGCGACGAACTGCCGGACCAGGACGCCAATTACGCCCTGGCCAGCGTCGGCCTCGGCACCCGCGCCAGCCTGAGCAAATGGCTGTCCGGCAGCCTCGACTGGGGCTACCCGCTACTCGAAGGGCCGAACACCTCGAAACAGGAATCGCGCCTGCACTTCAACCTTCAGGCCACTTTCTAACAGGAGCACTTTTCATGCAGCGCCTATTCCTTTCGTTGTTGATCTGCCTGGGCTTCGTGCTCCCGGCCACGGCTCAAGCCTGGTGGCAGGACGACTGGCATTACC
Organism: Pseudomonas sp. B7; assembly: GCF_016735645.1. Taxonomy (NCBI): domain Bacteria; kingdom Pseudomonadati; phylum Pseudomonadota; class Gammaproteobacteria; order Pseudomonadales; family Pseudomonadaceae; genus Pseudomonas; species Pseudomonas sp. B7. The sequence goes on from NZ_JAERRE010000005.1 coordinate 178,801, forward strand.
GCAAACAGATCGCCGTCGACACCACGCCGCAAGGCGCCGCGATCAATCAGGCCCTGGGCCGCACCGCGCTGCTGGTGCGCCTGCACACCGGCAACTTCACCTTCGACGGCGTGAAAGAGGACGGCTCGGACCTGCGCTTCGTCGCCGCGGATGACAAGACCGTGCTCAACCATCAGATCGAAAGCTTCGACGCGCTGATGGGCATGGCGCAGATCTGGGTCGATGTGCCGAATGTCGAGGGCGGTCAGCGTCAGGACATCTGGATGTACTACGGCAACCAGAAGGCCCCGGCGACCGGCAACGGCCAACTGACGTTCGATCCGAATTACACCGCGCTCTATCACTTCGACGGCGCCACCGGTACTCCGGCCAAAGACACCACCGCTTACGGCAACACCGCGCAGAGCGCGACCGGCGCCGCGATTGACGGCGTAGTCGGGCGTGCCTTGCAGTTCAGCGGCCAGCCGCTGCTGCTACCGGCCAGTCCGTCGTTGCAGCACAACGCTGGCAGCGCGTTCACCTTCAGTGCCTGGCTGCGACTGGACCAGGCCAACGGCGAGCAACTGATCCTGGCCCGCCGCGAAGGCGCCAACAGCCTGCTGGTCGGGGTAAATCAGGGCGTGCCGTTCGTGGACATCGACGGCCAGCGCGCCGTTGCCACGCAGCCGCTGAATCCGGGCCAATGGCAGCACGTCGCACTGACCGCCGAAGGCGCAAAAGTGACGCTGTACATCAACGGTCGCGAAAGTGCGGCACTGGCTCAGGCAATGCCGGCGTTCAACTCGGTCATGGCTATTGGCGCCGATCTGCACGAAGGTCCTTTCCAACCGTTCGTGGGCGCCATCGATGAACTGCGCCTGTCGAAAGTCGCCCGTCCGGCGCCGCTGTTGCTGGCTGACGCCACCTCCCAGGGCGCTGAATCGAAACTGGTAGCCTACGGCGTTGATGAAGAACAGTCCGGCTTCGGTTTCGGCAGCCTCGGCTTCCTGCTCAACGCGGTGCCGGTGGACGCTTGGGTGATCATCGCGGTGCTGGTGCTGATGATGTTCCAGTCGTGGATCATCATGCTGCGCAAGAACCGCACCCTCAGCCGTGTCACCGCCGCCAACGAAGACTTCCGCGTGCAGTTCGCCAAGGTCGGTACTCGCCTGGAAATGTTCGCCGACGACACCCAACTCGCCCAGCGATTGCAGCACTCGTCGCTGTGGCGCCTGTATCTGGTGGCCGTGAAAGAAATCCGCACCCGCCGCGAGCAGGGCGCCGATACCTCGTCGGTTTCCGCCGCAACCATCGAAGCGATCCGCTGCTCGATGGACGGCGTGCGCACCCGTGAAAACCAGCAACTGAGCTCGAAACTCTCGACCCTGTCCAACGCCATCGCCGGCGGCCCGTACATCGGCCTGCTCGGCACGGTGCTGGGGATCATGGTGGTGTTCCTCGGCACCGCCATGGCCGGCGACGTCAACATCAACGCCATCGCGCCGGGCATGGCGGCCGCGTTGCTGGCCACGGCCATGGGTCTGTTCGTCGCGATCCCGGCGCTGTTTGGCTACAACCGCCTGATCACCCGCAACAAGGAAGTCAGCGCCGACATGCGCGTGTTCGTCGACGAGTTCATCACCCGTCTGGCGGAGATGCACGGCGAAGGCCAGTCCAGTGAAGCGGCGCATCAGCGCGGCCATCACGCCAACCAATCCGTACCGGCCTGAGGAGCACTGACATGGCGTCCGTAAATGCCTCCCACGACGATGACGAAGATGCCGCAGTGGACAGCATCAACATCACGCCTCTGGTGGACGTGCTGATGGTGGTGCTGGTGATGTTCATCCTCACCGCCACCGCGCAGGTCTCCGGGATCCAGATCAACCTGCCCAAGGCCAGCGCCGCGGTGTCGTTGTCCGAAGCCAAGACCAAGGCGATTTCGGTCAACGACGGCGGCCAGGTGTTCCTCGACGCCTATCCGGTCACGTTGCCTGAACTGGAAGAGCGCCTGCGGATCGAGAAGGCGCAGAACCCGGACTTCCCGGTGATCGTGCGCGGCGACGCCACGGTGCAGTACCAGAAAGTCATCGAAGTGCTGGATCTGCTGCGCCGGCTCGAACTGTCCCAGGTCGGTCTCGTTACCGGCAAACCGACGCAGGGCTGAGTGATGACTGCACAACTGCCAATCGAGCCTTTGCCGGTGAAGAAGTCGCCACTGCGTTACGTGAAGTGGGGCGCCGGGCTGCTGCTGGGTGCCGTCGCGGCATTCCTGTTGTGGCAGTGGGCCAACGACATGAGCGGCATCCGCCGGGAAGCGCCGAAGGTGCCGACGATCATTCCGTTGCCGCCACCGCCACCTCCGCCGCCGGAAAAACCGCCGGAGCCGGAAACCCCGGTGGAAGAAAAAATCGTCGAGCCCGAGCCGACGCCCGAGCCGCAGGAAGTGAAACCCGAGGAAGAGGCGCCGCCATCGCCGGCGGACGATCTGGCCAACCCGATGCAAATCGACGGCGACGCCCAGAGCGGCAGCGACGCGTTCAACATCGGCGCGGGCAAGGGCGGCGGCATGGCCGGATCCGGCGGTGGGCGACTGGGCAACGGCACCTATAGCCAGTTCCTCGCGTTCACTTTCCAGAAGCTGCTGCGCGAGAACCCCGATCTGCGCAACCTCGCGTTTTCGCTGCAGGCCGATGTGTGGCTGAGCAGCGTCGGCGAGATCACCCGGGTCGAGCTGATCAAGTCCAGCGGCAACCCCGAAATCGATACGCAAGTGCTCGCCGCGCTGCGCAATGCGCCGGCGTTAAGCGAACGGCCACCGGCCTCCATCACCTTGCCTGTGCGCATGTCCCTGCAAGGGCGGCGTCCGGGTTAACCGAATTCATAAAGCTGTATGAAAAGGAGTTGTGTGCAGATGATTTCCAACGTGAATCGATTGTCCCTGGCGGTCGGCATGGTCATCGCGACCCTGGTCGGTCAGGCCGCGGCAGCGCCTGCGCCCTCGGAGAACGCCACGATCAATCTGATCCGCTTGCTGGTCGAGCAGGGCATTCTGAAACAGGACAAGGCCGACGCACTGATCGCCCAGGCCCAGAACGAAGCGGCCCAGGCCAAGCAGGCTGCGGCGTCCACCGCTGTGGCCGCCGGGCCGGTCGCCGCACCGGGCGATGTGCGGGTGCAATACGTGCCGGCGGCGGTGCGCGACCAGATCCGCGATCAGGTCAAGGCTGAAGTCATGGCCACCGCCAAGCAGGAAAACTGGGCCGCGCCCAACACCTTCCCGGACTGGGCGTCGCGCATCAGCTTCGACGGCGACATCCGTCTGCGTGACGAATCACGCTACTACTCGGGCAGCAACAGCAACGAAATCGTCGACTTCGCCAAACTCAACAACAACGGCCCGTACGACGTGAACCCCAACAGCAGCACCGCGTTGCCGCCGTTGCTCAACACCCGCGAAGACCGCGAAAACCTGTTCCGCCTGCGCGCCCGCCTGGGCATGAAAGCGGAGATTTCGCCGCAATGGACCGCCGGCATCCGCATCGGCACCGGCTCGGACAACAACCCGGTGTCGACCACCCAGAACCTCGGCGGCGGTTTCTCGAAAAAGGACATCTGGCTCGATCAGGGTTACCTGACCTGGAAGCCGTCGGAGGAGCTGACGCTGACCGGTGGCCGCTTCGCCAACCCGTTCATGTCCACCGACATGCTGTATTCCAACGACCTGAACTTCGACGGCGTGGCGGCGATTTTCGACCACAAGCTCAGCCGCGACTGGGGCGTGTTCGGCACCGTCGGCGCGTTCCCGGTGGACTACACCAACGACACCACCACCAGCAACGGCTTCGACAAGGAAGAAAGCGATAACAAATGGCTGTACGGCGCGCAGATCGGCGCCAAATGGGCGATCAACAGCAACAACCGCTTGAAAGGCGCGCTGGCCTATTACCGTTTCGACGACATCGAAGGTCAGCGTTCCAGCCCCTGCGAACCGTGGGCCGGCGCGCCGGGCTGCGACAGCGACGGCACCCGCGCAGCATTCATGCAGAAGGGCAACAGCGTGTTCCTGCTGCGTGACATCACGCCGAACCCGCTCAACCCGACCACCACGCCGCAACCGCAATTCGTTGGCCTGGCGTCCGAATTCAACCTGTTGGACCTCAACGTGGTGTGGGACGCCGACCTGCCGGAAGACTTCAAACTGCGCAGCCAGGGCAACTACATCCACAACCTCGGTTACGACGAAGGCGACATGCGCAAGCGTTCGGCCGGACAACTGGTCAACAACCTCGACAGCAACGGCAACATCGAAAGCGGCGCCAATGCGTGGATGGTCCAGTTCACCCTCGGCAACGCGCTGGAGCTGAAGAAGCAGGGCGACTGGAACCTGTTCGCCGGCTACAAGTACATCCAGCCGGATGCCTTGCCGGACGGCTTCAACGATTCGTCGTTCCACCTCGGCGGCACCAACGCCAAGGGTTACTTTCTGGGGGGCAATTACGGTCTTGCGAAGAACGTCTACGCCACCGGCCGCTGGCTGAGTTCGGAGGCGGTGTATGGCGCGCCGTTCGACATCGACGTCATGCAGCTTGAGATCAACACGCGCTTCTAAGGCGCCGGGAGAGGGTTATGAAAATCCGCTGTTTATGGCTTGGGCTCGGCATGTTGATCGCCACCGGGGCGAGCGCCGAAGGCATGGAGGAACGCCTGCGCACCCAGTTGCGCAGCACCACCCAGCAACTGCAAACCCTGCAAAGCCAGCAGGCCCAGGCCAGCGCCGCGCAACTGGCGGCGCAGAACGAAGCCAAGGCTGCGCAGGCACAAATCAAGCAATTGACCGCCGAACTGGCCAAGGCCAAAGGCCTCGCCGAGCAACTGGCCGGGCAGCAGCAAGCCCTGCACAGCCAGGCCCAGGCGCAAGTCGCGGCCAGCAACGAGCAGACCGGCAAATACAAGAAAGCCTATGACGAGTTGTTGGTCATGGCCCGTGCCAAAGAGGCAGAACGGTCTAAGCTTCAAGCGCAATTGACTGAACGTGACACACAAGTGCAGCAATGTTCGGTCAAGAATCAGCAGATGTACGGCGTGGCCAAGCAGATTCTCACCGCCTACGAAAACATCGATGTGGCCGAGGTGATGAAAATCCGCCAGCCCTTCGCCGGCAGTGCCCGGGTCAAGTTCGATGAACTGGCTCAGGGCTTTGGCGACGAACTGTACAAGACTCAATTCGATGCGCCGCAAGCTGCGATCGCGCACTGATTAAAAGACTCATGGACAAGGAAGAAGTAATGACTCAATTGATCTCCCACGTATCTCCGCAATCCCTGACCGACGTTCTGCAAGCCGCCGGTTACCGCGTCAACCAGACCGAACAGAACGGCATCGTCCAGTTGCTCAGCGCCAGCCAGGGCATCGGTTATGCCGTGCGTTTCGGCAACCCGGCGGTGGCGGAGCAGGGCAGCTACGTCGACTTCACCTTCAGCTGCGCCTTGCGCGTGCAGGGCGAGTTGCCGGCCGGTGTGGCCGAGCAGTGGAACGCAACCCGCCGGTTTGCCCGGTTGTCGTTGCAGGGCGAATTTCTGGTGATGGAAATGGACGTGGTGGTGGCCGCTGGCGTGAGCAGCGATTACCTGCGCGGCAACCTGGAGCTGTGGGATCGCCTGCTTCAGGAATTCATCGTGTACCTGCGTGATTTCACCCAGAACGCTGCTGCCGCTCAGGCACCAAAAATTGAGCAAGAGGAAGTCGCGCTGTGACAAAACCTGCCATGGTAATCAGCGCCGCTGCGGTGGCGCTGTTGGTGGTGGCCGTGGCGCTGGTGGTGCGGCCGGGCAATGACCCGGTCGCCGCCCAGCAACCGGCGCCGGTCATTGCGGCGAACAGTGGGCCTGCGGTGGCGCGGTTGGGCAATCAGCAGGTTTCACCGGAGGAGTTGCAGGCGTTGCTGGCGGCTGTTCCACCGCAAACCCGCGAGCAACTGCGCGGTAATCGTGAGGCGCTGGAGCGCTGGATTCGTTCACGCCTGGCTGAAAAAGCCGTGTTGGAGCAGGCCGACGCCCAGGGTTGGGCGCAGCGTCCGGACGTGGTTCGGCAAACCCGTGCCGCCACCGAACAGATCGTGTTCCGCGACTATTTGCAGTCGGTGAGCCAAGTGCCGGCCGATTATCCGAGCGCTGCAGAGTTGCAGCAGGCGTATGACGCGGGCAAGGCCAATTGGCAGACGCCGGCGCTGTATCGGGTCAGTCAGATTTTCCTCGGGGTCAACGAACCACAGAATCTTGAGGCGGTGCGCAAGCAGGCGACGGAGTTGAGCAAGAAAGCCCAGGCAACCTCGGCGGACTTTGCAGGCCTGGCCAAAGAGTTTTCCCAGGATCGGCTCACCGCTGAGCGCGGCGGCGACACCGGCCTGCAACCGTTGCAGCAACTGGTGCCGGAAGTGCGTGGTGTCGTGGCGCGGCTCAAGGTTGGCGCGGTTTCCGATCCCGTTCAAAGCAGCGGCGGCTTCCACGTGATCAAACTCACTGAGCAACAACCGGCCCGCACCGCGACCCTCGACGAATTGCGTGACCAACTGACCCAGGCCTTGCGGGCACAGCGTCAGGAACAGATCGCCCAGGCCTATCTGGACGGCATGCTCAACACCGCAACGCTGAGTATCGACGGGGCCGAGCTCAATAAGGTGCTGGAGACCAAACCCTAAGCGCGGCACACCAAAACAAAGATCGACAGGGAGTCATCGATGTCATTCACCGAACCCGCAGCACGACCGAGCAGCGCCGATTTCCGCTGGCCCCGGGACAAGGAAGAATCCTGGCTGGCGCAAGCGGCGACCCTCGACGGCGACGTCGCGCAATATTTTCTGGTCAGCGCCCGTTGCGGCTGCTTCATGCAAGCCGCCCGCAGCCTCAACGTGCGCTCGACCCTGCTGCGCAAACAACTGGCGCAACTCGAACAGCAACTGCAATGTGCGCTGTTCAGCTTTCAGGGCAGCGCCTTGAGCCTGACCCGTGAAGGCCAGCAATTGCAGGCGCAACTGATCGCCCTGGCTCACGAGCGCAAACTCCCGGTGATCGAGCAACCCCTGATAAGGCTGGCCGTCGCCGAATCGATCCTGCATGACATCCTCGGACGCGACCTCATCGCACTGTTGCGCCGCAACGCCAGCGTGCGCCTCGAGATCATCGCCCTCGACAGCGAACTGGCCCTGCGCGCCGTCAGCGCCGACATCGTGCTGTGGCTCGCCCACGGCGATACCCCGCACCCCGGCCCGACCTTCGCCACCAGCGAACCGCAACGCCTCGCGCAACTGGAATACCAGCCACACATTGCCAAGCGTTACTCCCGCGTGACTGCACGCCCGGAAAGCCCCGACGACCTCGCCGATTTCATGCTGGTGCAATGGCAGCATGACCGGCAGATCGACAGCTTTCGACCGTGGAATGAACTGGTCGCACAGCGGTTGGCCGGGGTAGTGCAGATGCAGTCTTATGAACTGATGCTGGAGATGATCCGGTGCAGCGCGTGTATTGGTTTGCTGCCGATGTACATGAGCCGGTTTGATCGCGGGTTGGTGGCGTTGCCGGGGTTGTTTGACGAGGCGATGCGGTTGCAGGCCTGGTTGGCGGTGAACAGTGAATCGCAGGAGGCTGGCGAGGTGCGGACGTTGGTTGAGTTGATTCAACGCACTTTCAATGAGCGGCAGGAGTGGTTCGAGTAATTTTTCTTAGATCGTTCCCACGTCGAAAGCGTCCGCGTGGGAATGCCTCAAGGGACGCTCCGCGTTCCAGCTCCGGGAGGGACGCGGAGCGTCCCGGGCTGCATTCCCACGCGGACGGTTCGACGCCTCGACGTGGGAACGATCAGGCGATCAGGCTATAGCGGAGCCTCGGCCTTCAACTCCAGATTATCCAGCGCCCGATTTACCGCCAGTTCACCCAGCATGATCAGTTGCGCAATGCCCAGCAGCACATGCCGATGCGAGCCGTCCACCAGCCCGGCGAAGTCGGTGGCCATGGTTTTGGCCGAAGTCAGGGTTTCGCAGGCGTCGGCCAGCAGTTCTTCGCTGTCGATGCCGGGAGCGATGAGGTAGCGGGTGTTGGGTTTGAGCAGGGGTTTTCTGGGGAGTAGAGGATTGAAGTAGTGATCGAGGGCGCGTTCGGCGGCTTCGTGGAAGGTCTTTGAATCGAGGGATTCGTAGGGCGAGGTGGTGTCGGTTTCGGGTGGGTTGGGTGTTGGTTTGATCATGGTGAAGCTCCTTGAGAAATGGAGCCGTCATCCACCGCTGCTAAACGAATGGGGTGGCGGCTGTACGCGGGTTAGCAGACCAGGCTCAAGGATCCCGGCGCACCGAAGTGCCCCACGCAAGCCGCCATAAAACAGAAATGGCGAAACCAGCGTGCCTTGAGAATTGCCGAGCTGCTAAACCCGATCGCTGATTCATCAGCGACCCGGAAACGATAGAGCCCGCCCTCAAGGCGCACAAGCCGGCGGATTCTGGCGGATGCGTAGGCAATGGCGCAAGCCGTTGTGGCTTGCCGGACGTTTCGGTCAACGGCTTTAAACAGTCATGGCGAATCCGTGAAGAAGCGGTTTACAGTGACCGGCCACGCACTGATCCAGGAGGGATCTTTCATGCCTGAGCACAACCCCGCCATTCACCTCGAACGCTTCAGCGAGTCCCACGTCGAAAGCGTCACCGCGCTTTACAACGACCCGGCCGTGACCCGGCAGGTGCTGCAGATGCCGTTTCAGTCTGCCGAGATCTGGCGCCAGCGGCTGATGCCCGAAAACGAACGGATGGTGAAACTGGTGGCGCTGCATCAAGGTGCGGTGATCGGGCATCTCGGGCTGGAGGCTTTTTCGCGAATTCGCCGTAGCCACGCCGGCAGTGTCGGCATGGCTGTTGCGGTGGCGTGGCAGGGCAAGGGTGTGGGTTCGAAGCTGTTGTCGGCGGCGCTGGACGTCGCCGACAACTGGATGAACCTGCACCGGGTCGAGCTTTCGGTGTATGCCGATAACGAGGCGGCCATCGGTCTTTACCGCAAGTTCGGCTTCGAGACTGAAGGCCTGTTCCGGGATTACGCCGTGCGTGACGGGCAATGGGTCGACACCCTGAGCATGGCGCGGCTGCGTCGGGTTACGGCTTGACCAGTTGGTCCGCATCGACGTACTGGAACGTTGCCTCGGTGGCAGGTGTGGCCGGCGGAAACAGGCGGATCACTGGCACCCAGATCTTCGGGTTTGTGGAGTCGTAAAAATCCTTTTGATTGCCCTGTGCTTCGGCAAGACCAGTATTGGTGCCGCCGGCCACGAAAAAGAACGCCATGAGCGGGAGTGTGTTTTGCAGGTTCTGTGGCCAGGTCTTGATCACGATTTCATTCTGCTCGGAGAAATGCGCGGGCATCTGGCTCAGCATTCCCCTTGCTCGTACAGATTGATAGAAGGGCACTCCCGCCGGTTTGCCGGTGGCTTCGGAAACGTCAAATCCGCATTGTCGAATGTGATGACTGTCGGGTGAGGTGTCCCATACGTTTTTCCATTGTTCGGCGGTGGAAACCCCGGCACTCTGGCAGCGCTGGCTTGTTGCGGGAAACGAGGCATGAGCACCGCAGGGTGTCGTCCGGTTCCAGGTCCAGCCATCAATCGGGAAGGAGCACAGTACATCAAGGTCGATCTTGTCGATGGGAGCGCCAAAGATGGGGTACAGCATGAAGCCGTTGCCTTTTCCCCATGCCAGGCGGCCGAATTTTGAGTCGGCCCTGAGATAGGAAAACGAAACACCGCCGTTTTTCACTGAGGTCGGGCTTGGGTTCCAGACATGGTGCGTGTCGCCGGGGTTCTTGTCAGTGACTCGAAAGATGATCCCGGAACAAAGAAAAGCAGGTCGATTGTTGTTTTGATCGCAGTTCGGAAATTTACGGTTGTAGAGCGTGTTCAACAACTCGATCACCTTAGGTCCGCTCATTTCGGCGTGAGGGTTGTTGCTCACGACCGGCAACGGTGGATTGGTGTCGACTTGAGTACAACCCAGAAGCGTTGCAAACAAAATCCCAAGGAAGATGTTTTTTGTATTCATTGCGCCCTTACTGTTCATGGCCCCGTTGCCTGCGCTCAGGGCGCGTCTTCAAGTAACGGCGTTTCGTGGTTACAGCCTTCTGCCACTGTTTTTGAAAGTCCAACGTCAGGGCGCCAGGGCTCCAGGTACCACTCAGGTTTGTTCCGGGCAACCATCAGATGACAGATCAACTGGTGGCGCAGGCCATGAGTGTTTGTCCAGTAACGGCTGTTGGAATAATCACGGGTGAGTTCATCCCATAAATAGGCCGTGCCTTCCGGTGGCGTTTGTCTGGCGCAGTCGGTCGGCTTGATGGAAAGTGCCCACTCGTAGTTCCGGTAGATCCATTGCGCGCTCGCGATGTAACTCTTACAGCGCTCCACTTTCTGGATGTAGCTGTCTGCGTTTGCGAGCTCGGATGCGCGCACGTCGTCCGGCGGAGTTGCCGCTTGCGCGCAAACAGCCGGCAGAGTCATCAACATTGCGCCAATTATTCTGTGCATGATGTGTACTCAGGTTTTTTACAGGCAAGTTGTGGAATTGTTGTGGCCAACAATGGTGTCCTTAAAAGGGTAAGTCTCAAAAACCAGGGAAAGATGATTTGATCTCCACTGTGCTTGTTGAAGAGAAACCAGAGTCCTTTCGACGCCTCGGTCGCAGTGGGGCCGATCCGGGTGACCTGCACTTTGATTTCATTGGGGCCATTCATTTCAGAACTCCAGAGTTCCATGTCGTGCAACTTGAAAAACGACTGCACTTATCAAAGCTCATGGAGTGGACGCTGCCTACTGTCAGATCTGACAGGTGAATACCGAAAAAAGCAGCCGTTCGTCGTATTTCATGAAGAGTCGTCGGTCAACTCGTCCGAGCTTGGTCGTACGTCCTGAGGCTGAACCTGCCATGATCGTCCTTCGCGGTATCGCTACTCTACGAGGGCAATCAGATGGACGACGTACAGCAACTGGGCGAGATGCTTCGCCACTATGCCGACAGCGAAGCGCACAAGAAGCAATTGTTCGAGACGCAGTCAGCGACCTGGGCCACCCGGATTACCGAGTTGTTCGGACAGATTCAGCAATGGCTGGAACCGGTGCAGGCGCCGGGTTTGCTGGAGGTCAGTCGCGAGGCTTATGTGGCGTTCGGGCCGAGCATTCCGGTTGAGACCTCAACCTTCAAGACTGAAAAATTGAGCATCGTGATTGCCGGCAAACCGGTGGAGTTTGTGCCGGACGTGATGGGCAGTGGCGGGCAGATTTCGCTGGCGGTGATGGGGTTGACGGCGGCGCGGTACGGGAGTGTTTCGTTGGTGGGGCTGCCCGATGGTGATTGGCAGTGGCGCAAGACCAATGGGTTGAAGGATCCGGATACCTTTGCCTTCGATGCGAATTTTCTCGCGCAGCAGTTACAGAGTTTGATTCCGCGTGACCGCACCTAAGATCAAGAGCAACCCCCTCACCCCAGCCCTCTCCCCCAAGGGGGCGAGGGGGAAAGGGAGCAGATTTGTGTCGTTTTCAATATTGAGTTCGACGGAAAGGGAGCAGATCGGGGGCTTTTCAATTTTTGAGTTCGGCTCGATATTTCAGGTCGGCGTAACTCGAAAAAACAACCCGGTCAGTTCCCTCTCCCTATGGGCGGTCCGACGTTTCGGGAGGGCTAGGGTGAGGGGCCGCTCGGCTGACACACCTCACATCTCAAGATTGACCCACCCCGGCTTCGCCACCTCCGGCGCCACCGCTTTCACGGTTTTACCGGTAGCCATCTCAACTCGCCGCGCCACCTCCGGATCATCGGCAAACGGCGTCAGACTCGCCTCATCCAGGCTCTCGCTCGTCTCATGCCGCAAGCAATACTCCACCGCCAGCCACAGAAACACCACACCCAACACATTCAAGAAAATATCGAACATGACCGGCTCCCTGCCTCAGGCGATCTGCGCTTCACGGTGGGCGAGTGCAACGTCGGCAATCCGCACGGTGCGCCACACGTTATAGGCCATCAGCAACATACCGCTGAGGAAGAACACCCCGCCAGCAAACCGCACGACAAACCCCGGATGACTGGCCTGCAGCGCTTCAACGAACGAGTACGTCAGCGTGCCGTCCTCGTTGATCGCCCGCCACATCAGACCCTGAGTAATCCCGTTGACCCACATCGAAGCGATGTACAACACCGTGCCAATGGTCGCCAGCCAGAAGTGCAGGTTGATCAGCGGCGTGCTGTGCATCCGTTCGCGGCCAAAGACCTTGGGCACCATGTGATAGGTCGCGCCGAAGGTGATCATCGCCACCCAGCCGAGGGCACCGGCGTGAACGTGGCCGATGGTCCAGTCGGTGTAGTGGGAGAGGGCGTTGACGGTCTTGATCGCCATCATCGGGCCTTCGAACGTCGACATGCCGTAGAACGCCAGCGACAGGACGAGGAAGCGCAGGATCGGGTCAGTGCGCAATTTATGCCACGCGCCGGACAGGGTCATCATCCCGTTGATCATGCCGCCCCAGCTCGGCGCCAGCAGGATCAGCGACATCGCCATGCCCAGTGACTGCGCCCAGTCCGGCAGCGCGGTGTAGTGCAAATGGTGCGGGCCGGCCCAGATGTACAGGGTGATCAGCGCCCAGAAGTGCACGATCGACAACCGGTACGAGTACACCGGCCGATTCACTTGCTTGGGCACGAAGTAATACATCATCCCGAGGAACCCGGTGGTCAGGAAGAAACCCACCGCGTTGTGCCCGTACCACCACTGCACCATGGCGTCGGTGGCGCCGGAGTACACCGGATAAGACTTGAACCAGTCCACCGGGATCGACAGGTGATTGACCACGTGCAGCATGGCGATCACCAGAATGAACGCGCCGAAGAACCAGTTGCCGACGTAGATGTGCTTGGTTTTGCGCTGCACCACGGTGGTGAAGAACACGATGGCGTACGCGACCCAGACCACCGCCATCCAAACGGCGCCGGAGAATTCGATCTCGGCGTATTCCTTGGTGGTGGTGTAGCCCATCGGCAGGGTGACCAGCATGATCACGATCACCGATTGCCAGCCCCAGAAGGTGAAGGCGGCGAGCTTGTCCGAGTACAGCCGCACCTGGCAGGTACGCTGCACGGCGTAGTAACTGGCGGCGAATTGCGCGCTGCCGGCGAAACCGAAAATCACCAGGCTGGTGTGCAACGGTCGCAAGCGGCCGAAGGTGGTCCACGGCAAGTCCAGATTCATCTCCGGCCATACCAGTTGCGAGGCGATCCATACCCCCATCGCCATGCCCACGACACCCCAGAAAACAGTCGCGATGACGAATTGGCGGACGACCTTGTAGTTATAAGCCTGTCCGATTGTTGCTGTGCTCATGGTCAGTTCATCCACGGTTGCAAAGTCTTGCCAGGCCACCCGGTCTGGCACGAGCTGCACTGTAGAAACCCCACCGGAAACAAAACAGGCTCAGGAATTGTTCATTTATGCGGATCAGATCCAGGCGCTGCCTGCGGCCATCTGCCGCGCCCTGATACGGTTTTTATGCGTTCAGGTGAATCTGTTGTGCACTGCGCCGTTCGTCCATAGTCAGGGAAAATACTGTGGGAACGGGCGAACCCGAGATAGCGCCAGATGCGAACTGGCGCTATCTCGGGTTCGCCCGTTCCCACAGGAATTCATGTAATTCCTGATGAGGTAGTAGGCCGATGTATGAGTACGATGATTACGACCGGGCGCTGGTGTTCGAGCGCGTTGCGCAATTTCGCGATCAGGTCGAGCGCTTCATGGCCGGGGAGTTGAGCGAAGAGGAATTCCTGCCGTTGCGCCTGCAAAACGGCCTGTACATGCAAAAGCACGCGTACATGCTGCGGGTGGCCATTCCTTACGGCACGCTGAGTGCCGAGCAGATGCGCACACTGGCAAGCATCGCCCGGGACTACGACCGTGGTTACGGCCACTTCACCACCCGGCAGAACATGCAGTTCAACTGGATCGAGCTGCACGAGGTGCCGGACATTCTCGAGCGTCTGGCGCAGGTCAACATGCATGCGATCCAGACCTCGGGCAATTGCGTGCGCAACATCACCACCGAAGCCTTCGCCGGGGTCGCGGCGGACGAACTGATCGACCCGCGTCCGCTGGCGGAAATCCTGCGGCAATGGTCGACGATCAACCCGGAATTCCTGTTCCTGCCGCGCAAGTTCAAGATCGCCATCTGCTCGGCGAAGCAGGATCGCGCGGCGATCATGATGCACGACATCGGTCTCTACCTTTACCCCGGTCGTGACGGCCAGATGCTGCTGCGAGTGATCGTCGGCGGCGGTCTGGGGCGCACGCCGATTCTCGGTCTGCAAATTCGCGATGGCCTGCCGTGGCAACACTTGCTGTCCTACGTCGAGGCGGTGCTGCGGGTTTACAACCGCCACGGCCGACGCGACAACAAGTACAAGGCGCGGATCAAGATTCTGGTCAAGGCGCTGGGCATCGAAGCGTTCGCCAAGGAAGTCGAGGAGGAATGGCAACACCTCAAGGACGGCCCGGCGCAATTGACCGAGGATGAATACCAGCGCGTCGCCAGTGCCTTCGTGCCGCCGAGCTATCGCACATTGGCGGGCACCGATCTGGATTTCGGCACGCATCTGGCGGAGAACCCGGCGTTCGCCCGCTGGGTTGCGCGCAACGTTCAGCCGCACAAGGTGCCGGGCTACACCAGCGTGGTGCTGTCGACCAAACCGGGCCTGGCCGCGCCGCCGGGGGACGTGACTGATGCGCAGATGCAGGCCGTGGCCGACTGGTCCGAGCGTTTCGGCTTCGGCGAAATCCGCATCGCCCACGAGCAGAACATCGTCTTGCCGGACGTGCCCAAGTCCGAGCTGTTCGCGTTGTGGCAACTGGCGAAAGAGCAGGGGCTGGGCGCCGCCAACGTCGGTCTGCTGACCGACATCATTGCCTGCCCCGGCGGTGATTTCTGCGCGCTGGCCAACGCCAAATCGATCCCGATTGCCCAGGCGATTCAGGCGCGTTTCGACAACCTCGATTACCTGCACGATCTTGGGGACATCAGCCTGAACATCTCCGGCTGCATGAACGCCTGCGGCCATCACCACATCGGCAACATCGGGATTCTCGGCGTCGATAAAAACGGCAGCGAGTGGTACCAGATCACCCTCGGCGGCGCGCAGGGCAAAAACAGCGCACTGGGCAAGGTCATCGGCCCGTCGTTCAGCGCCGCCGAAGTGCCGCAGGTGATCGAGCGGATCATCGGCACCTTCGTCCGTTATCGCGAGGCCGAAGAACTGTTCGTCGATACCGTGGCGCGCATCGGACTGGAGCCGTTCAAGGAACGGGTCTACCCGAAAGCGCTGGAGGTGTCGGCATGAACAATCTGTTGCGCATTGAGGCGAGTGGGGCGCGGATCGTGCTCGATGATCCGTGGACGCTGATCCGCTCGCCCGAAACGGCTGACAGCACTGAAATGTTGATTCTGCCGCTGGCCCACTGGCTCGAATCACCCTCGACTCACGCGGTCTGGCTGGGCCCGGACGACGGCGTCGAAAGCCTGCTGCCATGGCTGACCTCGCTGCCCCTGATCGCCCTCGACTTCCCGAGCTTTCGCGACGGCCGCGCCTATAGTCAGGCCTATCTGCTGCGCAGTCGTTTCGGCTGGAAAGGCGAGTTGCGCGCCATCGGCGATGTGCTGCGCGACCAGCTCAGCCACATGCGCCAGTGCGGTTTCGACAGCTTCGCCGTACGCGAAGACAAATCCGCCGAGGATGCGCTCAAGGGCCTGGCGGGGATGAGCGTGTTGTACGGGCGCTCGGTGATCGAGCCGCGACCGTTGTTCCGGCGCCGGTGATGCAGGGGAAACCCTTAGAACCCTGATGAATCGGGGATTTTTCCTTGGGTCGATGGTGGCCTTTTGGTAGAGTCCCCGTCGCCAGCGGGTTTTCGGCTGGACGACGGAACGAAGAAGGGAGTCTGATCAGTGAGTCCGGGCAAAAAAATTCTGGGCATCACCGCGTTGCTGTTGATGGTGACGCTGTGGGCCGGTTACATCTATGTGTTCAAAGAAAACCGTGGCGGTCAGCTCGGCGGTGTCGGCGAAAGCACCGCGTGGTGCGGCACGCCGCCGAACACCGAAGCGGCGCTGCTGGGCAAGGATCAGCTGACCCTGCGCATCACCAACAACCTGCGCGGCGAGTTCATGCTCAGCGGCGCGGTAGTGGTCTCCGAACGCACCTTCAACCGCTATGACCTGGGCCGCAACGAACTGCGTCTGCGCCTGGAACCGTTGCAGTGGTCGTTCGGCGTCACGCCGATCTTCCTCGAACAGGTGAAAGTCCTGCCCCTGAGCCGCAACCTCGCCTCGACCGACAAGAGCGCCTTTGCCGAACTTGAATCGCGGCCGATCAGCGTCCAGGGCCGGGTCACCGAATTTCCTTTCGACACCTATCGCTACGGCTACAAGCCAGTCCTGTATTACCTCAAGGGCAGCGAGCGCATCGACCTGCGCTTCAAGAACATCACCACGCTGATGGAGATGTCCAACACCTTCACGCCGATCCAGAAATACAACCGCGCCGACTACATCAACGAGAAAAACTCGATGATCCGCGACGAGGACTACAAGGCCTACGGCCCCCACGAATGTGCATTCAGCGTCGAGCGCAAAGGCTCGTTCAAGGTCGTTGTGCTGTTGATGCTGCTGGTGCTGTGCCTGCCGTTGCTGCTGGTGTTCTACCGCGATGAACCGGGGATCGACTTCCTCGCCACGCTGGTGGGGATCGGGGTGGTGCGCACGGTGCTGGTGGGGCCGGTGCAGGATTTCCAGCTGTACAACATTGATTTTCTGTTCGGTGCGGCGATTCTGCTGGTGGGAACGGTGTCGCTGATCAAGGCGATGCGGGCCAACAGCCGGCGGGAGATGGCGTTGAGAAGTGGTGAGACTTCGAGCTGGTAGAAGAAAGCCTTGAGCACCCGTGATGGTCCGGACCTTTCAAAGGTCCGGACCCGACGTTGTGCAATGTTCGGGTTTCTGATCGCAAACGGCGCGAATTTAGCTATACCTGTAACTCCCCCGACGCAATAAATTCGGCCTTCCGACAGGAGTTACAGCATGAAGCTAGCCGTAATGATGAGCACCCTGTGCATTGCCACGCTGGGCGTGGTGGGTTGCTCCAGCAAAACCGTCGCACCCGACGAGTACTCAGGCTTCCTCAAGGACTACAGCCAACTCAGGGAGGCCAAATCCCCGTCGGGGGCCGAAGTGATGCGCTGGATCGACCCGAAAGTCGACATCGGCAAATTCACCAGCTTTTACGTCGAACCGACCCAGCTCTATCCCAAACCGCAACCCACCGTGAAGATTCCACAGCAGACCCTCAACGGCATCACCAGCTACTACGATCAGGCGCTCAAGCGTGAACTGGGCAAATCCCTGCCGCTGGCCTCAGGCCCCGGGCCGGGCGTGATTGTGGTGCGCGCGGCCATCACTGCCGTCAGCAGCAAGACCGAAGGCCTGCATGCTTATGAGGTGATTCCGGTGGCGTTGGTGGCGGCAGCGGTCAGCACCGCCAGCGGTATTCGCGATCAGGAAACCACGCTGGCGACCGAAGCGGTGTTCCTCGATGGCGGCACCAACAAGGTGGCGGCGCAGGTGGTGCGCAAGGGCACTGGCAAACCGCTGGAAAATGATTCGCAGGTGATGAAGGCCGATGACGTGAAAAGCGTGATCGATGGCTGGGCCTCGGATCTGCATCAGTCCTACCTCAAGCTCAAGGCCAAGTAAGGCTGGCTGCCGGATCGCTCATGGCGGGCGATCCGGCTGGCTGTCATCAGAACTCGGCTCTGGCTCGGCGGTTGTAGTAGCTGAGCAGTCCATCGTAGCGGCGGTTGATGGCGTAGAAATCATCACTCAGCCGTTTTGGCTCGGCGTGATTCCGCCAGTCCTTTTGCAGGGTATACAGCGCGTCGAGGTATTCGGTCCCGGGCTTGCCAATGTACAACCACAGGTCCCGCGCAGCATCGGTCTTGTTCTGGAAACCGCTCGTTTGCGAGCTCAGGAAGGGCTCCCGACGATTCCAGGCCTGTTGCAGCTTCGCGGTAGTGTCCGCCAGCAATTGCGGGGTCAGCGTGCGATTTTTCATGGCCGCTTCGAGCACATCGACAGTTTCCCGGGCCTGGATCATATAGGCCAGCAAATACCAATGAACGTCCCGGCCCTGGCGTGCTTCCAGCAGCCTGAGCTGTTCGGGCCGCTGCGCGGCGTCCAGCGGCAGGAGGGCTTGCCTGAGGCGTGTCGAGGCACTGGCGTAATCCTGCGAGACGCGCTCGATCATTGCCTTTTCTTCAGCGGACGGCTGTTGCGATGAGGAGATGAAGCTCGCTTCCCGGTAAAACCGTTGAGGCGGAAGCGTTGTCGTCACACGATTCAGCGCCAACGCATATTCATTGGCTACTTGCGCCAGCTCGGGTCGATAAGCCAGCAGTTCGAGTTTTTCGGTAAAACCTTGGGAGCAGACATCGCGCTGGATGTCTCGCACGTTGAGCGCGTCACTGTCCTCGAAATCGCTCAGGCTGGCGAACCATCGTTCATCGACCGGTGGACGTGGCTGGGGATGCTTGTAACGGTCGTAGGCCACTCGCCATTGCACGTCGATCCGGTTGATACAGGCAATCACCGGGCTCAGCGCATTGGCCTGGGCGGTGATCGGCGCATCGCGCCCGTCCAGCCAGAGATCGAGCTGCAGGAAAGGGCGGGTCGCGCCCGTCAGCCCCATGATCACCAGCGCGAAGAAGATCCCGACGCAAAACATCACTCTTGTCCTCATGGGCGGGCCTCCTTGCCGTACCACTGTTCGACGGTGGCCGGTGCGCTGCATTCGGCGGTGGTGGCCGGCAAGCGACTGCACAGGCGTTCGGTCCAGGGTTGCAGGCCCTGATTGCGATTGACCGTGCCTTGGCTGGCGACCACTTTGAATACGCCGAGCACGAGGGCCAGCACCAGAATTCCGAGGATCGTCACGCCGACCTTCATGGCCGGACGGCTCTCTTCCCAGGACACCCGGGGCCTGGACTGCCAGCGCCGCACCAGTCCGAAGGTCGCCAGTGTCGCGGCGTACACCACGCCGGCAATCGGGCCGAAAAACCAGCCGAGCCCGGCCACCATCAGCGCGCCGGGCAGGAAGTCGCGCAGCACGCCGAATGGCGGCGAGTCTTTGAGGAAGCGCGGGCAGAGGCCAGTGCTGAGCCGGTCATCCAGCCGCCATACACGATGGGCAACGTTGTGCACCAGCCAATTGAGCCCGGCCACAATCACGCCGAACACCACGGTCGAGATCATGACGATATTGATCAGCCCGCTGAGGCGAATGCCCAGCGGAATGTAATGGGTGAATGCACCGATCAGGCAGGCCAGCACCACGCCCACGTAGGTCGGCCAGTCATTGAAGCTCAGTTCCCAGTCGCGCCAGAAAAACGCTGTGCCGCCGGGCATCTGCGCGCAGATCTTGGGGTGATTGGCGTACAGCTCCGAACTCAACTTGCGGCATTGAGCCCAGTCGTCCTCGCGCAGGCGCCGGGCCAGCGCGCGGCGGGCGCTGAACGAGCCGGTGCCGAGCAGCAGGCGGGCGGCGCGGTGTTCGGAGGTGACGGCGGGCTCCGTAGCCAGTTGTTGCTGGTGAGCCAGGAAAAGCGGCGCATTTTGTCGAGCCAGCAGGCGTTGCCATTCGCCGTCAGGGCAGAGATTCCCCGTGCTGCCGTGCCAGCCTTGACCAGTGCGCACCCGTTCGAAAATCTCGGGAGACCAGACTGGCGCATCCAGCAGCAAATGGCTCAGGGCACGGTTGAACCATTGCCGATGTTGTTCAATCGTCAGCCAATTGAAATCGGCACAACGGGCGTAGGCCTGGAAAAATCCGTCGACGTCTTCCCGTTCGAGGGCATCGCGCATCGGTTGCGCAATGCGCGCGCGTTGCTGATCCAGCAACAGGTCAATCGATATCTCGTCCAGCTCCAGGCGTTGCCAGGCGCTGAACCAGAAGAAGGTCGGTATGGCCCAGTCCACCAGCGTCTGCGAAGTCTCAGGGTGTTCAATGCAATGATGCAGCACCGTGTCTTCGAAGAAATGCGCGCAACCCTGTTTGAGGGTGACGGCATGGCGATGATTCAGCTCTTCAACGCTGAGCCCGTCCAGCGAGCGGGTCGCCAGTTGCAGGGCATCGACCTCAACCACTGTCAGGCCACTCAGATCCCAGGATTCTTCAATGCCCGGATCCTGCGCTTGTTCTTCATCCTGCTCGTGATACTGCTGCCATTCCTTGTACGCCAGCGCCTGCTCATAGGCATCGCGCAGCCGCTGGAAGCCCTCGGGGTCATCGTCGGGGCGGGTTTGTTTGAGCAGGACGGCATATTGGCGTTTGATAGCGCGCACATCGGCGTCGGCCGACAGGCCAAGGACGGTCCAGCAACTCATTGCGATGACAACTCCATGAAAACCGCGACGCGATCCAGTGGTGGCATTGTGATGTTGCGCACCCTACCTGTTTCGCGTCGAAAAGTCCTCGTGTCTCGCTCAGTCGTCACCGGCCTTACGGAAAATGCTGACGTGCTCGATTCGGGGCTTCAGTGTTTTTTGGCTTGCTCGCGTATGCGTTCTTCCTGCTCACGCAGTTCCGGGGTGAACTCGGTGCCGAAATCTTCCGCGCTGAACACCTGGCGAATCTCGATTTCCGATTCAGTGCCCGGCATGGGATTCGGGCAGCGCTTGACCCATTCGATGGCCTCTTCTTTGGATTTCACGTCCCAGATCCAGTAACCGGCGATCAGCTCTTTGGTCTCGGCAAACGGGCCGTCGATCACGCTGCGGTTTTCGCCACTGAAGCGTACGCGGGCGCCTTTGCTGCTGGGATGCAGGCCGTCGGCAGAAACCAGGATGCCGGCCTTGGCCAGTTGTTCGTTGTAGTTACCCATGTCGGTCAGCAACTGTTCGCTGGGCATCACGCCGGCTTCGGAGTCGTGGCTGGCTTTGACAATGATCATGAAGCGCATGGTGTTTCTCCGCAGGTGAGTGAGGGATTCATGGCCTAGTCGAACGGCCGGGATCTGAATCGACAGGTCGTTAAAGAAAAGATGCAGACTCGCGTTTTAACAAGCATCACCCTCTTTTAGAGCGGGGATGTGTGGGGGTACTGGAGAATGTGTATCCAGTTTTGCGTGCCAGCACATGACAATTTCAGTCCAGGCATAGGTCGTCGGACAATTTCGTGGTTAACTTCCGCCTCTTGCATGCTTTCCCAACAACGTTAAGAAGGACTCCGTTCATGGCTCAAGTCAC
The DNA here is from genome assembly GCF_016735645.1 of Pseudomonas sp. B7. Taxonomy (NCBI): domain Bacteria; kingdom Pseudomonadati; phylum Pseudomonadota; class Gammaproteobacteria; order Pseudomonadales; family Pseudomonadaceae; genus Pseudomonas; species Pseudomonas sp. B7. Next base: position 200,140 of record NZ_JAERRE010000005.1, read on the forward strand.
GCTCAAAGGCAACCCGGTTCAAGTCAACGGCCAACTGCCACAAGCCGGTTCCAAGGCGCCAGCCTTTTCCCTGGTAGCCGGCAATCTGTCCGACGTCACCCTGAAAGACTTCGCCGGCAAGCGCAAAGTGCTGAACATCTTCCCAAGCGTCGACACCCCGACCTGCGCCACTTCCGTGCGCAAGTTCAACGCCCAGGCCAACGACATCAGCAACACCGTGGTGCTGTGCATCTCGGCTGACCTGCCGTTCGCCCAGGCTCGCTTCTGCGGCGCCGAAGGCCTGGAAAACGTACAAAACCTGTCGACCCTGCGCGGCACCGAGTTCCTCGAGAACTACGGCGTGGCCATCGCTGACGGCCCGCTGAAAGGCCTGACCGCCCGTGCGGTGGTTGTTCTGGACGAAAACGACAACGTCCTGCACAGCGAACTGGTCAAGGAAATTGCAGAAGAGCCTAACTACGAAGCGGCACTGTCCGTTCTGAAATAAGCGCTTTTACAATTGTTAACGGCCTGGCCCTGTCCAGGCCGTTTTCATTTGTGTATCAGTGTTTTGCCTCACACCTTGAAACGTAAGTGGAAGGTAAATTGCCGGTAAAGCTGCTTTGCTAAATCCCCACCAGTGCTTATCGTTCAGCCTCCCGTAAAAGAAGCCCACGCGCCCAATGGTTAATCAGTCCATGCAATCGTCTTCCCGAAACTCCCGTCGCTGGCTGTTGAGCCTGCTTGTCCTGCTGGTCATTGCCGGTCTGTGCTGGAAATTCTGGCCGTCCGGTTCGACCCACAAGGAGGGCGGCGAGAAGGCGCAGGCCGGCCACACCGGTCGTTCGGGGATGATGCGTCCGGGCTTCGGCGGCGCTGCAGGGCCGATTCCGGTGCGCGTGGCGCCGGCAGTCACCGGGGACTTCCCGCTGTACTACAAGGCCCTGGGCACGGTGACGGCGCTCAACACCATCAATGTGCGCAGTCGGGTTGGTGGCGAACTGGTGAAGATTTATTTCGAGGAAGGGCAAATGGTCAAGGCCGGTGACCTGCTGGCGGAGATCGATCCGCGTCCGTACCAGAACGCCTTGCTGCAGGCGGAAGGCACCTTGCTGCAGAATCAGGCGCAGTTGAAGAACGCCCAGGTCGATGTCGAGCGCTATCGCGGCCTGTACAAGGAAGACAGCATCGCCAAGCAGACGCTGGACACCGCTGAAGCGCTGGTCGGCCAATACCTCGGCACCGTGAAAACCAATCAGGCGGCAGTCAACGACGCCAAGCTCAATCTCGAATTCACCAAGATCCGTGCACCGATCGCCGGTCGCGTCGGCCTGCGTCAGCTCGACGTCGGCAACCTCGTGGCGGCCAACGACACGACCTCCCTGGCGGTGATCACCCAGACCCAACCGATCAGTGTCGCCTTCACCCTGCCGGAAAACAGTCTGGACACCGTGCTCGCCCGCTATCGCAGCGGCGCCAAACTGCCGGCCGAAGCCTGGGATCGCGGCGACACCAAACTGCAGGCCACTGGCGTGCTGCAAAGCCTCGACAACCAGATCGACGTGACCACCGGCACCCTGAAATTCAAGGCGCGCTACGAGAACCGCGATCAGTCGCTGTTCCCCAACCAGTTCGTCAACGTTCACTTGCTGGCTGACACCTTGAAAGGTGTAGTGCTGGCGCCGTCGGCGGCCATTCAGTTCGGCACCAACGGCACCTTCGTTTACGCGCTGGACGGCGACAAGAAAGTCACCATCCGCCAGTTGAAGATCGGTGCCAGCGACGGCGAAAACACGGTGGTCACCGAAGGCCTGGCCGCCGGCGACCGGGTGGTGCTGGAAGGCACCGACCGTCTGAAGGAAGGCAGTGAAGTGGAAGTGGTCAACGACAGCAAGGATGTGCCGACCACCCCGACCGAACACCTGCAAGGCAAGTCCGCCGCCACCGCGCCTGACGCCGCCGTCACCGACAAGGCCAAGAAGGGCGCATGAACATTTCGCGTCTGTTCATCCTCCGTCCGGTCGCCACCACGCTGAGCATGCTGGCCATCGTGTTGGCCGGTCTGATCGCCTATCGCCTGCTGCCGGTTTCGGCGTTGCCGCAGGTCGATTACCCGACCATCCGGGTCATGACCCTGTATCCGGGCGCCAGTCCGGACGTGATGACCAGCGCCGTTACCGCGCCGCTGGAACGCCAGTTCGGGCAGATGCCGGGCCTCACGCAAATGGCCTCGACCAGTTCCGGCGGCGCGTCGGTGCTGACCCTGCGGTTCAGTCTCGACATCAACATGGACGTCGCCGAACAGCAGGTGCAGGCCGCGATCAACGCCGCGACCAACCTGTTGCCGACCGACTTGCCCGCGCCGCCGGTGTACAACAAGGTCAACCCGGCGGACACCCCGGTGCTGACCCTGGCCATCACCTCGAAAACCATGTTGCTGCCCAAACTCAATGATCTGGTCGATACGCGCATGGCGCAGAAAATCGCCCAGATCAGCGGCGTCGGCATGGTCAGCATCGCCGGCGGCCAGCGTCAGGCGGTGAGGATCAAGGTCAATCCGGAGGCGCTTGCGGCCAACGGCCTGAACCTGTCGGACGTGCGCACGCTGATCAGCGCGTCCAACGTCAATCAGCCCAAGGGTAACTTCGACGGCCCGACCCGGGTGTCGATGCTCGACGCCAACGACCAGCTGACGTCGCCCAAGGATTACGCCAACCTGATCCTGGCCTACGCCAACGGCGCGCCGCTGCGGCTCAAGGATGTCGCGCAGATCGTCGACGGCGCCGAGAACGAGCGTCTGGCGGCGTGGGCCAACCAGAATCAGGCCGTGCTGCTGAACATCCAGCGTCAACCGGGCGCCAACGTGATCGAAGTGGTCGACCGGATCAAGGCGCTGCTGCCAAGCATCACCGACAACCTGCCGGCCGGTCTCGACGTGGTCGTGCTGACCGACCGCACCCAGACCATCCGCGCTTCCGTCACCGACGTGCAACATGAACTGTTGATCGCCATCGCGCTGGTGGTGATGGTGACGTTCCTGTTCCTGCGCCGCGCCAGTGCCACGATCATTCCGTCGGTGGCCGTGCCGCTGTCGCTGATCGGTACGTTCGGCGTGATGTACCTCGCCGGCTTCTCGGTCAACAACCTGACGCTGATGGCATTGACCATCGCCACCGGTTTCGTGGTCGACGATGCGATCGTGATGCTGGAGAACATCGCGCGTTTCATCGAGGAGGGTGATAGCCCGATGCAGGCCGCGCTCAAGGGCGCGAAGCAGATCGGTTTCACCCTGATTTCCCTGACCCTGTCGCTGATTGCGGTTCTGATTCCGCTGCTGTTCATGGCCGACGTAGTGGGGCGGTTGTTCCGTGAGTTTGCCATCACCCTGGCGGTGGCGATCCTGATTTCCCTGGTGGTCTCGCTGACCCTGACGCCGATGATGTGCGCGCGTCTGCTCAAGCGTGAACCAGAGCCGCATGAACAGGGCCGCTTCTACCGCGCCAGTGGTGCGTTCATTGACTGGATGATTGCCGCTTACGGGCGCAAGTTGCAGTGGGTGCTCAGGCATCAGCCGCTGACCCTGCTGGTGGCCATCGGCACACTGGCCCTGACCGTGTTCCTTTATATGGTGGTGCCCAAGGGCTTCTTCCCGGTGCAGGACACCGGGGTGATCCAGGGCATTTCCGAAGCGCCGCAGTCGATTTCCTTTGCTGCAATGGGCGAGCGTCAGCAGGCGCTGGCCAAGGTGATTCTGGAAGATCCGGCGGTGGAAAGTCTGTCGTCCTACATCGGGGTCGACGGCGACAACGCCACGCTCAACAGCGGTCGGCTGCTGATCAACCTCAAGCCCCATGGCCAGCGTGACCTGACGGCGACCGAAGTGATTGCTCGCCTGCAACCACAACTGGACAAGCTTGTCGGCATCCGTCTGTTCATGCAGCCGGTGCAGGACTTGACCATCGAAGACCGCGTCAGCCGTACCCAGTACCAGTTCAGCATGTCGTCGCCGGATTCTGAATTGCTCAGCCTGTGGAGTGGCCGACTGGTCGAGGCGCTGGCCCAGCGCCCGGAACTGACCGACGTCGCCAGTGACTTGCAGGACAAGGGCTTGCAGGTGTTCCTGGTGATCGACCGCGACGCCGCTTCACGGCTGGGCGTGTCGGTATCGAACATTACCGATGCGCTGTACGACGCGTTCGGCCAGCGGCAGATCTCGACCATCTACACCCAGGCCAGCCAGTACCGCGTGGTGCTGCAGGCGCAGGCCGGGGAGAAGATCGGCCCGCAGGCGCTGGATCAGATTCACGTCAAGACCACCGATGGCGGTCAGGTGCGGTTGTCGAGTCTGGCCCATGTCGAGGAACGGCAGGCGCAACTGGCGATCACCCACATCGGCCAGTTCCCGGCGGTGATGATGTCGTTCAACCTCGCGCCCGGCGTGGCGCTGGGGCATGCGGTGGACATCATCGAGCAGGTGCAGAAGGACATCGGCATGCCGATCGGCGTGCAGACCCAGTTCCAGGGCGCCGCCGAAGCGTTCCAGGCGTCGCTGTCGAGCACCTTGCTGCTGATTCTGGCGGCGGTGGTGACCATGTACATCGTGCTCGGCGTGCTTTACGAGAGCTACATTCACCCGATTACCATTCTCTCGACCTTGCCGTCGGCGGCGGTCGGGGCCTTGTTGGCGTTGCTGCTCAGTGGCAATGACCTGGGGATGATCGCGATCATCGGCATCATTCTGCTGATCGGTATCGTGAAGAAGAACGCGATCATGATGATCGACTTCGCCCTCGACGCCGAACGCACTCAGGGCATGGCGCCGGAGCAGGCGATCTATCAGGCGGCGCTGTTGCGTTTCCGGCCGATTCTGATGACGACGCTGGCGGCGCTGTTTGGCGCGGTGCCGTTGATGCTGGCCACCGGCTCCGGCGCTGAATTGCGTCAACCGCTGGGTCTGGTGATGGTCGGCGGGTTGCTGGTGAGTCAGGTGCTGACGCTGTTCACCACCCCGGTGATCTACCTTTACTTCGATCGTCTCGGCCGGCGCTGGGGCCGTGCTCCTTCGGCCGTGGAGCCGTTGGAACAGCCATGAACCTGTCCGGTCCTTTCATCAAGCGCCCGGTGGCGACCATGCTCCTGAGCCTGGCGATCATGCTGCTGGGCGGTGTGAGCTTCGGCCTGCTGCCGGTATCGCCGCTGCCGCAAATGGATTTCCCGGTGATCGTGGTGCAGGCCAGCCTGCCCGGCGCCAGTCCGGAAGTCATGGCGTCCACCGTGGCCACTCCGCTGGAGCGCTCGTTCGGCGCCATTGCCGGCGTCAACACCATGAGCAGCCGCTCCAGCCAGGGCTCGACCCGGGTCATCCTGCAATTCGACCTCGACCGCGACATCAACGGCGCGGCGCGGGAAGTGCAGGCGGCGATCAACGCCTCGCGCAACCTGCTGCCGAGCGGGATGCGCAGCATGCCGACCTACAAGAAGGTCAACCCGTCGCAGGCACCGATCATGGTGTTGTCGCTGACCTCGGATGTGCTGGAAAAAGGCCAGCTCTATGACCTGGCCTCGACCATCCTGTCCCAAAGCCTGTCCCAGGTGCAGGGCGTCGGTGAAGTGCAGATCGGCGGCAGCTCGCTGCCGGCGGTGCGTATCGAACTCGAACCTCAGGCGCTGAACCAGTACGGCGTGGCGCTGGACGATGTGCGCAAGACCATCGCCGAAGCCAACGTGCGTCGGCCCAAGGGCTCGGTCGAGGACGACCAGCGACTGTGGCAGATCCAGGCCAACGATCAACTGGAGAAAGCCAAGGATTACGAATCGCTGATCATCCACTACAACGGTGGCGCGGCCCTGCGCCTGAAAGACGTGGCCAAGGTCAGCGACGGCGTGGAAGACCGGTACAACAGTGGTTTTTTCAACGATGATGCGGCGGTGCTGCTGGTGATCAACCGCCAGGCCGGCGCCAACATCATCGAGACGGTCAACGAGATCAAGGCCCAGTTGCCGGCGTTGCAGGCGGTGTTGCCGGCCAGTGTCAAACTGAACCTGGCGATGGATCGCTCGCCGGTGATCAAGGCCACCCTGCACGAAGCGGAAATGACCCTGCTGATCGCCGTGGCGCTGGTGATTCTGGTGGTGTTCCTGTTCCTCGGTAACTTCCGTGCGTCCCTTATTCCGACGTTGGCGGTGCCGGTGTCGCTGGTCGGCACCTTCGCGGTGATGTATCTCTACGGATTCTCGCTGAACAACCTGTCGCTGATGGCGCTGATCCTCGCCACCGGGCTGGTGGTGGACGACGCCATCGTGGTGCTGGAGAACATTTCCCGGCACATCGACGAAGGCGTCAAGCCGATGAAGGCCGCGTACCTCGGGGCCAAGGAAGTCGGGTTTACCCTGCTGTCGATGAACGTCTCGCTGGTGGCGGTGTTCCTGTCGATCCTGTTCATGGGCGGGATCATCGAAAGCCTGTTCCGCGAATTTTCCATCACCCTGGCGGCGGCCATCGTGGTGTCGCTGGTGGTTTCCCTGACGCTGACGCCGATGCTCTGCGCGCGCTGGCTCAAACCCCATAAGCCGGGTGAGGAAAACCGCCTGCAACGTTGGAGCCGCCGCACCAACGACTGGATGATCGGCAAGTACGCCACCAGCCTCGACTGGGTATTGCGCCACCGTCGCCTGACCTTGCTCAGCCTGATCATCACCGTCGGAGTGAACGTCGCCCTCTATGTAGTCGTGCCGAAGACCTTCATGCCGCAACAGGACACCGGCCAGTTGATCGGTTTCGTGCGCGGTGACGACGGCCTGTCGTTCAGTGTGATGCAGCCGAAAATGGAGACGTTTCGCCGTGCCGTGCTCAAGGACGAAGCGGTCGAGAGTGTGGCCGGCTTCATTGGTGGCACCAACGGCACCAACAATGCCTTCATGCTGGTGCGCCTGAAACCGATCAAGGAGCGCAATATCTCGGCACAGAAGGTCATCGAGCGTCTGCGCAAGGAAATGCCCAAGGTGGCCGGCGCTCAACTGATGCTGATGGCCGACCAGGACCTGCAGTTCGGAGGCGGTCGCGAGCAGACCACTTCGCAGTACAGCTACATCCTGCAAAGCGGTGATCTGGGTGAGTTGCGCGAGTGGTATCCGAAAGTGGTCACCGCGCTCAGGGCCTTGCCCGAGCTGACGGCCATCGACGCCCGGGAAGGCGCGGGCGCGCAGCAGGTGACATTGATTGTCGACCGCGATCAGGCCAAACGCCTGGGCGTGGACATGGAAATGGTCACGGCGGTGCTCAACAACGCCTACAGCCAGCGGCAGATTTCCACGATCTACGACAGCCTCAACCAGTATCAGGTGGTGATGGAGGTCAATCCGAAATACGCCCAGGATCCGGTGACGCTCAAGCAGGTTCAGGTGATCACCGCCGACGGTGCGCGGATTCCGCTATCGACCTTCGCTCATTATGAGAACAGCCTGGAAGACGACCGGGTCAGCCATGAAGGCCAGTTTGCTTCCGAGAGCATTTCCTTCGACATGGCCGAAGGCGTGACCGTGGAGCAGGGCAGTGCCGCCATCGAGCGGGCGATTGCCAGGCTTGGTCTGCCGGAAGACGTGATCGTGAAAATGGCCGGCACCGCCGATGCATTCGCCGCCACCCAGAAGAGCCAGCCGTTCATGATCCTCGGTGCGCTGCTGGCGGTGTATCTGGTGCTGGGCGTGCTGTATGAGAGCTACATTCACCCGCTGACGATCCTGTCGACGCTGCCGTCGGCCGGGGTCGGCGCGTTGCTGTCGATCTACGCGCTGGGCGGCGAGTTCAGCCTGATCTCGCTGCTCGGGCTGTTCCTGTTGATCGGGGTGGTGAAGAAGAACGCGATCCTGATGATCGACCTGGCGCTGCAACTGGAACGCCATCAAGGCATGGCGCCGCTGGAATCGATTCGCAGCGCCTGTCTGCAACGCCTGCGGCCGATCCTGATGACCACGCTGGCGGCGATCCTCGGCGCCTTGCCGTTGCTGTTGGGCCGGGCCGAAGGCGCGGAAATGCGCCAGCCGCTGGGCCTGACCATCATCGGCGGTCTGATTTTCAGTCAGGTGCTGACCCTTTACACCACGCCTGTGGTTTACCTCTATCTCGACAAGCTGCGCCATCGTTTCAACAAGTGGCGTGGCGTGCGCACTGATGCCGCTCTGGAAACTCCGCTATGACTGACCGTTCGCTTATCAATCTGGCTACCGTTCGCGGCTCGCGTCTGCTGAGCCTGTCGCTGTGCGTGGCGATGCTCAGTGCCTGCGCCGTCGGCCCGGACTACCAGCGCCCGCAGACCGCCGAAATCGCCCAGTACAAGGAAGCCGAAGGCTGGCGTCAGGCCAATCCGAGCGATTCCCTGGCGCGTGGTGCCTGGTGGGAGCTGTATGGCGATCGTCAGCTCAACCAGCTGATCGAGAAACTCAACAGTTCGAACCAGACCGTCGCCCAGTCCGAGGCACAGTACCGTCAGGCCCAGGCGTTGGTACGCAGTGCACGCGGGGCGTTTTATCCGAGCGTCGATCTGAGTGCCGGCAAGACCCGCTCCAGCCAGGGCACCGGCAGCAGCAGTTCGAGTCTGAGCAGTTCCTCCAGCGGCATTCGTGACACGTACAACGCGCAACTGGGCGTGAGTTGGGAAGCGGATGTCTGGGGCAAGTTGCGTCGGGGCCTGGAAGCCAATGAAGCCAGCGCCCAGGCGAGCTATGCCGATCTGGCGGCGATGCGTCTGAGCCAGCAGTCGGAACTGGTGCAGAACTACCTGCAACTGCGAGTGATTGATCAGCAGAAACGCCTGCTCGAATCCACAGTGGCGGCGTACGAGCGCTCGCTGAAGATGACCATGAACCAGTACAACGCCGGGGTTTCCGGACGTGATGCGGTGGCGCAGGCGCAGACCCAGCTGAAAACCACCCAGGGCGATCTGGTGGACCTGATCTGGCAACGGGCGCAGTTCGAAAACGCCATCGCGGTACTGACCGGCCAGCCGCCCGCTGAATTCAACATTGCCGAAACTCAGGACATTCCCAAGCTGCCGCAGATTCCACTGAGCCTGCCGTCGCAGTTGCTCGAGCGCCGTCCGGACATCGCCTCGGCCGAGCGCTCGGTGATCGCCGCCAACGCCAACATCGGCGTGGCCAAGGCTGCGTATTACCCGGATTTCAGCCTGAGCATGAGCGGCGGTTACAGCAGCAGTACCTCGCAGAACCTGATCAGCCTGCCGAACCGCTTCTGGTCGGTGGGGCCGAAAATGACCCTGCCGCTGTTTGACGGCGGCATTCGTTCGGCCGAAGTCGACCGCACCGAAGCCGTGTACGACCAGACCGTGGCCAAATACCGCCAGACTGTGCTCGATGGTTTCCGCGAAGTGGAAAACTATCTGGTGCAGTTGAAGGTTTACGAAGATGAAGCGGCCGTGCGCCAGGAAGCCCTCGACGCGGCACGGGATTCGTTGCGTCTGACCGAGAACCAGTACAAGGCCGGGGTGATTGCTTATCTCGATGTAGTGACGGTGCAGGCGACGGCGCTGAGCAATGAACGCACGGTGCTGAATATCCTGCAGAGCCGTTTGATTGCCAGTGTGCAGCTGATTGCGGCGCTGGGTGGTGGCTGGGACGGGCAGCTGGAAACCACTGATAACCGCTGAAACAGAGCCGGGAGCGATCTGCTCAAGACACCGAAATTGAGCCTTTTCAGACGATCAAACAAGCGTTTCATCGGCTTGATGGCCATTTGATTACTTTGTCAGTGCGTTCTTCCGCGCAATCAGTACAATCGGCGCCTTTGGCCCCGCTGAGAACGGACGCAGTACGGCGGGGTGGTCACGAGAATCCTCATGCTCATCGGTAGCTATTCCTTCACGCTGGTTTTCATTTCGCTGTGTGTGGCGATCCTCGCTTCCTACACCGCGCTCGATCTCACCGGGCGCATTGCCACTGCCAAGGGCCGCGCCGTGCATTTATGGACGGCCGGCGGCGCGTTTGCCATGGGCATCGGCGTCTGGTCGATGCACTTCATTGGCATGCTGGCGTTCAAGCTGCCGATCAGCCTCGGTTACGACATTTCAATCACCGCGCTCTCATTGCTGATCGCCGTGCTGTCCTGCGGTTTTGCCCTGTGGCTGGTCAGTCAGCCGAAACTGCCGGCCTGGCAACTGGCCTTTGGCGCGTTGATCATGGGCGCCGGCATCAGCGCCATGCATTACACCGGCATGGCCGCGATGCGCATGCAGCCGGGCATCGACTACGATCCGACGCTGTTTGGCGCCTCGCTGTTGATCGCCGTTGGCGCCTCGGCAGCAGCGTTGTGGATTGCCTTCCGTCTGCGTCAGCATTCGCCTTACGTGCGGCTGTTCCGTGCCGGGGCGGCGATTGTCATGGGCGTGGCGATTGTCGGCATGCACTACACCGGGATGGCGGCGGCGCGGTTTCCCGACGGCAGTTTCTGTGGTGCGGCGCTCAGTGGCCTGAACGGCAACGGCCTCGACAATCTGGTGCTGATCACCACGCTGGCGGTGCTGGCCATCGCGCTGCTGACCTCGATTCTCGATGCGCGTCTGGAAGCCCGCACGGCTGATCTGGCCCATTCGTTGACCGTGGCCAACCGCGAACTCACCCAACTGGCCCTGCACGACCCCTTGACCGGCCTGCCGAACCGGATGTTGCTGGACGACCGGATCAATCAGGCGATGAAAAAGGTCAATGAGCAGGGCGGCTGCTTTGCGCTGATGTTTATCGATCTGGACGGCTTCAAACCGGTCAATGACGCTTTCGGTCACCACATGGGGGACCAGTTGCTGCGCGAAGTGGCGGTGCGCTTGCGTGAAGATTTGCGCAGCCTCGACACGCTGGCGCGGATCGGCGGCGACGAGTTTGTCCTGCTGGTGCGCCTGGCCGAACCCAACGATGCACTGGGCCTGGCGGCACGTCAGGTCGGGCTGATCGCACAGTCGTTCCGGGTCGCCGAACATGACCTGCAGATTTCTGCCAGCGTCGGCATCGCCCTGTACCCCGGCAACGGGGAGAGCGCCCAGGAACTGTTGATGAACGCCGACGCCGCGATGTACCACGCCAAGGGCGGCGGCAAGAATGGTTACAGCTTCTTCGACGTTTCGATGAACAGTAACGCGCGCAAGCAATTGCAACTGTTGCAGGACCTGCGGGCAGCACTGGAGCACAGTGAGTTTTGCCTGCATTACCAACCCAAATTCCACGCTGCTGACGGTCACCCGGTCGGTGCCGAAGCGTTGTTGCGCTGGGAGCATCCGGTTCACGGCATGCTGATGCCGGACACGTTCATCGATCTGGCAGAGAAAACCGGTCTGATCATTCCGATTGGCGAGTGGGTGCTCAACGAAGCCTGCCGGCAGATGCGCGAGTGGTATGTACTGGGCCACACCGAATGGCGGATCGCGGTGAACCTGTCAGCGTTGCAGTTCTGCCACGCCGGACTGGTGCGCAGCGTAGCCAAGGCCCTGGCCACCCACCATTTGCCGGCCAACAGCCTGACCCTGGAAATCACCGAAACCACCGCCATGAGCGACGCCGATGCGAGCATGACGGTGTTGCAGGAGCTGTCCGACATGGGCGTCGATCTGTCCATCGACGATTTTGGCACGGGCTATTCCAGCCTGATGTATCTCAAGCGCCTGCCGGCCAACGAGCTGAAGATTGATCGCGGTTTCGTCCGTGATCTGGAACATGACAGCGACGATGCGGCGATCGTTTCGGCAATCGTCGCCCTGGGTCAGGCGCTCGGTCTGCGCATCGTGGCTGAAGGAGTGGAGACCGACTCGCAACAGGACTTCCTCACGCAACTGGGCTGCGATTCGCTGCAAGGTTATCTGCTCGGTCACCCGATGCCGGCGGATCGCTTTCTGCAGGATGTCGCGCGCGGCAAACCATTGGCGGTGAGCTGAGCCGCTAATCGCAGGTCATGCAAAACCCTGCAATGACGGTTATTCTTGCCCCGACTGTTACGTGTGTATCGGGGGAAAGGCCAGCATGGATAAAGTCATTGTGATCACCGGCGGTGGTCGTGGAATTGGCGCCGCCACCGCGCTGTTGGCTGCCGAGCAAGGCTATCGGATCTGCATCAATTACCAGACGGACGAACAGGCCGCTCACCACGTGCTCGACCAGGTCCGTGAACGCGGCGCCACGGCCATCGCCGTGCGCGCCGATGTCAGTATCGAAGATGAAGTGATCGCGCTGTTCAACCGGGTCGACAGCGAGCTGGGCCGCGTCACCGCCCTGGTCAACAACGCCGGCACCGTGGGACAGAAATCCCGGGTCGACGAAATGTCCGAATTCCGCATCCTCAAAATCATGAAAACCAACGTGCTGGCGCCCATCCTTTGCGCCAAGCACGCAATCCTGCGTATGTCGCCCAAACACGGCGGGCAGGGCGGCAGCATCGTCAACGTTTCTTCGGTCGCCGCGCGGCTGGGTTCGCCTAACGAATACGTCGATTACGCGGCCTCAAAAGGCGCGCTGGATACGTTCACCATCGGTCTGTCAAAGGAGGTGGCGGGCGAGGGGATTCGGGTGAACGCGGTGCGTCCGGGCTACATCTATACCGATTTCCACGCCTTGAGCGGCGATCCGGATCGGGTCAGCAAGCTGGAGTCGGCGATCCCGATGGCCCGAGGCGGACGGCCGGATGAGGTGGCGGAGGCAATTGTCTGGTTGCTGTCGGACAAGGCCTCGTATGCCACCGGGACTTTTGTCGATCTCGGCGGCGGACGTTAGACCGGACCACGTGAAACCACCTGTTTTATCGTTGTCAACCTGTTGGTTCTGACAGTTTACGCGGCTTGCCGCCGCGCCTAGATTAGGCGCGGCGGACTTAGGCGACTCAATTCCTGTATCGCGCTGTCCGTTTCTGGCGAAGCGGGGTAGCGTGATGCAAACAATCAAAAGCGGGACCTTCAAACCGACATCGCCGATGATGGCGCCACGTGCATTTCATACGGCGACCTTGCTTGCGAACGGCGATGTGCTGGTGGTCGGTGGCCTTAACGCGGACGTGGCAACTGCAGTGTCCCCTCAGTCTGTACGTGTTGAGGCGTTGCTTCCTGGCGGGATGAGCCTTGATCAGCAAGCGTACGCATCAAGCGTTGAGCGCTATGACCCGAACCAGCAAAAATGGTCATCGGCCGCACCACTTCACGGCGCACGTTGGTCTCACACTGCGCTTCTTCTTCGTTCCGGCCTGGTCATGGTCACGGGTGGCAGCGATGGAACAACGCTGCGAAGCAGCGAGTTATACGACGTCCCGAGCAATCGATGGTTTGCATCCGCTGACCTGAAGATTCCGCGCTTTGGTCATACCGCCACGTTATTGCCGGCGAAGTGTCGGTGGTAGGTGGGAACAATCTGCAGCCGAGTGGCGGTGAGGTGCTTGACAGTGTCGAGAAGTTTGCCCCGGCAACCGGCCAATGGGCTGATATGCCCAGTCTGCCTGTCGCACGAATGAATCACACCGCGACATTGCTCGATACAGGCGAGCTTCTGGTTGCTGGTGGCTACTCGGCAACCGACAACGCCGCATTGCGCAGCGCCTGTATTTTCGACCCCCAGCGCCGCCTGTGGAGAGAAATCAAACCACTGCCGGCGCCTCGAATGCTGCAAACCGCGACGCTGCTGGAAGATGGGCGCGTTCTGCTGGTCGGGGGGGATGACGAACCTTTCGGCTTACCGTTGAACAGTGGCGTACTTTATTGTCCGAATGACGAAACCTGGCAGCCGACGACTGCGCTGCAGGTTACTCGCAGTCGGCATACCGCGACTAGATTGAAGAGTGGTGAGGTGCTTGTGGCGGGGAGTACCGGGATTATCGACATAGGCGATGCGTGGTCTGCCGAAATCTATAATCCCGCCTCCAATGAGTGGGTCCCGGTCGGTGACTTGAGCGACGGGCGGCATTCGCACATCGCTACTCTGCTCAAATCCGGCGCAGTGCTGATTGCAGGAGGACAGATCCCGACACCCGACCCGGGATATACAGATAGCGCTGAACTGTTCAGTTGAGTGGCTGTTCAGAACGATCGCACAATCCGCCCCAGCGTCTCCATGGCCTTTTCCGCATCCTCGGTCCACGGGCTGCCGTAGTTCAACCGGATGCAATTTCTGAAGCGCTGGGTCGGCGAAAAAATCGGCCCCGGCGCGATGCTGATCCCCTGCGCCAGCGCCATCTGAAACAACTTCAACGAATCCATCTGCGGTGGCAGTTCCAGCCACAGGAAGTAGCCGCCGGCCGGTTGGCTCACGCGCGTCTGCGCCGGGAAGTAACGGGCGATGGCCGCGAGCATCGCGCTTTGCTGTTCTTCGAGGGCGTAGCGCAATTTGCGCAGGTGGCGGTCGTAGCCACCGTGTTGCAGGTAGTCGGCGATGGCCGCTTGGGCCGGCATCGAGGCACAGAGTGAGGTCATCAGTTTCAGTCGTTCGATCTTTTGCGCGTAGCGCCCGGCGGCGACCCAGCCGATGCGATAGCCGGGGGCCAGACTCTTGGCGAACGAGCCGCAATGCATCACCAGACCTTCGGTGTCGAAGGCCTTGGCCGGTTTCGGCGCCTGCTGGCCGTAATAGAGTTCGGCGTAGACGTCGTCTTCGATCAATGGCACCTGGTGCTGTTTCAGCAGTTCCACCAGTTCCTGTTTCTTGGCCTCGGGCATGGTCGCGCCCATCGGGTTCTGGAAACTGGTCATGCACCAGCAGGCCTTGATCGGGTGTCGTTCCAGTGTCTGGGCGAGCACGCCGAGGTCGATGCCGTCGCGCGGGTGAACGGGGATTTCCACGGCTTTGAGTTTCAGGCGTTCGAGCACTTGCAGGCTGGCGTAAAACGCCGGGGCTTCGATGGCCACCAGATCGCCGGGTTCGGTCACCGCTTGCAGGCACAGGTTGAGCGCTTCGAGGGCGCCGTTGGTGATCAGCAGTTCTTCCATCGGCAGCATCAGGCCGCCGACCATGTAGCGCAGGGCGATCTGCCGACGCAGTTGCGGGTTGCCCGGCGACATGTCGGTGACCACCATGCGCGGGTCCATCTCCCGTGCGGCGCTGGCCAGCGAGCGGGACAGGCGTTGCAGGGGGAACAGGGTCGGGCTGGGGAATGCCGAGCCGAACGGCACGGTGCTCGGATCTTTGATCGACTCGAGTACCGAGAACACCAGCTCGCTGACGTCGACCTTGGTGGACTCGTTGACCTGACTGCTGATCACCGGCTCCGAGAACGGGCTCGGCGCGTGGGTGTTGACGAAATAGCCGGAACGCGGGCGGGCACGGATCAGGCCGCGACGTTCCAGCAGGTAGTAGGCCTGGAATACCGTGGACGGGCTGACGCCGTAGGTCTGGCTTGCGTAGCGCACCGACGGCACCCGTTGACCGGGGCCGAGGACGCCGGAGCGGATCAGTTCAGCGATGTCGTCGGCGAATTTTTCGTAGCGTTTCATCGGGGGCCTTGGTGCTGGTTGAATGTGTAGAGTGTCAGGGAAAAGCCCCCTCACCCTAGCCCTCTCCCGGAGGGAGAGGGGACTGAACGAGTTGTTTGTTCGAGTTACGCCGACTTGAAAGTCCGGAGTCGAACTCGGGTTTGCAAGCAACTGAGATATGCTCCCTTTCCCCCTCGCCCCCTCGGGGGAGAGGGCTGGGGTGAGGGGGGAGATTCTAACGGCTCACCGATTCATCGGCGCAACAAACCGGCTCTTCGCCACGCTATAAATCTCTGGTTCATCACTGTCGGCAATCTTGAAGCTCAAGGTCTGCGAGCTGCTGGCCGCGCGTTCCGTGGTCATTGCCACCGACACCGGCACATCGACGATCTCACCCGGCGCCAGGCTCAGTTCGGTCTTGCCATGCAACTGGAAGCCGTCGCCGTCCACCAACGTCAGGTTGTAGTTCTGGCGCTGCTGGGTTTTGTTGATGACCTTGAGGGTGTAGATGTTTTCGATCTGGCCCTGACCGTTCTCGCGGAACAGGCCACGGTCCTTGGTCACGTCCAGCGACACCATTGGCCGTTCAACCAGCGCTAAGGCTAGGGCGCCGATCATGACCACCAGCACCGCCACGTAGCCGATCAGACGCGGGCGCAGCAGATGCGTCTTGCCACCCTGCAACTCACGCTCGGAGGTATAGCGAATCAAACCACGGGGGTAATTCATCTTGTCCATGATCGAGTCGCAGGCGTCGATGCACGCCGCGCAGCCGATGCATTCCATTTGCAGGCCGTCGCGGATGTCGATGCCGGTCGGGCAGACCTGCACGCACAACTGGCAATCGATGCAATCGCCGAGTCCGGCTTCGGCCGGTTTCACCTCGCGTTTGCGCGGGCCACGGTTTTCGCCACGGGCCACGTCGTAGGAAATCGCCAGGGTGTCCTTGTCGAACATCACGCTCTGGAACCGCGCATACGGGCACATGTGCATGCACACCGCTTCACGCAGCCAACCGGCATTGATGTAGGTGGCGGCGGTGAAAAACAGCACCCAGAACAAGCTGACGCCGCCGATCTGCAAGGTCAGCAGTTCTTCGGCCAGCGGCCGGATCGGGGTGAAGTAACCGACGAAGGTCAGACCGGTCAGCACGCTGATCGCCAGCCACAGCGTGTGCTTGGCCGCACGCCGCGCCAGTTTGTTCAGGCTCCACGGCGCTGCTTGCAGCTTGATCCGCTGGTTGCGCTCGCCCTCGGTGATCTTCTCGCACCACATGAAGATCCACGTCCACGAACTCTGCGGGCAGGTGTAACCACACCAGACCCGGCCGGCGAACACGGTAATCGCGAACAGGCCGAACGCGGCGATGATCAGTAGCGCCGACAGCAGAATGAAATCCTGCGGCCAGAAGGTCGCGCCAAAGATGTGGAATTTGCTTTCGGAAAGGTCCCAAAGCACCGCCTGACGACCGCCCCAGTTCAGCCACACTGTGCCGAAAAACAGCAGGAACAGAAAACCCGCGCCACTCATGCGCAGGGTGCGGAACAGGCCGGTGAAGCTGCGGGTGAAAATCTGGTTGTCGCTGGTGGCGTGTTTCGCCTTCATTGGGCGCGCCGGTACTTTTTTTATCTGGGGAGATGCTTCTACGGTTCGGACGGGGATTCGTTCGCTCATGGTCGTTCGCTCATCAGCCTCCATCAGGCCAGGGAACTATGAGCGCCGATCTGTTTGCATAACAGACTCAGGTATTTCAATAAAAAGCGTATCAGATGAGTTTTGCAGCCACGCCTGCGACAACTTGAAGCAGCCCGCAGGCCAAGGCGCAGATGCCTATCCCAGACGCCTGCGCCGGTTGTTGACCGAGGTCAGTCAAATCACCGAATCACTGTCGTCGGCCTTCAGGTGTTTGCGTCCGTCCCGGGCGCCTGCGACGGTCAATGCATCAGCTTCGGCTTCGGTGACGTAGATGCGCCGTCCTTCCACTTCGACGAACGACATGGCTTTTTCGCTATCTGTTCTGACTTCCAGCGTGTCACAGATCCGGATTTCCTCACCGTTTTCAACGGTGAAAAAACAGACTTTCGAGTCCGGATTGCTTTCATCGATACGAAGGGGCATGGGGTAGTCCTTTTTCACAGGGGATCTGAACCTTTAGGGCTTGCGCTGCGCCGATCGTTCGACGCAACCGATTAATGGTCGGCGCTGTCCATCCTTTATCAACTCATTACAAGGACTGGACGATGAACGCCTGGTGGCATGAAGTGTGGGAAACCCTGCAAGCGGAATTCGCCGACATCGGCGACGCCTCGCAGCTGACCCGGATCACCGTGCGCCTGCTGATGGCGGCGATATTGGGCGGGATTCTCGGGTTTGAGCGTGAACACAAGGGCAAGGCCGCCGGGGTGCGAACGCACATGCTGGTGGCACTCGGCGCGGCGCTGTTTGTGCTGGTGCCGCAATTGTCCGGTTCCCAGGCCGATGCGATGAGCCGGGTGGTGCAGGGGGTGATTGCCGGGATCGGCTTTCTCGGTGCCGGCACCATCCTCAAAAACCACGAAGGCGACGAAGGCCACGTCAAGGGCCTGACCACCGCCGCCGGTTTGTGGATGACCGCCGCCATTGGCGTCGCGGCCGGGCTGGGCCGCGAGGCGACGGCGCTGCTCAGTACGTTGCTCGCTTTGGGGATCTTCAGTGTCATGCCACGGATCGTCAGAGTCTTCGAAAAGGATCACATTGAGAAAGACCGCATCGAGAAAGACCACAACGACCCGCGTTGATCAGACGATTACCGGCGGCATGGTCGTCGGCGGTTCCTCCTTGGGCGGTGGCGTGGTGCCCGGCGGTTCCTGTTCAGGGATCGGTTGCGGTTCGGTCTCGGGCAAGACCGGTTTGTCGATGTTCGGATCGGGTGTTTCGGCCGGAATCGGGATAGTCATCGGGTGAACCTCCGTGTGGCACTTGGCGTGGGAAGTGCTTAAGTGGATTGACCACTTCACTGCGAAATCGATCCGATTTTGTGGCGGGGCAAATCCCTGTGAACTTTTCCCGGCGTCAGTCGCTCGGAACCTGAGAGAGTTCATCATCGGGCGCAGGCCCGGCCGTGACCGCCAAACAGGCAAACGAGCGTCCTTGGGGCGTTAAGGAGAGATGCTCAATGACTGCTGAAAAACCCTCGGAACAGAGCTACAACCCGCATATACCGCTGTCGCAGGCCCTGCTGCTGCCGCGCATCGTCATAGAAAACACTGCGCCGACCCTCGACGGCGGACAGTTTGCCGTCAAGGCAATCGCAGGCCGGGAGATCGTGGTCACCAGCAAGGTGTTCGCTGACGGTCACGACAAACTGGCGGTGCGCATCCGCTGGCGCGAAGAGGGCGATGAGACCTGGCAGACCGAAGTCATGAGCGATCAGGGCAACAACGGCTGGCGCGGTGTGTTTCAGCCACAGCGCATGGGCCGCTACCTGTTCCTGATCGAGGCGTGGATCGACCAGTTCGCCAGTTTTCAGTACGAACTGGAGAAAAAGCACACCGCCGCCGTCCCGGTCAGCCTCGAGCTGCAAGAAGGACGCAACATGGTGCAGCAAGCTGCCGAGCGCAGCGAAGGTCAGCTGAGCGAACAACTGGCAGCCTTGCACCACGAATTGTCCGGCCTGCTCGAAACCGAGCAGGTCGCGTTGTTCCTGCACTCGCGCAGTGCGCAACTGATGGCCGAGGCCGATCACCGCGCCTACCTGAGCATCAGTGCGGAATTCCCGGTGGATGTCGAGCGCGAACTGGCGGAATTCGCCAGTTGGTATGAATTGTTTCCCCGCTCGATCACCGACGATCCCGCCCGCCACGGCACCTTCAATGACGTGCACGCGCGCCTGCCGATGATTCAGGACATGGGCTTCGACGTGTTGTACTTCACGCCGATCCACCCGATTGGTCGCAGCCATCGCAAGGGTCGCAACAATTCCCTGACCGCCGGCCCGGACGATCCCGGCAGCCCGTATGCGATCGGCAGCGAGGAGGGTGGGCACGAAGCGATTCACTCGCAACTCGGCACCCGTGAGGACTTCCGCCGGCTGGTGGCCGCAGCCGCTGACCATGGGCTGGAAATCGCCCTCGACTTCGCCATCCAGTGTTCCCAGGATCACCCGTGGCTCAAGCAGCATCCGGGCTGGTTCAACTGGCGGCCGGACGGCACGATCAAATACGCGGAGAACCCGCCGAAGAAATACCAGGACATCGTCAACGTCGACTTCTACGCGCCGGAAGCGATTCCGAGCCTGTGGGTCGAGTTGCGCGACATCGTGGTCGGCTGGGTGCAGGAGGGCGTGAAGATCTTTCGCGTCGACAACCCGCACACCAAGCCGCTGCCGTTCTGGCAATGGTTGATCGCCGATGTCCGTACGTTGTACCCGGAAGTGATCTTCCTCGCTGAAGCTTTCACTACGCCGGCGATGATGGCGCGGCTGGGCAAGGTCGGTTACACCCAGAGCTACACCTATTTCACCTGGCGCAACACCAAGGCCGAACTGGCGACCTACTTCAGCGAACTCAATGAATCACCGTGGCGCGAATGCTACCGGCCGAATTTCTTCGTCAACACCCCGGACATCAACCCGGCGTTCCTGCATGAATCGGGACGTCCCGGATTTCTCATCCGCGCCGCGCTGGCGACCATGGGCTCGGGCCTGTGGGGCATGTATTCGGGATTCGAGCTGTGTGAATCGGCGCCGGTGCCGGGCAAGGAGGAATATCTTGATTCGGAGAAGTACGAGATCCGCGTCCGCGACTTCAACCAGCCCGGCAACATCATTGCCGAGATCGCCCAGCTCAACCGCATTCGCCGCCAGAACCCGGCGCTGCACAGTCATCTTGGCCTGAAGATCTACAACGCCTGGAACGACAACATTCTGTATTTCGGCAAGCGCAGCGCAGACGGCAGCAACTTCATTCTGGTGGCCGTCAGCCTCGATCCGCATAACGTTCAGGAAGCGAATTTCGAGCTGCCGCTGTGGGAAATGGGCCTGCCGGACGATGCCACGACCCACGGCGAAGACCTGATGAACGGCCATCGCTGGGACTGGCACGGCAAGTACCAGTTCATGCGGATCGACCCGGCTTACCAGCCGTTCGGAATCTGGCGGATCACCGCCTGAACACAGATCCCACAGGTTGCTCATCGTTTGCGAGCCAAGTGATCGGCTCACCGTGTCTATAGAATTCAACAGGAGTTTCACATGGCGAAGAAACCCAAGGCAGCCACCTTCATCAAGGACCCGCTCTGGTACAAGGACGCGGTCATCTATCAAGTTCACGTCAAATCCTTTTTCGATTCGAATAACGACGGAATCGGCGACTTTCCCGGCCTGATCGCCAAACTCGATTACATAGCCGATCTTGGCGTCAACACCATCTGGCTGTTGCCGTTCTACCCCTCGCCACGCCGCGACGACGGTTACGACATCGCCGAGTACCGAGGCGTGCACAGCGATTACGGAACGATGGCCGACGCCAAGCGTTTCATTGCCGAGGCGCATAAACGCGGGTTGAGGGTTATCACCGAGCTGGTCATCAACCACACGTCCGATCAGCACCCGTGGTTTCAGCGCGCGCGCAAGGCCAAGCCCGGTTCGGCCGCGCGGGACTTCTATGTGTGGTCGGATGACGACCAGAAATACGACGGCACCCGGATCATTTTTCTCGACACCGAAAAGTCCAACTGGACCTGGGATCCGGTGGCCGGTCAGTACTTCTGGCACCGCTTCTATTCGCACCAGCCGGATCTCAACTTCGATAACCCGCAAGTCATGAAAGCCGTGCTGTCGGTCATGCGCTACTGGCTGGACATGGGCATCGACGGCCTGCGACTGGATGCGATTCCGTACCTGATCGAACGCGACGGCACCAACAACGAAAACCTCCCGGAAACCCACGACGTCCTCAAGCAGATCCGTGCCGAGATCGACGCCAACTACCCCGATCGCATGCTGCTGGCCGAAGCCAATCAATGGCCGGAAGACACCCAGCTGTACTTCGGCGACACCGACGCCGAGGGCGTGAATGGTGACGAGTGTCACATGGCGTTCCACTTCCCGTTGATGCCGCGCATGTACATGGCGCTGGCCCAGGAAGATCGCTTCCCGATCACCGACATCCTGCGTCAGACCCCGGAAATCCCGGCCAACTGCCAATGGGCGATTTTCCTGCGCAACCACGATGAGCTGACGCTGGAGATGGTGACCGACAAGGAGCGCGACTACCTGTGGAACTACTACGCCGCTGACCGTCGTGCGCGGATCAACCTTGGCATCCGCCGCCGTCTGGCGCCGTTGATGGAGCGTGACCGCCGCCGCATCGAGCTGCTGAACAGTCTGCTGTTGTCGATGCCCGGCACGCCGACCCTGTATTACGGCGATGAAATCGGCATGGGCGACAACATCTACCTCGGCGACCGCGACGGTGTACGCACGCCGATGCAATGGTCGATCGACCGCAACGGCGGTTTCTCCCGCGCCGATCCAGCCAGTCTGGTACTGCCGCCGATCATGGACCCGCAATACGGTTATCAATCGGTCAACGTCGAAACCCAGGCCGGTGACCCGCATTCGCTGCTGAACTGGACTCGCCGCCTGCTGGCGGTGCGCAAGCAATCCAAGGCATTCGGGCGCGGCACGCTGAAAATGCTTTCGCCAGCCAACCGCCGGGTGCTGGCCTACACCCGTGAATACACCGGGCCGGACGGCAAGCACGAAATCATTCTGTGCGTGGCCAACGTGTCACGCAGTGCTCAGGCAGTGGAGCTCGACCTGTCGGCCTACGTTGGCATGGTGCCGGTGGAGATGCTCGGCGGTAACGCCTTCCCGCCCATCGGCCAGTTGAGTTTCCTGCTGACCCTGCCGCCTTACGGTTTTTACTGGTTCGGCCTGGCGGCGGAAAACCAGATGCCGAGCTGGCACGTCGAACCGGCGCAGAGCCTGCCGGACTTCACCACGCTGGTACTGAAAAAACGCATGGAAGAGCTGCTCGAAGCGCCGTCCCGGGCCACCCTCGAGCAGGCGATTCTGCCGAGCTGGCTGCAGAACCGCCGCTGGTTCGCCGGCAAGGATGCTGATATCGAACAGGTGAAACTGGCCTACGGCGTGCGCTTCGGCGATGCACAGCATCCGGTGCTGTTCAGCGAAATCGAAGTGCAGAGCGGCGGGCAGACCAGTCGTTATCAATTGCCGTTCGGCTTTATTTCGGAAGATCAGGTCGGGCCGGCGTTGCCGCAACAACTGGCTTTGGCGCGGGTACGCCGGGTGCGTCAGGTCGGGTTGATTACCGATGCCTTCAGTCTTGAAGCGTTTATTCGCGCTGTGCTGCAAGGCATGCAGGGCGGCACGGTGCTCGAATCCATTGAGGGCGAGATCCGTTTCGAGGCAACGCCGCAACTGGAAAAACTTGGCCTGGGCGCAGAGTCCGAAGTGCGCTATCTGTCCGCCGAGCAATCCAACAGTTCGGTGGTGATCGGCAACAGTCTGGTGCTCAAGCTGATCCGCAAAGTCGCTTCTGGCGTACACCCGGAACTGGAGATGAGCGCTTACCTGACCGCTGCTGGATTTGCCAATATCTCTCCGCTGCTGGGCTCGGTGATTCGCCGCGACGGGAAGGGCGAGGACAACTTGCTGATGATTGCGCAGGGCTATCTGAGCAATCAGGGCGACGCCTGGGAATGGACGCAGAACAACCTCGAACGGGCGCTGCGCGACGAGCTGGCCGACGCCGTGTCCGAGCAGGCGCAGCACTACAACGCCTTGGGTGAACTGAAGGATTTCGCCGGGATGCTCGGCCAGCGTCTGGGGGAAATGCATCAGGTGCTGGCAGCGCCGAGCGACAACCAGGACTTCGCGCCGCAAGTCAGTTCGGCCAAGGATGCGCAGGCGACGGGTAAGGATGTCGCGGCGCAGGTCGAGCATGCCCTGAAGCTGCTCAAACAGCATCAGGGCGAGCTCGATGCGGCGGATCAGAAGCTGGTCGGTCGGCTACTCGACCACAAGAAAGCCATCCTTGCCCACGTGCAGGAACTGGCCAAGCAATCCGCCGGCGGTCTACGGATTCGTGTGCACGGCGACCTGCATTTGGGACAGGTGCTGGTAATCAAGGGCGATGCCTACCTGATCGACTTCGAGGGCGAACCGGCGCGGCCACTGGCCGAGCGCCGTGGCAAGCACAGTCCGTACAAGGACGTCAGCGGAGTGCTGCGCTCCTTCGACTATGCCGCCGCGATGGCGCTGAATGTACACAACGTCGACAACAGCCCCGAGGCCGAAGCCGCGCGTCGGCGGGTCACGGAGCGTTACCTGCGTGAAGCCCGGGAAGCATTTCTCCAGGCATATCGCCAAGCGGCAGCTAGTCTTGATCATGCCTGGCAAGATCCTGAAGGTGCCGACGCCGCACTGGCGTTGTTCGGTCTGGAGAAAGCGGCCTACGAAGTGGCCTATGAAGCCGAAAATCGCCCCACCTGGCTGCCCGTGCCGCTGCACGGTCTGTATGGGTTATTGACGGGGCTCAAACCCTTTTCCGATCTTGGTGGAGAGTAGTCATGAGTTTCTCGAACAGGGAACAGGGTCACGCTAAAGAAAGATTGCTGCCCACTGCAAAAGACATTGATGCTTTAGTGCGCGCAGAACACCACGACCCGTTTTCCATTCTTGGCCCCCACGGCGATGGTGCCGGCGGGCAATTTATCCGGGCGTATCTGCCCGGCGCATTGAGTGTTTCTGTCGTCGATAAAAACAGTGGCGAAGAGCTCGGTCCGCTGGAGGCCACCGAAAGGCCGGGGCTGTTTGTCGGGCATTTCGAAGGCTCACGGCCGTACCTGTTGCGCACCCGCTGGGCCGGTGGTGAACAGGTCGCGGAAGATCCTTACAGCTTTGGTCAGTTGCTCGGTGAAATGGATTTGTATCTGTTCGCCGAAGGCAACCATCGCGATCTCAGCAGTTGCCTTGGCGCGCAGCTGAAAACCGTCGATGGCGTCGACGGTGTGCGCTTTGCCGTGTGGGCACCGAATGCCCGGCGGGTGTCGGTGGTCGGCGATTTCAACGTCTGGGACGGGCGGCGGCATCCGATGCGCTTGCGGCATCCATCCGGGGTCTGGGAGCTGTTCATTCCACGCTTGCAGGCGGGCGAGCTGTACAAATACGAAATCCTCGGCGCCCACGGCATCCTCCCGCTCAAAGCCGACCCGATGGCGCTGGCCACCAGCCTGCCGCCGGACACGGCCTCGAAAGTCGCCTCGCCGTTGCAGATCGACTGGCAGGATCAGGACTGGATGAGCGGCCGTCGCGAACGCCAGCAACACAACGCGCCGTTGTCGATCTATGAATTGCACGCCGGATCCTGGCAATGCGAACTCGACGATCTGGGCGAAGTGGCGCGCCAGTACACCTGGCCGGAGCTCGCCGAGCGGCTGATTCCCTACGTGAAGGAACTGGGTTTCACCCACATCGAACTGATGCCGATCATGGAGCACCCGTTCGGCGGTTCATGGGGCTATCAGTTGCTGTCGCAGTTCGCTCCGAGTGCGCGATACGGCACACCCGAGCAGTTCGGCGAGTTCGTCAATGCCTGTCACCAGGCCGGCATCGGTGTGATTCTCGACTGGGTGCCGGCGCATTTCCCGACCGATACCCATGGCCTTGCGCAATTCGACGGCACCGCGCTCTACGAATACGGTAATCCACTGGAAGGCTTCCACCAGGATTGGGACACGCTGATCTACAACCTGGGCCGCACCGAAGTGCACGGCTACATGCTGGCGTCGGCGTTGCACTGGCTCAAGCATTTCCATATCGACGGGCTGCGGGTCGATGCGGTGGCGTCGATGCTCTATCGTGATTATTCGCGCAAGGCCGGCGAGTGGGTGCCGAACCGTCATGGCGGTCGCGAGAACCTGGAAGCCATCGATTTCCTGCGGCACTTGAACGACGTGGTGGCACTGGAAGCACCGGGCGCACTGGTGATTGCCGAGGAGTCCACGGCGTGGCCGGGCGTCAGCCAGAGCACCCAACAGGGCGGTCTCGGTTTCGCCTACAAATGGAACATGGGCTGGATGCACGACTCGCTGCACTACATTCAGCAGGATCCGGTGTACCGCGCCCATCACCACAACGAGTTGAGTTTCGGCCTGGTCTACGCCTGGTCCGAGCGCTTCATCCTGCCGATTTCCCACGACGAAGTGGTGCACGGCAAGCATTCGCTGATCGACAAGATGCCTGGCGATCGCTGGCAGAAATTTGCCAACCTGCGGGCTTACCTGAGTTTCATGTGGACCCATCCGGGCAAGAAGCTGTTGTTCATGGGTTGCGAGTTCGGCCAGTGGCGCGAGTGGAATCATGATCAGCAGCTGGACTGGTATCTGCTGCAATATTCGGAACACAAAGGCGTGCAGAAACTGGTCAGCGACCTCAATCGGTTGTACCGCGAAGAGCCGGCGCTGCATGAGCAGGACGATGCGCCGCAAGGGTTTCAGTGGTTGATCGGCGACGATGCGATCAACAGCGTCTATGCGTGGCTGCGCTGGAGCAAGGACGGCACGCCAGTGCTGGTGGTGGCCAACTTCACCCCGGTGCCGCGTCAGTCTTACCGCGTGGGCGTGCCGTTTGCCGGGCGCTGGAAGGAGTTGCTCAACAGTGACGCCGACACGTATGCCGGTTCCAATTATGGCAACGGGGGCGGGGCGTTCACCGAAGAGGTGGCCAGCCATGGCCAGGCGTTGTCGCTGGAGCTGAACCTGCCGCCGCTGGCGGTGTTGATCCTCAAACCCGAAGTCTGATCCATAACCGAGTCGCTGCTTTCGCCAGCAGGCTGGCTGCCACAGAAAATCAGTCGACGCTGACAATCTAACGTGGGAGCTAGCCTGCAAGCGATAGCGCCTTCACCACCGCATCCGGACCCCCAGGCTGCCAATCAACCCGTTCAGGTCGTTGTCGTCCACATCGCTGCTGTAATCGGCGCTGACGTACAGGCTCACTGTCGGCGTCATTCTGGCCACCAGTCCCAGTCCGACTTCCACCGTCGAGGACTTGCGGCTGCTGCTGATCTTGTCCACCTGATCCAGCGTCACCGTGTCGCCGGTGTAAACCGTATGCCACAGGTTCGTGCGCACGTAAGGCTCAACGGGCAACCCGTTCAGATCGTAGCTGCCTTTCAAGCGCGCACCGACCCGGCCGCTCCACGATGTAATGTCACTGGAAGAGGCGTTGCCCGAGCCTGCGTACGGCGTATCCAGAGTGATGCGCTGGTTGATCAATTGCGCTTGCGGTTCAACCACCCAGTTTTCACCCAGACCGATCGGGAAGCCACCTTCCACCGACAGCGTCATCGCGCTGCCTTCGGTGGCCAGGCGCGCGCCTTGCTCGTTGCGACTGAAACCGCTGACCCGACCGCCACTGGCCGACAAGTCAACGTGCCAGCCCTGTGGGCCAATCAAGCTGTAGTAGGCGCCCAGGCTCTGACCTTGCAGGTTGAGGGTGTCGGTGGTCGGATCGGCGAGAGCGCGGCTGGTGATCAGGCCATTGCCATTGCCCTTGATCTGATTGACCCCGCCGATCAGGCCGACCTGCTGGGTGTGGCCGCTGCTGCTTTTCAGGGTCAGCACGGCGGGGCCCTTGAAGTCGCCGGTGCCGGGTGTGGCGAAGCCCGGGCTGAGGACGTCGGTTTGCGCCTGACGGGACGTCGGACCGTAAAGTTGTTCCCAGGCCGAGGGCGCGAGGTCTTCGGTAATCAGGTTTGTCCCGCGCAGATCCGGCTGTGGGCTCAAACGTTGCGGCCCCGGGGTCACGACCGTGGCGGGGAGGGTCATGACGGGAATGTCCTGGCGATACCAAGGCGTCGCCTCGTCCGCCACAGGACCCGCCTGTGCCTCCATGGACGAGCACAGCAAGATAGAACTTGAAACAGTGCAAAACGTTGTTTTGATCTCTTCTGAGGTGAGTGAGGTTTTCATGGAGGTCTACCTTGCTAGCGCATGTGGTATCTCGCCTTGGCGTCTCTCCTACCCCGAACGAGGGGCGACCGAATGGAGCGTGGCGAGCCCGTCGCCACCCGTTTTGGCGGGAGACCTGAGGCTCGCCCCGAGTAGTATTTCCGGGGGTAGTAAGGTAGAGCTAAGAAGACCCGAGCCCATGCGTCAAGAAATTGGACGATGAGCGGTCGGGTCAAAACGGGTTATGCAAGTTTCTGTTTTTGCGCATTTATCTAAGTTCTTGTTTGTAGAGCCAATCGCTGTGGAAGCCGCGAGGCAGAGACTTTTTGCAACCGACAGTCGGTCTGCGAAACCGGGCCTGGCGACCAATTTCGCATCGTTGCGTATGTAAGGTCAGCTGTCAGTATCGCGCTACAAATGCACTTCAACCGCCAGCGGCAAATGATCCGAGAGATGCGTCCACGGCTTGTTGCCGAGGATCTGCGGGTTATGACTGCTGGCATTGCGCAGATAAACCCGGTCGAGTCGCAGCAACGGGAACCGCGCGGGGTAGGTCTTGGCCGGGCGGCCGTGATGGCGTTCGAAGGCTTCGTGCAGGTAGTCGCGGCGGGCAAGGGCGACGTTGCCCTGCAACTGCCAGTCATTGAAGTCGCCGGCGATGATCACCGGAGCATTGTCGGGCAGGGATTCGAGCAACTGGCAGAGCAGCTGCAACTGCAATTGCCGATGGCTTTCGAGCAGGCTCAAGTGTACGCAGATGGCATGTACTTCGGCATGCCCCGGTACATCCAGTACGCAGTGCAACAGCCCGCGCCGTTCGGGACCTGTGATCGAAACATCGAGGTTGCGGTACTCGCGGATCGGGTATTTCGACAACAGCGCATTGCCGTGATGGCCGTCGGGATACACCGCATTGCGACCGTAGGCAAAATCACTCCACATGCTGTCGGCGAGGAATTCGTACTGCGAGGTTTGCGGCCATTCGTGGTAGCGACTGGAATGGCGCTCGTGTTCGCCCACCACTTCCTGCAGAAACACCAGATCCGCCGAGGTGCTGCGCACCGCTTCACGCAGTTCCGGAAGGATGAAACGTCGATTGAGCGCGGTGAAACCCTTGTGCGTATTGACCGTCAATACCCGCAGGCGGTGAATGACTGGCGCGTCGACGACGTGACGCTTGGGATCGCTGGACACGTTCACTCCTCTGAATCATGACTGCCTGTTCATGCGACTGATCCGGGCGCGGGCAGTTCACTTTGAGTGGCTGCCCTCGGCCGACGGATCGTCAATCGAGGAAGATGATCTCGTAGGGCAGGCGCATGCGTTCCAGAATCGACTTGGGCAGCAGCGGCGCGATACCGATCGCCGGTTCGCCATTAAGCTGGCTGGCGTAGGCGTGGGTGGCGTGGCTCTTGCGCGCGACGGTCCAGGTGTCGAGGCGCAGCTTGCGCGCGCGATGCCATGGGATCTGCGTCTGATCCCGTTCCGGCCAGTGCCAGGCCCAGACCGGCACATCGTGGTAGGTGGCGCCGACTTGTCGTGCCGCTTTGGCGCTGGCCCGGCCGACCACTTCATGATCGGCGGTGCCGTCCTGGCACCAGGTGCTGAAGACCACGTCGCCGGGGCGCAGGTAGCGGGCGATGAAATCGGTGAGTTGGGATTCCTGATCGTGCAGGGCATTGTCGGTGAAACCGCCGCGCACCCATTTCAGGCTGTGCATTGGCAATCCCAGACGGCGCAGGGCTTCGACACTCTCCTGCGGGCGAAACACGCTCAGGCGTTTCTCCGACCACTGGCGCGAGCCCGGATGACTGGCGCTGCCATCGGTGATCGACAGCAGTTGCAAGGGATGGCCGAGGCTGGAAAGCAGTTGCAGCAGGCCGCCGCAGGTCACCACTTCATCGCCGGGGTGCGGGGCGATGACCACGGCGCGGGCTCCCGGTGGCACCAACGTGTGGGTATTGATGACGGGAATGTTGTCGAGCTGCGCGGCACTGTTCCAGATCTGCGCCGGCAGGCCGCTCTCGCTGAGGGATAACGGTTTCATGAGTGATACGTCCTTGTTGTGTCTCGCCCTCAGTCGCCCAGACGCTGGTGATACCAGGTGTGTGCGACCCGTGAAGGCTGGTGGATAGCCCGACAGCGCTCCGAACCCTGGATTGCTGCGCAGCAGAGTATTGCTCAAGACGGGCGGTTCGTCGCGTCACAGATCAACCTGATCCGCTTTTTTTTATTCAGTCTGTGCCAACTGTCGCAGATAGTCGCCAAAACCGCCGCGTGCGCGACTGTCCAGACGAGCGCTGGTGATGACTTGTGGACGATGACTCCAGGCGATGCTGGCCCCTGAACGCTCGAGTTGGCGCACCAGCTGCACGTCCTCATCGCAGGACAACGGCTCGAAGCCGCCGGCGCGGACGTAGGCTTGTGCGCTGACGCCCAGGTTGGCGCCATGGATATGCCGGTG
Organism: Pseudomonas sp. B7; assembly: GCF_016735645.1. Taxonomy (NCBI): domain Bacteria; kingdom Pseudomonadati; phylum Pseudomonadota; class Gammaproteobacteria; order Pseudomonadales; family Pseudomonadaceae; genus Pseudomonas; species Pseudomonas sp. B7. Next base: position 229,984 of record NZ_JAERRE010000005.1, read on the forward strand.
GCCTTCGCAAGCCCGGTAATCACGGTGATAGCGAATCTGCGCCGCTTCATCGAACGTGTCATGCCACTGTTCGACCGTCACCGTGCCGCACACCGCATCGGTGCCCAGCCCCAGTTGCGCCACCAGCCAGTCCTCGGCGACGCGGCTGTCGGCGTCCGAGCAGGAAATCCAGCGCGCACCGCGCTCAAGCAGTTGTTGTGCGCCAATCGCGCGAGCCTGGCCGACATTGCGCGCTTCGATGCTCAAGGCTTGCACCGGGTATTGGCTGACGATGTGCGCCGAACGATCGGTGCAGCTGTCCAGCACCACCAGGATTTCCACCGGCTCACCCGCCAACATGGGATGTCCGCCAGCCCGCAAGGCAGCGTGCAAGCAGTCATCTAGCCATTCTTCTTCGTTGTGCGCAGGAATCAGGATGCCAATCATCGCAACCCCTCCAGCGCGGCCACCGAACGGGGTTCGCGGCTCCAGACTTCCAGCAGGAAATCCGCTTCCTGATGCAGCACCAATCGCGGCAGGTGCAACTGTTCGTGAATCAGGTCGTGAACCTGTCGGGCATTGAGCGGGCAGCCTTCGATGGGCGGCCGCCAGTGACAGGCGAGCAATTGTCCGTCCGCGGTCAATGAATCGCTGATGCGACGGATGACCTCCGTCAGATCTTGCCGGTCGAGGTAGTAGCCGATTTCGCTGAAGACGATCAGGTCGAATTTTTCCTCAGGCCAGTCGCCCGGCAAGCGACCTTGCCGCACCTCGGCGTGGTCGAACAGGCTCAGCCGGGTACGCGCCAGATTGGCTGCGGCGGCGCTGGTGTCGCAGCACAACAGCCGATCGCAGCGTTCGGCCAGCGCCGCACTCAGTTCACCGTTGGCACAGCCCGGTTCGAAGATGGCCCGGTAATGCGGGCGGGGCAGGGCCGCCAGGGTCACGAGGCGTTTGCGCTGCTCGTACCAGCGCTGGCGAAATCCCCAGGGGTCGTTATTGCCGGCGAACAGGCCTTCGAAGTAGCGATCCTCGACACTCATAGAAAGACCACCTCGAACGGTTGCAGCAGTCGATCGATGACATAGGGTTTGAGCACCGGGGCCAGGCCCGCTTCGGGATCGCCTTCCAGCTGGCTGGCGAAGGCGTGCACCGCATGGCGTTTGCGTGCTACCTGCTCCGGACTGAGCAGGATTTTGCGCGCCCGTTCCCAGGGCACGATGGCGTCTTCCGGGGTTGCCCAGTGCCAGGTCCAGACCGGCAGTTCGTGGCAAATCGCGCCCACGCGCCGCGCCGCTTCGACGCTGGCGCGGCCCACGGCCTCGTGGTCGCTGTGACCGTCCTCGCGCCAAGTAGTGAAAACCACGTCTTCGGGTTGCAGGTAGCGGGTCAGGTATTGGCACAGCATCGACTCGCGCGCGGCGACCTGAGTGTCGGGGAAGCCGCCGCGCAGCCACTGCAACTGGTGCATGGGAAGGCCGAGGCGGCGCAGGGCTTCAGCGGATTCCTGCGGGCGCACGACGCTCAGACGTTCCACCGGCCAGCGCTCCGAACCTGGATGACTGGCGCTGCCATCGGTGACCGAGATCAATTGCAGGGTGCGTCCCGCCGCTGCGAGCGCTTGCAACAGTCCGCCGCAACCGAGCACTTCATCGTCGGGGTGCGGCGCAATCACCACCGCTCGCGATCCCGGTGGTACCAAATCGAGAATGTCGATGCTGTCCACCGCTGCCAGATGGCGTGAGCCCTGCCATTCGTGGAGGGAGGTTCCTTCGCCGACGATCGGATTGCGCTTCATAGGGCCCAACCCTCGCGTGCGTGCTGCGCAATCAATCGGCCCAGTGCTGCCAGATCGCGTTCAGCGTGGCTCTGACGCAGATACACCGGCAAATCGGCCACCAGCCGGGCGAAGTGCGGATCCTTGCAGAACGGCCCGGCCCCAAGTGCCCGACCGGTCTCGCGGATCACCTGTTCAGCGGCGTCCTCGACCACGGCCCGTACGCGGCGAGCCAGCAATTCGGCGTTGGTGTGGGGATTGCTGTCGATGTCCAGGGCACTGACACGCAGCACTTGGGCGGCGGCGTGCAAGGCACTGTCGACGGCGCCGAGACTGGCCAGCGCGTGGGGTTCTTCACGCCGCGCACAGTGCAGGCGCAAGCGTTCGCCAATCTCCCTCGCGGCGCCGTACCAGCACGCGGCGATTCCGATTCCGCCGTGCCAGAAACCCGGCCGTTGCAGGTAGTCGCCGGGTTCACCAATCGCCTGGGCCTCGACTTCATCGAACAGCACCTCGACGCTGCCGGTGGCCGCCATGCCGACCGCTTGCCAGCCTTGATCGGTCACGCTGACGCCCGGTTGATCGAGGGCCACGGCCACCAGTTGCTGACGATCGTCCTCATCCCATGCCGTGAGCAGGGCGTGACTGAGCACCGCCGCCCCGGAACACCAGGCCTTGCGCCCGTTCAACCGCACCAGTTGCCCCGAACGGCTGACCCGAACCCGCGCCTGCGGTGGTTCGGCCGCCCACATGCCCCACGTACTGCCGGGCGTCGGCGAGCCACCGAGTTGCTCGATGATCGCCAAGGCATCGGTATGGCCTTCGTAGAGTTTGCACAGCCCCAGATCATGCCCGCCGACCTCGGACAGCCGTTGCCAGCGCTCCAGCGTACGACCGCTGCCGGGCAGTGGCAGACGGTCGAGGCCGGCTTCGACCATTTGCCGCAGACACAGACCAAGAGCAGCCGTGTCGCGGTAGTCCCTGGCGTGCCGTGAGAGATAGGCGGACAAGTCCATGTCAGTCCTCTTCTTCACGTTGCAGTTCAAACAGCAGCAGCGAGCGTCCGGTGACCGAGTACTCGTGACCGAACTCGAAACGCTCCTGGCCACGGATCGATGGCTGGTTGGTATCGATCATGCACGTCCAGAAACTGCCCTCGGGTACTTCCGGCAAGGTGAAGTTGACGATGTCGTGATGGGCGTTGACTACCAGTAGCAGCGTGGCGTCGCCACCCTTGCGGCGGATCCCGGTTTCCTGGGCGCGACCGTCAAGCAACATGCCCATGCAGCGATTCTGCGCGTCATGCCAGTGCTCGGTGGTCATTTCCGTGGCGTCCGGCGCAAGCCAGGTCACGTCCTTGACGCCGATGTCCTCGTTGTATTCGCCGACCAGGAAACGCCCGCGTCGCAGGATCGGGTAGGCCAGGCGCAACTTGATCAGGCGTTTGACGAATTTCAGCAGCGTCTTGCCGTCCTCGCTCAGGTCCCAGTTGACCCAGCCGATTTCGCTGTCCTGGCAGTAGGCATTGTTGTTGCCGTCCTGGGTGCGGGCGAATTCGTCGCCGGCCACGATCATCGGCGTGCCCTGTGACAACAGCAGGGTGGCGAAGAAGTTGCGCATCTGCCGGTGGCGCAGCGCGTTGATTTCCGGGTCGTCGGTGGGGCCTTCGACGCCGTGGTTCCAGGACAGGTTGTTGTTGCTGCCGTCCTGATTGTTTTCGTCGTTGGCCTCGTTGTGCTTGTCGTTGTAGGACACCAGGTCGTTGAGGGTAAAACCGTCGTGAGCAGTGACGAAATTCACCGACGAATAGGGCCGGCGGCCACGCTGATTGAACATCTCGCCGGACGCGGTCATGCGGCTGGCGAAGTCGGCGAGCTGGCCGTCATCGCCTTTCCAGAAGGCGCGCACGGTGTCGCGGAATTTGTCGTTCCACTCGACCCAGCCCGGCGGGAAGTTGCCGACCTGATAACCGCCGGGGCCGCAGTCCCAAGGCTCGGCGATCATTTTCACCTGACGCAGCACCGGGTCCTGGCGGCAGGCCACGAGGAAACTGTGGCGTTCATCGAATCCGTCGTGATAGCGGCCGAGGATGGTCGCCAGGTCGAAGCGGAAGCCGTCGACGTGCATTTCGCTGGCCCAGTAGCGCAGCGAGTCAGTGACCATTTGCAGCACGCACGGATGGCTCAGGTCGAGGGTGTTGCCGGTGCCGGAATCGTTGATGTAGAAGCGCTTGTCGTCCGGCATCAAGCGGTAGTACGAGGCGTTGTCGATCCCGCGCATCGACAGGGTCGGGCCTTGTTCGTTGCCCTCGGCGGTGTGGTTGTAGACCACGTCGAGAATCACTTCGAGATTGGCATCGTGCAGGTGCGCGACCATCTCCTTGAACTCGGCGATCTTGCCGCTGGCCAGGTAGCGCGGGTCCGGAGCGAAGAACGCGATGCTGTTGTAACCCCAGTAATTGGTCATGCCCTTGTGCAGCAGGTGCTGATCGTTGACGAAGGCATGGATCGGCAACAGCTCGACGGTCGACACACCCAGCTTGCGGATGTGTTCGAGCACGTCGTCGACCATCAGCCCGGCAAACGTACCGCGCACGTTCTCGGGCACTGAAGGGTGGCGCATGCTGATGCCGCGCACGTGGGTCTCGTAAATGATCGTCTTGTCCCACGGCACGCTGACGCGGTGGTCGTGGCCCCAGGTGTGCGCCGGGTCGATGACCTTGCACTTGGGAACGAAAGGCGCGCTGTCGCGCTCGTCGAAGCTGAGATCGGCGTCCGGGTGGCCGATTGTGTAACCGAACAGCGCCTCGGACCATTTCAACTCGCCCACCAGTTGTTTGGCGTACGGGTCGATCAGCAATTTGTTGTGGTTGAAGCGGTGGCCGTTGGCCGGGTCGTACGGGCCGTAGACCCGGTAGCCGTAGATCAGCCCCGGATGCGCATCGGGCAGGTAGCCGTGGAAGATCTCGTCGGTGTATTCCGGCAGCTCGATGCGCTCGAGTTCGACTTCGCCGGCATCGTCGAAAATGCACAGTTCAACGCGGGTGGCGTTGGCGGAAAACAGCGCGAAGTTCACCCCCAGACCATCCCAGGTCGCGCCGAGCGGGAAGGGCAGGCCTTCACGGATGCGCGAGGGTTCGGCGTGCGCGGCGGGCTCGGCTTTCTTTGGACGGGTCATAGGTGCTCCTGCAAAAAATCGGGGGGTAGATGTTTTTCGAGGACGAGTGAGTCCTCGGTGGCGAGCGAACCCGCCACACGGTTATTCAAATCAATGGTTCGGGGAGCGTCAGACCGCAGGCGGCTTGCGCGGCGCGCGGGGCTTTTTCTCGGTGGCTTTTTCGCCCGGGGGAATCACTTTCGCGGCACTGGCTGGCTTGGCCTTGGCCGTCGTGGCCTTGGGTTTGGCGGCAGTTGCCTTGACCTCGACAGCTTTGCTGGTGGTGGTCTTGCCTGCGGTTTTACTGCCGGCAGCCTTCGGCGATTTTTTCGGCGCCAATGCCTCGGCTTCGGCCAGTTTGCGCGCCATCTCCCAGTGGCGGGCGTCCTGGCCCTCGGGTTTACCTTCGGATTCCCAGATCTGATAGGCGAATTCGCGGATGCGTTTATCGTCGGTACTCATCGCAATGCTCCTGAACTGAACTCATGCTGCTAGACGTGTTGGATAAGCAGATTGACCGGGAAATCCCCCAGCGCGGCGCTGACCTGCAGCTCCCTGTTTTTTGTGACTGCGGTGCTCGAAAAAAGTCCCTTCAGATTTTCGTCAGAGGCGTCGAACGGTAAAACCACCCGTGTATCGCCCCAGCGCAGCGCATCAACCATCGGCACAGCACTGTTTTCCATCAATGTTGCGCAACGGATCGGCACGATCACGATGATCCGTCGCTCCCCATGCTCGCGGGCAAACGCGAGCACGTTGTGCGCCTGGCTGCCCAGTACCTCGAGGGCCTGGTACGAACCACGGCGAAACAACTCGGTGTCGTCGGCGCGCAGGCGCAGCACCTCGGCGATCAATGCTTGCTTGATTCGCCCGTCGCGCCAGTTCTCCAATAGCTCCTGAACCGGCCCTGGTGCCTCCAGCGCCTGCTGCCTGGCGGCATAGTCGACGGGCCGCCGATTGTCCGGATCGACCAGACTGAAATCCCAGAACTCGTTGCCCTGATACAGATCCGGCACCCCCGGCACGGTCATGCGCAGCAAGGTTTGCGCCAGACCGTTGAGGGCGCCGGCCGCCGCGATGCTGTTGACGGTCTTGGCCAGCGCCCCGCGCAGCAGTTCACCTTCGGGGGCCAGCAGCAATTGTTCGGTGAACGCTTGAGCGGCGTTTTCGTAAGCCTCGTTCGGCGCACTCCAGCTGCTTTGCAGCTTGGCTTCGCGCAGGGCTTTCTGCTGCCACTGCCAGATACGTTTGGCGTACTCGGCGAAACCGGCCTGATCGTCGTCGCGCAGGTCAAGCGGCCAACTGCCGAGCAGCGCTTGATAGAGGATCAATTCGTCCGCCGACGACGGCAGCTGATCGTCATGGCGCAGCGGTCGGGCGAGGGCGCGCCACAGCTCGATCTGCTCGGCGTACCAGTGGCTGCGTTCGCTGAGTACGGCCAGTCGCGCGCGGGTGTCTTCGCCGCGTTTGTGGTCGTGGGTGGCGGTGGCCAGCAGGTTGTCCGGGAAGCTCGCCAGACGTTGCTGGTTCACCGCGTGAAAGTCGCTGACCGGCGCACTGAACTGCTCGGTGTTGTAACCGACGTCATTGCGCGACAGCAGCACCGCCGAGCGATACAGCGCGGTGTCTTCCACCGCTTTGGCGGCGGCCGGTGAAGTGAGTTGCTGAAAGCGCACGCAGGCATGCTTGAGGATTTTGCGCGAACGGCCACGGGGTTTGCGCCGCCACGGCTGGCCGCCAAGCCAACCGGCTACGGAGTCCAGCACTGGCCAATCGGCTTCGCTCAAAGTCTGCCGCGCACCGTCCATGGCCTGCTGGAAAAACACCTCGTCGCGCGCCGAGCGGCCCATCGGGGTGATGTAGGTGCGATACACCGGGAAGTGCACGATCAACGCCTGCAACACTCGGCGGATCGAGCCGAGCGTGAGGTCGCGGGTCATCAGGTCGTCGCGCGCCACTTGCAGCAGGGCCTGAGCAACGCTTTCGCAATCGCTGGCCAGCGAACCATTGAGGATCTGCTGGCGCGCCAGTTGCGCCTCTTCGATAAACGCCGAAGGGCGTTCGGTGCGGCGTTTCCACAAATCACCGAGGACATGTTCGCCGTCGGGATCGTGTTGCAGCAGCGACAGCTGGTTCATGAACTCGTAACCGGTGCTGCCGTCCACGGACCAGTCGGTGGGCAGGGTTTCACCCTCGCCGAGAATCTTCTCGACGTAAATCGGCAAGTGCCGGCCCGGCGCCAGATGGTCAAGACGACGGCGCAGTTTGCGGCAGTAGCCGCGCGGGTCGGCGAGGCCGTCGATGTGGTCGATGCGCAGGCCGTCGATCAGGCCTTCGCCGATCAACTGGAAGATCTTGCCGTGGGTGGCCTCGAACACTGCCGGACGCTCGACCCGTAAACCGCCGAGTTCGTTGATGTCGAAGAAGCGCCGCCAGTTGATGTCATCCGCCGCCGTGCGCCAGCTCGCCAGGCGATAGCTTTGCCTTTCCAGCAATTGGTGCAGGCGCTGAAAACCTTCTTCGGTTTTCGAATCGTAGTGCGTCAGGTTGCGCTCAATGGCTTGCAGAATGTGCGGGTCGCTGGCCAGTTGCTGGAGCTCTTCCTTGAGCGGGAGGGCCAGTGAGCGGGCGTCGGTCTGATAGCCGAGCGCGCTGAAACGGTCGGCGAGGGCCTTGAGCGCGTCGTTCGGGCTGTCATCGGATCTGAGCAGTTCGCCGTAATCGGTAGGGCAGATCGGGAAGTGATGCTCGTAATGCTCGACATGGAAAGTGCCGCTCTCGGCATTGAACAGCAGCGGCAGAGTCGCGTCCTGCAATGCGACACCGTAGTCGCTGCCGAGAAACGGCAGCAGCAACTGGCCTTCCATCAGCGGATCGGGCGAGTGCCACTGAATGTCGAAGAACTCGCCGTAGGGGCTCAGTCGGCCCCATTTCAGCAAGTCGAGCCACCACGGGTTGTCACCGCCACCGACCGCCATGTGATTGGAGACGATGTCGAGGATCAGCCCCATGCCGTGCTCGCGCAGGCTGGCGACCAGACGACGCAAGGCTGGTTCGCCGCCGAGTTCCGGATTGACCCGGGTCGGATCGACCACATCGTAGCCATGCATGGAGCCGGCGCGTGCGGCCAGCAGCGGCGAGGCATAAATGTGGCTGATGCCGAGTCGAGAGAAATACGGCACCAGCGGTACCGCCTGATCGAGGGTGAAGCCTCGGTGAAATTGCAGGCGAACCGTGGCGCGCAGGGTCTGGATAGGCAATGCACTCATTGGTCACGCTCGGCTGCCTGAAGGCGGGCACACGCCAATAGTTCCAGGCGTCTTGCGGCGTCGACACCGTCGAGCAGCGTCTCACTGGTGGCCGGCAAGCGGCGCGACCAGTTGGGGTGGGTGTCGATGGTGCCGGGCAGGTTGGCCTGCTCGTCGAGCCCCAGCGCATCTTCCAACGGCAGCAGAACCAACGGCGCACGGGTGTGGCCGAGGAAACGCACCGCGGCGTCGACCACCTGATCGGCCTCGTGGGATTCCTCGCGAAAGTTCTGCGGGTCCTGGCTCAGGGCATTGCGCAGGCCTTCACGCTCGCGTTCGCGGTAACGGCGCCAGTCGATTTCGCCGTTGGCGTCGATCAGTCCCAGTCGCGCATTCCAGTCGATGTCGCGACCATGCCACCAACCGTTGAGGGTCGGCAGATCGTGGGTGCTGGTGGTGGCCAGCGCGTTGTCCGGCCAGTCGAGGATCGGTTTGAAAAAGGTGTTGTCCTGTTCGAACAACAGCACGCGCATGCCGAGCATGGCGCGGGCGATGAGTTTTTCCCGCAGGCCATCGGGCACGGTGCCGAGGTCTTCGCCGAGCACGATCGCTTGATGGCGATGGGATTCGAGAGTCAACAGACGCAACAGGTCATCCACCGGGTAATACAGGTAGGCGCCGTCCGCCGGGACCGCGCCGTTGGGAATCACCCACAGCCGTTGCAGGCCCATGACATGGTCGATGCGCAGCCCGCCGGCGTGGGCGAAGTTGGCGCGCAGCATGTCGATGAACGCACGAAAGCCGTTGCGCACCAGACCTTCCGGGGAAAACGCGGAAATGCCCCAGCCCTGGCCTGAGCGATTGAGGATGTCCGGCGGCGCGCCGACGGTCAGCGAGGCGAGCAACTCGTCCTGAAAGCTCCAGGCCTGGCTGCCGGCACCGTCGGCACCCACCGCCAGGTCGGCGATCAGGCCGATACCCATGCCGGCGCTGCGGGCGGCGGTCTGGGCGCGCTCCAGGCAGCGGTGGATCAACCATTGGCAGAATGCGAAGTAGCTGATGCGCTCGGCGTATTCCTCGGCAAATGCGCCGAGGGCAGCGCCGCGCGGGTCGTGCCAGTGCTCCGGCCATTGGCGCCAGTCGAGGCTCTCACCACGGGCGGCGCGCATTTCCTGGATAGCTTCGAAGCGGCAGTGGTTTTCCAGCGCTTCGCCGCCAGCATCACGAAAGCTGGAGAAGTCGGCGTGCAACGGGTGTTCGCCGCTGATGAAGCCGTCGTACAAGGCTTGCAGCAGTTTCAGTTTGGCCTCGGCCGCTTTCGGCCAGTCGATCAGTTTCAGGTTTTGCAGTTGCTCGAACTGCTCGGTCAGCCCGGCCGCGTCAATCGCATCGCGCAGGGCGCGCTCGCCGAGGATCGCGCCGGGTGCGGCATACAGCGGATTGAGAAACAGCCGACTGGACGGCGAGTAGGGGCTGTAGCGCCCGGTGTCGGCGCTGAACATCGCGTGCAGCGGGCTGATCGCCAAGGCATCGGCCCCGCGCTCACCGGCCACACGGGCCAGTTCTTCCAAGGCCTGGGTGTCGCCGAAACCGCCATCGCCGGGGCGGCGCAGGCCATAAAGCTGCACGCTCAGGCCCCACGCGCGTGGGATCGGGCTGTCCACCGCGTCACCCACGCTGAAGCAGCGTTCCGGTGCCACGGCCAGGGTGAATTGCTGATCGGCGATGTGCACTTGCTGATAGCCGACCGGAATTTCGCCGGGCAACACGGCCTCGGCATCCAGCTTGAGACTCAGGCGCGAGCCGTCTTCCAGGTGAATCTCGCAAGGGGTCTCGGGTTCGAAATAACGGGCCAGGTCCACGCCCACGCCAACATCGGCAGTGAGCAGTGGCGGTAGATGGCGATTTTCCTGTACCTGTTGCAGTTCAAGCAGGCTGGCGTCGATTTCCTGAGCCGTTCCGGCCGGGTGACCGAGGCCGATCAGCACATTGCGCAGCACCGCCGGGGCGACTTTTTGCGCTCGCCCGTTGGCGTCGATCCAGTCGACGGCAAGGCCGGCTCGGCTGGCGAGAATTTCCAGTTGCGCATCACTCATAGGCGCTCTCCATCCAAGGGGGGCAAAGGGGTTGCGGCCGTGAGGCTGACGAGCGCGCAATACGGGGGCAGTTGCCCCTCATCCGACAGGCCAGCGTCGGATGGCTGACGAAACAGCCACGCCGAATCAGCCTGTGGAAGGTTGACCACTGGCGTATCGCTGAGGTTCAGGTCGATTCGCAGCTCGCTGCCATCGCCCAGCCGCCAGCGCGCACTGACGGCGCCAGGCCCCAGCACCTGGGCGCCGAGGGCTTGAGTGCCGGACAGGTTGGGAATGATGTATTGATGGCGCAGTTGCAGAAGCTGGCGATACAACGCCAGCGTCGCCTGTTGCCGAGGCGTGCCGTTACCCGTCAGGCGAGGTTGTGAGGCGTGAAAGGTCTGCTCGGCGTTGGGGTCGGGAATTTGTTCACGCTTGTGCGGATCCGAGAAGGCACTGAACGCCGCGAACTCATTGCGCCGACCTTCGCGCACCAGTTTCGCCAGTTCGCCATGGTGGCTGGTGAAGAAAAGGAATGGCTGTTGGGCCGCGTATTCATCGCCCATGAACATCAGGGGAATCATCGGCGACAGCAACAACAACGCTGTCGCAGCGTCCACCGCGCGCGGCTCGGCTAATTGATGCAGGCGCTCGCCGAAGGCGCGATTGCCGATCTGGTCGTGATTCTGCAGGAACAGCACGAAGGCGGTGGATGGCAGATGCTCGCTTGGCTCGCCACGGAGCTCCCCGTGGCGGGTGATATGACCCTGAAACACGAAACCCTGGCTCAGACAGCGGGCCAGTTGTTCGGTGGGTTGCAGTGCATAGTCCGCGTAGTAGGCGTCGGTTTCACCGGTCAGTAATACATGCAGGGCGTTGTGGCCATCGTCGTTCCACTGCGCGTCGTAATTTTCCTCAAGCAGGCTGGATTGGTTGAGTTCGTTTTCGATGGTCAGCCACACATGCCGGGACGGGTCGATCTGCTGACGTATGCGACGGGCAAGTTCAGGCAGAAAATCCGGGCTTTGAATGGCGTGCACCGCATCCAGGCGCAGGCCGTCGAAACGGTATTCCAGTAGCCACATCAACGCGTTTTCGACGAAGAAGTCCCGCACTTCGCGACGACGGAAGTCGATGGCCGCGCCCCACGGCGTGTGTTTGTCTTCGCGGAAAAAGCCCTTGGCGTAGCGGTGCAGGTAATTGCCGTCGGGGCCGAAGTGGTTGTAGACCACATCAAGAATCACCGCCAGACCATAACCGTGGGCGCTGTCGATCAGATGTTTGAGTTGTTCCGGCGTGCCGTAGCTGGCTTGTGGCGCGTAATGCAACACGCCGTCGTAGCCCCAGTTGCGATCGCCGGGAAACTGCGCGATCGGCATCAGTTCGATGGCGGTGATGCCGAGCTCCGCGAGGCGTGAGAGATGCTGCTCGACTTCGGCAAATCCGCCGAGCGCGCCGACATGCAGTTCATAAATGACCGCTTCATTCCAGGGGCGCCCTTGCCAGGTCGTGTTGCGCCAGGAATAGAGGTGCGGATCGACCACCACGCTGTGGCGGTCGAGGTCACCGTCCTGCGCCCTGGAGGCCGGGTCGGGCACCTCCAGTTCGCCATCGATGTTGAAACGGTAGCGGCTGCCGGCAGGGCAGCGGGTCTTGATGACAAACCAGCCATCGCCCTGCGGCAGCATCGGCAGGGACTGGCCGTTGTCCAGCTCGACGCTGACGTAAAACGCATCCGGCGCCCACAACGCGAATTGGGTGTGCTCGGCATCCAGCATGATCGCGCCGTGGGGCCAGCTCTCAGGTGTCCGTGACGGCATCGTTGAAAACCTCCCTGGTTATTTGTGGTGCGTTTTACCCAGCGCCTTGGCCACCAGTCGTTCGTAGAGTTCGGCGTAAGGTTCGACCGCCTTGCACCAGTTGAAGGGTGCGGCCATCGCCCGGCAACGCATGGCATTGAGCAGTTCGGGGAAGGCAAACACCTTGAACGCGCGGCTCAGGGCTTCGCGGTAGCTGTCGGCGGTGGATTCGTTGAACAGGAAACCGGTGACGCCGTTTTCAATGGTGTCGGCCAGCCCACCAGTGTTGCGCGCCACCGGCAGCGAGCCGAAACGCTGGGCGTACATCTGGCTCAGACCGCAGGGCTCATAACGCGATGGCATCAACAGGAAATCGCTGCCGGCGAACATGCGGCGGGCGTCGGTTTCGTTGAAGCCGATGCGCACACCGATCTGGCCGGGGAAGCGCAGCGCCAGTTCGCGCATGGCTTGTTCTTCTTCCGGTTCGCCACGGCCGATGATCGCGATCTGGCCACCGTTCTGGACGATGTATTCCGACACCGCCTCGGTCAGGTCCAAACCTTTTTGATAAACCAGACGCGAGACCACGGCAAACAGCGGGCCCTCGGAGTCATGCAGACCGAACAGTTCGCGCACGTGGGCGGCGTTCACGGCTTTGCCTTCCCAGTCGCCAATGGCAAATGGTGCAAACAGGTGCGGGTCGGTGGCGGCATCCCAGCTTTCATCGATGCCGTTGGGAATGCCGCTGAGCAAACCTTGCTGGGTCTTGGCGGCGAGAAAACCGTCGAGACCGCAGCCGAAATCCGGGGTGGTGATTTCCTGCGCGTAGGTGGCGCTGACCGTGGTGATGTGGCTCGAATAAGCCATGCCGGCCTTGAGGAACGACATCTTGCCGTAGAACTCCATGCCTTCCTGTTGCAGGGCATGAGCGGGGATCCCGAGTTCCGGGCACGAACCGAGGCTGGTCACGCCTTGATAAGCGAGGTTGTGAATGGTGAACAGGGTCGGTGTGCGTTGCCCGCGCCAGTGCATATAGGCAGGCGCCAACCCGGCCGGCCAGTCGTGGGCGTGCACCAGATCCGGGCACCAGTGGATTTGTGCGAGGTTGGCCGCGATATCGGCGGCGGCCAGGCCCAGGCGGGCGAAGCGAATGTGGTTGTCCGGCCAGTCGCGGCCGTTGTTGGCGCCATACGGGCCACCGTCACGAGCGTAAAGTTCAGGGCAGATCAACACATAAATCACCAGACCATCGGGCATGTCCATGCGCCCGATCTTGCAGGGCGGCAGCGCGGCGTGACCGCCCAGTTCGCCGATGATGTGGATCGGATTCTCGCTGTTCATCACTTGCGGGTAACCGGGGATCAACACCCGGACGTCATGCAGGTGCGCCATGGCGCGGGGCAGGGCGGCTGAAACGTCTCCCAGACCGCCGGTCTTCACCAGATCGGCAATTTCCGAGGTGACGAACAAGACTTTCTTCTTGTTGGGGTTCTGACTGGCCATCGGGGTCAGCGTCTTGGTGCTCGGGACGTTGATCGACCGGCTGCCGGGAACACTTACGGTGCTCGATTCACCCATCGGCTGATGAGCCCGTTCTCCCTGAATATCCAATGCCGCACTGATCATATGAATCTCCCGTCTCTTTGATCTGATTCTTGTCTTGAACAAGCGATGTCCGTGGCCAGGTCCTGTGGCCGGGCGCAAACGCGCCACGCATCGGTGAGCAAACGCTACCCAACACGCGCAAGCAGAATGGGTGAGGTGGCCATTGCAAGAGTTGAACCAGTCGCTTTGGCCCTGCCTATCAGATGACCCGTCGCGATCTGCAAAAGTTTCGACGAATTTTTGACTTTGTGACCGGCCGGTTTTACCCCGCGAAAATCAGTCTAGGCCAGATCCTAGAGCGGGCCAGGGTCATCGGATGAATTGTTCGACAATCTGTTGCAGGCTCACGAAATACGTGGCCTTGAGAGAGGGTGCGCCCCGACGAAGTGCACGTTTGGCGGGTTCTATGATGCAAAATGGTGACCGGACGGTCACGATTTCGGGCGCCGGGAATGTGCGGGCGCACTGTTGCGGTGCGGACAGTTGTGTCGGCGGGCGGACAGCGGGTGCTGCTTCGCGGGCAGGGGGTGCCCGCGAAGGCGAGGGTTTCAGTTGAGCAGGCGGACGGGTTCCCCGGCTGACCAGGCTTGAATGTCTTCGATCATCTGCGAAAAGAACAGCTCATAGTTCTGGCGGCTGACGTGGCCGACATGGGGCGTGGCCAGCACGTTGTCGAGGGTGCGAAACGGGTGCAGCGCCGGCAGCGGTTCCTGATCGAACACGTCGAGGGCCGCACCGCCGATGCGCTGTTTCTGCAAGGCCTTGATCAGTGCCGTTTCGTCGACAATCGGTCCGCGCGCGGTGTTGACCAGCAGTGCGGTCGGTTTCATCCAGGCCAGTGCCTGGGCATCGACCAGACCCCGGCTGCGGTCGCTGAGTACCAGGTGCACCGACAGCACGTCAGCCTGTTCGAACAATTGCTGCTTGCTGACATAGGTGACGCCGGCCTGTTCAGCGCGCTCGGCGGTGAGGTTTTCACTCCAGGCGATCACACGCATGCCGAACACCTGACCGAATTGCGCCACCCGCTGGCCGATGCTGCCAAGGCCAAGAATGCCGAGGGTCTTGCCGTGCAGGTCGCTGCCCAGACCTTGCTGCCACTGACCGGCGCGCAGAGCGTTGGCCTCGTTCACCAGATTGCGGGTGGCAGCCATGATCAGCGTCCAGGTCAGTTCCGGTGCCGCGTGTTTATAGCTGTCGGTCCCGCAGACCTTGATCCCGAGACGGGCGGCGGCCGGCATGTCCAGCGCTGCGTTGCGCATGCCACCGGTGACCAGCAGCTTCAGGTTCGGCAAGCGTTTGAGCAGGTCTTCGTCGAAGCGCGTGCGTTCGCGCATCACGCAGATCACTTCAAACCGGCCCAGACGCTCGGCCAGCGTGGCGTTGTCCGCCGGGTACTCATGGACGAAGGTGACTTCGCCGAGACTGTCGAGCATCGACCAGTCGACTACGCCCCGCGCGACGTCCTGCCAGTCATCGATCACCGCAATCTGCACCGCCATCAGCGTCACCTCTTCAACGAACGGGATTGGTTTTGTCCAGCCAGCCCAGCAGTGCCTCGTGGAATTTCGCAGGCTCTTCCATCTGCGGCGCGTGGCCCATGCCGGGGAATTCCACCAGCGTGGACTGAGGAATCAGTTTTGCCACCTGCTTGCCGAGCACGTCGTAGTGGCCGATTTTGGCTTTCACTTCGGGCGGCGCGATGTCCTTGCCGATGGCGGTGGTGTCGGAGGTGCCGATCAGCAGCAGGGTCGGCATCTTCAGGTCCTTGAACTCGTAGTACACCGGCTGAGTGAAGATCATGTCGTAGATCAGCGCCGAGTTCCATGCGACCTGAGTCTTGCCCGGGCCGTTGCTCAGGCCGGCGAGCATGTCCACCCAACGGTCGAATTCGGGTTTCCAGCGACCGTCGTAATAGGTCGTGCGTTCATAGTCGCGGATGCCCTGCGCGGTGACTTTCAGTTCGCGCTGATACCACTGGTCGACACTGCGATACGGCACGCCGAGGGCTTTCCAGTCTTCCAGGCCGATCGGGTTGACCAGCGCCAGTTGCTCGACCTGATCCGGGTATTGCAGCGCATAACGGGTGGCGAGCATGCCGCCGGTGGAATGGCCGAGCAGGGTGGCTTTCTGGATGCCCAGCGTCTTGAGCAACTGCTGGGTGTTGGCC
Source organism: Pseudomonas sp. B7 (assembly GCF_016735645.1). Taxonomy (NCBI): domain Bacteria; kingdom Pseudomonadati; phylum Pseudomonadota; class Gammaproteobacteria; order Pseudomonadales; family Pseudomonadaceae; genus Pseudomonas; species Pseudomonas sp. B7. Next base: position 245,793 of record NZ_JAERRE010000005.1, read on the forward strand.
GCCAGTTGCTGGAAGGTGTACTGGTAGTGGTCGGGTTTGCTGGAAGTACAGAAACCGATCTGATCCGGGGCGACCACCCGGTAACCGGCTTCGCTCAGGGCCTTGATCGAACTGTCCCAGGTCGCGCCGCAAAAATTCTTGCCGTGCATCAGCACCACGGTGCGCCCGTTGGCCTTGCCGTGGGCGGCGACGTCCATGTAACCCATCTGCAGCGACTTGCCCTGGGACTGAAAGGCAAAGTGCTTGAGGGTGTAGGGATACTCGAAACCTTGCAGTTCCGGGCCGTATTGCGGGCCTTCGGCGTGTGCGAGCAGGGGCAGGGCGGCGGTCATCAGCAGGCCGGGCAGCCAGCGGGTCAGCGATACAGACATAGGACAACTCCACAAGAAATCGGCCGATGCTGGAACGGCCGGATTAGGGCGACGTTAAACACAGGCAATCCTTGGGCCCGATCGTTCAACCGAGCCAGCCGAGGGTGAGCATCGCCAGCACCCCGTAGCGGGCGCCTTTGGCGAGAGTGACGATCAACAGAAAACGTCCGAGAGGTTCGCGCATGACCCCGGCGATCAACGTCAGCGGATCGCCAATGACCGGCAACCAGCTGAGCAGCAACGACCAGTGACCGTAGCGCTGGTAATGAACACGGGCGCGCGCCATGTGCTTCGGACTGACCGGAAACCAGCGCCGATCCTGAAACCGTTCCAGACCGCGCCCCAGCCACCAGTTCACCAGCGAACCGAGGACATTGCCTAGCGTCGCTACGGCCAGCAGCCCCCACAGCCAGTAACGATCGCTGACCAGCAGCCCGACCAGTACGGCTTCCGATTGCAGCGGCAACAGGGTCGCCGCGCCAAATGCGGCCAGGAACAGCCCGAGATAACCCGCCGTCATCAATGGGCCGGGTAATCCGCCACCACCACATCGGCACCGTCTTTCTTCAGGCCGATCACTTGATACGCATCGCTCATGCCGTCCATTTCCATGCCCGGCGAGCCCATCGGCATGCCCGGTGCGGCAACGCCCAGCAGGTCATCGCGCTTGCTCAGGGCCAGCACCTGTTCCGCCGGAACGTGGCCTTCGACGAATTTGCCGTTGATGATTGCCGTGTGGCAGGACGCCAGACGTGGCGGCACGCCGTGTTGTTGCTTGAAGCTGCTCATGTCGGATTCGACGTGGTCTTCGACCTTGAAGCCATTGGCTTCCAGATGGCTGATCCACTTTTTGCAGCAGCCGCAGTTGGCGTCGCGGTGGACTTCGATCGGGATAAGGTCGGCGGCTTGCGCCAGGGAGGAAATGAACAGCGCGCTCAGGGCGGCCAGACGCAGATGGTTTCGCATGGAGGGCTCTCGGCTCAGAGGAAGAACGGTCAAAAAGGAAGGCATTTTGACCGGTTTTTCCTGCCTGGCATCAACGGAGTGTTTCCAAGTGATACGAGGCAGGCCTGCCAACATGATCGTAGATCAAAGCTGACAGGCCACTGAGTGCAAGATGACAAAACGGTCAGCGAACCTTGAAGCGGCCCATGATCGCGCTCACCCGGCTATTGGCTTCCAGCAACTGGCGGGTGTTGAGTTCGCTGGCCTGGCCGCTTTCCACCAGCTCATCAACCATGTGGCGGATCTGCACCATGCTGCGGTTGATCTCTTCGGTGACTGCGCTTTGCTGTTCCGCAGCGGTGGCGATCTGGGTGCTGAGGCTGTTGATGTGGCTGACCGAACCGGCCATTTCGTCGAGGCCACTGTTGACTCGCGCCGTGGCATCGGCGGCTGACTGACAACTGGCCTGAGTGTTTTCCATGGCGCTGACCGAGGAACTCACACCTTGGGTCAGACGGCTCAACATTTCGTTGATTTCCGAGGTGCTGGCCTGGGTGCGGGCAGCGAGGGCACGCACTTCGTCCGCCACCACTGCAAAACCGCGACCCTGTTCACCGGCGCGGGCCGCTTCAATCGCAGCGTTGAGCGCCAGCAGGTTGGTCTGGCCGGCAATGGCGCCGATCACGCCGAGGATTTCGGTGATGCGCTGGGCGTCCTGCTGCATGCTTTCTACCTTGTGGGTGGCGCTGGCCACTTCGTCGATCAACGCCACTACGCTGCCTGACGCTTCACCGACCACGATGCGGGAACGGTCGGCGTTTTCGTTGGCGCGCTGGGTGAAGGCAGCGGTTTCGGCAGCGTTCTGCGCGACGCTTTCGGCGGTCGAGCTCATTTCGTTGATCGCGGTAACGGTCTGGTCGGTTTCCGAAGCGTGGCGCAGCAGAATCTGGCTGGTGTGCGCCGAGGTGCGCTGCAGGTTGTCGAGGCTCGAGGCCATCGCGCCGGTGGCCTGGGTCACTTCGCCGATCATGTTCTGCAGGTAGGCGATGAAGGTGTTGACTGAATGCCCGATGGCACCGAGTTCATCTTCAGCGCGGATGGTGATGCGCCGGGTCAGGTCGGCATCGCCGCTGGACAGTGAATCGATGTTGGCCTTCAGCGCTTTCATGCGCGAGACCAGTTGGCGGATCGCGTAGACCTGCAACAGCACCAACAGGATCACCAGCGGAATCTGCAGCAGACTCAGGCTGCTGAGCACGTCGTCACGCTGGGCGGTGAGCATTTTGGTTGGCAGCGCGGTGGCGAGGAACCACGGGGTGCCTTCGATTGGGCGCATGAAGAAGGTGCTGGCTTCACCGTGGTTGTCGAACTCGACACGCTGTGCCTGCTCGCGGTTTTGCAGCCCGGCTTTGATCTGGCTGGCGAAGGTCGAGCCGCCGGCCAGTTCGCTGATGTTCTTCAGCACGATCGGCCCGTTGATACGCGAGCTGTTGCTGATGATCTTGCCGTCAGCCTCGACGATCAGCATTTCGGCGTTGAGGTCTTTTTCCTTGCGCGCCACCAGATCGTTGAAGAAGCCCAGGGTCACGTCGATGGTCGAGACGCCCCAGGCGCTGCCGTTTTTCTGGATGGCCATGGCGCAGTTGGTGCGCGGTTCGGCGCTGGCGTCATCTTTATAGGCAGCGGCCCACGCGCATTGGCCGCGCGGGGTCTGCATGCCGCCCTTGTACCAGCTCTGGTCGTAATAGTTGGGGGCCGCGTCGCTGTTCCAGAACGTGTTCACCGCCAGTTTGCCGGAGGCATCCCGGTGCCAGAACGTACTGAACTTGTTGCGTCCGGCCTCACGCTGACCGGGCAATGGCCAGATGCCGCCGCCGAACACTTTCAGTTCGCCATATTGATCGACCAGCCCCGGCAACACGCTGTCGATGGCCGCGCTGTCGAGCAGCGGGATGGTCTGGGTGATGCTGCGCTGTTGCGCCTGGACCTTGTTCAATTCGCCCTGGATCTGCTCGGCCACTTCCGCAATGCGGTTGAGCACGACTTGTTCTTCGGTATGGCGCAGCTTGGGCGCGACCAGCTGGCTGATGCCGACCACGGTCAGCACCGACAGCAACAAAATGAACAGAACCAGAAACAGCGTGTAGCGAGCCTGAATAGTGCGGAATGCGGGCATGGAAACCGGTCCTTGAGCAGGGATTCTTATTGTGGGCAGGGGAAAAACAGCGCGGGTTTCCTAACGTATCGTCGGGTCTTCGGGAAGCTTTAGGTACTTTCGTCCTAAAACGTGCGATCCCGATCAATGGAACGTATCCGGCCTGATACATGCGAACTAACCGTCCCGAACATTAGAGCAACAAACCCACTTTCATCTGATTGTCATGAACCCTCTGATCCAGCATTTCCGGGGCTGTTGCGGGTTTGTATCGTGAATGTACAAAAATTGTAAAAAATGCAGAAAGGAGTTGGTGCCACTGGTTTGCCGGCCGATACTCCGGGCAACTCAAAAGTCGTCCAACAAGGAATTTTTCATGTTTTCCTCGCAAGGAGCCTGCTCATGACTATCGGCTATACCGGTGCCTGGCAACCCAAGGCGGGTTTGCTGGTTCGAGACACAGGAAGCTCGAGCAAACCGGTTTCCCAAAGCGTGAAGGTCAAGCAAATGCTGGCTCTGGTCGGCAACGATCCCAACGCAATCAGCATCGCCGAGATGGACAAGCAGGGGCTGCACAAGAACATCAAGGGTTTCGATCCCACCAATGTTTCGGCCAAACAATTGGGCAGCCTCAGTGCAATGCTGCGCAGCCGTGGCCTGATTTCCGAAGTCACGTCCATTACTCTGCTCAACGCCGGCGACAAGTTTGATCGCTTCGGCATTCAGAAGGATCCGGACGCCAAGTTCAATGCGCTGGAGTACTTCGCAACGCAACTGGATACCATCCAGAACAACAATCTCAAGGGCAACAAGTACGCCAATACGTTGATTCCCGAGTACAAGAAAGCCATCTATGTCTTGCAGAACCTGAAGACCTACGGACAGGGCGGCGAGCGCAAGCCGCCGACCGACAAAGGCGTCGACGCCAAGGCATGATCAGAAGGCCCGCACCGGGAACGGAGCGGGCCCTTTCGTTTATGGGCGGTTGCCGCCAACCTGCAGTCCCGTCAGCGGTGCGATTTGTTGCTGCATGTCGTCATGCAATCGCTGCATTCGCGGGCACTGCAGTGCCAGGGATCTGGGCTGGAACCCGCGATGAAACAACGCCAGCCAGCCTGCACCTCTGTCATCGGGCGCCAGTCCGCTGAACACGAAACCCATCGCCGACAACCGGCGCCAGGCATTGTCGAAACCCTGCGCCAGCCTGAGCCTGATCGATATCAGCCAATGTTCGGGCAGTTGTTGCAGCTGTTTGAGCAAACTGTCGTCCACCTCGTTGAATACCCCGTCATATCGCCCCCAGCGCTGTTCGAGCTGCGCCGGTGCGCCAACCCACGGCGACACGCTCAACCGTGTTCCGAACACGTCGCACATCTGTTGCATGAATTCACGGCATTCGTCGGGCCAATGCAAGGCCGGCAGCGGGCGCTGATAGCCATCGACAGGGGTGTAACCCAGTACAAGCGATTCCGTCACCGCGTTGCCAAAGGGCGACGGTGCATGATCGGGCAACAAGCCGGTGTTATGAAAACCAAGGCCGGCGGCCATCTTCTGGGTGTAGGGGTGATGGGTCATCTGCTTGATCGTGACGCCCTGATAACCAAGCGCCTGTGCATGGATCAGCAAGTGTCGGCCCAGTTGCGTGGCGACGTTCTGGCCACGGATCTGCGGATCCACCACGCTCAGCGCCAATTCGACGATGGATGTTCCCTTGTCGAGAATCAACGCGGAGTGGCCCGCCACCTGATCGTTGGACACCGCCACCAGCGAATGCCAGCGGCCGACGGCATGGTTCTGCTTGATCATGCGGGGCAGATAGACATGCGGCTGAGCGTAATGGTCGCCGTAGATCTTTCTGAACAGGCGACTGACCGCCGGGGCGTCGCTGGTGCGAAAACTGCGCAGGGTGATGGATGTCATCAGCAACGCTCCTGGCCGCAGCCGCTGTAGACGCGCCGGTCCAGCACGCGCTGACGTTTGCCGGAGCGTGGATGGCGTGCCAGTTCCTGAACCGTACAACAGCGAATCCGCAACGCCAGCAGGTGATCGGTGCTCAGTTGTTCGATCAACGGATAGTCTTCGATCAAGGCGCTGTGCAGCGTCTGGTCGGCTTCAGCGTTGGCCGGTGACAGGGCGTCCGGTGCCCAGTGCAGGCGAAGGATATCCATGACGCCGTCCTGCTCGATCACCAGTTGCCAATCGTCGCTGCCGGTGATGCGCCGCACGGTTTCGCCGATCGATTGCGGCAGCAGAGTCAGAATGCCCACGCGCACCCGCTGGCTGTCGGCGCAGCGGCCCATCAGCGCAAACTTGCGCCTGGGGGTGTCAGGCGGCTCTCGCCAGCACGCACGGTCGCCGACGGGGTAGCGGATCAACGGCATCAACCGGCGCGTGAGGTTGGTCATCACCAGGCGTCCGACCCGGTCGCATTCATCGATCACTTCACCGGTCTGCTCGTCGAGAATTTCCAGCACTGCGTGACATTCGGGAACCCGGTGTTCGCCGATGGCGCAGTCACCATGGCTGGCACCGATGAATCCGGCGTCCACGCTGGCGTAGCCGATCGAGGCCACGCGGGCGTTGGGGAACACCCGCGCCAGCCGTTGCAACTGGGCGTCAAACAGGCTTTCACCGGCGTAGAGCAGGGCGGTGACGCCAGTGAGGACCCGGTCATGTTGCTCAAGCCACGCCGCGAAGCTCAGCAGATGGGCCGGCAGACCCGCCAGCACGTTGATCCGGTGGCGGGCAATCGCATCGGCCAGGTTGTCCGAGTCGACATGGCCGGTGAAGGGAAACTCGACGACCTCGGTTTGCACATGCGCCAGCGCATCGTGGGTGAAGATGAAGCTGGCATACAGATCACCGACAAAAAACAGGTTGGCGACCCGGTCTCCGGCGCTCAACCGGGCGCCGAGACTGCGACCGAAGTCTGTGACCAGCGTCTGCCATTCCTCACGCCGGAACAGTGAAAACTTGCCGGCGCTGGTGGTGCCTCCGGTCTTGAAAACCAGTGCGTCATTCAGCGGTGCCGTCAGGACAGGCCACCGATCGAGGTCATGACTGCCTTTCCAGTATTCCACGGGGTCAATCACCGGCAGTTGTTCCAGGGCTGTGATCGGTTGGGGAAGTGCAGCGAAGTGACGCGTATAAAACCCGGAATGCTGTCGTGCAAACGTGATCAGCTCTTGCAGTTCAAACCGTGTGTTCATGATTGGCTCCTTGCCTGTCTGCGCAGGGGCCAATGCCCCGGTTGTCGATCAGCAGCGGCGTCTTGCCGCTGTGTTTGTTGCGGGTAAAGCCGTCGCTGCCGCAGACCTCTACCTCAACGGTCAGCAGCCCTGTCTGGATAAGAGTGGTCAAGGTCGGATAGTCCAGCAGGCGACGCTGAACATCATCGGGTTGCCGTGGGCTGCGAAAGCGCATGCGCTCCAGGCCGTCCGGGGCGTGTTCGAGGATCAGCTGGAAGTCGGTCTGCAGATGCTCTGCCAGTTGCGAGAGGCAGATGAAGTCGGTGCCGATGCGCATCAATCTGCCGTGACGTTGCAGCAGTTCGAAGCGCGGCGTGGGCAGCCCGCAGTCACACGCACCGGGCAGCCAGCGACCGCTGTCACCGACGTTGTAGCGCTGCACGTCCTGTCCTTCGCGCTCGATGGAAGTGAACACCAGACGCCCGGTTTCACCGTCGGTCACCGGTCGATCAGACTCGAATTCCACAATCTCCAGGTGCTGGATATCGCTCATCAGATGAAACACGCCATCGCCTGTAGCGGGGCAGGCATGGCCGAGCGGCCCGGCGTCGACACTGCCGTAAATGGCCGAGCGGATCAGCCCGACGCCGCAGTCGCGCATCAGTGCGAGGCTTTGTTCACCGGGGTGTTCGCCACCGAGGAAGACTTTTTCGATCCCGTCATATTCGCGCAGCCGTGCCTGCTCGTTGAGGAACAAGCGGTGCAGGGTGCTGGGCATGCCGACCAGCACGGTGACCCGCTGATCGATGATGATCTGCGCGATCTCGCGGTAATCGTCATCGGCCGGTGCCCCCATCGGCAGGTGCGTGGCACCCAGCAGTTCCAGCACTTTGGAAAAACTGAAGAAACCGCCATACAACCCGCCGCTGAAGAACAGGTTCATCACCCGGTCGCGGCTCGGGTCGAGACCCGCCGCGAACAAACCGTCGGCACTGGCACGCATCTGCCGATCGAAGTCGCGGTAGCTGAAGCCGGACAACGCCGGGATGCCGCTGCTGCCGCCGGAGCGGAAGTACAAGCGGGCCGCCGGGTGGATCGGGCGGGTGACAAAGGCGTCTTTGCTCATGATCGGCAGATTGGCCACGCAGGGTGGCGTCGGCAGAGGATCGAGCGTGGCGCGGGTTGCCAGCGCCATGGCCGGCAGGCTGACCGATACGCGCCGGCTCAGGCGCTGCAATGCATATACGCCGTCGTGGGGTTCGCCTTCGTAGCCATCGTGAATCGCTTGCACCGGGGTGATCCTCGTGACACCCGCGGCGATCAGTGTTTGAGCTAGTTCAGCCGTTTCGTGTTCTGCACACATCAGCCCGGCGCTTTGCAGTACGTTGCGCCAGGGCAACAGCTGCTCGCTGACCTGCGCCCGTGGCAGTGGCTTGAGCAACAGGCTGCGAAACAGCGGCGAGGGCGCAAGTTGCTGGTCGTGGGTCCAGATGACGCGCCAGTCCGGTGCCTGCCAGACCTGGCCGTCGACCTCGGAGAAGCTCTGGGCCAGTCGCGCCATCGCCGTGCGGGTGGTGATTTCAGAGGCCTCCTGAATCGAAGGCAGCAGAACCGGCCAGTGTCGGGATCGACGCTCGAACGCCTCGGCCAGGTCATTGCCGATGGCGCGCAGGATGCTTTCGTCGTCACTGTCCACCAGCAGCCATTGCGGACTGGAGCAGGCCTGCTGGTCCAGACGGCAGACTTCATCGGCCACGGCGTCCAGCGCTTCTGGCGTGGCCGCTGCCGGAGTCAGGTAGATGAAGCTGATGCGATGACCCCAGTCGATCCAGCGACATCCGGGCGCCAGTTGCTGACGGATGGCTTGCAGCGCCGATTCACCGCCCCACGCCGACACGCCGTTGGCTCGTTGGCACAATTGGCCGACCTGGGCGGTGCTGGCAGGAACGACCGCGATATGCCCGGCGATCTGGCCGGTCGCATCGCACTGCGCCAAGCCATGAAGCAATTGAGCCGTCAGCCCCTGATCGCTGCTGCTGGGACGCAACCAGTTGACGTTGCCCGCCAGCAGGCCTTCGATCACCGCGCAGAAGGCCAGCAACGGTGCATTGCCGGGGGTGATGTGAACCACCAGGCCCAGCGGGCTCCAGCGTTCAAAGCGTGACTGGCGATAGTCGAGGCGACGCAGGCTGCCCGGTTGCTCGCCGAGTTCGCGCTCAAGCTTGCGCCGCAGCGCGTCCGGCTGGCAGAACCCGATCAGTGCCTGGCGTTGCTCGGGTTCGATGGGCATTGCCATGTCCGGGTCTTGCAGACGTTCGGCAAAAATGGCTGCTGCGCCAAGCACAGTCGTTGTATCGAGCGCCCTGGCCAATCGTTGTGGCAAATCCAGGTCCAGCTGTTGCAGCGCGACGTCGAGGGTGCAGTCATCGTGAAGTTGTCCGTTGATCAGGTACATATCAGTGCTTCTCCAATAGTTCAGAAGCGGCCATCGCGCAGCTTCGGCCGGCCGTGGTGGCCGCACGGCCATGCAGTTCGAACCAGTCGGTGGATAGACCGCAGCCGCAGCTGACGCCCGGATGCAGGGTGGCCAGATCGCTCATGACCACCGCGTGCGCGGGGCTCGATGAAATGTAAGGCGAGACAAAACTCAGCAAGCCCTGACGGCCGTAAGGCTGAACCGTAAAGTCGGCGGGATGGCGCACGAAAACCTTCGAATAGACCGGTACATGGAAATGATGGTGAGCACACTCGAGGTAAGGCACCGCATGCTCGACCGCGCCGTAGCCGTCACGGCAGCGGGACATCTTGATGCCCAATTGGCGGTGAATGCGCTCGTACAGTTGCTGGCGGGGAATCTCCTGCGCCGCATGGGTTTTCCAACCGCCGCCAAACAGCGTCAGCGAGCCTTCTGCGAGTTGCAGGTCAGCCACGCCGGTGGCCTGCATGCGTTGCAGGGTCTGCCAGAGAAACGCGGGGAAGCCGAAGATCCGCACCGGCAGGCCTTCTTCGGCGAAGGATTGCAAGGCGGCAATCACGCCGAAGCCGTCGAATTCATGGCCGCCGCCTGTGCGGCGCAGTGCGTAGGCCACGCGATTGACGGGAGCGAACTGGCACAGGAATTGATCGGTGAAGGATGTGCCCAGGCTGATGCAGCCTTCGGGTTCATAGCCCAACAGCAGGTAGTTGCACGGTGTGTTCGGGGTGTTCCAGTCGTAGTGCTGGAAGATCTGCGCGACCATGTTACGGGCCGCTCCCAGGCTGCGTTCGTCGTAACGCATGCGGCTTTTCTGACCGCTGGTACCTGAGGACGTCAGTTCCCGCGCGTCGATGCCGGCGGGGCTGAGCAATTGTTGCTGCTTGAAAAAACTGGCGAAAATCGGCGGTAGACGCGACCAGTCATCAAGACTGTCCAGGTCGTTCACGCTCAAACCATTGGCGTTCAGCCAGTGTTCGTAGCCCGGAGTGTGCCGGCTGTGAAACCGGCTGATTTCGGCCATGGCCTGGTCAAACAGGCCGTCCGGCACGGAATCCGGGCAATAGGGTTGCGTCAGCGCGCAAAGCGCGTCGCTGTGGGGGAAGTGACTCATCAGGGGTCCTTATCGTTATGTTGAAGAAGCGGAGTCTGCCGGGACGTGTGGCAGGAACCGGTACAGCAGGGGCAGGCTGAGCAGACCGCCCAGCGCCGCCCACATGGCGAAGGATTCGAGACGGGTACCGCCGCCGATGGCAGCGATCAGCGAGCCGCCGACACCCATCACGGCAATCGAAATCATGCCGATCGTGGCGGAGACCAGACCTTTGCTGTCATCGCTGGAAAACAGCGCGAGCCGGTACAGTGCAGCGTTGCTCATGCCCAGCCCCACGGCGTACAGCGCAAGGCCAGTCATCAACCCTGCAAGGGACAGGCTGGACAGTGCGGTGGCGATCAGGGTCAGCAGACCCAGGCAGAACGGCCAGAGTGCCAGACAAATCAGTTGCGGCAGTTCCCGTGACGCGAGCAGTCTGTCGAGGATCAGATTGCCGACGATGACCGCCGAAAAAACCGGAATCTGCCATAGCGCATATTCGCGAGTAGTCAGGCCGAGCGACTGGACGAGCAGCAGCGGCGACATTCCGATCCAGGCAATCAGCGGCAGGCTCATCAGCCCCAGGGCAAGACAGATGCCGACGAAGCGGTGATTGCGCAGCAGTAACAGGTAGCGGCTGCTGATCTGGCGAAAGGAGAAGGGGATCGGCGCTTGCTGACCGCCATCGTGGCGCACAACGCCGATCGTCTCCGGCATAAAGGCATACAGTCCGATCCAGGTCAGTGTCGCGATCAGGCCCAGACCGAGGAACAGCTCGCGCCAGCTCAACCATTCCAGCAACAGACTGCCAAGCAGCGGACCGAGCAGAGGTGAAAGCAACGCGACATTGCTCAGCAGCGCCATCAGACGCACCGCATCAGCTTCGCAGAAAACTTCCTGCAGCGAGGGGTAGCTGACTGCCACGACAAACCCCAAACCCATGCCTTGCATCAGTCGCAGGGCGTTGAACACTTCGATCCCGGGCGTGGCGACAGCCGCCGCACAGGTCACGCCGAACAGCGCGCAACCGCCGAGTAATAGCGGGCGCCGACCAAACCGGTCGGACAGAGGCCCGATCAGCCATTGCAGGCAGACGCCGCCGATCAGATACAGATTGAACGCGTTGGGGATGTGAGCCGCATCGGCTTCCAGATCCCGGGTGACGGTCAGCATGGCCGGCATGACCATGTCACTGGCCATGTAGGTCAGCCATTCGAACAGCGTGATGGCGAGACAGAAACCGAGCGCCTGGAGTGACGGGAGGGGGATGAGAGTTCTTTGCATGCGCTTTCACGATCGTCGAGAGGGAGCGCAAAGGGTAGGGAGGAGCAGGGAATGTTCCTACGCCATTGGTGTGACGGTCTATGACGCGGTTATGCGTGATGTTGCGGAGGGCGTCATTCCCGCTTGAACAGGCGAAATCCCCTACATCAGAAATCGCCGATCCATAAAAAAAGCCCACATTCCTGTGGGCAATTTTCCTGACGCTAAAATCCGTTGTTGCATTTGAACGGATGGACGCTGGCATCCTTTCCGCGAGATGACTTAACGATGGTCGTAATAGCCAGGGCCAGGCGCGTAGTGGCGATGATCGCCATGCCAGCCGCCGTGGGGAAAGATGATGCAGCCGCTCAGGGTGAGCAGTGCAAGGACAGGAATCAGCCAGGTGATTCGACGCAGCATTTCAAAGATCCTCATGGTTGACGCCGTTTGAAGCCAAAGCTCTTCATCGGCTGTAACATGAGACCCCGTTTACCGCGGCGCATCCCCGTCAAACGGTATGCGCATGGCATCAACGCTGATACAAACCCGATACATTCCAACGGTTCAGGAACCTGTAATGACCCATAAGCAACGCTTGATATATTCGATTCTGATCGCCGTCGCCGTACTGCTGATCATGCTCGGCCTGTCCTGGCTGCAAAACGCCGGCAAGCTCAGCGAGCAAACCTTCCAGTACATCGCCATCGGCGTGGCAGTGGTGGTCGTGGTGATCAACGGCGTGATGCGCCGCAAGGTCAAGCCCTGACGGCGTCGGCCGCGCGCCTCAATCGTGGTTGAGCACGGCGGCAGCCTGGGGATGGAGACTGTAGCTCTTGTCGTCGTTGAACGTGATCACGCCTTCGGCGCACAGGCGCTTGAGCACTTCGCGAACGCTGAGGAAGGACAAGGGAATGTCCAGATCCAGCAACTGGCTGTGAACGCCACGCACACCCAGACGACGATCGTCTTCGGCGGCGACCAGCAGGGTGTCGATGACTTTGAGGCGAATCAGACTGGTGCGCAGGCCAAAGCTTTTTAGCAGCAAGCGGATGCGTTCATTGCCGTGACGCTCGATCCGTTGCCCGAATACGTCGACGTGCGAACCCATGGGCGCTCCTTGTAGGGTCTGGCTACCTTCCGATGGTAGGGGTGGGTTGTACATGCGAATACTCCTTTCAGAGCCTGATCAGGAAAGGTTTTTTGTGCTCTCTCTAAACAAGACGTTTCAGCCCGACAAATCATGAAGCGAAAAATGTAGAAAATTTGTCGTCGTTTCGTCTTTTCCCCGTGATGGCGGCACGATATGGGTGGGTGACCCACTAAATTTTTTTTCCACGGCTTCGTTTTCTGGACAGGCTCATTGCGCGTGACGCGTGGGTGATTTCAGAGCGAGCCGGGCCCGACGTGTTCACGGTGGCGGGCGGTTCGCTCTTCGGCATATCGATCAGGAGCGAGCGTGACTATTTCCAGGCAATTCACCGGACTGACCCTTGCCGGCCTGTTTCTCGGGCTGAGTCTGTCGGCGCAGGCGTTCAGCCCGTCCGTTCAGACCGGCGCGGATATCCGTCGCACAGGCTTTGGGGTACCGCACATTCGCGCGGAAAACGAACGAGGCCTCGGATTCGGCATCGGTTACGCCTATGCGCAGGACAACCTGTGCCTGCTGGCCAACGAAATCGTGACAGTCAATGGCGAGCGGTCGCGGTACTTCGGGCCGGAGCAATTGACGGTCGAAGAACGCGAGAACCGCATCAGCGATGTGTTCTTCCAGTGGCTCAACACCCCGCAGGCGGTGAATGCCTTCTGGCAGGCGCAGCCGGCCGAGGTGCGTGACCTGGTGGAAGGTTATGCCGCCGGCTACAACCGTTACCTGGCCGAGCGCCGTCAGCAGGGACTGCCGCAACAGTGCCAGGGTGAATGGGTGCGCGATATCGCCGCCGAAGACCTGGTGAAGCTGACCCGTCGACTGTTGGTCGAGGGCGGTGTCGGTCAGTTCGCCGAAGCGCTGGCGGGTGCGACGCCGCCGCAGGTCACTGCGCAAATTGAAAACGATGCGCGGGACTACCAACTGGCGGACACACGCCTGCAACGCTTCGCACTCGACCGTGGCAGCAACGCGGTGGCGGTGGGCAGTGAGCGCTCGTTCAATGGTCGCGGCATGCTGTTGGCCAACCCGCATTTTCCGTGGGTCGGCGGCATGCGCTTCTATCAGATGCACCTGACCATTCCGGGCAAGCTCGATGTGATGGGCGCGGCGCTGCCGGGTCTGCCGATGATCAACATCGGTTTCAACCAGCACCTGGCCTGGACCCACACCGTCGACTCGTCCAAGCATTTCACCCTGTATCGCCTGCAACTCGATCCGAAGGATCCGACCCGTTACCTGCTCGACGGCCAGTCGTTGCCGATGAACAAGCAGACCGTCACGGTGCAGGTCAAACAGGCGGACGGCCAGGTCGTGCCGGTTTCCCGTGACGTCTACAGCTCACAGTTCGGCCCGATCGTGCAGTGGCCCGGCAAGCTCGACTGGAACAATCAGTTCGCCTATAGCCTGCGCGATGCCAACCTCGACAATGACCGGGTGCTGAAGCAGTGGTACGCCATGAACCGCGCCGGCAATCTCAAGGATCTGCAGGATTCGGTGCACACGGTCCAGGGCATCCCGTGGGTCAACACCCTGGCGGTGGATGACAAGGGCCAGACGCTGTACATGAACCTGTCAGTGGTGCCGAACGTCAGTACCGACAAACTGGCCAGGTGCAGCGACCCGCGCGCCGGTCTGAAAATGATCGTGCTCGACGGTTCCAACAGCGCTTGCGCCTGGGACAATGATCCGCAAGCCGCACAGAAGGGCATCTACGCCTCCAGCCAACTGCCGCAGCTGTTGCGCAAGGACTTCGTCCAGCACTCCAACGATTCGGCCTGGCTGGCCAACCCGGCGCAACCGCTGACCGGCTTCTCGCCGCTGATCAGCCAGGATGGCCAGCCGCTGGGCCTGCGCTCGCGCTTTGCGCTGGACCGACTGGCAACCCTGAGCAAAAAAGGCCCGGTGTCAGTACAGGACCTGCAACACATGGTGATGGACGATCAGGTGTTCCTGGCAACGCAGGTGGTGCCGGATCTGTTGAAGTTCTGTGCTAACCAGTCTGTTGCAGCGTTGAAAACGGTGTGCAGCAGCCTGAAAGCGTGGGACGGCCGGGCGAATCTGGAGTCGGGCGTTGGCCTGGTGCATTTCCAGAGCATCATGCAAGCGATGCAGGAATCGCCGCAGGCCTGGCGCGTGGCATTCGATCCGAAGGATGCGCAACACACACCGCGCGGGCTGGCTATTGAAAAGCCGGAAGTGGCCAAGGCACTGCGCGAGGCCATGCTGGCGTCGGCCGAAATTGCCGCCAAAATGGGCCTGACCGAGAAAACCCGTTGGGGTGATGTGCAGGTGGTCAGCAGTGGCGGCCAGCAAACGCCGATTCACGGTGGCCCGGGTACGCTGGGCATCTACAACGCTATCCAGAGCGTGCCCCGTGAAGATGGCAAGCTGGAGGTGGTCAGCGGCACCAGTTACCTGCAAGTCGTCACGTTCGACGACAAGGGGCCGCATGCTCAGGGCCTGCTGGCGTTCTCGCTGTCCAGCGATCCGGCGTCGAAGTATTCCCGCGACCAGACCGAGGCGTTCTCGAAGAAACAATGGAGCGTGTTGCCGTTCACCGAGCAGCAGATCAAGGCTGATCCGCAGTATCAGGTGCAGACCGTACGCGATGATCTGGAAAAAACGGGGAAAGTGGCGGCGCAGTAATCAGCTGTTCAACCCGTCTACAACCGCTAAAGCAGAAGGCCGCTCCCTCACGGGAACGGCCTTCAGTTTTTTGGCGGCTGTTGCGGCATCGGATTGATGACCGGGTTGCCGTCCTTGTTGCGGGTCAGGAAGACCGGCAAGACTTTGGGCAGGGTACTGGCGAAGCTGTTCAGTTCCTTGATGTTGTAGATCCCGCCAATCCGGATCGAGCCGGTCGAGTTGTCGGCGAGCATCAGGGGTTTGTCCAGATAGCGGTTGATCTGCGGCAACGCTTCGTTCAGCGACAGGTTGTCGAGCACCAGCCTGCCGCTGCGCCAGGCCAGCGAATGGTCGTTGGCGTAGGTCTGACTGATTTGCGGCATGTCGTCGCCGTGCTTGTAGCGAGCCTGCATCGAGGGGCCCAGGCGCAAGCCGTCGCCGCTCAGGCGGGCGTTGCTGGTGACCAGCACGGAGCCCTCAATCAGGTTCACCTTGACCTGGTCCTCATACATCCAGACGTTGAAGCGCGTGCCGGTGACGCGAATCCTGCCTTCGGCCGCCCTGACGATGAAGGGGTGGCCAAGGTCATGGCTGACTTCGAAGAACGCCTCACCCTTTTTCAGCGTGACGCGACGCTCGTCCTTGTAATTGCTGTAGGTCAGCTCGGTGTTGAGGTTCAGCTCGACCTGACTGCCATCGCCCAGCGTGACATGGCGGACATTGTCGGTCGCTGCAAAATGCTGATAGCTGTTGGGGAGCCAGCCGAGGTTCCATCCGGCCCAGGCGGCCAGCGGCAATGCCAGGGCACAGACCGAAGCCGCCACTGCGTACCGGCGCCATGAGCTGGCGGGTTGGCGAATCGGCACGACCGGCGCGGGTTCCGGGCGCGGCAAGTGCTCAGCCACCTCCCAGATTTCCAGCATGGCCTCATACTCGAACGCGTGAAGCGGGTGCGCATCACGCCATTGTTCGAACGCCTGGCGCTCTTCAGCAGTGCAGTCGACGGCATGCAGACGCATGCACCAATGCGCGGCGGCATCGGTGATCGCATCGTATTCGGCTTCCGAGAGGGTGTTCTGGGTCATTGACTCATCCTGATTTCCCGCATTCTAACCTTTGGGGGAAGGTGCCGAGAACATCCGTCATGGCATTTACCCATCAAACTTTGAACTTTTTTTCCCCAAAACGCCCCAAAAACCAGGACGTCCTGTGAACGCTATCCCCCAAATGGAGTGAAAAAATGATCAAAAGAACCTTGGCCGCTTTCGTCGCAACCGCCAGTCTCCTGAGCGCCGGCGTGGCGCTGGCCGACCGCCCGGGCGCTGGATGGATCACTATCGAAAAGGCCATCGAAATCGTTAAAACCAAGGCCGGTTATGTCGAGGTCTACGAGATCGAGGCCGACAACAACGGCTACTGGAAAGGAGAAGGGCGCAAGGCCGATGGCGTGGTGTACGAATTCCGAATCGATGGGGCTTCGGGCAATGTGCTGCGGGATCAGAAGGACTGATTCGGCTTCCAAAGGCATTAAATGCGCAGGTGTTGCACCTGCGCTTTTTTTTCGTCTGCTTCAGGGCGATTGCATGGGGTCGAGTTGCCGCCCGATTTCGCAGATCAGCCGGGTGACGGAGTCGGCATTGCGCAGGATCACCTTGATGCGAACGTCGGGATTTTGTCGATCAAGGAAGGCGTTGCGCGCTTCAAGAAGGTTTTTGGCGCCGGTCAGTTGCAGGACTTCATCGTAGATCAGTTGCATGTCCGCAATCTTGTCGATCCCCATCCAGGTTTTGAGGGTGGTGTTCCATTCGGCAAACAGTTGCTCTCGTGGCGTACGCAGTGACAAGGCAGAGCTCTGATCGAACTCCAGATCCTCGTACAACCTCAAGCCATCCGGAGTGAGGGTCGATATCAGGTCACAGAACGGCTCACGTGCACGCAATGTTGCGATATCCATCGTCTTGCTGAATTGATGGGAAAACTCGTGAATCAAGGTGGATGCCTGGGCATGCCCGTCGACATCGAATGGCACCTGCATAAAAGGTTTGAATGCATCCAGTTGCTGGTCGAAAAAGTGTTCGGTGAAGTGCACCAATCGCTTCTGGTCGCCATCCAGGACAAACGCGATCACATCGGGCAGATACTTGTTGGAACCGACGACGAAGCGCTCTGTTTCCAACAACTCATCAGCGGGGTCCACCAGGGCTTTGCAGATGGGGATGATGGCGGTGCCGATTTTTTTAAGCATTTCGGCGGTAATCTTCGGCGCATCAAAAAAGCCTTCGAGAAAAAGGCTGACCCGGGGGTTGGCTATACCCTTGGTGAGCGGAACCAGATTATGCAGGCAATAAAAGGCATAGCGTCGGGCGAGGTCGATTGCATGCACCAACTCCTGGGCTTTTTGCGGGTATTTGAGGCGAATCTCATTCATACCGTGGGCTTCGATGTTCAACATGTTGCGGCGCAAGCGGGTAATGGTCGTGCGTTCGGCGAGTTTCCTGATGGCCTGGCCGTAGTGAACGGTCTGACCAGGTGAAATGATGACCTGGCGTGATTCGCTGATCTGGATCATCGGGCCGGATTGATCCGGGCTGCGCAGTTGCCAGGCTTCACCCTTCTGAACGACCGGGTAGACCTTGCCTTCAATCACGGCGTAATGGCGGTTGTTCGACACATCCCGGTAGGTGCCCAGCCTGGGGCTGAAGACGAGATCCTCCAGCGCAACCTCCCTCGCCTCGAAAGGACCCAGCTGCGTGCGTCGAGGCGAAGTGGGTTCGATGTCGGCCCTATCCGGCGTGATTGTTTCTTCCATGTTTTTCGCCATGGTTTCGGCTGCGTCTGTGCTTTGCTGCTCGACGGCATCACTGGCGATGGAGGTTTCGGCCGACATCTGCGGCAAAAGCCCCATCATCACCATTTGCGCGGCCCCTCCGATAAAAGACCGCAGCGCGCGTTTCCAGTGGTGATCCTGCAGTGCTTCGGCCGAGTCCTTGAACTCGTCGTACGCTTTCCAGAGAAAGGGGATGACGGCAAGCTTGCCCGGCAGCAAACCGGGAACCTGTTTGATTTCATCGCTGAGCAGAACTTTTGCTGTCTCCCAGTCAGTCTGCGCTTCGCTCTGTTTCTGGGTCCCCAGCAGTTGGGTGAGCAACTTGAGATTGTCGGTGTACAGGTACTCCAGCAGGTTGCCGGTGATTGCTCGCAAGTCCAGGCTCATTTCACTGGTCTGACCCAGTGTGGATTCCAGCAGGCTGCGAAACAGCGCGCGCTCGGCTTCTGGCAGGCGGCGCAGCAAGAGGTTCTGCAAATGTCCGGGGATGTTCAACGCCGCTATCAGCGATTTTTCGTCATCGAATTCGTGAAAGACCTGTTCGTCATAGGGGGCGTAGAGCACCAGTGGCTCTCTGTTTTCGCCGCCGGCCGTGAACACATGCATTCCGGGAACGATGACCGCTGGCGTGCCTTCGGTCTTGATCAGCGAAAGCGGGCAGGCAATGGCCGGCACCTCTGCGGCGGCCCGGGCAATACCGTCGGGCATGTCCAGCACCTGACGTACGTAATCGAAGGCGGTGTCACACAGCCGTTGCTGCAGTTTCAGGGCATGGGCCTGTTGCATCAGTTGCCAGGGCAACTGACGTAAAAAGCGCTGCTTGCGCTCACGACCTTCGGCCGTGTCGATCGACAGTGAACCGGCCACTTTTGCGCTGAAGCTTGTCGGTATCGCCAGTGAAAGCAGCAATTGCGTCACCGCTCCCTGATCCAGCCCGGCCGGCATCGTCTGCCGGTTTTTCGATGACACCCGAAAGCCCGTTCCCTGGGCGACGTTGATGTGGTTCAGGGCGAATTCCACCAGCGTCTGCGGGGGGCCGGCCAACGCCAGGTGAGGGGTGATTTCCATTTCGCGCGGATCGAGCCGATGCCCCGGAAAGCGCTGGCCGAGCAAGGTCGCGAGCGTCTGTTCGACGTGGCTGACCAAAGTCGGCACGCCCGTCAGGTAATCCTGATCGTTCGAAACACTCTGGTACCACTGTTCCAGCAATTCAACGTGCCTTTTCTGTTCCATTACCGGCGCCATTCCCAGCCAGGCGGGCAATGTCTGTGCGGTGGCGATGGCTTGCGCATGGCTGGCTGCCAGAGGCAGGTTGGTGTTGATCGTCGTCCCGCGCAGTTGTTCCAGAGCCCTTTCCAGGCGGGTCTGGTCCGTGATCCGTGAGCGCACCTGTTCGCATCGATCCAGGTAATGCTCGATGCTCGACTCCATGCGATCAAGCAGCACGTTGCCGCCAATGAAAAGCAGCGGCCCCAGGGTATATCGCTGATGGGCCTGGAACTGTGATGCAAGGATGTTTTCCAGCAAAGAAAGGCGTTGTGTACCGTCGAGGAGTCGCCGGTTCAACTGCCTGCGGACACTGGCCACGCTGTCGAAAACTTCCAGCCCCTGTGAAGGCGTCCATAGCACTGCAAACCCCGAGTGTTGTTCGTCGAGGCCTCCACGTTCGGTTAACAGGATGCAATTTGCCAGGCGCACCAGATGGCGTTCACCGGGACTTTCGAGTGTGAGCGAATAGGCATCCGGGCGGAAACCGTTGAGCGCCTCACGCTGCATGCGGGTGGGGCGATCGGCGCTGATCACGGTATTGACGATCGCTTCAGCCCAGGCCGGCAGGGTTGCATTCAATCGGCGGAGCCTGGCCTCACCGTTAATGCCGACAAACCAGGCGTGTGCCAGATCCGGCTTCATGGTTTCCAGCCAGTAACGCTGGATGGCCCGATTCTTCATGGGTTGACTGGCAAGCCGGTTGACCAGCGGACCCTCAACCGAACGGAAGGTCTTCACCGCCGCAAGGGCCTTCTCCGCGAGCACAGCAGAGGGTTGCCGGTCGCCGGCGATCACCGGGTGTGTGCTCCAGCGTCCCCTCGTGTCCAGCTGCAACAACCGTTCATGGATCATCGAGCGGATATCCAGACTTTTGTCGAACAGCGCGTGAAGGTTCACGGCACCGTCGCTGTGTCGAAACACCTGCAACGCGTATTCGATGTTCTGTCGTTGCTTGGTGATGATCGATTCGAACAGGATTTTGAAGATTTCCCCGACGATCCGTTCTCCCGATACCTTGGGTTGATCGAAACCGAGAAAGCGATTTTGCTCATCCAGGTTCAACAATCCGAAGAGCTCGTCTTCGTGACCCCTGGCGAGAAATTTGTCCTGCAGCGTCTGCTTGAGATCTTCGTAATCCTCGAGCAATTGCAGGCCTTGGGCGGGCGTATAAAGAAACGCGTGAGGTTCGCTGATCATCAGCGAACCCGCCAGTTCCACGTAATTGGCGGCGTGTTCCCACAGCCGTACGCTTTCCACCACAGGAAAACGGACGGCGGACGAAACCGGATCTATCAGTTGATGCACGGTGTTGAACTGCTCGCGATCGAGGATCCCGGCTTCGCGCTTGAGCATCCATTCGCAGCGTGCCTGGTCTTCCAGCACTTGAGCGAAGAAGACACGCCGGGTGGTGCCAACGGCGGAGGGGGCGTCCCAGAAACCTTCCAGTTCGCGAAACAGCAGCACCGGCAACCGCCCCGAAGTGTTCTTGACGACATCCTCCCAGACAGCCTGATCGTCAATTGCCGGTTTTCTGCCCGGATTGGAAAACGCCGGTTGCCGGCCCGCCGGCCAGTGCTGATGTCGGTAATACGCCAGTACTGCCTCACTCAGGCTCATGGATTCGGGCCAGTGCCTGTCGGTCAATTCCATGGGGCGGGCGCTGTCACTGGCAAGCGGACGGAATCTGACGCGTGTATTTTTTTGCCGCAATGTCCCGAAATGTGGCTTGAGCGCGTTATCCAGTATCGCCTCCAGCATGTCCGTGAGCGTGGCGATGGCTTGCAGTTCGGCGCACAGGGCTTCGGTGTTCAATGCCTGTCCTTGCTCGAGGCTTGCACGCTGTTCTTCGAATATATCCCCGTCGATAATGCTGAAGGTCACTGAAACGGGCCCGGCGTCGAGTAGTCGCTTGCGTTGGGGCTCGGCCAGAAATGCCAAAAGAGGGTCCTGCTCATCGGCGTCGTTGAGGCGTTGTTCGAGTTGCACCTTCAGGGATTGCCGACTGTGATGTTTTCTGATGCCGTCATACGGGGTGTAGAGAATCAGACCCTTGTCATCCGGCATCTCCCCGAGAACAAAGGCGCCGGGCAGCGGCAGGGGAATCTGGTTGCCGACGTTCAGCAATACGCGTTCGGCACGCAGGGGGGGAGTCTGCTGTCCGCGCAAGGTGGCCGACGCCAGCCGGGCATGGGCGAGCCAGCGAAAATCCTTTTCGCGCAGGCCGTGTGCCTTGCCCAGTTCGGGCCAGAGTCCCGGTGAATCAATGGCTTCGGGGAATAACAAGGGAGGTGTTGGGGCTGACATCGTGGAGTCTCGCTGAGGGCGTTTGCACGCGCTGATGGTTTGAGGCTCAAGATTAAGAATCGGCCGGGATCGGCAGGTGGTACATGGATATTGCGCCAGGTGCGATCCGCATCACGGGGTTGACAGGCTACCGGCTGCATGTGGTTAATCCGGTTGCGGGTTGTTCGTTCGCTGTTGTTCCCTCCAATAATTACTCTGGAGCTTCAGATGTCTGCGCCACACGATCATGCGATCTCGTCCTCGGTGTCTCTGGACGAGCTGATTCAACTGCTGGAAACGATTTTCACCCGTCACGGCACCTCGGCCGAAGTCGCCAGAACCCTGGCCACCAATTGCGCCAATGCCGAGCGGGACGGTGCGCACAGTCACGGCGTATTCCGGATTCCCGGTTATGTCTCGACGCTCAACAGTGGCTGGGTCAACGGCAAGGCCGTGCCGAAAGTCGAGGACGTGGCTTCAGGGTTTGTCAGTGTCGATGCCGGCAACGGTTTTGCCCAGCCTGCGCTGGCGGCGGCGCGTCCACTGTTGGTGGAGAAGGCCCGCAGCGCCGGGATTGCGGTGTTGGCGATCCGAAATTCCCATCACTTTGCCGCACTGTGGCCGGACGTCGAGCCGTTCGCCGACGAAGGCCTGGTAGCGCTGAGCGTGGTCAACAGCATGACCTGCGTGGTGCCGCACGGCGCCGACCGGCCATTGTTTGGCACCAACCCGATCGCCTTCGCCGCGCCACGGGCCGACGGTGCGCCGATCGTGTTCGACCTGGCCACCAGCGCCATCGCTCATGGCGACGTGCAGATCGCCGCGCGCAAGGGCGAAAAACTGCCGGCAGGCATGGGCGTCGACAGTCTCGGCCAGCCGACCTGCGACCCGAAAGCGATTCTGGAAGGCGGCGCATTGCTGCCGTTTGGCGGGCACAAAGGCTCGGCGCTGTCGATGATGGTGGAGCTGCTCGCCGCCGCGCTGACTGGCGGCAATTTCTCGTTCGAATTCGACTGGAAAAACCATCCGGGGGCCAAGACACCGTGGACCGGTCAGCTGCTGATCGTGATCGACCCGAGCAAGACCGCCGGGCAAAGCTTTGCCGAACGCAGTCAGGAACTCGTGCGGCAGATGCACGGGGTAGGGCTCAAGCGCTTGCCGGGGGATCGGCGGCATTTGCAGCGGGCCAAGTCATTGGCCAAAGGGATCGAACTGGATCAACTGACCCTGTCGCAGCTGCGTGAACTGGCCGGCGAATGAGTGTTTGCCGGGCATGAAAAAGGCGAGCCCGAGGGACTCGCCTTTTTTGTTCGCGCTCAGCGGCGACCGAGCAGCAATCCGACCACCAGACCGAACCCGGCGGATATCGCCACGGTCTGCCACGGGTGCCCGCCGATGTAGCTCTCGGTGGCGTCCACCGCCGGTTTGGTGCGGTCACGCACGCTGGTGACCGAATCCAGCGCCTGCTGCAATTTCTGGGCGATTTGCCCGCGCAGGGTCTCCGCTTCCTCGCCGACCAGCGAGGCACTGCTTTTGAGCAGTTTTTCCGACTCTTCGATCAGCGCCTGAAGTTCGCTGAAGGCCTGGTCCTTGATTTGGTCTTCGGCGGCTTGAACGGCGGTTTTCCGGGCCATTGGGTGACTCCTTGCAGGTGAATGGACAGTGAACAATGGAGTGTGGCGCGCCTTGAAAAGTTGCAGCGATTTTCCATCCGGAGCAAAAACCAGCGTCAGAGGTTTCCGTCCAGCGTGTAAGATGTCGCCATTTCATGCAGCAGGTAATTCCCGATGAGTTTCAATCTCGCCGACAAATCCCTCGCAGAGCGCGCCGCGCTGGAAGACGAGAAATCCCGACTGTTCGAACTCTGGCAGAACAATCTGGGCAAAGCCAAGGGTGAAGCCGCACGATTGTTTGGCGAGCGCTCCAAGCGCAAGGGTAAATGGGCCGAATTCGTGCGCGCCGAACTGGACGGCATGTCGCCGCCGGAGTTCGCCAACATGGTGCGCAGTGAAGTCAATCGCCTGATGGCGGCCAACAAGTAATCATTCGGTTCTGAAACTGGCGCCTATCGCTTCGCGCACCGTCAGTACCACCGGATCGATCTGGGTGCTGGTGCGCCAGCCCAGTTCGATCGGGTAACGCGGCAGCGCCAGCGGGCAGGGCAGCAGCGCCAGCCCGCTCATTGAAGCAATGGCCTGCGCGGCGTGGGTCGGGATGGTCGCCACCGCTTCGCTGCCCTTGAGCAGGTGTGGCAACGCCGCGAAATGCGTGGTCGAGGCGCAGACCCGGCGAGTCCTGCCCAGCGCCGCCAGCCCTTCATCGGTGATCCCGATAAAACCGCCCGACGACACCAGCAGGTGCTCGCGAGTGACAAACTCCTCCAGATCGATCTGCTGCTGGCCTGGCGCCAGGCTCGCCGGATCCACCAGACACGCATAACCCCCTTCACCCAACACCTGACGGCTGAGCAGCCGTTCGGCGAACCCGCCGGCGGTGATCGCCAGATCGATGCTGCGCTCCATCAGCGCCCGGGCGACGATCTGACTGTGGGTCTGGCGAAAGATCAGCCGCAGTTTCGGCGCGCGGCGGGCGATTTCCTCGATCAGCCGCCGCCCGTAAGCGATCTCGAAGTCGTCCGAGAGGCCCACAGTGACCGAGCGTCCGTCGTAGTGATTGGCAGTCGGGTCGACCATGGCCAGGCTTTGCCGACATTTGTTCAGGGCATCGCTGACCACCGGTTTCAACTGGTTGGCCTTGAGCGTCGGGGCCAAACCCCGTCCGGTACGCACGAACAATTGATCGCCATACACCTCGCGCAACCGGCGCAAGGCTGCGCTGACTGCCGACTGAGTCACGCCCAGACGCAACGCCGCGCGGCTGGCACTGGACTCTTCATGCAGGGCTTCGAAGACTTTCAGCAGGTTGAGGTCAACGGTTGCGATATTCATCTGGCTCATATCATTCAGCAGTGGATCGGTCTTTATTCATGATCCCGTGGCGTCGGAGAATCAGCAACACCTGAACTTCACGGAGTGACCGCCATGCCCAAATCAATCGTTGCCGCCCTGCAGATCGGCGCCTTGCCCGGTGGCAAGGCTGAAACCCTGGAACAGATCCTGAGCTGGGAAACCGCGATCATCGAATCCGGTGCCGCGCTGGTGGTAATGCCCGAAGCCTTGCTCGGTGGTTACCCGAAAGGCGAGGGCTTCGGCACGCAGCTGGGTTATCGCTTGCCGGAAGGCCGCGAGGCCTACGCCCGTTACTTCGCCAACGCCATCGATGTGCCGGGTGCGGAAACCGAAACGCTGGCCGGTCTGTCGGCACGTACCGGGGCCAATCTGGTGATCGGCGTGATCGAGCGGGCCGGCAGCACCTTGCATTGCACGGCGCTGTATTTCGACCCGCAGGCAGGCCTGGTAGCCAAACACCGCAAATTGATGCCGACCGGCACCGAACGGCTGATCTGGGGCAAGGGCGACGGTTCGACGCTGCCGGTGCTCGACACCCAGGTCGGCAAGCTCGGCGCGGTGATCTGCTGGGAAAACATGATGCCGCTGATGCGCACGGCGATGTACGCCAAGGGCATTGAAGTGTGGTGTGCGCCGACTGTGGACGAGCGCGAGATGTGGCAGGTCAGCATGCGTCACATCGCCCATGAAGGGCGCTGCTTCGTGGTCAGCGCCTGCCAGGTCCAGGCCTCGCCGAATGATCTGGGTGTGGAAATCGCCAACTGGCCGGGGGATCGACCGCTGATCGCCGGTGGCAGCGTGATCGTCGGGCCGATGGGCGACGTATTGGCCGGGCCGTTGCGCGGCGAGGCCGGCTTGCTCACCGCCGAGATCGACACCGAAGAACTGGTGCGCGCCCGCTACGACTACGACGTGGTCGGCCACTATGCACGGCCGGATGTGTTCGAGTTGAGCGTCGACGAGCGGGCGAAACCGGGCGTGCGTTTCACCGCTTGACGACGGTGCGGTTTACCAGGTGGCAGCACTGGCCCTCGGCAGACTGAGCTTGCCGGTGTCGACAAAGCGCATCGTGCCAAACAACCCGCCGGCCAGTTTGCCGCGCAGTACATAGGGCAGGTTGTCGAGGGTTTGGGTCTGGCTCAGGCCGAGGGTCTGGCGTAGCACCGAGAACGCGGAAATGCTCACCGGGACGCTGACGATGGTTTCGGAGAACCGTGGAATCGAGCCGGTCTGATCGCTCACACCCGACGCCAGCGAGTGACCGTTGACCTCCAGATCCAGCGCGATGCCGTTGTAGTCGATGGGCGTTTCGTTAGGGTTCTGCACCCGCAGCTTGATCGCGAAGCGCACTTCCAGATCCTGGCTCGGCAGCGGTTCCAGGCCGACCACGTTGATGTTCACCGGGTCGCGGTTGGGGAACAGCGCACAGGCGCTGAGCGAGAGCAGAAGCAGGGACAGGATGACGGCGTGGAGGCGGCGCATTGATGCTCTCTCATTGAAAAAGGGCTGAACCGTCGTCGGTATCAGCCCTTTTTTCATGGAGCGGACAGGATCAACGGTTCAACTGTGCGACAGCGGCCGGCGCGGCGGGTTCAGCTTTGGCCGGCAGGTCGGGGTTTTCCATGACCTGAAGGATAGAGGCTTCCGGGTCGAAGTCATCTTCTTCCAGTTCGATGAATTCTTCCGGCAGGAAGATATTCAGCACGATGGCACACAGCGCGCCGACGGTGATCGGCGACTCGAAAATATTGCGCAGCGCCTGCGGCAGTTCACGCAGCACTTCCGGCACGGCGGCGATGCCCAGGCCCATGCCGACGGAAATCGCCACGATCAGCATGTTGCGCCGATGCAGGCCGGCCTCGGCGAGGATCTTGATCCCGGCCACCGCCACGGTGCCGAACATCACCAGCTCTGCGCCGCCGAGCACCGGTTTCGGCATCAGTTGCAGCACCGCGCCGATCATCGGGAACAGCCCCAGCAGCACCAGCAGACCGGCAATGAAAAACGCAACGTAACGGCTGGCGACGCCGGTGAGCTGAATCACCCCGTTGTTCTGGGCGAAAGTCACCATCGGCATGCTGTTGAACACGGCCGCCATCGCGGAGTTGAGGCCATCGGCGAGCAGTCCGGACTTGATCCGGCGAATGTACAGCGGGCCTTTCACCGGTTGCCGGGAAATCATCGAGTTGGCAGTCAGGTCACCGGCCGCTTCCAGCGGCGACACCAGGAAAATCACCGCCACCGGCACGAACGCCACCCAGTCGAAGTTGAAACCATACTTGAACGGCACCGGCACACTGACCACCGGCACTTCGGGCAGGTTGGCGAAGTCCACGGTGCCCATCAGCCACGCCACCACGTAGCCGAGGGTCAGGCCGATGACGATCGCGCCCAGGCGCAGGAACGGCACGTCAACCCGGTTCAACACCACGATGGTGCCCAGCACCAGCGCTGCCAGGAATACATGACTGGCCGCGCCCAGATCCGCCGCGCCGAAGCCGCCGGCAATGTCGGTCATCGCCACCTTGATCAGCGACAGGCCCATCAGAGTAATGATGGTGCCGGTCACCACCGGGGTGATCAGCATGCGCAATTTGCCGATGAACTGGCTCAGCACCACTTCGATGAAGGCGGCAAAGAAGCATACGCCGAAGATCGTCGACAGAATCTCATCGGTGCCGCCGCCCCGGGCCTTGACCATGAAACCGGCGCTGAGAATCACGCTGATAAAGGAAAAACTGGTGCCTTGCAGGCACAGCAGCCCCGAACCGACCGGGCCGAAGCGCTTGGCCTGAACGAAGGTGCCGAGGCCCGAGACGAACAGCGCCATGCTGATCAGGTACGGGATTTCACTTTGCAGGCCGAGGGCACCGCCCATGATCAGGGTCGGGGTGATGATGCCGACGAAGCTGGCCAGCACATGTTGCAGGGCGGCAAACACCGTTGCGGTGAAGTGCGGACGGTCGTTGAGGCCGTAGATCAGATCGTTGTTGCGCGGGGCTTTTTCAGAGACGGTCATGGTGGTTTGCGTGCCGCAATGCGGGGCCGGGTCGGAAAATGGGTGCGCAGGATGCCGTAAGCGAGGGGCGAGGGCAACGCATGATCGTTCCCACGCTCTGCGTGGGAATGCAGCCGGGGACGCTCCGCGTTCCGCGGAGCGTCCCCTTTGGCTTTTACTGGAACCTTCGAAAGTGTTGGTTTCCCAAGACCTGCTGCACCGACGCTATGCCTGAATTCTCGCCGGGTCTTCATCATCTTCCCGACTTCGGATTCAGGCCCTTCAGGTCTCTAATAACTTGACGTCTACCGACCTAACAGTCCCATCCCCCAAGTGTTGGGCCACTTCCAGAACTACTTGAGGGCGTAATCGAGTCGTTGAATCCTCAACTTCAATATCCAAAGCCGCAACACAACGTGTCGAGGGCCTGGGACTTTCACTTTGCAAAACCAATTGCTCCTCAGGAGCAACTCTAAACAAGCTGACCTTACGCACCGTGAGACCGGATTTCTCACAACTCTCGCGGATATCTTCTTGACTCGGGTTCCCAGAGATATCTAGTAAAATTGTCTTGATCATGAAAAACACCTCATCTGATGTTTAATTTCATTCATAGCGTCACTTGGTTTCTCGTCGCTGCCAACTGTCAGAACTAACAGGTGGTTAGGCGTATTTGAAATATCCATTACAGCAAATAGCACAGCGTCTAGGCTGCGGCGTCAGCCAGTGGCCCCAGTCCTGAAAATGATCAATCTGCGTTACGTCGTTTTTTGAGTCGAATCATTTGAGCGGTCTGCAGCATGGAGACATTCCTTGTAGTCGCGCTCTTTAGAACTCAGGTTTGAAAGGCTGACAGCAAATCTTCTTCAAAAGCCTTCTGCGCATCGCCGGGCACCTGCGCCCGATGCCGGGCCAGATGGAACGCCACGTCAAAGCTCAATTCGCCTTCGCGCACCGGTCGCAACAGGCCCTTGTCCTGCCATTGGCGGGCGTAATGGTTGGGCAGATAACCGATGTGTTTGCCTGACAGAATGAAGGCGAGGGTGCCTTCCACCTGTTCCGAGCGTGCGGAACAGACCTTGCCCTGAAACGGCTCGTCACTGCGCAGAAACCTGTACGGGTGATCGACCCGGTCGCAGGCCTGCAACGCCGCATCATCGGGCTCCTCGTCGGCGAACAGCGGATGGCCGGGCGCGCAGTACAGATGCTGGGTTTCGCTGAACAGTTCGCGGTAATCGAACGCGCTCTGCACCTGGGAGAAATAGCCGATGGCCAGGTCCAGCCGCTGTTGCAGCAACAGACGCTCCATTTCGCCGGGCATGGCGCTGATCAGCTCGATCCGTACCGATTCGTCCCGTTTGCGAAAACGCCGGATCGCATCGGCCACCCGTTGCAGCACCGATTGGTCCACCGCTTCCGACAGACCCAGCCGCACTTCGCCGATCAAGCGCCCGGCGACGCCGTTGGATTGATGGCGGAAGCTTTCGATCGAATCGAACAGTGCCCGGGCGGCAATCAACAGTTGCTCGCCCTTGGGTGTCAGGCTGAAGCCGCCCTTGCCCCGGTTGCACACCCGGTAGCCGAGGCGGGTTTCCAGCTTGGCCATTTGCTGGCTGATGCTCGACTGGCTCAGCCCCAGTTCACCCTGCGCCGCGCTGAAGCCATTGGCTTCGACCACGCCGAGAAACAGCCGTAAAAGCTGAAGATCGACATCGTGGAGTTGACCGAGCATCACATTAATCCGGGATAAAGTCAGGTTAACAAACTTGATATTTCTCGAATGTATCCGACGGCGCATCCTGCCACCACTTCCTTTAGTCAGGTGTTCGTCATGGCTCCCGTCTTCAAGCTGTGTTTGCCCGCTTTATTACTTACCGTCTCCATCGCCGCCCAGGCCGAAGAGAAAACCCTCAATCTCTACAGCTGGGCTGATTACGTGGCGCCTGACACCTTGCAGCGCTTCGAAAAGGAAACCGGCATTCACGTGCGCTACGACACCTTCGATACGTCCGAGGTGCTGGAAACCAAGCTGCTCACCGGCGGCAGCGGTTACGACGTAGTGGTGCCTTCGTCCAGCGTGCTGGCCCGTGGCCTGGCCGCAGGAGCGCTCAAGGAAATTCCCCACGAAGGGCTCAAGGGTTACGCCAATCTCGATCCCGATCTGCTGGAAAAACTGGCGGCGGTCGATCCCGGCAACCGCTACGGCGTGCCGTACACCTGGGGCACCCTCGGCCTGGGCATGAACGTCGAAGCGGTCAAACAGCGGCTGCCGGATGTGCCGCTCAACAGCCTTGATCTGCTGTTCAGGCCTGAATACGCCAGCAAACTCAAGGATTGCGGGATCGCCATTCTGGACTCGCCGCAGGAAGTGATCGGCCTGGCGCTGCACTACCTCGGTAAGGATCCCTACAGCACCGACAAGAGCGATCTGGCCGCCGCCGAAGCCCTGTTGCAGAAGTTGCAGCCCTCGGTGCTGTACGTCGCCACCGGCCGGCAGATCAACGATCTGGCCAACGGCAGCGTGTGTCTGGCGCTGACCTACAACGGTGACGCGAGCATGGCCGCCGACCAGGCGCGCAAGGCCAACAAGCCGTTTGAGGTCGCGTACCGGATTCCCAAGGAAGGCACGCTGGTGTGGCAGGACAATCTCGCCATTCCTAAAGACGCGCCGCACCCGGAAGCTGCACGCACCTTCATCGAGTTCATGTTGCGCCCCGAATCCGTGGCGGCGCTGACCAATACGCTGTTCTTCGCCACCGCCAACCAGGCCGCCACGCCGCTGGTGGATGAAGCGGTGCGCAACGATCCGGACATTTTCCCGAAACCCGAAGTGCGCGAGCGGTTGTACGCCGACCGCAGCATGAGCCTCAAGGACATGCGCCAGCGCACGCGCTTGTGGACCACTTTCCGTAGCCGCCAATAGCCCTTCATCACAACAGGAACACACCAATGGACGTGCCCATGCAAAACGATCAGGCCCTGACCCGTGACAGCCTTTTTGGCACCGCTGCTGAAAGCACCTACGCCGGGATCACCAGTTTCATGCGCCGGCGCTACAGCCGCGACCTGCGCGGCGCGGACGTGGCGGTCAGCGGTGTGCCGTTCGACACCGCCACCAGCAACCGTCCGGGCGCCCGTTTCGGGCCGCGCGGGATTCGTGCGGCGTCCACCGGGATTGCCTGGGAACGGCACTGGCCATGGGCGTTCGACCCGTTCGATCATCTGGCGGTGATCGACTACGGCGATTGCGACTTCGATTACGGCTCGCCGCACACCATCCCGGACAGCATCGAGGCCCACGCCGAGCATATTCTCAGCTCCGGCAGCGCCATGCTCACCTTTGGCGGCGACCATTTCATCAGCTATCCGCTGCTCAAGGCCCATGCACGCAAGCACGGCACGCTGTCGCTGATCCACTTCGATGCGCACAGCGATACCTGGCCGGACGAGGGTGGCAAGCGGGTCGATCACGGCACCATGTTCTGGCACGCGGCGCGGGAAGGGCTGGTGGATCCGGCGCGTTCGGTGCAGATCGGCTTGCGCACCACCAATGACGATCATCAGGGCTTTCAGGTGCTGGACGCGCGGCAGGTGCATCGGTGTGGATGCGAGGCGATCATCGAGGCGATTCGTGCGCGGGTCGGGGATAACCCGGTGTACCTGACGTTCGACATCGATTGCCTCGATCCGGCTTTCGCACCGGGCACCGGGACCCCGGTGTGCGGCGGGTTGAGCACGGTGCAGGCGCTGGAGATCCTTGGCGGCTTGCGCGGGATCAACCTGGTGGGCATGGACGTAGTGGAAGTGGCCCCGGCTTACGACCACGCGGACGTGACGTCGCTGGCGGCGGCGACGCTGGCCATGGAGATGCTTTGCCTGTACGCGGCCCGGCACAAAGTCGACGCGTGATCCCCTCCGAGCCTGGTGGAAGCTCCTGACAATTTCTGACACCAGGCTCTGCTAAGCTCCGGCAAATTTTTCTCCGGAGCCTCACACCGTGTCGCGAACCACTCGCCTGTTGACCCTGCTGCAAGTGCTGCGTGGCAAGAAGCGCCCGGTGACCGCCGCGACGCTGGCCTCCGAGCTGGAAATTTCCGAGCGTACCCTCTATCGCGACATCGCCGAACTGACCGCACTCGGTGCGCCGATCCATGGCGAGGCGGGCATCGGGTATGTGCTGCGCAGCGGCCTGTTTCTACCGCCGCTGATGCTCAACGCCGACGAGACCGAAGCCATCGTGCTGGGCCTGCGTTATGTTGATCAGCGTGGCGACGAGGTGCTGAGCAAAGCCGCCGCCGACGCGCTGGCGAAAATCGCTGCCGTGCTGGACCCCCAGGCCCAGGAGGCGCTGCGCAATCCAACCGTCATGCCCGGGCCGCCGGGCTACGGCTTTCCGCAAAACGCGGTGCCGTTGAATGTGTTCCGCCATGCGATCCGCGATCAGGCCAAGCTGCACATCGATTACGCCGATGCGCAGCAGGTGCAGAGCCAGCGCTTGATCTGGCCGCTGGCGCTGGGCTTTCTCAACGAGGTGCGGATCATCGTCGCGTGGTGCGAGTTGCGCGGCGCCTATCGCACCTTTCGCACCGACCGGATTGCCGCCGCCAGTCTCCAGGGCGAGCGCTATCCGGGGCGGCGCAGCGACCTGTTGCGCACCTGGCAGCGGCTGATGCAACTGGACGAAAACGGCCGTTTCACTCCTGACAGGAATTGACGCAGGGCTGTTCTAGGATGGCGACAGAACCCGAAAAAAGGAGCTGTAATCATGTTCCACCCCACCTCGATCCTCGCCCCGGCCATCGTTGAATACATCAACGCCGCCAATGCTCGCGATACGTCCCGGGTCGGCAGTTTTTTTGCCGAGGATGCCCACGTGTTCGATGAAGGCCATCATCAGGTCGGCCCGCAGGCCATTGCCAACTGGATGCGAGACACCGCCCAGCGTTATCAGCCGCGGGTCGAAGTGCTGGGCGTCCAGCAGCGCACCGGCAAGGTGCTGGTGCAAGGGCTGATCTCCGGAACGTTCCCCGGCAGCCCGCTGGAGTTGCGCTACACGTTCCGGCTCAACGAACAGGGCAAAATCGCTCGGCTGGATATTTCCCTGTAGCCGTCGTGGCATACTGCCGCGCATGACTTTCGACTCCCCCTTGAGCGCCTGGCAGTACGCCGTCGACCACAAGGGCTTCATCCAGGATGAAGCCCAGGAACACGCGGTTTGGGCCTTGCAAAAATGCCATGAAGCCCTGCACGCCGGTGCCCGTTCGGTCACTGGCGTTTACCTGTGGGGCCCGGTCGGGCGCGGCAAGACCTGGCTGATGGATCAGTTTCATCAGAGCCTGCGGGTGCCGGCGCGGCGGCAACACTTTCATCACTTCATGGGCTGGGTGCACCAGCGTTCCTTTCAGTTGACCGGGATCGCCGATCCATTGCGGGCGCTGGCTCGTGAGCTGGCGGCCGAGGTGCGGGTGCTGTGTTTCGATGAGCTGTTCGTCAATGACATCGGTGACGCGATCATTCTCGGGCGCCTGTTTCAGGTGATGTTCGAGGAAGGTGTGGTGGTGGTCTGCACCTCCAACCTGCCGCCGGATCAGTTGTATGCCGACGGCTTCAACCGCGACCGTTTCCTGCCGGCAATCACCGAGATCAAGCAGCACATGCAAGTGGTCGCGGTGAATGGCGCGGAAGATCATCGCTTGCATCCCGGCGCCATCGAGCAGCGTTACTGGGTCGCTCTGCCGGAGCAGGGTAGCGCGTTGAGCCAGGTGTTCGACGCGTTGGCCGCCGGGCAAACCGTCAGTGCCGAACCGGTGCCGGTGGGTTACCGCGCCTTGAGCGTGGTGCAGGCCAGCGATTCGGTGCTGTGGTGCCGTTACGCCGACCTGTGCGAGCAACCCTTCGCCGCCATGGATTTCATCGCGCTGTGCGACACCTACCGGGCTATCCTGTTGAGCGAGGTGCCGAACCTCAGTGCGAAAAAACGCGAAGGGCGGATTGCCCGTGGCACCGAGGACGGGGCGGAACGGGTGGTGGCCGGCGATCGGGAATTGCCGCAGTTGTCGGTGCACGACGACGGTGTGCGCCGCTTCATCGCACTGGTCGACGAGTGCTACGACCGGAAAGTGCCGCTGTACATCGAGGCCGAAGTGCCGATGGACGCGCTGTATACCGAGGGCTATCTGGAATTCCCGTTCCGCCGGACCCTCAGCCGCTTGCAGGAGATGCAGCTGCAACGCTTTGCCGAGAGCTGAAACACGGAGGGCGCGACATGACTCAGCCACTGTCCCACCATTTGCTGACCATGGCCTATCAGAATGCCTGGGCCAACCATCGACTGGCCAAGGCCTGGAGCCAGCTTGATGACGCGGAGCTGGCGGCGCCACGGGTCAGTTTCTTCCCGAGCATCCGCCTGACCCTCAATCACATCCTCACCTGCGACTGGTTCTACGTCGACGCGCTGGAACGTGAGTTGCGCGGTGACGAACCGCATCCCGATTGCTATGTGTTCTTCAACGCTGACGAGCCCTTCACCGAGGTGCAGGCCTTGCGCCGTGAGCAGGCCCATGTCGACCGTCGACTGATCGCCTACTGCGAGCAACTGCGCGATGCCGATCTGGGGCGCATTGTCACCATCGCCCGCGACACGCCACAGCACGACAGTCGTCTGCGGATGATCTCGCACCTGTTCGAACATCAGATTCACCATCGTGGCCAGGTCCACGCCATGCTCAGCGGCACCTCGGTGAAGCCACCTCAACTGGACGAGTTTTTCTGTGTCGGCGAGTCCGGTCTGCGAGCCGAGGATTTCGCCGAACTGGGCTGGACCGAAGAGCTTGTCTGGGGGCACTGAAAACGCCGGGTTGTCGCCGGGGCCTGCCTCGCGCTAAGGTCGCCGAGCCTATCAGTGCGTATCAAACGCGCCGGGGCCCCGTGCGATCGAGGAAGGAAATGGATTCCGCAGAAATTCTTGTGCTTCAAGCCAGTTACACCAACCCGGTGCATGCCGAGGCCATCGGTGTGGTGCTCAATCATTACGCCGAAGACCCGATGGGTGGCGGCCATCCCATTGCCCCCGAACTGTTGCAGCAATTGCCCGCCGAACTGGCCAAGCGGCCCCACGCGTTCAGCGTCCTGGCGTTTGTCGGTGGCGAGCCGGCGGGGCTGGTGAACTGTTTTGAAGGGTTTTCCACGTTTGCCTGCAAACCTCTGGTCAACGTGCATGACGTGTCAGTGGTGACGAAGTTTCGCGGCCTGGGGCTGAGTCAGAAAATGCTGCGCAAGGTCGAGGACATTGCCCGTCAGCGTGGTTGCTGCAAGATCACTCTGGAAGTGCTTGAGGGCAACGCCGTGGCGCAAAATTCCTATGCCAAATTCGGCTTCGCGCCGGGCATGTTCGACCCGAGTCACGGGCGCATGCTGTTCTGGATCAAGGAGCTGCAGGCATAAAAAAAGGCGCCCGAACAGGGCGCCCAACTGTCATCTGCGGGGCCAGAGCGGTGCCATCGCAGGTCCATCGGTAAAGCGTTCGCTCAAGGGCGATAGGACTCGGTGACCTGAGCGGTCTGGTCGTCCGGAACCTTGAGTTCGTGGGTCTTCGCTTCAGCCTGTTGGCTCTGTGCGGAATGAACCGGGAAATTGGCCCAGTAATGTCTCATGCGCTCGGCGCCGCCTTCGGCGAATGCGCTGGCGGATGCCAATGTGAGTAGACCGGCAAGGATTGCAGTCGTGGTTTTCATGGTGCCTCCTACGAAAAATGTTGGAGCCGTTCGTCCATGAATCTGGTCCTCGGGGCGCAGTGTCCGTCGAGGGCATTAACAAGAGGTTAACGCTCGTTCAGTTTAGGGTTTACCGGGTGTTTCCACGGCGTATCGGACAAGCGCTGCACGCGTGAATGACGCGTGCAGATCGCAAGGGAAGGGCGTCAGAGTTTCCAGTCGAGGCCCAGCGTCACGGTTCGAGGATCGCCCCAGAACACGCCGTTGTAGAAGCCGACGTTGTCGTAATACTTCTTGTCGAACAGGTTGTCGACGTTGAGGGACGCCGACAGGTGTTTGTCGAACTCGTAGCGCGACATCAGCTTGACCACGGAGTAAGCGCCCTGACTGATCCGGGTCCGTTCGGTGATGACCCGCCCATTGGCACCGCGCCCGACCGGGCGATTGGAATTGCCATAGACGTCGCTCTGCCAGTTCACGGCGCCGCCCACGGTCAGGGCATTCCAGTTGCCGGGCAGGCGATAGGCCGTGGAGAGGCGCAACATGTTCAATGGCTGGTTGGTGTTGCTGCGTTGTTTCTCGCCGTTGGCCGAGTGGGTGTAGGTGTAGCCGGCGGTCATGTTCCAGCCATCCAGGATTTCACCCGAAACCTCGGCTTCGAAACCGTTGACCTTGTTGCCTTTGCCGCCCGACTTGTAGAACTCCTCACCGGTGACCGGATCCGGTAGTACCGAATCATCAACTTCGGCGACATTGTCCTGTTTGCTCCAGAACACGGCCGTGGCCAGGTTCAGGCGCTCGTCGAGCAGGCTGCCCTTGAGGCCTATTTCATAGTTGCTGCCGACGACCGGCTCAAGGAATTTGCGATTGGCATCGCGGTAATCCTGAGGGTTGAAAATGTCGGTGTAGCTGGCGTACACGGTGTACTCGGGCGTCAGGTCGTAGAGCACTCCCGCGTACGGCGTCCACATGTCGTTGTGTTGCTGGCGGCTCGCGTCGACAGCGCTCACTTGCAGCTTGTCGTCAAACGTATTGTCGGCTTTTGACGCTTTCCAGCTGCCGTAACGGCTGCCGAGTACCGCGTGCAAGTCGTCGGTGAAACTCAGGCGTGTGGCCAGGTAACCGGCTTTCTGGCGGGTGCTGGAGGTGGAGCCGGTCAAGCCTGTGACGGTGTCGGGGAATCTGGCGATATCGCCCATGTATTTCCAGTCGCGGATCCGTCCGTAACCCGGCGGCACCGGGCCGTCGATCGTATAAGGGGAGCGCTCGCTGCGCTCGGCTTCGCCATATCCGAACATCATTTCGTGTTCGCGACCGAACAGCGCATAGGGGCCCGACACGTTGAAGTCGTAAGTCTTCATCTTCTGCGTGCCGATCATATGCGACATGTAGGCTGCCATCCCGCTGCGGTCGTCCGCGGGGAAACCGGTTCCGCCGTAGTAGACCTTGCCGTCGGTATCGCTCTGGCGATGGGTGTAGGCCGCTTTCAGGTGCCAGCCGCCCGCCAGCGCCTGATCGAGGGTGGCGAACGCTGTCTTGTCCTTGATCGGCCAAGAGCTCCACGACGTCGCCATGTTGGTCGAGCGGCCGAGGCGCGCCTTGCCACCGTCGGCGTTCCAGTACGGCACAGTGCCCCAGGAGCTGCCTTGTACTTGCTTGTCCTGGTAGTCGTAGCCGACAGCCAGCACGGTCGACTCTGTCAGATCGGCCTCGAGGATGCCGTACCCGACTTCCCGTTGCAGCGCGTAGTGGTCGCGAATCGATTGGCTGTCGCGATAGGCCAGCACGCTGCGGCCGCGCAAACGGCCATCGAAGGCAAGCGGACCACCCACGTCCACGTAACTGTAGTAATCGTCATAACTGCCGCCGCTGACGCCGGCCAGCGCCTGCAACTGCGCGGTGGGGCGTTTGCGCACCATGTTGATGGTGGCAGAAGGATCACCTGCGCCGGTGGTCAGGCCGGTGGCGCCCCGAACCACTTCGATCCGGTCGTAGATGATCGTGTCGGAATCGGACTTCATTCGGCTGAAAGTGTTGAGCATCCCGTCAATCTGAAAGTTGTTGATCGAGTAGCCACGGGATGAATAGTTGACCCGATCCGAGTCGTAATGCTGCACCACGACGCCGGTGGTCTGGCTCATGGCCTGGGTCAATGTACCGAGCTTGAAATCATCCATCTGCTGACGAGTGACCACAGACACTGACTGCGGGGTTTCCTTGAACGACAGGTTCAACCGCGTTGCCGTGCTCATGGCACCGGTGGTGTAGGCGTGGGTGTTTTCAGTGGTGCTGCCCAGGCCTTGGGCGGTGATGTTCGTGGAGGCCAGTTCCAGCGCCGGTGTAGCGGGGGGTAACTGTTTTTCTGTGTCGGTTTCAGCCAGCAGATCCGGGCTCAATGCAACGCTGCACAGGCCCAGGGTGAGGGTCATGGAACGGGTGATGGGCGCGAACATCGCAGCCGACTCCTTGTCTTTGAGGGAAAAATTCCGTTTGTTCAAAGACGAAGGTGAAGAGGGCGATTTAGTACCAAACGAGAAATATTATTATTTGAAGGTGTTTCAGTCAGACGAAAAAAAGGGCCGTTTCCGGCCCTTCTCGTTACTGCTGCAGCACCACTTCTGTGGCGGCGGGTTTTTTCGGCTTCATCAGGCTGAAGTCGATCAGGGCCCGCTGTTCGCGTTCGTAAGGATTGCCGATCAACAGCGGACGCGGCTTGAAGCTGTCGCTGACCAGGCTCTTGCTGCGATCCAGTTCATCGAAACTCAAACCGGCCAGATCCGCCCAGGTGTGGATCAGGTGCGAGCTGCTGTAAGGGCGGCTCAGATCCCCGGCGAAGCTCCAGTCATGGGTTTCACGCCATTTTGGCGAGGCCCAGGCCATGAACGGAATGGTGTACATCGGCGCTGTCGGCTTGTTTTCGTTGCGACCCAGAGTGCCGTGGCCCACCGAGTCGAACACGTCTTCACCGTGGTCGGAGAGGTACAACAAGAAGCCGTTCGGATCGGATTTGGCGTAGTCCTTGATCAGGCTCGAGACCACGAAATCGTTGTACAGCACCGCGTTGTCGTAGCTGTTGTAGGTCGGCACCTGATCGTCACGCACACCGGCCGGAACGCCGTTGCGATCCTGGAACTTGTCGAAGCTCGGCGGATAACGGTACTGGTAGCTCATGTGTGTACCGAGCAGATGCACGACGATCAACTTGCGCGGCGCCGCATCGGCCAGGGCCTTGTTGAAGGGCTCGATCACGTCGCCGTCGTACTGCGCGGCGTTCTGGTTGCGGTTGTTGTTCAGGTACACCTGCTCGTCGGCCTGTTCGGAGAACGTCGTGAGCATGGTGTTGCGCTTGGTCATGGTCTGCTGGTTGGTGATCCAGAACGTCTTGTAGCCGGCCTGTTTCATCATGCTGACCAGCGACGGCGTGGACAGGTACAGGTCCGGGTTCTCTTCGTCGGCGAAGGTCAGCACCTGCTGCAGCGCTTCGATGGTGTACGGGCGCGGGGTGATGACGTTGTCGAAGACCGCCAACTGATCCTTGAGCTTGTCCAGTTCCGGCGTGGTTTTACGCGGGTAACCGTAGAGGCTCATGCGCTGGCGGTTGGTGGATTCGCCGATGACCAGCACCAGAGTCGCCGGCTGGTTGGCGCCCGAGTCCTTGAGGTTTTTCAGCGGTGGGATCTTGCTCGCGCTGTGCAGCATGCCCTGCATGTCGGCCAGGGTTTCCTGATAGCGGTGATAAGCCACGGCCATCTGCCACGGTACGGCCGGCTCGATGCGGGTTTCGAATTTCTCGAAGCCTTGGGCGAAGCTGCCGGTACGCATGGTCTGCTTGACCAGCGGATAACCGATCACGGCCACCAGAATCGCCATGGCGGCAACAAATGCCCGGCCACGGGGCAGGTAGACCGGACGCAGGCGGGTCCACAGGAAATACGCGAATGCGGTGTGCGCGAGGAACGCCGGGACCATCCACCAGGCAAAGTACTGGGTCATGTACTCGCCGGCTTCGGACACGTTCGACTCGAACATGATGAAAATCACGCTCTGGGAAAATTCCTGCTGGTAGATGAAGAAGTAACCCAGGCTGGCCATCGAGCAGGCCCACAGCACCACGCCGATCAGCGCGGCGAGCAGTCGGGTGCGTTTGGGGAACAGCAGCATCGGCGCGAGCCACACGGCGCTCATCACGAAAGCCTGGCGGAACCCGGTGAACCCTGAGGTGCCCGTCAACTGGATCAGCAGTTGGGTGATACCGGAGAAGTACCAGAAGAACACGAACAGCCAGATGAAACCGGCCCAGTCGAAACCTGTCGCAGTCGTTTTGCTGCGTTTGAACACCGCCATTCAGCACTCCAGCTCAGTCGTCACATCCACCGCCGGGCGCTTCATGCAACCGGCGCATGAACCCGACGAACGGAGGCCGTGCACACACGCACGGCCAGAATGCGCCGGAGTATCAACAAGCGGATGTGAAAACTTTGTTAGTTGCCGAAAAGGGCCAGAGGTGCAGCATGTCGGGAACGGCGATGGCCGCTCCCGAAGCGGGCGGGGGAGATCAGGCGTGGGGCGAGCGCTGTACGCGCGGCAGAGGCTGTGGCTCGGCGCCCTGGGTCAGCAGGCGCAATTGCGCGAGTTCCTGCTTGAGCTGATCGCGTTCATCTTTCAACTGCCGCAATTCATCGCGACGGATGCTGACGTAGAGGGTTTGTGGCGGCATTGCTGTGTGTACTGTGCCCAT
Source organism: Pseudomonas sp. B7 (assembly GCF_016735645.1). Lineage (NCBI taxonomy): Bacteria > Pseudomonadati > Pseudomonadota > Gammaproteobacteria > Pseudomonadales > Pseudomonadaceae > Pseudomonas > Pseudomonas sp. B7. The sequence continues at coordinate 285,849 of NZ_JAERRE010000005.1, forward strand.
TGCTCACCTCGCAAATGGCGTGTCTCAACTGCAGATCAGCCCCGGTTTCGGGCCTTGACCTGCTATCGGCGCCGATTTTGATTTCTTTTGCTCGTGAATGGAACTTTTTTATTTTTCATGGTCGTTGTGTCTTCGGCACGTTTCCAGACGTTATCAGTCTGGATCGGGCACAATGCACGGAAACTTCAACCCGACGCTCTGGACTAACCTCCATTAGTCCCGTTGGGCTATACCTTTGACACACTTTTATTTGTAGTAAGGAGCATCAGCACATGCAACTCGGGATTATTGGACTGGGCCGCATGGGCGGCAATATTGCGCGACGTCTGATGCTCAACGGTCACACCACCGTTGTTTACGACCGCAATACCGCCTTTGTCGATACCCTGGCCGCCGAGGGCTCTACCGGCGTCGCCGACCTGCCTGCACTGGTCGCAGGCCTGGCCAAACCGCGTGCGGTGTGGGTCATGCTGCCGGCCGGCGCACCGACTGAAGACACCATCGAAACCCTGAGCCATCTGCTCGAGGCGGGCGACACCATCATCGATGGCGGCAACACCAACTACAAGGACGACATCCGTCGGGCCAAGACCCTGGCCGAGAAAGGCCTGCACTACATCGACGTCGGCACCTCCGGCGGCGTCTGGGGCCTGGAGCGCGGTTACTGCATGATGATCGGCGGCGATGCCGAGACCGTTAAGCGTCTGGACCCGCTGTTCGCCTCGCTGGCGCCGGGCATGGGCGACATCCCGCGCACCAGGGACCGCAAGTCCGATGACCACCGCGCCGAGCACGGCTACATCCACGCCGGTCCCGCCGGTGCCGGTCACTTCGTCAAGATGATCCACAACGGGATCGAGTACGGCATGATGGCGGCCTTCGCCGAAGGCTTCGACATCCTCAAGACCAAGTCCAGCGAGTTTTTGCCGCAGGACCAGCGTTTCGACCTGAACGTGGCCGACATCGCCGAAGTCTGGCGTCGTGGCAGCGTGGTGTCGTCCTGGCTGCTCGACCTGACCGCCGATGCCCTGGCGGTCGACCCGAAACTCGACGGTTTCTCCGGCTCCGTGGCTGACAGCGGCGAAGGTCAATGGACCATCGAAGCGGCCATGGAACAGAAGGTGCCGGTACCGGTGCTGTCCAACTCGCTGTTCTCGCGCTACCGCTCTCGCGGCCAGGGCACTTTCGGCGACAAGATTCTTTCGGCCCAGCGCTTCGGCTTCGGCGGCCACGTGGAGACACCGAAGAAATGACCCATACGATCCGCAGGAAATCCAAGGCAGAACCCGCGCCACCGACCACGCTGTTTCTGTTCGGCGCCCACGGTGATCTGGTCAAGCGCCTGCTCATGCCGGCGCTGTACAACCTGAGTCGCGACGGCCTGCTGGATGATGGCCTGCGGATCGTCGGCGTTGACCACAACGCCATCACCGATGAAGCCTTCGCGCAAAAGCTTGAAGACTTCATCCGCACCGAGGTGGCAGCCAAGGTCGGCAAGGGCGATCAGATGCTTGATCCGGCCTTGTGGGCCAAACTCGCCAAAGGCATCAGCTACGTCCAGGGCGATTTCCTGGACGACAGCACTTATTCAGCCCTGGCGGCGAAAATCGCCGACAGCGGCACTGGCAATGCGGTGTTCTACCTGGCCACCGCGCCACGTTTCTTCAGCGAAGTGGTGCGCCGTCTCGGCAGCGCCGGATTGCTCGAAGAAACCCCGGAAGCCTTCAGAAGGGTGGTGATCGAAAAACCGTTCGGCTCCGACCTGCAGACCGCCGAGGCGTTGAACGCCTGCCTGCTCAAGGTCATGTCGGAAAAGCAGATCTACCGGATCGATCACTATCTGGGCAAGGAAACCGTGCAGAACATTCTGGTCAGCCGGTTCTCCAACAGCCTGTTCGAAGCGTTCTGGAACAACCACTACATCGACCACGTGCAGATCACCGCTGCCGAAACCGTCGGCGTCGAAACCCGTGGCAGTTTTTACGAACACACCGGCGCCCTGCGGGACATGGTGCCCAATCACCTTTTCCAGTTGCTGGCCATGGTCGCGATGGAACCGCCAGCGGCGTTCGGCGCCGATGCGGTGCGGGGCGAGAAGGCCAAGGTCGTCGGTGCGATCCGGCCCTGGACCACCGAGGAAGCACGGGAAAACTCGGTGCGCGGTCAATACAGCGCCGGTGAAGTCGCCGGCAAACCGGTGTCCGGTTATCGCGATGAGAACAACGTCTCGCCCGACAGCACCACGGAAACCTACGTGGCGCTGAAAGTGATGATCGACAACTGGCGCTGGGTCGGCGTGCCGTTCTACCTGCGCACCGGCAAGCGTATGAGCGTGCGCGACACCGAGATCGTCATCTGCTTCAAACCGGCGCCGTATGCGCAGTTCCGCGATACCGAGGTCGACGAATTGCAGCCGACCTACCTGCGTATCCAGATCCAGCCCAACGAAGGCATGTGGTTCGACCTGCTGGCCAAACGGCCGGGGCCTGCGCTGAACATGGCCAATATCGAGCTGGGCTTCGCCTACAAGGACTTCTTCGAAATGCAGCCGTCCACCGGCTACGAAACCCTGATCTATGACTGCCTGACCGGCGACCAGACGCTGTTCCAGCGCGCCGACAACATCGAGAACGGCTGGCGCGCGGTACAGCCGTTCCTCGACGCCTGGCAACAGGACGCGAGCGTGCAGGGTTACGCCGCCGGCGAAGACGGGCCGAAAGCCGCCGATGATCTGCTGACTCGCGATGGTCGCGTCTGGCATGGTCTCGGATGAGTGAGCCGATCCGTTTTCTGTTGAGCGACATGGACGGCACGCTGTTGTTGCCCGATCACAGCCTGAGTCAGCGCACTATCGACGCGGTTCGTTCGCTGCGCGAAGCGGGCGTGTTGTTCAGTCTCGCCACGGGGCGGCCGCCCAAAGCGATGCTGCAACAAATCGAAGCCCTGGGCGTCGATCTGCCGACGGCGGCGTTCAATGGCGGCACGATCGTCAATCCGGACGGCAGCATTCTGGTCGCGCATTACCTGCCGGCCACGGCAGCGTTGACCGCACTGGCACTGTTCGCCGATCAGCCGGAGGTCGAAATCTGGGTGTTCAGCGGCGGCGACTGGTTGCTCAAGGATCCGCAAGGACCGATGGTGCCACGTGAGCAGCATGGGCTCGGTTATCCGCCGGTGGTGGTGGAGAGCTTCGAGCCGTATCTGGAGCGCATCGACAAGATTGTGGCGACCAGCAACAACACTGATCTGTTGATCGAGCTGGAGGCGCGGTTGCTGCCGAAGGTCGAAGGCATGGCACAGGTGTCGCGCTCGCAACCGGTGTACCTGGACGTGACGGCGCTGGAGGCCAACAAGGGCTCGGCGCTGGTGACGCTGGCTGAACATCTGGGCGTGCCGCTGGCGCGGACGGCGGCGATTGGCGATGGTGGCAATGATCCGGCGATGTTTCATGTCGCCGGTTTGGCGATTGCCATGGGACAGGCCGAGGACGCGGTGAAGCGTCAGGCCGATGTAGTCACCGGGCCGAACACTGAGGACGGGGTGGCGCAGGCCATCGAGAAATACATTTTGCCGCGCTGATTCATGCATAAAAAAACGGGAGCCTCAGGGCTCCCGTTGTCGTTTTTACAGCCAGTAGCTCACGGCATACCAGCCGAGCAAACCCATCACCACAGTGTAAGGCAACGCCATCCACACCATCCGCCCGTAGGACAACCGTACCAGCGGCGCAATCGCCGACGTCAGCAGAAACAGAAACGCCGCCTGACCATTGGGCGTCGCCACGCTCGGCAGATTGGTGCCGGTGTTGATCGCAATCGCCAGCGTCTCGAAGTGCTCGCGGCTCATGTGTCCGGACAGGAAAGCCTGTTTTACTTCAGTGATATAGATCGTGGCAACGAACACGTTGTCACTGATCGCCGACAGCAGGCCGTTAGCGATGAACAGCATCCCCGGTTGCTGGTCGGCCGGCAGTGCCAGGACCCACTGGATCAGTGGTGCAAACAGTCGCTGGTCGTGAATCACCGCGACCACGGCGAAGAACACCACCAACAACGCGGTGAACGGCATCGCGTCCTTGAATACGCTGCCCAGTCGGTGCTCGTCGGTGATCCCGGTGAACGCAGTGATCAACACAATCACCATCAGTCCGATCAAGCCGACTTCCGCGATATGGAACGCCAGCCCGGCGATCAGGATCAGCGCAGCGCAGCCTTGCACCAGCAGGGCGGCGCGTTGACGCGGGGTGCGCTCGGCGTTGTCTTCGGCGGCGTAGTTGGCCAGCACGGCACGTACGTTGTCCGGCAGCAGCGTGCCGTAACCGAACCAGCGCAATTTCTCCAGCAGCAGGCAGGTCACCAGTCCCGCAACCAGAACCGGCAGCGACACCGGCGCGACCTTCAGGAAAAACTCGGCGAAGTGCCAGCCCATCTCGTGACCAATCAGCAGGTTTTGTGGCTCACCCACCAGGGTGCAGACGCCACCCAATGCAGTGCCGACAGCGCCGTGCATCAACAGGCTGCGCAGGAAGGCGCGAAACTGCTCCAGGTCCTCGTGATGCAGTTGAGGCAGATGCTGGTCATCGCTGAATTCGCTGTCCTGGCGTGGATCGTTGCCGGAGGCCACCCGGTGATAAACCGAATAGAAGCCCACGGCGGCGCTGATGATCACTGCGGTTACGGTCAGTGCGTCGAGAAACGCCGAAAGAAATGCCGACAGAAAGCAGAACATCAGGGCCAGCAGCGCCTTCGAACGCACGCCCAGCAACAGGCGCGAGAACAGGAACAGCAGCAGGTCTTTCATGAAGTAGATGCCGGCGACCATGAACATCAGCAGCAGAATCACCGGGAAATTGTGCTGCAGCTCTTCATACAGCGCCTGGGGCGTGGTCATTTTCAGCAGCAGCGCTTCGATCAGCAGCAAACCGCCGGGCATCAGGGGGTAGCACTTGAGCGCCATGGCCAGGGTGAAAATGAACTCGATCACCAGCAACCAGCCAGCGGCGACCGGACCGACGCTCCACAGCACCAGCGCGTTGAGCATCAGAAACCCGACGATGCACGCCTTGTACCAGCGGGGCGAATGCCCGAGAAAGTTGTGCGCGAACGCTTGGGCCATCGAACCGGACATCGGTTGCTCCTTGTATTAAGAAGCGCGCAAGTTGCCGTAAGCCATGGGCAAGATCAAGTGTAGGAAGGTTCGCATCAATGATTCAGATAACGCGCGACTACTGCGCGGTAGTTGCCATCCAGCGAATAACCGCCCACCAGAATCTCGCCCCCCGGCTGGATCGCCAGCGAAGTGGCGGTATCGAGGCTGCGCCCCAGCCGTGTGCGTAACCAGCCATTACCGGAACCGAAGCTTCGATCAAGGCTGCCGTTGGCCAGATAGCGGGCGACGATGAAGTCGGCTTCAACCCCGCCGATGGTCGCGCCGACCGCGAGGGTGCGACCGTCCGGCATCACCTGCGCTGCGCTCCACTGGCAGCCGCTGGGGCCGATTTCCAGAAGATGCGGCTGACCACCGTTGCAGTGCAGGTCTGGGCGGCCGTTGCCATGGACACACAGCGCCATGCATCGAATCGGATCGCGGCTGCTGCCAAAACAATGCAAATGCTCCGCTGATTCGATGACCTGGTTGACCAGGGTGCTGTGCCCCTGGGCCTTGAAGGCCATGAAACCGTCCACCGCAAAACGTTCATCGAGCCGCCCGTCCGGCAGGTAGCGGGCGAGCAGGCCTTCCTGAGGGAAGTCGATGGAACCGGCCACTACGATGCGTCCATCGTCTTGCAACAGCAAGCCACCGAGCCAGGTATTGAGCAGCAAGTGACGGACCATGACGAACCCGCGACCGTTGAAGGACGGGTCGAGGCTGCCATCGGGTTTGAGGCGGATCAGCATGCCGACGTGGTCGGCCAGTTCGAAGTGATGGTTGGCGATCAGCAGGATATGCCCGTCCGGCTGCACCGCGAAATCGCAGGCTTCGGCGCCCGGAACGCCTGGCGGGAGCCAGGCATCGCGGGTGCCCATGGACAGGTCGCCGGGCAGACGGACAATCTGTCGACCGTTGTCACCGAAATCCCGGTCAGTTCGGCCCTGAACATCGAACATCGCCAGGGCGGGCAGGGTGCGATGTTCTGATTCGTAGTGCAGGCCCGCCAGCAGAATCCGCCCGTCGGGCAAGACTTGAACCTTGCCGCCGGTGGCTTCGAAACCGGCAGCGAACCGGCCTATCACGCTGCCTTGAAAGCCGAACCCCAGATCCGCCGAGCCGTCCTCAAGCAGACGGGCCAGACCGAAACAACTGCCTTGAGCAGTGCCCACCTTGGCGGCGACCAAGATCCTGCCCTGCGCGTCGAGCGTCACGCTCTGGATCAGGCTGGACGTACTGCCGGCGAAATAGACCTGCGCAACACCGTTGCTCGAAAAGGTCTTGTCGAGTTGTCCGGCGTTATTCGCAAGCGTCGGCAGCGCTATGGCGATCTGGGATGACATGCATGCTTCTCCTTGCAAGTCGACCGATTTCCGGGAGGCGAAACGGGTAACTGCATGAGCGGAACATTCAATCCCTGAATACGCGCAAGTACAACTGACATAACTAACAGGTGGAGGGTCGCACTGTGCCAGAACAGTGTCTTTTTGAACCAGTCGCAAGCCTGCCAAGCATTCAGGCGCGAAAGTATTGAGGAAAGTTGTACAAAAAGACTGAAGTTGGAAAAAGATTCGCAACTAACAGAAGAGGGCGGATGACTTGAGCGTCATCCGCATTACCCGCAAATATCAGTGTGGCATCGACCAGGATTGCAACGCGTAGCCTTCTTCGCTCAGTTCGGCGCGGGCTTGTTGCAACAGGTGTTCAAGTTGCGCCGGATCGGAGTAGGCGCTGCTTGGGATCTGGGTGCGACCGATGTGGGAGTTGGTGCGGTCGATAACGGTCAGGCTCAGTTCGCCATTGCCGTCTTGTGGGGCCCAGGCGACGCATTGAAAAGGTTCAAATGCGCGGTTGGCAATCAAAAGAGCTTCGTTGATACGGAGCGGGGCGGTCATGGGGTCTTCTCTCTATAGTGCCCAATCAAGTGATGTGCCGTCGGTTGGGCTTACCGTTCGGCGAGTTACTTGTACTGATGCACGCAACCCGCTGACAGGTCACACAGAATCTGAAGAAATTTCGACTTTCTTTCATACACTCAATATTCAGACAGATTTTGAAAGCCTGGCGAAAGAATCAAGTCGATAGCTAACTAATAAAGCGCGTTCTTATAACTGCTTCACTTGCACGCCTATAAGCAATCGATACAAGACGCCGTCAAATTCTTGCTAATGTAACAGTCAGGTTTGCCAAATGACTGTTTTTACGATCATTTCCTAAAATTTGGCGCCAAGGAACAGTCATGAGCGAAGCGCCTGCATTAAGACGTTTATTGGTCGTCGACCCGTGCGACGACTGTCACCGATTGTTGCCGGGTTTACGTGCCGTGGGTTGGGACGTCGACAGTTGCAGCCTGGAAAATGCCGCCGACCGAAGCTGCGATGTCGGCCTGTTGCGATTACAGCCTTTTCACCTGGAACGTCCCGAAGCCGTCAAAGAGCTGATCAGCCGCAGTGGCACCGAGTGGATCGCCGTGCTGAATCAGGAAGTGCTGCGCTTGCAGAACGTCGGCGATTTCGTTTGCGAGTGGTTTTTCGATTTCCATACCTTGCCGTTCGACGTGTCGCGGGTGCAGGTCACCCTCGGAAGGGCGTTCGGCATGGCGCGGTTGCGCGGTCAGGGCACAATTCACGTCGATCAGCCGGAACATGAACTGCTGGGCGACAGCAAACCGATCCGCGAGCTGCGCAAGTTGCTGAGTAAACTGGCCCCCACCGAGTCGCCGGTTTTGATCCGCGGCGAAAGCGGTACCGGCAAGGAACTGGTCGCCCGCACCCTGCACCGGCAGTCGCAACGCCACAGCAAACCGTTTGTGGCGATCAACTGCGGTGCGATTCCCGAGCATTTGATCCAGTCCGAATTGTTCGGCCATGAGAAAGGTGCGTTTACCGGCGCTCATCAACGCAAGGTCGGGCGTATCGAAGCAGCCAATGGCGGCACTTTGTTTCTCGATGAAATCGGTGATCTGCCGTTGGAGCTGCAAGCCAATCTGTTGCGTTTTCTCCAGGAAAAACACATTGAACGGGTCGGCGGCAGTCAACCGATTCCGGTGGATGTGCGGGTATTGGCGGCGACTCACGTCGATCTTGAGGCCGCGATCGCGAAAAAGCGCTTCCGCGAGGACTTGTACTACCGTCTTAACGTCCTGCAGGTGGTAACCGCGCCGTTACGCGAGCGCCACGGCGATCTGTCGATGCTGGCCAACCACTTTTCCCATTTCTACAGCCATGAAACCGGCCGTCGTCCGCGCAGCTTCAGTGAAGACGCGCTGATCGCCATGGGCAAACACGACTGGCCGGGCAATGTCCGCGAACTGGCCAACCGGGTGCGTCGAGGCCTGGTGCTGGCCGAAGGGCGGCAAATCGAAGCGCGTGACCTGGGGCTGATCAGCCAGCAGTCGATCGCGGCACCGATGGGCACCCTGGAAGACTACAAGACCCGCGCCGAACGCCAGGCGTTGTGCGATGTGTTGAACCGGCACAGCGACAATCTCAGCGTTGCCGCCAAAGTGCTGGGGGTTTCCCGACCGACTTTCTATCGTTTGCTGCACAAGCACCAGATCCGCTAGGGCGCGGCGCTTTCTGAGTCCAGGAAGCTGAAAAGGCCCGCTGCGATGCAAGTCGCAGCGGGCCTTTTCATGCTGTTGCGGTTTAGAAGTAATACGGGAATTTCAGGCTGAAGGAGAAGTCCGGGGCATCGTCCGTCATGCCGATGGACAGGTTGGGCACAATGGTCAGGTTGTCGGTGGCCGCGATGGTCATGCCGACGTTGAAGTAACCGGCGTTGGCGTCGCTGGACACCACCGATTCCCAATCCCCGCCATCCTGTTTCAGCTTGCTCTTGCGTTGTACCAGGTCAGACACTGAGAACGACATACTCATCTTCTCGTTCAGTGCGAAGGCAACGCCCGCACCAATCTGGAAGCTGTCGCCGATGCGAACCTTGCCCGGGTTTTTCTGGTTGACGGTCGAACTGATGTCGTCGAACGACTCCTCGAAGTTATGGGTGTAGGACAAACTGCCGAACAACACGGCAGGGTCAAACGTCTTGACCAGCGAGATGCCCGGGGTGATCGACCATACGCCGTTGCCGGTAGGCAAGGTGTCAGGCACGAACAGGTTCGAGTTGGCATCGGTCTGGCGCAGCTTGATCCCGAACGGGTCCTTGCCGGTTGGCGCCTTGACCCGCAAGGAAACCACGGCATCCGGAGTGTTGACCGACTCGTCCAGGAACTTATACGCAATGCCGAAGTTGACGTCGCCGAGAGTCGGGTCGCGGCTGACGTCCTGTTCGGTGGTGACGTTGGATGCACCGCCGTTGCCGCCGCCGGACTGATAGGTCGATTCGCGATACACGACCGGCACGTTCAGGTCGAATTGCCAGCGGTTGTCGAAGTTATAGCGGCCCGTCAGGTCCAGCGTCCAGGTATCGGCCTTGATCCGGTCGAGGTTGATGTTGCCCAGAAAAATCGAGTCCAGGGCGAGGAAACCGTTGAGGATCAGTTGGCGGGTGTCGTAGCGCGAATAGGTCACGCCGGTTTCAAAGCTGAACTTGCCGCCGCCAAAGAAGCCGCTGGCTTCGTCATACAGGTTGGACACGCTCTGTGCCGGTTGCGAATCGTCGGCCAGCGACTGGCCATAGGATGCACCGCTGCCCCCGGCGGCGCCCCCCGACGCTGCTGCAGCCCCGGTCCCTGCAGCCACCCGGTTGCCTTTCATGTCCGAAGGCGATTTGGCCAGGCGTTTTGGGGGTGGTGAGGCGGGCTGTTCTTCAACCTGGCGGACCCGTTGTTCGAGCACCGCCAGGGCTTTCTGTTGTACTTCGTATCGTTGCTTCAGCTCCAGAAGTTCCTGTCTCAGGGCTTCTACGTCGGCGTCGGGTGCTGCTTGCAGCATCGCCGCGGGTAGAAGAGTACTCAAACATACAGCAGCACGCAGTGATACTGATCGATACATGAATAAGCCGTCCCTTTAAGCCCAATGATCGAGACTCAGCGTAGTTCAATATCCGATATTGCGTAGCGCCCCGAGTTGAGTCAGGTTGCAGTCCAGTGCGCCGGCACTTCTGCCGTTATTGTTCAGGACAACGTTGAGTTGTGTCAGGTTGTTGACTACGTTTGCGTTACCGAGCAAGCGGGTGTTTTGCAGCAGTCCGCCCTGGGCGACCTGTTGCAAGGCGGTACCCTGATTGCCGGAGGCCTGAATGGCCATTTGTACACCGCCGCCTGTGGCCGAAACCGCGACGCTGCCGGCGCCGTTGCTGCCGGTAATGGTCTGGCCGGCCATCAAGGCCTGGCCCTGTGCGGGCATCAGTGCGGGTGCCTGACTGGCTTCTTTGACGTTGATCGCAACGTTGTTGTAGGCGGCGTTGCCATCGCCAGCGGCGCGCACACTCTGCGTTACGCCCTGGCTGGAGTTGAGTCCCGCTCCACCAATGACCGCGCCAGTGCCCAGTTCCGGGGTACTGCCGTTGCCGTGTTCCTTGATGGTCGAGACGTAGAATTCAGGTTTTACCGAAGCGGCCTGCAATTGCATGGTGGCCGATGCCCCGATCAGATCTCCACTGGCATTGCGCCAGGTACTGCTCATGACGACACCGAAGCTGATGATCCGGCCCGGCATGACATAGCGACCGCGTAGCTCGGCGAGCTCCTGGTCCTTGATTTCGATGGGTTTGAATCCTGCATTGGCATAGCCTGACGCGCTCGCTGCCAGGCAGGCGGCGGCCAGCCAGTATGAGGTTTTCATCTGCTGCTCCCGGGACATCCAGCCCCACTCTTGTAATCGGCGATTAAAAGAAGTCGCTCTGTATGAACCCGAAGTCCATCAATTCAGCATCTTTGACCGGGTTGAATCCATCCAGCTTGTTTTTGGCCGTCAGCGGTGTCGGAGGACTGCGTAATGCATTGGTCTTGTCGTATCCGGGGCCGACGATGGCAAAGACAATGCCGTTCCAACCTTTGACAAAGTCATCATGGGAGTAGCGTTTGTGTCCTAAAACCGGGTCTCCGATGTAAACCCAATCCTTGTCCGCCCGCTGCATCACCACGAAATGCTTGTAGCCGCGAATTTCCATCAGTACCACCACCGGGATCGTGACTGCGTCGAGTTTTTCTCGGGGAATCTTGTAGCCCCTGGCGCGCATGCCGATGCTTTCTATGTAGCGCTTCATGTCCAGCATGGAGAAACCTTGAGTACGGACAAGGTCCTGGTCAGCGTTGACCAGCATGCCTTTGATGATGTGCTCTTCATCGACGTCGAGCCAATAGGCCTGGCGCAATACCGTCGCCAGTGCGGCGGCGCCGCAGCTGAAGTCGGTTTTCTGTTCGACGATGTCGGCAAACTTGCGCTCACGGATGCTTTGCACGTTCTTGTAGACAAGCGTGCCGCCCGGCAAGGCAGCAACGGGCATCTGGGCAGCTTGGGTCAGGCCACAGAAGCAAAGCAGAGCGAGAAGGGCAGTCTTACGCATGATCGATACGCCTTTGCGGACTGAGGAAAAGCCCCGTTTCCGGGGCTTTCGTTTCGATCGCGATTACATGCAGGCTTTGCAACCTGCGGCGATGGACAGCGAGTTGCTTTGTTGGTTGCCAACACCAGCGGCGTTGTTGTAACCAGCGTTACCCGAGAAGTTGTTACCAACATTGGAGATGGAAGCGTTGTTGGTCACAGGGTTTTTCCAGCCATCAGGGGTCATCACTTGTTGAGTGGTCACACCTGCCAGGCCGAATACGCCCACTGCTTCGAATTTGGCTTTTTGATCTTTGTCGCCACCATGGCCTCTGTCGTTATTGCCATATCCGCCATGACCGTGATCGTCGTCTTCGATTTTTGCAGTGCCCTTCGCGTAGAACGCGCCAGCCCCGGCGAAAGTACCGGTGAGGGTATCTTTTTTGTAGGTTTGAGTGCCGTTGTTGGCCACAGTCAGGCCAGTGGAGCTTTGGTTCGCAGCAGCAGCAGCGTTAGCTACACGACCACCCGATACAGCAATTGCCAGGTTGTTTTTCTGTTGGTTGAAGTTGCCGGCACTGTTGTTCACGCCAATGTTGCCGGAACCGCCGTTACCCACGTTGTTGAGGTTGGCGTTGTTGGTGGTGGAGTAGTTTGCAACAGCGTTGTTGTTGTTGACCTGAGTTGCGCTGGAAACAGACACCGCAGAGCCGAAGATGAAGCTTTCGTCGGCAGTGGCCAGAGCGGCGGCGTTGTCTTGCTGGTTGCCATCGCCGGCGGTGTTGTTCATGCCAACGTTGCCGTTGGTGCCATTGGCAGAGTTGTTGACGTTGGCATCATTTTTGGTGCCTTGGTTGCCAACCAGGTTGCCATCGCTGTTTTGAGTGTCGAGCACTGCAGCGCCGGCGCCAGCGCCGATTTGCAGCAGTTGTTCCAGGGTTGGGCCTTTTGGTTCATGGTTGCCATGCCCGTTACCATGACCGTGATTATCATCACGACCGCCTGCCTGTGCTGCGATTGCCATCACTGCTGCGAGTGCGAAAACCAGTGGTTTGAGGGCCATTGTAGGTTTCATGGTGTTTCTCCGTCGTGCTTATTAGTTGGTTAAGTGTTGGTACTTTCTAATTGCACTGCTTCTTGTTTGGGTCAGTCAGCGACCCGGATGCTCAGGGTGTTAGCCATTCGGTTCCCCACCCCGGCACTCTGGTTCACCTGGATTACCCCGCGACTGCCGGTGAAGGCCTGATCACTCGTCGTGACCTGGCGACTGCCGGGGGTGCCAGTTGCTCCTGAGCTCGGTAACAACGCCACGTTCTGTTGGGAAAGGGCGCTATCGTCAACGCTCTGCGGGGCAGCACTGATGCTGACGCGCGTCACGTTGGCCATCTGGTTGTTGGCCCCGGCACCCTGGTTCACGCCCAGGATCCCGTTGCCGTTAGTGAAAGAGTTGCCGCCGATGTTGGCGCTGGCATTGCCCGTACGGTCGGCGGGCGTATTGATGTGCTGAATGACACTGGTGGTCGCGCTGGCACTGGTGCCGATGGCGATCGCTTTGGTGTTGGTTTGTTGCATCTGGTCGCCGGCCGCCTGGTTGACGTTGTAGTTGCCGCGGTACTGGATGCCGGTTTCCTGAATGTTCGCGTTGTTCACGGAACTCGGGTCAGCCATTGCGCTGGTGCAGCCGAGGAGGGCGAGCAGGAGCAGAGAGTGGTTCATTTATTGGCCTCCAGCCATGCGAGTCAGAGGGGCAAGACCGGAGCTCATGGCACGGTTGACGGTATTGGAGATCGAGCCACCGGCACCGCCGCCGTGACCGCCTCCCATACCAGGCAAGCCATTCGGATTGGTCACAGTGTTCATGCCGGGGATGTTCGAAGTCGGGGTGGTGATACTTCCGCGAATCGAGGATCCGCTGGCTACACTGGCAAATTCACCGTCATTGAGTTCGGTGCTGGTCATCGCTTGATCGATGCGGCCCGAAGGATTGGCATTGACGGTGGTGGGGTACGGGTCTTTGCCGCCGCTTCGGCCGATCGGGATCGGCTGGACATCACGATTGAGTACGATCACGCCATTGCCTTCGGCCTGAACGTTGAAACTGAGGAAAGTGCTGGCAGCTGATCCGATCAGCAGAAGGCAGGTGAAGGCTTTATTGATATTCCCCACGACGGCAATTCCTTCTTCAGTGGGCTGAGCCTGTTCAGCGTTGTGAAGGAGAGAGCGAAAGCTGTGCCGCTTTTGAAATATCTTTAAATTTCAATGCGTTGGGTTTGACGAGTGCAGGCCTGATACAAAAGCTGTTTCATCGTTGAAACAAGTCATTGTCTTCGCAACCCCTTAATGCCATTGCAAAGCTCTGGAACAAGGGTTTGCGCGCAGGTGTTTCAGTTGCGTAACAAGTCGCATGACAAAGGGATGAAGGGCGCTGAGACGGGCACTTTGCACCCGCAGGAGTGTTTCAGGAACGGACACTTTTGCCCCAATACAGGGGGCTACGGCGGGGCAAACGCCCCGAAAACCCGGTCAGTCCGCGAGCAGGGCGCGCACCGCGTCGAAGGCTTGCTGATGGCGTTCGAGCCAGTTGCCCTGAATGATCTGCAAGGGTTGGTGATGGGTTTCCAGCCAGGTCCGGGTGGCCTGATAGAACGCGAGCCGTTCACTGAAATCGGGCTGGCAGCGCTGACCATCGTCCGTCCACTCGATCTGTTCGGGGGAGAGCAGCAGGTGCAGGTCGTAATGCCGCGCCAGCAACTCGGTTTCCAGCCAGGGCGGGCAGTCGCCGAACAGCGTCTGGCTCCACAGGATATTGCTCAGCAGATGCGTATCGAGAATCAGCAGCCGCGGCTGCTGCGCACGTGCCGCGTCTTCCCATTGCAACTGGCCGCGAGCGATCTCGGGAATATCGGCCAAGCAGGTATCCCGAGGGTACTGCTCGATAAACCAGCGCACGTATTCATCCACCCGCAAGCCGCCGAACTGCTGTTGAATCCCGGCCGCCAGCCAGCTCTTGCCCGTGGACTCGGGGCCGGTCAGGACAATCACTTTCATCGTTGCAACGCCGGGTCGGCACGCCATTCGCGCCAGCCTTGCACCGCGATCAGGGTGAACAGGGCATACAGCGCCGCTGTGAGGTACAGCCCTTTATAGAGGAACAGACCGACGAAGATCACATCCAGCACGAACCACAACGCCCAGCATTGCAGACGTTTGTGGGCCATCCAGAACTGCGCAACCAGACTGAAACCGGTCAGCGCGGCGTCGAGCCAAGGTTGTGCAGCGTCGGTCCAATGGGCCATCGCAGCGCCCAGCAGTAGACTGCCGACAGTGCCGATGGCCAGTCCCTGCACAATCGAGCGACTGTTGAGCCGGCTGACTTCGCGCCCGTCATGCATCGTCCCGGCCCGCGTCCATTGCCACCAGCCATAGATTTGCAGCCCGGCATAAACCACCTGAAGCAGCATGTCCGAATACAGCTTCACCTCGAAGAACACCCAGGTGTAGAGCGACACCATGACCAGCCCGATCGGCCAGCACCACGGATTCTGTTTGACCGTGAGCCACACGGCGATCACGCCGAGGGCGGCGGCAAACAGTTCTAGCCCGGACATGCAGGATCCTTGGGGGGAATAAAAGAGGGAGCGGATTGTACCGAAAAAGAGGTGGGAAACGAGTTCCCACCTGTTGAAGGGATCAGACTCGGAACTGGCGCAGCAGCCCGTTCAGTTGTTCGCTGAGCTGGCCGAGTTTCACGCTGGCCACGCTCGACTGCTCGGCCGCCAGCGCGGTGCTGTGGGACAGGCCCGCGGCCTGGGTGACGTTCTGGTTGATGTCTTCGACCACGTGCGCCTGTTGCAGCGTTGCGCTGGCAATCGAGGCGTTCAGACCATTGAGGTTGCGCAGGGCCTGGCCGATCGCATTCAGGCTCGCACTGGCCAGGCCGGCCTGTTCGATGGTCAGTTGCGAAGCCTTGCTGCTGTCGCCGATCACCTTCACGGCGGCTTCGGAATGATTTTGCAGGCTTTCGATCATCGTCTGGATTTCCGCCGTGGACTTCTGCGTGCGCTGAGCCAGCAAACGTACTTCGTCAGCAACCACCGCAAAACCGCGACCCTGTTCGCCAGCGCGAGCCGCTTCAATCGCGGCGTTGAGGGCCAGCAGGTTGGTCTGCTCGGCAATCGAGCGGATCACTTCCAGCACGCTGCCGATCTGCGTGCTTTCGGTCGCCAGCGTGCGGATGACCTCGACGGCCTGATCGATGGTGCCGGAGAGCTTGTCGATCTGTTGCAGGCTGCCGTCGATGTTGATCTGGCCCTGTTGCGCCTGGGCTTCGGCATCACGCATTTCGCTGGCAGCGTGTTCGGCGTTTTTCGCCACGTCCTGCACGCCGTAGGTCACTTCGTTGACGGCAGTGGCCACCAGCTCCATCTGCTGTGACTGCTGCTGGCTGCGTTGCTGCGCTTGCGCCGCGTCGTTGCCCAGTTCGCTGGACGATTGGCCCAAAGCGCTGGCGGACACCTGCAAGTCACCGATCACCCGGCGCAGCTTGGCGGTGAAGGCGTTGAAGTGATGGGCCAGCTGAGTGACTTCGTCCTGGCCGTGGGTATCGAGACTACGGGTCAGGTCGCTTTCGCCGCTGGCGATGTTGGCCATGGCGTTCACGGTTTCTTGCAACGGACGGACGATGCTGCGGGCAATCAGAATCACCAGCAACGCCATGATCACCGCGATGACCAGACCTACCACCGACGCCTTGATCACCTGGCCCTGGAACTCGGCCTGCACGTCATCGACGTAAACGCCGGAACCGATCACCCAGCCCCAAGGCTCGAACAATTTCACGTAAGAGGTCTTGGCCACCGGTTCACTGGCACCGGGCTTGGGCCAGCGATAGTCGACCATGCCGGCGCCCTTGGCCTTGGCGATGGCGACCATTTCATTGAACACCGCGAAACCGTCCGGGTCGCGGATCGCCGAGAGGTTCTGGCCTTCGAGCTTGGGATTGGTCGGGTGCATGACCATCACGGGCGTGAGGTCGTTGATCCAGAAATAGTCATTCTGGTCATAGCGCAGGCCACGGATCGCGGTCAGCGCCTGTTTCTGTGCCACATCGCGGGTCAGGGTTCCTGCGGCTTCGAGGCCTTGGTAGTAAGTCAGCAAACCGCTGGCGGTCTGCACCACATGCTGGGTTTTCTGGGCCTTGGCGTGGTAGAGGTCATCATGGATCTGCTTGAGCATCAACACGCCCAACGTCAACAGCATGACCACGGCCACAATCAAGATGAGCCACAAGCGTCGGCTGATCGACACACTGCGCAAGCTGTTCATAACGCTGTCACTCCGGATTCTTTTTCTTGTAATAAACCACCGCCAGCATCCAACCACGTTTCGGTGACCGGGCATACGCGACCCAAGTCGTAGAACGCGGCAGCGCTATTACGGCTTGTCTGTTAGGATTTCGGCCCCGCGCGTGAAAACCTGAATCGAAATTGATTTTTCACGGAATTTTGACTGTTTCGTGTGGATTCTGTGCGCGCGGAATCGGTACAGCTTTAACCAGCTACGCTGAACGCAGTGAACGTAAAAAATACTATCGGGGCATGCCTCTGTGCATCGCTCTCTGGGGGATTGATGGATCTTTGGACGGCCTTGCAGGCACTGATTCTAGGAGTTGTAGAGGGGCTGACGGAGTTTTTGCCCATTTCCAGTACCGGACACCAGATCATTGTTGCCGACTTGCTCGATTTCGGAGGCGAGCGGGCCATGGCGTTCAACATCATCATCCAGCTCGGCGCGATTCTCGCGGTGGTCTGGGAATTCCGCCGCAAGATCCTCGACGTGGTCATTGGCCTGCCGACCCAGCCGAGTGCGCGACGTTTCACCGCCAACCTGCTGATCGCCTTCCTGCCCGCCGTGGTGCTTGGCGTGATCTTCGCCGACCTGATTCACCATTACCTGTTCAACCCGATCACTGTGGCCGCCGCGCTGGTGGTGGGCGGCATCGTGATGTTGTGGGCCGAACAGCGTCAGCATGAAGTGCACGCCGAAACGGTTGACGAGATCCGCTGGACGGATGCACTGAAGATCGGTTTCGCCCAGTGTCTGGCGATGATCCCCGGCACTTCGCGCTCCGGCTCGACCATCATCGGCGGCCTGTTGTTCGGCCTGTCGCGCAAGACCGCCACCGAGTTCTCATTCTTCCTGGCGATGCCGACCATGGTCGGTGCGGCGGTGTATTCGGGCTACAAGTATCGCGACCTGTTCGTACCGGCAGACTTCCCGGTGTTTGCCATCGGTTTCGTCACGGCGTTCATCTTCGCGATGATCGCGGTGCGCGGCCTGCTCAAGTTCATCGGCAGCCACAGCTATGCGGCGTTTGCCTGGTACCGGATCGTTTTCGGTCTGGTGATTCTGGCGACCTGGCAGTTCGGCTGGGTCGACTGGACGGCCGCTCAGCCATGAGTGACTCCCGCGCACGTCGCCCGGATCGTGGTCGTTCCGGTGGCAATATCCAGCACTTGAAATTGAAGCTGGCGGTGCTGCTGATCGTCTGCGCGTTGCCGTTGTCCGGCTCGTTTTCGATGTGGCTGCGCGGGATTTCCCTGGTACCGCTGACGGCTTACGGGCTGGTCAGCGTGCTGGCGTTTTTCCTGTACTGGGCGGACAAGCGCAAGGCGCGGGCCGACGCCTGGCGCACACCGGAAAACATCCTGCACGCGGTGGAACTGGCGGGAGGCTGGCCGGGTGCGTTGATCGCCCAGCAGGTCTTCCGGCACAAGACGCGCAAGGTGTCGTTTCAGGTGCTGTTCTGGATGATCGTGGCGTTGCACCAGGTGTTCTGGATCGATCAGTTGTTCCTTGGTTCGAACCTGCTGGCGCTGTTCTAGAGCAACAGCCCGACCTGCACGCGCTTGGGCAGCTTGCTCACCACCAGTTGATGGGAACGCTGCAGCAAGCCTTGCAATTCCTCGGCGCCCAGCGGGTAGGGCGGGTGCATGATGACCCACTGCGCACGGGCCAGATACGGCGCCGGGTGAATGCCCGGCCGGTCGCAATGACCGATAAACAGATCCTTGTCGACCTTGAACGCCAGCGAATCACCACGCAATCCCTGCAAGGCGAACATCTTGTTGCCGGCAATCGAAAACACCCGCACGCCACCCCATTTGTAGTCTTCCCGGGCGCCGGGCAGGGCCAGGCAGAAGTCCGCGACATCCTGCTCGCTCATCTTTCCTTGTTTCATAGCAGCCGTTCTCCACAGGCATTGAACGATTCGACCAGATGATCGATCCACGCGCGCACCGCCGGCATCACCCCGCGCCGATGCGGATACACCGCTTGCAGCCAGCCACCGGGCAGTGACCAGTCCGGCAACAATTGCACCAGCGTGCCGTTGTTCAGTTCCGTTTCGCAATACATCATCGGCAACAGAGTGAAACCCTGGCCGGCCAGCACACACGCCTTGCGCACGATGAAATCGTCGATCCCCAGCCGGGCTTCCAGTGCCAGATCACAACTCTTGCCGTGCTGATCGAGCAGGCGCACATGCACCATGCGATCGGCTTCCAGAGCGCCCAGCACCGGCAGGTTTTTCAAGTCCTGCGGATGATTGATTTCCAGACCCTGGACAAAGGAAGGGCTTGCGACCACCACCATCTGCGCCTGACGCAGGCGGCGGGTCACCAGCATCGGTTCTTCATCACCGTGTTCGCGCACGCGTAGCGCCACGTCGATGCCTTCGGTAATCAGATCGACCCGGCGATTGATCAGGGTGACTTCCAGTTGCACCTGGGGGTATTTGCCAAGGAAATTGCTGATCACCACCGGCAGCATTTCATGAGCCAGCCCCGTCGGGCTTGAAACCCGCAAGCGTCCACGGGGCTCGCTGGACATGCTGGCCACCGTCTCGTCGGCCATTTCCGCTTCCAGCAGCATTGCCTGACAGTGACGCAAATAGCGTTCGCCGACCGCCGTCAGCTTCAGTTGTCGAGTGGTGCGTTGCAGCAAACGTGCGCCGAGGCGCTCTTCCAGCTCGGCGATGCGCCGCGAAAGGCGTGACTTGGGTATGCCGAGCAAGCGGCCGGCTGCGGCGAATCCGCCGGCCTCCACCACTTTGGCGAAATAGTAGAGATCGTTGAGGTCTTGCATGGAGAAATCCGACTGTTCTATCAGTGGGACAAACTATCGCATTGTTGCCGTCTAATCAGCTATTGGTTTCGTCGGTAGGATTGTCTCCATTCCGTCGCCACCGGCGATTCATTCCAGGAGATTCCACATGAAACTGCTGCACATCGATTCGAGCATTCTGGGCGACAACTCCGCTTCCCGTCAGCTGAGCAGTCAAGTCACTAAAGCCTGGCAAGCTGCCGAGCCAAGCGCTGTCGTGACCTACCGCGATCTGGCTGCTGATGCCATCAGCCACTTCTCGTCGACCACCCTGGTGGCCGCCGGCACCACCGCTGAACTGCGCAACGCCGCACAACAGCACGAAGCCGAACTGAGCGCCACCACCCTGGCCGAATTCATCACCGCTGACGCTATCGTCGTCGCTGCCCCGATGTACAACTTCACCGTGCCGACCCAGCTCAAAGCCTGGATCGACCGCATTGCCGTCGCCGGCCAGACCTTCCGTTACACCGAAGCCGGTCCTGAAGGCCTGTGCGGTGGCAAGAAAGTCGTGATCGTCTCCACCGCTGGCGGCATCCACGCCGGTCAAGCTTCGGGCGTGGCGCACGAAGACTACCTGAAACTGGTCTTCGGCTTCCTCGGCATCACCGACATCGAAGTCGTGCGTGCCGAAGGCCTGGCCTACGGCGAAGAAGTGCGCAACAACGCGATGAGCGCTGCTCAGGCGAAGATCAGCGAGCAACTGTTCGCCGCCGCGTAAGGCTTGCGTAAAGAACAGCTCCTGTTCAGGTAAACCCAAAAAAACTCTGTATTCTGGTTACGCAAGGGCCAGATACGGAGTTTTTTGTTTCTGACTGTTACATAATCTGGCCCGGGTTATGCAGTCCGATGATCAACGTCTGAGTGCAACGCCGCGCCGGATCAGCGAACCTCGGAATCTCGGGCGTCGAACACAACGGATCTTTCGATTGAGTAACAACAGGGTGGGGCATCCCATGATGCGTCTTTGTGCAGCGTTACTGATTTGCCTGCTCGGCAGCCTGAATTCAGTGCACGCTGCACCCGGGCAGCACCCGCGCTGGAGCGTCGGCTACCACGAGATGACGTTCCTCGACCCGCTCGACCTGCAACCGATGCGTGCCATCGCGTTCTATCCCTCCAGCGACCGCGAACACCTGAGCCTGCTCGAAGGCTATTCGGTCGAGGCCGGCGAAGACACCAAAGTCGCCATCGGCCGTTTCCCGATGCTGATGCTGTCCCACGGCAACACCGGCACGCCACTGGCGCTGCACGACCTGGCCACGTCATTGGCACGCAAGGGCTTTGTGGTGGTGGCGGTGATTCATCCCGGCGACAACTCCAAGGATCACAGTCGCCTCGGCACGTTGAGCAATCTTTATGGCCGGCCGATCCAGATTTCCGAAGCCATTACCGCGACGTTGGGCGACCGCATGCTCGCGCCTTATGTGAACGCCGAACAGGTGGGCGTGATCGGCTATTCGGCGGGTGGTGAAACGGCGTTGATTCTGTCCGGTGCACAGCCGGATCTGGATCGCCTGCGCCGTTACTGCCAGGAGCGCCCGGACGACCGCGACGCCTGCAACACCCAGGGTGAGTTGATTGTCGACCGCGACGATCTGCAACCGGTGGCCGATCCGCGTGTACATGCGTTGCTGCTAATGGCGCCGCTGAGCCTCAAGTTTGGTCGTCACACCCTGGCCGATGTGCATGTGCCGGTACTGCTCTACAGCGGCGACGGCGACAAACTGGTGGCCTTCGACAAAAACGCCGCCGCTCTGGCGCGCAAACTGCCAACGGCACCGGATTTCAAATTGCTGGCTGGGGCAGGGCACTTTGTGTTCATGGCGCCATGCAATGAAGAGCAGATTCGTGCGATGCCGGCCCTGTGCACTGATGCCGATGGCGTGGACCGCGAAGACATTCACCGCAACCTGATATCCGAGGCCGGGCGGTTTTTCTCCCATGCCTTGGGCCGGCCGACCCGCGCGGGGATGCAGACGGCGGATCAGTGAGCGTTTACGCCATCGCCCGGCGCTTGAGCAGCAAGGTCAATCCCAGTCCGGTCACGGACAGCAGCGCCGCACTGAAGAAAATCCACGAATAACCCAGATTCAGCGCCACCGCGCCCATCAACGGCCCGGCAATCGCCAGCGCCAGATCGAAAAACACCGCATAGGCACTCAGCCCGGCGCCGCGACTGGAGTTGGGCACTTGCTTGATCGCCTCGACGCCCAGCGCCGGGTACACCAGTGACAGACCGAAGCCGGCCAGACCGGCGCCAATCAAGGCATACGCGGTCGAGGGCGCCAGCCACAGCATGACCAGGCCGACGGTTTCGATGATCATGCAGGCAATTGCCGAGGTGAACCCGCCAAAACGCCCGATGGCGGAAATGAACAGCAGCCGCGACAGAATGAAACACACGCCGAACACCGTCAGGCAGTACGCCGCACCGGTCCAGCCGCGATTGAGGTAATACAGGGTGATGAAGGTGGTCAGCGTGCCGTAGCCAATCGAGGCCAGGCTAAGGCTGGCGCCGAATGGCGCGAACCGCCCGAACACCGCCCAGAACGGCAGCCGTTCACCGCGCACCACCGGAACCGACGGCTTGTTGCGGATCAGCAGCAAGGCGCCGGCCGCGAGCAGTGACAAGGCGATGCCGAGGCTCTCGAAACCATAGTCGGCCACCATCACCACGCCCAGCGGCGCGCCGATGGCAATAGCGCCATAGGACGCGATGCCGTTCCACGAAATCGAGCGCGCGGTGTGTTCGGCACCGACCTGGCCCATGCACCAACTGATGGTGCCGACGCCGATCAGGCCCTGGGCGATCCCCAGCAGCAGGCGACCGACAATCAGGATCGACAGGCTCAACAACGGCAGGCTCTGCAGCAACGTCGAAACCAGCGTCAGCACACCGCTGAGCACAATCCCCGACAAGCCATACACAATCGCCCGTTTGGTGCCGATGGTGTCCGACATGCGGCCGGCCATTGGCCGGCTGAGCAGGGTGGCCAGGTATTGCGAACCGATCACCAGCCCCGCGATCACGGCACTGAACCCCAATTGTTCGTGCACGTAGCCGGGCAGCACCGCAATCGGCAGGCCGATGCAGAGGAAGGCAATAAAGGTATAGAAAACGATGGAGACGATCTGCAGGGTGATCGCCATGGAGCTTTGCGGTGGCAGTTGCTGCGCAGACATGAGGACTCGTTCGCGGGCGGCGGTGGGAGAGTCCGCATCATGGCTTGGCGCCAAACTAAAAGAAAGCAGGCTAACGATCTTTTCCTCAACGCAAAAAAAGCCCCGTCACAAGGACAGGGCTTTCTGTTTACCGCTCGATTCGACTCAGAACACTACGCCTTGGCTGCGCAGGTAATCGTCGTAGGTGCCGCTGAAGTCGGTCACGCCATTCGGGCTCAGCTCGATGATGCGCGTGGCCAGGGACGATACGAACTCACGGTCGTGGCTGACGAAGATCAGCGTGCCCGGGTAGTTTTCCAGCGCCAGGTTCAGCGCCTCGATCGATTCCATGTCCAGGTGGTTGGTCGGTTCGTCCATCACCAGCACGTTCGGCTTTTGCAGGATCAGCTTGCCGAACAGCATGCGACCTTGCTCACCACCGGAAATCACCTTCACCGACTTGAGGATCTCGTCGTTGGAGAACAGCATGCGACCGAGGGTGCCACGGATCACTTGTTCGCCTTGAGTCCACTGACCCATCCAGTCGAACAGGCTGACGTCCTCTTCGAAGTCGTGGGCATGGTCCTGAGCGTAGTAGCCCAGCTCCGCGCTTTCGGTCCACTTCACCGAGCCTGTGTCCGGGGTCAGTTCGCCCATCAGGGTGCGCAGCAGGGTGGTCTTGCCGATACCGTTCGGGCCGATGATCGCCACGCGCTCGCCGGCTTCAACGGTAAAGCTGAAGTTCTTGAACAGAGTCTTGCCGTCGAAGCCCTTGGACATCTGCTCGATGGTCACGGCCTGGCGGTGCAGCTTCTTGGTCTGTTCGAAACGGATGAACGGGCTCACGCGGCTCGATGGCTTGACCTCGGCCAGCTGGATCTTGTCGATCTGCTTGGCGCGGGAAGTGGCCTGCTTGGCTTTCGAGGCGTTGGCCGAGAAGCGGCTGACGAACGTTTGCAGTTCGGCAATCTGGGCTTTCTTCTTGGCGTTGTCCGACAGCAGTTGCTCGCGGGACTGGGTCGCCGCGGTCATGTACTCGTCGTAGTTGCCCGGGAACAGACGCAGCTCGCCGTAGTCCAGGTCGGCCATGTGGGTGCAGACGCTGTTGAGGAAGTGACGGTCGTGGGAAATGATGATCATGGTGCTGTTACGCGCCGTCAAAATCGTTTCCAGCCAGCGGATGGTGTTGATGTCCAGGTGGTTGGTCGGTTCGTCGAGCAGCAGCACTTCCGGATCGGAGAACAGTGCCTGAGCCAACAGAACACGCAGTTTCCAGCCTGGCGCGACTTCGGTCATCGGACCGAAATGCTGTTCCAGCGGAATGCCCAGACCCAGCAGCAGTTCACCGGCGCGGGATTCGGCGGTGTAGCCGTCCATCTCGGCGAACTCGGTTTCCAGCTCGGCCACGGCCATGCCGTCTTCTTCGCTCATTTCCGGCAGCGAGTAGATGCGGTCGCGCTCGGCCTTGACCTTCCACAGCTCTTCGTGACCCATGATCACGGTGTCGATCACGGTGAATTCTTCGTAGGCGAACTGATCCTGGCGCAGTTTACCCAGGCGTACGTTCGGCTCCAGCATGACCTGGCCACCGGACGGCTCGAGGTCGCCGCCGAGGATTTTCATGAAGGTCGACTTGCCGCAACCGTTGGCGCCGATCAGGCCATAGCGGTTGCCGCCGTTGAATTTGACCGAAACGTTTTCAAACAGCGGCTTGGCGCCGAACTGCATGGTGATGTTGGCTGTGGAGATCAATTACTTTACCTATCAATGGGTTGCAGGCTTCAGGATTGGCGATGAGGCCACTCCTGAGGCAATTTTGAGCTTTTACATCTCTCCCTGATCGCCGCTGGAGCTGAGCTGGCGGGCATAGGTGGAGAGCAGCATCTGGACGTTTCGTCCAAGCTGTTGGGCAATAAAGGCGGGATTTATGCCGGACATTGCGCATAGTGTCGCATAAGTAGGACGGCAGTTGTATGACGGACGATCACCAGACTCCGGACATTTTGTCAGTGGCCCGCCGACCATGCCCCCGCCAGCCTGTGTTCTCTCGCCTGCCCAACGGTGAGGAGCACTGTCGCACATGCCGATAGCGCCAGAGTCCGGTCGGGTCGGGCAAGTCGCAATGACTTGCTCAATGTCCCTCCAGTCAATAAGCATTCGTCGTGCGCAGCCCGGTTTTTATCCGGATATCTTCGAGGATTTTTTTGGAGGCGAGCAAGGAGCCGTCGATCGAGAGATGAGCGCTGTCTGAATACAGAATCTTCCCACCCAGAACGGTGCTGCACGTGCCCGTCATGCAGAAAGTATCCAGAGTATCGACATAGAATGTCCGACTGTGGGTTTCAGCAAACTTCTTGAGCACCTGATTGATTTTGTAGGCTGACGATTGCTCCATTTTGAACTCGAGGAACTTTTCACAACCCTGAGGTAAATATCGTGGCCGGAGCAAACAGGTAACCGTTGGCGACGTACCTGGCGGGATAGGTTGGCTGCCCACCAGGATGAAGTCTCGATCGCCTATGTCGTTTCTGGTTCTTGAAAGCATATCTTCGATAACGGCGAAATAGTCTTTCCCGGGCGTTACTGCGTTCTTGCCTGTGTGATCTGCCACCAGTAGGGAATAGGCTGGCCAACCTTCTGCAAATATGAAAGGCAGCGTGTTGCCGTTCAGAAGCTCAAGAACTTTTGAATAGGTGGCCCGGCAGTCCTGTCGGGGTACGCCGTCGAGAAGGCGAGTGTATTCATTGGAAAGAACACAGCCATGGATGTATTGCGCTTGAATGGATTTCCCGCTGTTCTTCAACTCTCTGTCAAAGCCACTCGCATACTGGTGGGCGAAACTGTCTCCGGCCATGATTGCAATTCTCTCCCCCGACGCGTCGCCGAGTATTGGTGAGAGCGTGTAGCCTGTGCCGCCGTAATTGTTGATGTGGAAGTTTTTTGGATCCTTTGTAAAGGATAGATATTTTGCGTCTACGCGATTAACCCAGCCGCCTGTTTGTATGACTGACAGGGCACCGGCTGCTGTCACTGCAACAGATGCCGCTAATGCACCATATACGACAGGCTTTCGAAAACTGTATTTACCCATGAAGATGCGCTCTACGGAATGGTAGAGCACAGCTCCCATTACGATTGACAACGATAGCAGTGCGAGCTTTTCTTGAGTGTTGAGTTCTCTGAAAACATAATATTTGTAGAACACCAGCAGCGGCCAATGCACCAGATATACAGAGTAGGAAATCAGACCAAGATAAGTAATGGGTTTGAGTGTGGTGAGCACCGCTGCAATTTTTGCTCGACCTGCATATATGCATGCAGCTGCGCCCATACATGGCAATAAAGCTCTCAATCCCGGGAATGGCGAGGATGAGTCAAGAATAAAGGCAGCGCCAAAAACGAGAGCAAGCCCCATCACATAAGTCAGTGCTTCCAGGGCTGGTTTGAGCCTTTGTTGAAAAACAAAGGCCAGCATTCCGCCCAACGAAAGTTCGAATATTCGAAAGGGCATCATGTAATAAGCAGCGGATGCATTAACCGACAGCATCGCTTGTGAGGCGACAAGAGACAAAATTGTCAGTGCTGACAGGGCCACCAATCTGGATGTTTCAGGGATTTTTACCAGAAAGCAAATGACGACCGGCCATACTGCATAGAATTGCCATTCTGTAGCTAGCGACCATGTATGTAGCAGTGGCTGAGTGTTCGCCGCCGCGTCGAAATAGCCTTGATTCTGCCAGAAATATATATTGGAGAACGACAGAAGGGTGGGAACTGATGATTTCGCCAACTCAATCAATGAGGCTGGATCCATCAAGATAAATCCCGCTCCCAGACTGAGAGCGACTGTTGCAATCAGTGCGGGGTGCAGGCGTCGTAGCCTGCGACTGTAAAAATCTACAAACGAAAACCGGTTCTGCTCGATCGCGCAGCGAATCACCTCGGTTATCAAAAAGCCCGAGATAACAAAAAACACATCCACACCGATAAAGCCACCTGGCACCCCCAAGCCAAAGTGGAAAAGCAGAACAAGAAATACGGCAATTGCGCGCAGTCCATCGATGTCTGGGCGATAGCTGAGATTATTGCTTTGCATGAGTTCCTTTCACTTGGGGGCTTGGTCAGCATGGATTTTCGAGCGCGCAATCATACAAGCCAAGCACTCCTCATGCATAAAAAAACCAGAAAGGAACATCGCCGGACAACACGCGCAGTCGTGCCGCCAGCGCATTCAGGCCTCGCGCTTGCATCGGCGCGGTTGCCCGGTGGCGCTATCGCGAGACAGTTTTTCACAGATGAAGGTTCACTATTGGTTACAAACTGTGGCTAAAATGCCATCCATTCACCCAATGCCTTGTCCGGCATGGGCTCAAGGATGCGCCACCGGGACGTTTTTTTGATTTCAGACCACTGCCACAGACCTTGGGCCACAGCCCGAAAGGCGCGCAGTTTGTTCACTTCTGACGTGTGACGATTTCCGTGAAACTCATCATTGCCGCTGTATATGTCATTTCCATTGCATACGTTCACCTGCGCGGTCGCGTGCGCCACAAGCTCGGTCGTCAACTGAGCGACCACTCTTCGTTCCTGGCACCGATCAACTGCTTCCTTTATCTGTTCTCCAAAAAGCCCAACACGCCGTACTTGGACCCGAAGGACTTCCCAGAGCTGAGCACGTTGCAGGCCCACTGGGAAGAAATCCGTGAGGAAGGCCGCAACCTCCTGCGCGCTGGCGAGATCAAGCGCTCGAATCAGTACGACGATGTCGGTTTCAACTCGTTCTTCAAGACCGGCTGGAAGCGTTTCTACCTGAAGTGGTACGGCGACAGCCACCCGTCGGCGCTGCAACTGTGCCCACGCACCACTGAACTGGTGCAGAGCATCGGCTCGATCAAGGCTGCGATGTTCGCCGAGCTGCCGCCGGGTTCGAAACTGGTGCGTCACCGCGACCCGTACGCTGGTTCCTATCGCTATCATCTGGGCCTGGAAACGCCGAACGACGCCGGTTGCTACATCAATGTGGATGGTGAGAACTATCACTGGCGTGATGGTGAGGCGGTGATGTTCGACGAGACGTTCATTCACTACGCGGAAAACACCACCGACCAGAACCGCATCATCCTGTTCTGTGACGTCGAGCGCCCGATGAAATATCGCTGGGCAGCGGCATTCAACGGCTGGTTCAGCCGTACCGTGATGTCGGCGGCCGGTGCACCGAACGACGCAGGTGACCGTACCGGTGGCATCAACCGCTTGTTTACCAAGATCTACAAGATTCGCCTGCGTGGCAAAGAGCTGAAAAAGCGCAATCGCAAACTCTACTACATGGAGAAGTGGGCGATCTTCGGCGGTCTGCTGGCGGTCTTCATTCTCATCTGACGAATTGGGCGACTGTTGCAGGACAGTCGCCCGATTTTCATTTTCACGAGGCCTTTTTGGTCTTCTTCGCCGCTGGGGTCTTGCTGGTAGTCTTCTTCGCCGGTTTCGCCGGGGCTTTCCCGCCGAGGCTGCGCTTGAGCAGTTCGGTGAGGTCGATAACATCGGCAGTTTTGCGCTCTTCTTCACCGGAAACTGTCTCAACGTCTTCGATCTTGCCTTCATGGGCCTTTTTGTTCACCAGCGCCATGATCTTGTTTTCGAACTCGTCGTTGTAGTCCTCGGGCGTCCAGTCCGCCGTCATGTCTTCCACCAGTCGTTTGGCCATGTCCAGTTCACCCTTGGCCAGTTGCGGCTTGGTCACTTCGCTGCCCAGTGCCAGTTCATCGAGGCTGCGCACTTCCTGCGGCCAGCGCAGTTTCACCAGCACCAGCGCCGACTCCAGGGGCATCAACGCCGCCAGATACTGACGCGTGTGTAAAACCACGCGGGCGAGGGCGACTTTCTGGGTTTTGCTCAGGGTCTCACGCAGCAAGGCGTAGACCTTGCCGCCGCGCTTGTCCGGGGCCAGGTAATAGGGTGTATCGATGTTCTGCAGCGGGATCTGTTCGCTGTCGACGAAGGCGAAGATGTCGATGGTCTGGGTCGAAACCGGGTGCGCCGAACGGATCTCTTCCTCGCTGAGCACCACGTAGCGGCCTTTTTCGAACTGCACGCCTTTGACGATGTGCTCTTTGGTGACTTCCTTGCCGGTGACCTTGTTGACCCGTTTATAGCCGACCGGGTCCATGCTGCGGCTGTCGAGCCAGTCGAAGTCGACGCCCTGGGACGAGGTCGCCGAGACCAGCGCCACGGGGATGTGCACCAGACCGAAACTGATTGCGCCTTTCCAGATTGCCCGAGCCATGGTGCTGTTCTCCGAGTGATGTTCGGGTGACCCGTGGCTCGGTGTAAAAGTTTCCGTTGTTTGCAGGGGTGGTGGTAAACGGCAGGTCAAGCCGTGTTACATCTTGTTTAGCGGTGACGGGTTAACAAATCCGAACCCACGGCGTAGCGTGGACTCGAAGGCTCTAGTCCCTGCGCACCGAAAGAGGCCGTTCATGAACCGTTTCCTGCTTGGCATTGCGTTGCTCGCCCTCAGTGGCGGGCTGGTTCACGCCGATAGCGCAATAACCCGTTCATCGCTGTTGCTGGCACAAAGTCCGACCGGCAACAGCAACAATCCCTACAACAGCCCGATCCGCAGGGCCAACCCCAACAGCATGCAGGGCACCCAGCCCGGCACTCCGCCCGTTCGCGGGCCGAACACCGTTCCCGTGTCGCGTCCGCCGACCCTGGAAAATCGCGGCATCGGCAATGGCCAGCCGCTGCGCTCGGTCCCGAGCAAGTCACCCACCTTCATTCCCAATCCTCCAGCCCGTGACAGCGGGAGCAACCGTTGAATGGCAGAACCGTTTCTGTCAGCCCTTCAAACGAACAAAAGGAATCGTGCATGTTGCGTAATACCCTTCTGGCCAGCCTGTGTGCCAGTGCACTGATCGCCGCCCCGGCGTTTGCCGCCGCTCCCAAAGAGCTGCAAAGCGAGCAGGGCACCCTTGAAGTCACGACGATTACCCAAGAGCTCGAACACCCATGGGCCTTGGCGTTCCTGCCGGATCGTCAGGGCATGCTGGTGACCGAACGCCCCGGCAACCTGCGTGTGGTAGGCGCTGACGGCAAACTGTCCGCGCCGATCACCGGTGTGCCGGACGTCTGGGCCAAGGGGCAGGGCGGATTGCTCGATGTGGTGCTGTCACCGGATTTCAAACAGGATCGCCTCGTGTACCTGTCCTACGCCGAGGGCGGCGGTGCAGGTGACAAGGCCGGAACGGCGGTGGGGCGCGGTCGCCTGTCGGACGACCTGAAAACCCTGAAGGACTTCCAGGTGATTTTCCGCCAGGAGCCAAAACTGTCGGTCGGCAACCACTTCGGTTCGCGACTGGTGTTCGATCGGGACGGTTATCTGTTCATCACTTTGGGCGAAAACAACGACCGCCCGACCGCACAGGATCTGGACAAGCTGCAAGGCAAGGTCGTGCGGATCTACCCCGACGGCAAGGTGCCCGATGACAATCCCTTTGTCGGTCAGTCCGGCGTACGCCCGGAAATCTGGTCCTACGGCCACCGCAATCCCCAAGGCGCCGCGCTCAATCCATGGACCGGAACCGTGTGGGAAAACGAACACGGCCCGCGCGGTGGCGACGAGGTGAACATCATCGAACGCGGCAAAAATTACGGCTGGCCGCTGGCGACCCACGGCATCAATTACTCCATGCAACCGATCCCGGAAGCCAAGGGCAAAACCGCCGAAGGCACGGTCGGGCCGCACCATGTCTGGGAAAAATCCCCGGGTGTCACCGGCATGGCCTTTTACGATGCCGATCGCTTCAAACCGTGGCAGCACAACGTGTTCATCGGTGCGCTGGTGACGCAGGAATTGATTCGCTTGCAGTTCGACGGCGACAAGGTGGTGCATGAAGAGCGCTTGCTCGGCGAATTGAAACAGCGGATCCGTGATGTGCGTCAGGGACCGGATGGTTACCTGTATGTGCTGACCGATGAGTCCGACGGTTCGCTGTACAAGATCGGACTCAAATAAATGCGTCATGCGGGCGGGCGAGCGTAAAGCACCACCGCCGCCCGCAACTTGCCACGGCCGAAACGGCACATCTTCTCGAACTCCCCATGGCTGACCGGCACGTGCTGGCAGTCCATGGGCTGGCGATGCTGGCTGTGGTCGACATCCGGGTCGTGCAGGTAAACAAAGTCTTCATCGCAGTCGGTAACGATCACCCAGTGCGGCGACTTGGAGCGGGTCAGGCGATAGCTGCTGATCAGCACTAGGGTTTGTCCACCGTTGGCCAGCAGCGTGGGTAAATCCAGCGTTACGCCGATGACTTGATCGACATCGGTGTCGTTCAGTTGCGCCATGAACTCGTCATGCACCAGACGCATGACGTCTTTTTTATGCGCATCGCGTACGCCATCGAGAAACAGCGGCCCGGTCATGCTCAGTTGCAAACGTACTTTGAAGCCCCGGCGCCACGCTGCCAGTGCCAGGCCTTGCGGGCTGCAACCGCCATGGCCGGCCGTCATGAACACCGTGGTTGCTTCGCGCCACAACTGCAATTCCTCGCGCCGCTCCAGCAAACGATCGGCCTGCAATGCTCCCATGGCCATCAGCAGGCAGGCCGGGCCGCAGGTGAAATCGGTGGTTTGTCGGTAATAGGGGACCTTGATGTTGCGTGAGTAGCGGTGCTGGAGAATGCGTTTCTCCAGACGCAGCGCGTCGGCGTGATCCTCGTAGTAGTCATGGATCAGCGCAAAGCGCCGGTAACCGTTGCGCTCGTACAGGGCGATGGCGGTGGGGTTGTCGGTGCGCACTTCCAGCCGCAGGTAGGCGCAGTCGTGCTCGAGCGCACAGGTCTCGATCCGTTGCAGCAATTGCTTGCCCAGACCGCCGCCGCGCGCCTCGGGGGCAATTGCAATGGAATACAGTCGGGCCAGCGAGGTGCCGCGATGAAACAGCACCAACGCATACCCAGCCAGTTGACCCTCGCGTTCGGCCACCCACAATTGCCCGTGGGCACGGGTGATCATCCATTGGAAACTGCGGCGGGTGAGCCGGTCCGTGGTGAAACAGTGCATCTCCAGCGCGAGCAACGCTGGCAAATCCTCAATGACCGCCAGGCGAAAAACAGCATTCATATGACCACCGTAAAAGTTGCGTAACGAAACGGGACTTTCGAAAAACTTCGTGCTTAATAGAAAAGGTCTTGTTCTCCAACGGATCAATTTCTATGTCAGCGGTACAGGGTCATTGGCGCGAAGTATCCAGTCAAAGTTTGCCACCGGCAACTTATTTAAAACCGCAGATCAGAACGTCCAGTCAAGTGTTGATCATCGTCGAACGCAAGGAAGACTGGGCCTCGTACTTCCCCAGCGAAGACATTCTGACGGCGCAGGAATACCTCGAACAACCTCCCGACAGCGAGCCGGGAAAACGGGTGCAGGTGATCAACCTGTGCCGCAGCTACAAGTACCTGGGCCACGGCTACTACTGCTCGCTGCTGGCTGAGGCCCGCGGGCACAAGGTGATTCCGTCGGTGCGCACCATCAGTGAACTGACCCGAAAATCCCTTTACGGGTTGGCGCTGGATGATCTGGATAAAACCCTGGAAAAAGCCCTCAGCCATCATCTCTACAGCGACACCGAAGGTTTTACGCTGACACTTTATTTCGGCAGAACGCATATCGAGCCGTTGCAGGATCTGGCCCGGCAATTGTTTGAAGTATTTCCATGTCCGATTCTGTTAGTTGAGTTTCGTCGAACTAACGGCTGGCACATCGAAGGTATAAAATCCGGCGCCTTGCACAAGTTGCGCGACGATCAGGAAGATCAGTTCGCCAATGCGCTGGACGGCTTCAGTCGCAAGATCTGGCGTGTTCCGCGTTCGCCGCAAGTGGCGCGTTATGACCTGGCGATCCTGCATGATCCGCAGGAAGCCCTGCCGCCGTCCAATGCCCGCGCATTGGAAAACTTCGTGCGAGTCGGCAAAGGCATGGGCATCGATGTCGAGCTGATCGAACGCAAGGATTACGCAAGGCTGGCCGAGTACGACGGCTTGCTGATTCGCGAGACCACCAGCGTCGACAACCACACTTATCGCTTCGCCAAGAAGGCCGAGAGCGAAGGGCTGGTGGTGATGGACGACCCGACGTCGATCCTGCGCTGCACCAACAAGGTCTACCTCACCGACCTGCTCAACAGCCATCAACTGGGCATGCCGGCCACGGAAATCCTATACAAGGAGCGACCTGAGGACTTCGAGCGGGTCGGCGAGCGCCTCGGTTTTCCGTTGGTACTGAAGATCCCGGATGGCTGTTTCTCCCGTGGCGTGATCAAGGTCGAGAGCCAACAGGCCTTGCTGGAAGCCACCGCCGAACTGTTCGAGCATTCGGTGCTGTTATTGGCCCAGGAATTCTTCTACACCGAGTACGACTGGCGCATCGGCGTGCTCAACCGCAAACCGATCTTTGCCTGCCAGTACTTCATGTCCAAGGGCCATTGGCAGATCTACAACCACAAGGCCAAGGGCCAGGACGTCAACGGCGAATGCCGCACACTGGCGATTCATGAGGCGCCGCGTGCGGTGGTGGAACTGGCGGTGAAGACCGCCAACCTGATCGGCGACGGCTTGTACGGTGTTGACCTGAAACAGGCCGGCGACAAGGTGGTGGTGATCGAAGTGAACGACAACCCGAACCTCGACGCCGGCATCGAAGACGCCTACCTGCAGGACGACCTGTATTCGCTGGTACTGGAAGAGTTTGTGCGGCGCCTCGAACTCAAACGCCGTGGCCAGGCCTGGTGACCGGCCGATGATCAACAGCTTTGCACTCAATCACGGCGGTTTGCAGCGGGTCGAGCGGCTGGACGCCGAGGTGATGCTGTTCAGCGATCCCGACGCTGCCGAGCGCGACTTGCTCCACAGTCACTTCAAACTCGATGAACACGCGCTGGCCTCGGCGCTGGATCCGGACGAGGTGTCGCGGATCGAGTTTCACCCCGATCACTTGTTTCTCATCTGGAAGCGCCCGGAAAACTATTCCGGCGGCGGCAGCCTGGCGTTCGAGGTGTCGTCCTGTGGTTTGCTGTTCTCACCGGGCCAGTTGCTGGTGATCGCGACCGACGACACGCCGCTGCACGGCGTCGGCACACGTCAACCACTGAACACGCCGCTGGATGTGTTGCTGGACCTGCTGTTCAACAACATTCATCACTACCTCGGGCATCTGAAGGTGATCAAACTGGTCGCCCGGGAGTTGCAGCAGAAATTCAACGCCTCGATGCAAAACCAGCATCTGGTGCAGATGTTCAACCTCAGCGAAAGCCTGATCTATTACATCAACGCCTTGCACAGCAACGGCGCGGTGCTCACGCGGCTGCGCAATCACGCGGAAAAACAGCATTTCGGCAGCGAAGCCATCGGCCTGATCGACGACCTGATCATCGAAAACAACCAGTGCTACAAGCAGGCGGAAATCTATTCGACGGTGTTCTCCGGGCTGATCGACGCCCGGGGCAACCTGATGAACAACAGCATGAACAACCTGCTGCGCAAACTGACGCTGATCAACGTGGTGTTCCTGCCGCTCAACCTGATTGCGAGCATCGGCGGCATGTCGGAATTCAGCATGATGACCGCCGGCACGCCGTGGTGGGTGTCGTACCCGTTGTTTCTGGCGGCGATGCTGCTGGGGGCGGGCGGGATGCTGTTCGGGCTCAGGCGTCTGGCGAAATGAAAGCAAAATTCGCCATTGACTTGCCCGCAGCACCCGGGCTAATTTCGGGGCCATGACTTCCACCGTACTGCGCTGCCAGCCAAGCATTATTACCGCCATTCCTCATTTGGCGGGCTAGCTCACGACTGCAGCACCCAACCCGCCCTAGAGGCGGGTTTTTACTTTCTGTCTCCGGGGTTACGAATCAAACGTCAGGAGACGACCATGCGCTACAGCCCCGCCCAGCAAGCCCTGCTTGAGCAGTACGTGAAAAAGATCCTCGCCGCGCCGGTGTATGAACTGGCGGTGCGCACGCCGCTACAACCGGCGCCGGCGTTGTCCGAAACTCTGGGCAACCGGATCCTGCTTAAGCGTGAAGACCTGCAACCGACGTTCTCCTTCAAGATCCGTGGTGCCTACAACAAACTAGTGCAATTGAGCGATGAGCAGAAGGCGTGCGGGGTGATCACGGCGTCGGCGGGCAATCATGCGCAAGGCGTTGCGCTGGCGGCGCGGGAACTGGGCATTGCCGGGACCATCGTCATGCCGGCAACCACGCCTGAGTTGAAAGTGCTGGGCGTCAGTAGTCGCGGAGCCGAGGCGCTGTTGCATGGCGAAAGCTTTCCCTTTGCCCTGGCCCACGCGCTGCAACTGGCTGAGCAGACCGGCCGAACCTTCGTCTCGCCATACGACGATCCCGATGTGATCGCTGGCCAGGGCACGGTTGCGATGGAAATCCTGCGCGAGCATCAGGGCGCACTGGATGCGATCTTCGTCCCGGTGGGCGGTGGCGGGTTGATCGCGGGCATCGCGGCGTATGTGAAATACCTGCGACCTGAAGTACGGATCATCGGCGTCGAGTCGGAGCACTCGGCCTGCCTGAAGGCTGCCATGCTAGCGGATGAGCGAGTGGTGCTGCCCAACGTGGGCACATTCGCCGATGGCGTGGCGGTGGCGCAGATCGGCGCCTACGGGTTCGAGGTTTGCCGCTTCTGCGTGGATGAGGTCATCACCGTCAGCAACGACGAACTCTGCGCGGCGATCAAGAATATCTACGACGATACCCGCTCGATCACCGAGCCTTCCGGTGCTTTGGCGGTGGCGGGCATTAAAAAGTACGTGGCGCAAACCGGCGCACGGAGTCAGACGCTGATCGCCATCGATTCTGGCGCCAATATCAATTTCGACAGCTTGCGACACGTCGCCGAGCGAGCGGCGGCGTGCGGCGTTGTGGCTTGAAGTTACTCGGGAATGGCCACGCCAATCTTGTCCGAGGCCGACCAGATGCGGAAGCGCACTTCGACGTCCTGCGGTGCGTAAATCACGATCGGCAGCTTGCTGTTGTAGCGCACGGTGAAACCGTCACCGATCACCGGCACGAACGCTCGCTTTTTCTGGGTGCCGGGCGGGCAGGCCATCAGCGTGCTCATCGGGCCGCTGACTTTTTCCAGGCGGTAGAACGGAAAACCCCAGCCTTCGAGGTTTTTCTCTTCGAGGGTACCGCCCAGGCGTTGGCGGTTGCAGTCGACTTCGAGGGTCTTGCCAGCGAGGATTTCGACTTTGAAGTTTTCTTCCTGGGCCTGTTGCGGCAGGTGGATGACCTGGCGCGTGAAGCCCGCTTCGGCCTTCGGATAAGGCGCGGTGTCTTCAAGTTTGGCGGCGTGGGTGAGGGTGGACAGGCTGGCGAGCATCAGGCCGGCGGTCGCGTAAACAGTGAAATTTCCCATTGAAGCCTCCTGGCGGGTGTACGTTGGTTGACGGGCATTCTCACTGCCAAGGGCGATGAATGCAAACCGCCAGCCGCATGCAAATTGCAGTGCCTGCACGATCGAATCTTGCATTTTGCAACTGGCCAGTTGCCTGCCTTTTCGCCAAACCATTGATTTGCAAGGAGGTGAATGCAACCTGATGAAAGGCACGTTTTATGCGTTGATTTGGTGCAGCGCACCGAGTTCGGGCGCCTACACTCCAATGGGCATTTCGCAGTACAGCCGCTTGTCACACCCAAGGATTTAGCGGGGACACACCCGTGGGAACCGTGGCATCGGTCGACGTGAATACTTGATTGGCAGTCTCACAGTAAGGAGAGGTTTCGCCATGTTTCTGTCTGCCTTGGAACTCCGCAACATCATTGAAAGCAGCTTTCTACCGAAACGCTGCCAGTGCACGCTGTCCCCGGATCTGTCGATGACCGTCAAGGTGTATGGCGATCACCAGACCGATCAGGTTGAGCTGCAGGTGAGTGGCATCGATGCCAGTCATTTGAACAGCTGTCGCGAAATCAACGGCCTGATCGCCGGGTTGCGCTCAGATCTTGCGCTACAAACGGCGACCCAACATTCAGTGCCGCGATCCCGAGTCGTCTAACCGACTGTTTCACCCAGTTCGACCGTCACGCGCCGGGCCTGCAAGAAGCCAAGGCCCAGCGCGAACTCGACCAGCACCGCAAGCAGAATCCCGGGGCCGGCGTGGCCGTTGAGCCATTCAGCAAACCCCAGCACCGCCAGGCCAAAACAGCCGACGATAAAGCCGTTGCTCAGCGCATTGCGCGCGATCGATACCGGCGCGTTGCGCACCAGATAAAACATCACCCCCAACGCCGCAAACAGCACCGCGCTGCGCCGTGCGACGAATCCGGCGGCTTCCGAATACTCGATGCTCCAGATCGCCAGCAACATCTGTGGTGCCAGACCCCACGCCAAGGAAAGCAGAAAACAAAGGGAGAAGGTGAGGGTCGAGAGCGTGCGGAACGACAACTGCATGGCGAATCCTTGCGGCAGTGAGGAGGGCCCCGAGCATACTCTTCGAGACCCGTGCTCGCCTACCGCAAAGCCGCAAATCAGAGCTTTCTGTCAGTTCTGGAAGCTGCAGGCGTCAGATAATTTCCGGTAACTGATTTCTTCCGGTTTACCGGTGTTGTCGAGGTACTTCATGTCGGCGGTGATGACCTTGCACTCCTGCGTCTGCGGCTCGGTCAGGGAAACCACTTTGGCGACATGCAGCGGCATGCCGTATTCATAGGGAACAGCCTTGGAGGTGTCATTGGCCTGGGCCAGCCCGGCAAACGCGGTGCAGGCGAGGGCGGTGGTGAGCAGGAACGGACGAATGTTCATGATGGACTCCGGTGCGACGGAAATGGAGTTCGGCGGATTGCCAGCCAAACCTGCCGCACTCGGCGTCAGCCAGGGCTGAGGGTGTGCGGTTCAGTAGAGTTTTTGACCGCGGCGTTAAGCGATGGTTAACCGGGCTGAACGCCGGCTGTCTGGGTGAGGATTGTTTCGCGGGGGAGACTCGGCGGATTCCTACAAGGGTGGATGCCTTGTCTGCTTTCGGGGGCTGGAGCGGGGCGGTTATGGTTTGGCGTCGCTGCAAAATCAGCGGCTTAGGTTTGGTCACCTAAAATAACAGCCCTCAAGTGTGCCATTATTCGCTCCGTGGACATCTATGTCCTCGAAGTGCATTGCAGTGGCGGCTGTGTGCAGGGTCGCCTTCGGGCGTGCTGAGTTGGGTTGTTCTCGGTTGACCAAGCCTGCGCACAGTCCGCCTCCCCATCGTTTGGTCACGGTGTCGGCGGTTACTTACAACCTAATCGAGTAACTCCAATGCCAATCCTGAAAATAAGCTCCGCTCGCTATCTCCCGCTCAACAGCGGCGTCACTGACAGCGCACCGCTGGTCATCGACACCCAAGCCAACCCGAAAGACCTCTTCGAAGCCGCCGTGCAACGCATCCGCGCCGCAGCCGACCTGCTCGAAACCCTGCACTGCCTGTGCTTCAAACACGCCGACGTCCAGGACATTCCCCACATCACCCATGCGCTGTACCTGCTGACGCAGGATGGCAGTGATCTGCTGCAGGTTGCGCAGCAGAAAATGTTGAACTGGCAGGCGCCGGTTTGATGCTGTGACTAAAAAGCGGAAGGAGTGAGGCATCAATGCACTTCACTCCTTCCGCTTTTTCTATGCGCGACTTTCCGAATTCCGTTGGAGAACTTCGAACTAGTTTCCAAGCTTGTCAGGGAAAAAGGAGAGCGGCGGGTGGGTGGCTTTCCATTCCTTTGCTACGATCTTTGATTCTTCGATTTGTTCGGCTGTCATTTTGTTGCGAATTTCGTCACTTTTTCGCTCAACATACCGTCCGATTCCACCGCTATCATCAAGCTCGCCAAGCAAGGTGAACAGTGCATACCCTTTTATCATATCGAGTGGGTAACCAACTTTATCCGGCGTATGGGCTATGTAGGCGCCATAATTGCTTACAGCAGCTTGGTAACCGGTCTCGGCTCCTAACACAAGCCAATGGCGAATGCTCTCTGTATCACCTTCTATATGCAGTATTTCAAGATAGTCCATCATTGCTTTGGGATAGCCGCCTTCAGAAGAAAGCAAAAGCCAGTTTTTAACAGAGGCGTCACGTCTTCCTGGGATAAAAAAGAAACCCTCACCTTGTCGTTCACTTACCGCCATCCAGTATTGTGCGAGGGCATATCCTGCATTTGCGGACTTCTCGAGCCAAATGCGATCAAACGTTATCTCATACATTAGATACAACGACTCAGGATCACCGTTGTTGGCTTTTGCCAGCAGCAATTCTTTGGCATGTGTAAGCCACTCAACAGGAGACTTGGCGCTGGCAGGACAGTTATCCATGATTTTGCATAAATCTTCATTTTTGCGACCTAACTGGATCATTGCATATATGGAACCATTCACTGCCGCTGTTTCATACCAGTGCTGTGCTTCTGGTGTCATATAACGGTTGCGTTTTCGCAGAGCCTCCCCTAAGTAGTACTGAGACTCGACGCTTCCAGATTGTGCCTCTTTTTCTAACGCGGAGATAGCTTCTCCGAGTTTTAACTGATTGAATAAAATAATGCCTGAAGAAGCTTCACGCACCGGCTCCGAGAAAGAGTTAGGTGTGAAGCATATAAAAACCGTCAAGATTAAGCGGTTTATTAATAACCTCACTGGTTTCAATGTCCTAATTTTTCCGGATAAAACGAGAGAGGTGGATGGGTGGACTTCCAGGTTTTTGCGAGCCTTTTTGCTTCTGCCAGCTGCTCTTTGGTCATGTTTTTTTCAACCTCGGGCAATGTGTCTTTAACATTGTTTATCATGTTTCCGCCGCCATCAAGCTCTAGCAGGTTTGTTAGTAGAGCAAATGACGTTATTGGGTCAGGTGTAAATCCGTATGTTGGCTCTATTCCCCCAATATATAACGCATAACCAAAAACACCTGATACATAGCTCGACGCAGCAGCTCGTTCATTCCAAAGTCTGAAGGACGATAAATCTTTTTTTTCCATTCTGGATGCTGCGAAGCCCATCATGCCCGGTGGATAGCCATTTTCCGCAGACGCCTTCATCCATTTTTCAATCGCATCAGATCTTCTTGATGGCAATAGGAATGTACCGCCCCCTTCTTGGTACTTAGTGGCCAAACGAAACTGAGCCAACGCGAAGCCACCTTCCGCAGATTTTTCTAACCAGTCATCATTTCCTGTTATTTTCCATAACAGATACATTGACTCAGTGTTTCCTTTTGATGCCAGTTCAGTTGCAAGCTCTTTAGCTTTATTTGTCCACTCTTCGGGCGAATGCTCCGCAAAAGAACAATTTTTCATCGTTACGCACAAATCTTCGCCCGCTTCACCAAGCCGTATCATCGAATAGATATTGCCTCTTTGGGCAGACTCTTCGTAAGCTTTTTGCGCGTCCTTAGTCATATAGTGGTTATTTTTCCTTATCGCTTCGCCTAAGTAGTAAAGTGCTTCGTCATCACCGCCGTCGGCTGCGATTCTTAGGAAATCAATTGCAGAAATAGCTTTATATTGATTGTAAAGTTCAATGCCTTTGATTTTCGCTTGAGACTGTTCCTGTGTGAGCGCGAACGATGGTGAAGTCGCTAGGCTCAACAAAATTAACGCGAAAGTCACCAATTTCATTTTTGGCTGCCTGGTTATTTTGAATTAGCAAGGGAAAGACTCTGAGTAATTGGATCAATTACCCAGTTTGTCGGGGAAAAGAGAGGCGGTGGGTACCTTTCTTTTCATTGTCACAGATTTCGAGCATTCAATCTGCTCGATAGTCATATTACCTCTAATCACTTCGTATTTAACTTTAGTGACGCTTTGAGTGGCACGGTCCGCATCACAGGCCATATTTCCCTGGGTAGAAAGAAAGTGGCGGGTGAGTGTCTTTCCATTGCTTTGCAAATGCTTTTGCTTCTGTAATCTGCGCCGGACTCATTTTGCTTGCTATTTCTGGCAGTACTTCATCGACATAAGGCTTTATGTTTCCACCGCCATCAAGTTCTGTTAAAAGCGATGTGAGCGCGTAACCTTTAACTAAGTCCAGTGGGAAGTCATAAAGGGAAGAGGCATGTGCTAGGTATGCTCCATAACTGCTTACCCCGGATTGATAGCCGGTCTTGGCCGCTTCTTCGATCCAGTAGCGAGCATCGCTGAGATCTCCTCCGTGTTCATACAGATACGCCGCATATTCAAGCATACCTGCGGGGAAACCATTTTCTGCCGACGCCTTCAATAATCGCCCAACTTCCTCCGAACGTTTCCAAGGTAGAAAAAATTTCTCACCTTCCTTGTACCGGCTTGCCAGTAGCCATTGGCTTCTCGCGAATTTGAATTCAGCGGATTTTTCAAGCCACTCTAATTGCCCAGTGTACAAATACTTAACATACATGGCTTCGCCATCGTTGTTGTTCGCTCTTTTTTCCGTTTCTTTGTTTAAAAGGTCAATCCAGTCAGTACGTTTTTTTGAGCTTTGAGTGCAGTTGTTCATTACGTTGCACAGGTCGTTTTCTGATGTTGCTAATCGCAGCATTGCATAGAGGTCGCCTTGAAGAGCCGCTGCTTCATACCAGTTCTGAGCTTCAGCGGTTATATACTGACTCTGCTGGCGTAGCTCTTCACCTAAATAAAATTGAGCCTCCGTATCTCCAGCTTCTGCTGCAATACGTAATTCGGGTTCGGCTGTTTTATATTGATTGAATAGTGTAATTCCGCGCTTTTTCGCGGCTTCTTGTTCAGGAGTGAGCTGAGCGAAAGCGTAGGTTGAAAATATTAATGCAATCAATGCCATGGCTTTTATTGGTGTGCGGAACATCTTGCTTCGTCCTTCTGCGTGTTGCATCCTCTTAACTGTTTTTCCACATGTGACAAAAGTCTTTCTTGAAATTTAGCGCGATGACGTGGGTAGTTCAATTTTGTGTAGTTCCCCACGCCAGTAAATATAGTAGTTCCAAGCGCTGTCTTTCAAAGTAATTAAGGGGGTGCGACCGTATTAGTCACCTAACTTATCAGGGAAAAAAGAGAGCGGCGGGTGTGTGGCTTTCCACTTTTGTGCGAATACTTTTGCTTCCGCTATTTGCGTTTGTGTCATTTTTGCAGCGATTTTAGGAAGCTTATCATTGACGTTGGCATCCATGCCGCCTCCGCCATCAAGTTCTTTCAATAAATAAATCAAGGCGTACCCTTTGATTATGTCATAAGGGAAGCCATACGTATCAGGCTCATGGGCCAGGTCTGATCCATACCCGTACACCGTAGTGGCGAAGCCAATTGAGGCAGCCTGTTCGTTCCAATATCGAAAACTTTCCATGTCACCCTTCTCGAAAAGAATGGCAGCGTACTCCATCATTCCCTTGGGATTGCCTCCAAGAGCAGACGCCTTTGCCCAGTTCTCGACAGCTTCCGACCGTTTCCAAGGCAACAAAAAGGATCCATTACCTTCCTTATATCGAATAGCAAGCAGCCATTGACCTTGAGCAAAACCAGACTCTGCGGATTTTTTTAACCACTCCAACTGGCCAGTCGCCAAATACATGACATAAGCGGATTCGGCGTCACCCTTTTCAGCTTTAGATGTAGCCAACTCTTTAACTATATTCATCCACTCTGCCGAAGTTTTTTGCCCGGGAGGGCAGTTTTTCATCGTCGTACAGAGATCATTATCCGAGCGGGCGAGCCTAAGCATGGCGTACAGATCACCCTGTGCACTTGCCGCTTCCAACCATTTTTTTGCCTCAGGCGTAATGTATTGGCTTCTTTGTCGGATTTCTTCAGCTAGGTAGAACTGTGCTTCAGCGTCACCTGCTTCTGCAGCAATCCGAAGTTCCGCTTCAGCAGATTTATATTGATTAAAAAGCGTAATTCCTTTTTCTTTAGCAATCGCCTGATCGCTTGTAAGCGCCATCGCGGAATGAGATGCAAAGGCTAGGAACACAAAAAAAACTTGGGCTATTGATTTGTAGTGCTTATTTTTAATCATTTTACGCTATCGTCCGGTCCGGTATAGGTTGCTTTTCCACCTGGCAAATATGTTCTTCCGTAGTGTGTAATCCGAGAGCAATAGCCGTCTAGCCGCTCGCCAAGAGTTTTTACGTGCGCTTTGTATCGGGCTCGGGTGTCGTCACTTGTTCGATCTTGAAGTCGCATAACTGCTTCTGACATGAAGTTATCCATGTGCAGGCGGTTCTCGCAGTACTTCTGGTTTTGGTTCTGCTCTTTTGTCCCAAACCTGTTCATGCACATACAGGCTTCTTCAAATTGGCTTTTCGCCTTTGAAATAGTTCCATCTTTTTCGGCGCGCTTTAATATCCAACCAAGAATGCGCTCAATTGCTTTTTGCTGAAGAAGGTGAGCTTGGTCATGACTATATTCGGAAGCCTGGCTGCTGTCGGATAGCTTTAGTGGAATTTTGAATGCTTCCGCTGCACTGGTAAGTGTCATTAGCATTGGGCCCAGCGCTCCCGGCGTAGCTGCTATGAACCACTCTTCCAGCTCTGCTTGGTTTCGATATGTCATGATGGTATGAGCAACGGTACCACCTCGACCACCCCCCGTTAACGCCTCATACAACGACATCACCATATCAACACCCTGCATATAAGACATCGCTACTTCCATGCCGGCAGCACCTAGGAAGTTGAGCTTATCGATGTAATCAGCCGCATCATCCGTCACAAAAATCAGCGATTTGTCCTGATTTTTGTGCATCTCACGGCGCAGCAGGTTAATCAGGTCAGTAACGCCGTCATACCCGACTTCAAACTGGAATTCGCCGCCGGCACCTGTGCCGACAATGAGAGAGGCCTTGAACCGCATGATGAAGCGGCCTTCGTGCAAGGAAATGCCAATGTCTGCGTTTGCACCGAGGCCGTAAGCGGCAGTAAATCCAGCTGTCAGTCTCGCTAGACTCGACCATTGGCTGGCTTTCGTGCTGTTGACGCTGTTACTCATTCCCGGTGTTGGCGCTGCGCGCAGGGCTGCTATGTCTTTTGGTGGTGCCCAGTTCAAGGCACCGGTCAGCAGAATCCCGGCTTGCACCCCAGCAAAAAGATTGAATTGGGCTTTAGCGCCGTC
This sequence comes from Pseudomonas sp. B7, assembly GCF_016735645.1. Classification (NCBI taxonomy): domain Bacteria; kingdom Pseudomonadati; phylum Pseudomonadota; class Gammaproteobacteria; order Pseudomonadales; family Pseudomonadaceae; genus Pseudomonas; species Pseudomonas sp. B7. The sequence continues at coordinate 329,853 of NZ_JAERRE010000005.1, forward strand.
TTCCACCCGAACCTTGGCAGCGTCGCCCTCAAGTACAGGTTCACTTCGCGCGGTTGCGGCAGTCGCATTGGTGGTATCCGCGCGTTTTGCATCGGTGATTTCCGGAAGGTTGAGCCCGCCTTGCACGTTCGCGCGGCCCAACTGCACGCTGGAAGAAAGGAGGAGGGTTGCACCCGTATACCCCCAGGCTCTAGCGCCCAAGTGAATCGAGAACCGACCCAGGTTCAGATTTTTGCGGTTTTTCTCATAATCCAGGTAAGGCACCAGGATGTCTTTCGCTTGATCTCTCCCCGGAAGATCCATTTTCATCAATTCAACCTCACCGCGAGCGAGGTCGATTCCCAGACTTGCTTCGGCTTTGGCGGAGGCTTTGAAATTATCCGCAACGCTGAAGCTTGGGCCGCTGACTTTGGTAGCGGTGTGAATTGATGACTGCGGTGGGGTGAGGCAGCGAACCAGTTGAGCTTGAGGGCTGTTGTCGAACAGACGCAACGAGCTTCTGACTTCTTCCTTAAAAAGCAACTGACGAAGACGGAGCCCCCAATCTTTGCGCGCCCCCGCATCCTCAAACGTTTCGACCTTGTAGTTCTTTGACTTCAAGTAAGAGTGGAACATCTCAACGTCAAACCAGCCTTTTTCATCAAACCAGTCGCTCTGTTGGTCCTTGATGGCCAAAGCGCCTTGTTCACGAAGCCATTCATGGAAGGGGTTGTCGTCAGAGTCCGACTCTGCCTTTCCGTTGCTGTTACCTGGAAGTTTCTGCAAGTCCTTGCTTGCAGCGGCACCGATTTCGCTTGCGTCTTTTTTCAGCACCTTTGTGATGCCTTCAAGATTGAGCAAGCTCAAGTGTTTGACTGGACTGTTGGGGCTATTGAAAAGCGCGACTTCGCGCAAAGGAAATCCTGCCTTGACCAAGCGCTCTTCCGGTTTCGGTTGAAACTGCTCGGGCTCCCATAACAGGTGACGTAATGGCAAGGCAGCAGCCACTGCTGCCTCGGCGTCTTCACGAAGCTTCAGACGAGCTTGCTGGATACGCTGCCATTCTGCTTGCTCCGCTTCAACGATACCTGTAGGTGCCGCGACGTTCTGCCCGCTCGCGTCAATCCAGGCTTTATATTTCGAACGGATCTGCTCGGTGAGCTTGATCTGTTGCTGTTCCATCTCAAGGTAAGCCTTGAATTTCTCGATGCCTGCACTGATATCGCCAGTGTCGGGAATGAGTGCAAACTCCGGCAGGGCCAAACCGTAGTCAGCAACTTTCAAGATCGAATCAATATACGCGGCGAAGTCTTTTTCGACTTTCTTGCGCTCGTTGGCGACTTCCTTCAAATAGCCACACATCCGGGCTTTGCCATCGATTACGCAGTTAGTCGCGTCCAGATAGGCTTTTTTGTTTTTTTGGAAGTCTTCTTCTTTCAGAGTCGTCAGCTTGCCACTGGAGGTGAGTGCCGAACGTGCCTTCAGATAGGTCTGTACACGACTTCTCGCTTCGAGTGCTCCCGGAGAAAACAGGTTGCCACTTTCGTAGGTGTAGCCTGCTACTTTGGCTTGCGCGACGGCGATGTTTTTCAGCTTCTTCCATTCGCTGTAGAGCCGCTGCAGTTTCTGCCCATCAGAGTTGGCTTCAAGCAGACTCGCTTGTTGTTGATTGGCAAGTTCCCGATTGCGAGCGTATTCGCTCTGGTCCGGTTGCTTGTCCAGCGCCGCACTATTGCGGGCTTCTCGGCTGACAGCCTTCAAGCGCATAGCCATCGTGGGTTGCGCGATATCCGGCTCCTGAGCTTCGATTTCCAGCATTCGGCTTTTTTGCTCGCCTTGCAGGAAGTTAGTCAGCTTTGGCTCAAGGAAGTATTCCAGCAGCCCTGCGGTGTTCATCCCCTTGAGCCGTTCTTCTGGAGACTTGCTTACGCTGATATGTTGTTCAAGTTCATTCATCGCTTCTTTGATCGAGCTGGCAGCACGTTCTGGCAATAGATAGAACATTTTTTCCTTGGTGGCGTAAATCACCTCACCATAGGACGTCGAGCAAGGTGTCTTTACCTTGTCGAACGCGTTGGAACAACTGTCAGGCGCTTTGGGCTGCGGATCAAGCTCCAGCGCTGGCTTGCTCTCAACCGCTGCTGTTTGGGTCGATGCATTTGCAGTTGGACCGTTGAGATTTTCCTTGGGGGCTTTCGAAATACCAGTTTCCATTTCGCTTCCATTCATTCTTTACGCGGACGGGGTCATCAGGCAGCGCTGGTGGAGAGTTGCTGCAGCTGCTGAACCTTGATGAACGACTCTTCCCTGGATTGCAGGATGGTCATTGCCTGAGGCTGCGCTTCGAGCAGCGGGCCGTTGGTGATCTGGCCCAGCTTCAGTAAATGACGACCTTCATAAATGTTGTGGGCAACCAGTACATTGAGGTTTTCGACGAGGTTGGGCAGTTCCTCGTCAGTGGGTTCGCCATAGATGGCGTAATGCTCATCAACCCAATAAACCCAGCCCAGATATTCCTGAACCTTTGGCGCTGCTGGTGGCAGGTTGAACGCTGAGACGTCGCCCAGCCATTCAAGTTCCGAAACGCTGCGCCAGCTTAGCCAATGGCCCCGACTGCTGCCAAAGTGAACCGGGGCAGGGCTGTAGACGCGTTGCCATGGGCCGAATAACTGATGCGAAGTTTCGTCTGCGGTATAGGCCAATGCGGCCCAAAGGCTTGGCTTTTGGTAACTCAGAAGGCTTTGACCGCCGGACCCATCGTTGGCACGCAGCAGCCAGCGAGCATGGGCCAGTGCCTTGGCCGGCTCATCAGTGATGAGTGCAATGCCGGCGTAATCTTCTTCGCAGAGTTTTGCTGCTTCGGCAGCCAGGCGACTGCCCCAAGGCGCGATCAGCCATAACGGGCCGTCATTGGCCATTTCAGCGAAATCGGTGGCGAGAAACAGGCCTTGGGAGTCGATAGGCTCGCCGATGCGATAGAGGCGGCTCATGGTGTCAGGCTGACGGGTACGGTCAATGATGAAACACAGTGTCGAGCCGGCGCTCTCTCGGGGTAGCTGTTCGAATGTGTGGCGCGGAGCCGCCAACAAAGCACTCAGCGCTTTTACATGCATGTGCAATCCTTACGGCTGCAAGCGCCGTTACTCTGTTTTCCGCACAGCGGCGTGATACCGGATTCATTCAGTCGTTTAGGCAGCGGAATCGGGACTTTCCCAGCCTTATCCGCATCCACCACCTTCATCGGCCCCGGCAACAACGGCGCTGCCGGTGTTCCCACGCCCGGCGCGCCGCCGGTGTTGATCTTCACTTCGGCACCACTGATGGTCACGCCGCCGGCATCGGCTTTGACGAAGCTGCCGCCGGCCTTGGCGGTCAGTTCCATTGCGCCTTCGATCACGACTTTCTGGCCGGCGTAGTAGTGGATCTCGGTTCCCGCTTCGACCAGTTGCGCCGTGCCGACCTTGAGGTGCTGGGTCACGGCGACGGTCAGGTGATCGTTGGCACGCATTTCACTGATGCGATTCAAGTGAGTGATGCGGTGTTCTTCGACCTTGAACTCGCTGTACGTGTTGGCTTCAACCGTGTCATGCCGTTCGTTGCCGACGCGGATTTTCTGGTCGTGCTCGATGTTCTCGTCCCAGTCGCGCTGGGCGTGGATGTAGATCTGTTCCGCGCCTTTCTTGTCTTCGATGCGGAATTCGTTGTAGCCCTTGCCGCCCGGTGAACTTAGGGTCTTGAAGGTGCTGCGGGTCTTGTTCGCCGGCAGGGCGTAGGGGACGACGTTTTCCTTGTGGTACAGGCAACCGGTCACCAACGGTTGGTCGGGGTCGCCTTCGAGGAAGGTCACCAGCACTTCCATGCCGATCCGTGGAATGGCGATGCCGCCGTAGGCTGCGCCGGCCCAGCCGCTGGCGACGCGCAGCCAGCAGGTGGTCTTGTCGTCGGCCTGGCCGTCGCGGTCCCAGTGGAATTGCACTTTCACGCGGCCGTACTGGTCGCAGTGGATTTCTTCGCCAGCGGGGCCGGTGACGATGGCGGTCTGGCTGCCGAGGACTTTCGGTTTCGGGTGTTCGAGGGCAGGGCGGTAGTGGGCGTCCCACGGGGTGGCCACGAAGCTGTTGCGGTAGCCCTGGTGGAAATCGCTTTTGTTGTCGGTGACGTCGCTGGTGACGTTTTCGCCCAGCACTTGCGGCTGTTTGCCTTCGTGGAAGACTTCCAGCAACAGCCACAGATCGTTCCATTCGGCGCGCGGGTGTTCGGCCAGGGTCATGAAGTGGCCGCTGGTCAGGGTCGGCTCGTCACCTTTGCCTTCGGCGAGTTTGTAGTCGCTGCGATGGCGTTCCAGCGCGCGGGTCGAGAGGAATTTGCCGCGCTCGCGCGTGGTGAAGCGGCCGGGGTAGTCGTAGTCTTCCAGGTCCGGCATGAACTCGGATTTAGCGGCGCCTTCGGGCAGGATCTTCGGTTTTTCGAAATCGTAGTCGCGGCGGCTGACGCGGCTGGTACGGGTTTCCAGGCGCAGGTTGAAGCGCTTGATCACCGGTTTGTCGGCGGTCATGCCGGAGTCTTGCTGGTAGTTGACCGGTTTCAGTTTGCGGAACACGGTCTGGTCGTCGCCGAACACCAGTTTGTGGCCGCTGCTGCTGTGCTGGAAGTGGAAGTGAATGCCTTCCTCTTCGCACAGACGCTGGATGAAATGCAGGTCGGATTCGTCGTACTGCACGCAGTAGTCGCGTTCCGGGTATTCGGCGCCGAGCTGGAAGCTGTAGGCATTGCCCAGAATCCCGCGTTCTTCCAGCACCTGGGCGATGATCTTCGGCACGGTGAGGTTCTGGAAAATCTGCTGGTCATGGTTGTGCCGCAGGTAGGCCAGTTGCGGCACCAGGCTCAGGCTGTAACGGGTCAGGGTCTTGCCGGAATCGCCTTGTTCGATGCGATACACCAGGCCATGAATCGTGCCCTCGCCAGTGGCGCCGAAGGTCAGGCAGCCAGGCTTGTGCAGGAGTTCTTCAAGATTGAGGTCGGGACGGGCGCTGACCAGTTCGAGGTCGAAACGGAACGGTTCGTTGAGGGCTTCGCGACCGGTGAAACTGAGGACTTGCAGGTCGGCGGAAGCGCCTTCGAGCGTGAGGGTAATGTGGGTAGCATTGGCGTCCAGCATGCCTTGTTTTCCGTCCTTTGGATTAGCGTGGGCGGATGGTGCAGGATTAAACGGCCTCGTTCAAGGCGCAAATGCCGTAGATGCTGCGGTCCGAACCCATAGGGAAAACCCTTAGGCCCACGGTTGGGCCCAGTAAAACAGGCACTTTCGGACGGACCAATCTGCCGCGGACGCCGAATGCAGCGTCCAGGAACAACCAGTCAGTTTCAGACTAAAGTCGCCTGTAGCACGTCAAAGCCATCTGCCATCATTGCCGTTCACCCCCGCGTGTTCACTGCCTCCCGGTTCTTAACTGGTCCGGGACGGGAGCTATTTCTGGTTGTTTGCGCCTCTGCGCAATCGTTGTTCTGTTGGAGTTTTCAATGCGTCCCCCATTTCCCCTCATCACCCCGCGCCAGTCGCTTGGCTTCGGAGCCTTTGTGCTGTGCGCCGGTTTTACCGCACAGGTCCAGGCCAGCGATTTTTTCGAAGACACCACGGCGAAGATCGAGTCGCGCACGGTGTACTTCAACCGCGATTTCCGTGACGGGCACACCTCCAGTGATCAGGGCGCGTCCAAGCGCGAAGAGTCGGCGCAGGGTTTCATTCTCAATCTGCAATCGGGCTACACCGAAGGCACCGTCGGTTTCGGGATCGATGCGCTGGGCATGGCGGGATTCCAGCTCGATTCCAGCCCGGATCGCAGCAACAGCGGCTTGTTGCCGTCCAGCGGCGACAACCCGCGCGGCTCGAAAGGTCAGTACGCGAAAATGGGCCTGACCGCCAAGGTCAAAGTCTCGGACACGGTGCTGAAATACGGCGCACTGCTGCCGGATCTGCCGTTGCTCAAGTACAACGACGGTCGCCTGCTGCCGACCATGTTCAACGGTGCGATGCTGACCTCCAAAGAGGTGAAGGACCTGACCTTCATGGCCGCGCGTCTGGACAAGTACACCGCCCGGGACTCGAGCGATTCGCAAGACATCCGCGTGCACTGCAAGAACAAGCGCTATGCCTGCAACACCACCGCCGATCATTTCGACATGTACGGCTTCGACTACAAGATCAACGATCGCCTGACCGCGCAGTACCACTACGCCGAGCTGGAAGACATCTATCGCCAGCATTTCGTGGGGCTGTTGGCCAATCAGCCGCTGGGTGACGGCGTGTTGAAAGCCGATCTGCGTTTGCTGAAAAGCGCCGACAGCGGCGATGCCAAAGCGGGCTCCATCGACAACCGCGCCTTGAGCGGCATGCTGTCCTACGGCATCAGCGGTCACACTTTCAGCGCCGGCTGGCAGCGCATGAACGGCGACAATTCGATGCCGTATCTGGATGGCAGCAACCCGTATCTGGTGAACTACGTGCAGGTCAACGACTTCGCCGCCGCGCAGGAACGTTCCTGGCAGTTGCGTTACGACTATGACTTCAAGGCGATCGGCATCAACGGCCTGAGCTTCCTGACCCGTTACGTGAACGGTGATCACATCAAAGTTCCGGGCAGCGATCAGGAAGGCAAAGAGTGGGAACGCGACAGCGAGTTGAAGTACGTGATTCAGACCGGCACGTTCAAGGACGTCAGCCTGCGTTTGCGTAATGCGACGTACCGGACGAACTACGAGAAGTTTGCCCGGGACGTGGATGAGACCCGGTTGATTGTGAGTTACAACTTTTCGGTGTTGTAAATCCGCGCCAAAAAAAACCATCGCGAGTTAACTCGTGATGGTTTTTTTGGCTTGGGATCAGAGCCAATGCCAGAACCGGCTCCAGAACCCGCGATTCAAATCATCCTTGCACGCCGCGTATTGCTGGCCGTACATGTCCGAGCGGTTCTGCACCTTGCGCGCCACCGGCATCAGCCACGCCTTGCTGGCGTAGGTCTTCTGGCGAAAGCCGCCCCAGCCTTCGTGGTAGTTGAGGTACTGGTTGTAGGCGTCGTACTTGTACACGCCGTTGATCGAGGTGGTCTTGTCCATGTACCAGCCAACGAAGTCGATGGCGTCGTCGAAGTCTTCACGATCGGCGCCGTAGCGACCGGTGCTTTTCTGGTAATCGGCCCAGACTTCATCCTTGGCTTGGGCATAGCCCGAGGCCGTCGAAACCCGGCCCCACGGGATCACCCACAACAGGTATTTGCGCGGCGTCTTGGCGTCGTAGCGGTAACCGGACTCCTGATACATGATCGCGAACGGCACCTGGATCGGTACGCCCCAGCGCTTTTGCGTAACTTGCGCCGCGTCGTACCAATCACTCTTTTCGCGGAAAATCTCGCAGAGGTTTTCCGGCGAGCGCGGTGGCGATGTTCCGCAACCGCTCAACAGTGCCGCCAATACCAACAGTCCAACCGTGCGCCGCGAATTCAAAAGCCGTCATCCCGTCGTGCAAAAAAGGGCGCCAGTCTACGCGGTCAGGTCAACTGGTGGCGATAAGGCAAATCCGGACCTGTTTTACTGCATGTAAGGGCGGCGGCCTGTACGGCAAACCTGAGCATGCCGTCGATCTGTTCGCGGCTCAGGTGCTGCACGCCTTCCACCGAGTCCAGTTCATGTTCGGTCAGCCAGGTGATCAGCGCGGCCTGGAAGGTATCGCCGGCGCCGACGGTATCGGCAATTTTCACCGAGCTAGCCGGCACCGACCATGAACCGTGGGCACGGCTGAACACGGTCGCGCCTTCACCGCCACGGGTCAGGAACACCACCTGGCAGCGATGCTGCAACCAGCCTTCGATGACGCGCGCCGTATCTTGTTCGGGGTACAGCAGGCTCAAGTCTTCGTCGCTGACTTTGATCAAGTCCGCCAACGGCACCAGCGTAGCGATTCGTTCGCGCCAAAGGTCGATGTTCGGCTCGGGGTTGAGGCGCACGTTCGGGTCGAGGCTGATCAGGCGTTTGCCGCTTTCACGCTGCACCAGCGCAAGCAAGGTATCGGCAATCGGCTGCACCACCAGCGAGAAGGAACCGAAGTGCAAACCGCGCACTTCAGGGCCCAGCGTCGGCAGGTGCGCCAGGCTCAACTGGCGGTCGGCGCAACCTTCGCCACGGAAGCTGTAATGCGGCGAGCCATTGGCGCCCACCGCGACCATCGCCAGCGTGGTCGGTGCAGCGAAATCGACCAGATAATCCGGGTGTACGCCTTCATCCTGCAACACTTGCTGCAAGCGTCGTCCGAGGTAGTCGGTGGACAACCCGCCGAACAGCGCCGAATCCACGCCCAGTCGGCGCAAACCCACCGCCACGTTGAACGGCGAGCCACCGGCAATCGCCTTGAAATTGACTTTCGACGCCTGCCCGCCGGCATCGTCTTCGCTGAAGAAATCGAACAGCGCTTCGCCACACACCAGGTACATAGTTGTTTGCTCTTTATAAGGTTGCGACATGCAGTCGATAGCGTTCATAGGCCTGCTGGAACGCCGCGACATTCGCGGCAACCGGCAGGGTTTCACTGTTCAGGTCGAGCTTCACGCAGCGCTGGCACAGATCGGCCAGGGTGTCTTCGTGGCCGTTCGACCACGACTTGCACCACGCCGCCTGAATCGCCGCGCCCAGCGCTGCGGCTTCGCTTTGCTCGGTGCAGATCACCGGAGTGTTCATGATGTCGGCGACGATCTGCCGCCACACCGCGCTTTTCGAACCGCCGCCGATCAGGCAAATGCTGCGGCTTTGTAAACCATTCTGGCGCAACAGATCCAGTCCATAACGCAGGCCGAAGGTGGTGCCTTCGACGGCGGCGCGGCACAGATTGGCTTGCGTCAGGTTATCGATCGTCAGGCCATGCAGGCTGCCGGTGGCATGGGGCAGGGGAGGCACGCGTTCGCCGTTGAGGAATGGCAGCATGCTCACGCCCTCGGCGCCGATCGGGGCCTGGGCCACCAAGGCGTTGAAGGCGTCGAGATCGAGGTCGAACAGTTCGCGGATCGCGCCGGTGGCGTTGGTCAGGTTCATGGTGCAGATCAACGGCAGCCAGCCACCGCTCGACGAACAGAAGGTCGCGACCGACGCATCCGGGCTGACCTTCGGCGCTTCGGCGTAGGCGTACACCGTGCCGGAAGAACCGAGGCTCATGGTGATCGCGCCCGGCTGAATATTGCCGGTACCGATGGCGCCCATCATGTTGTCGCCGCCACCGCTGGAGACCTGTGCGTTGGGGTTGATGCCCAGTTGCTCGGCAACCGCCGGCAGGATCGTGCCCACCGCTTGATGGGCGTCGATCAGCTCGGGCAGCGCGGATTGCAGACGGCCACTGGCGTCGATGTCGCGCAGCAGCTGCAGATCCCATTGGCGGGTGCGCACGTTGAAATAGCCGGTGCCGGACGCATCGCCGTATTCGCTGCACGCACGGCCGGTGAGCCAGAAATTCAGGTAGTCGTGGGGCAACAGAATTCGTGCGATGCGGGCGAACACGTCCGGATGCTGTTCCTTGGTCCACACCAGTTTGGAGACGGTGTAGCCCGGCGCGATGACCACGCCGAGGCGTTCCAGCGAGCCTTGTTCACCGCCCAGGTGAGTCAGCAGGCGATCGTTTTCAGGCGTGGTTTCGGTGTCGCACCAGAGCTTGGCCGGGCGCAGGACCTGGCCTTGGTCGTCGAGCAGCACCAGGCCGTGTTGCTGGCCGGAAACGCCGATGCCCTGGATCGACTGGCCGTCGATATTTGCCGCCAATAAAGCGCGGCGGGTGGCGAGGGCGAAGGCTTCCAGCCATTGCGCGGTGTCCTGTTCGCGACGGCCGTTGGCGCCGCTGATCATCGTGTGGGCAGCGGCGCCCTGGCCGAGAACCTGACCGCTGACAGCGTCGAGGATGATGGCTTTGGTGCCTTGGGTGCCGCAGTCGATGCCGAGGAATAGTTGTTGTTTGTGCATGGTGTGAACCTGTTGGTTTTTTGGCGACTTCTAAAGCCACCCCTCACCCCAACCCTCTCCCCAGAGGGGAGAGGGGGGAAAGGGAGCAGATTTGTATCGGTTTCAAAACCTGAGTTCGACTCAAAACGTTCAGGTCGATGTACCTCAACAGTGCACCTCGATCGGCTCCCTCTCCCTCTGGGAGAGGGCTGGGGTGAGGGGCTTTTCAGGCCAGAATACGCTCGAGAGTCCGAGTGACGCCTTCTTCACGCAAGCTATTCAGGCACCACTCGAACGCCGCAACAAACTCTGGCGAACGCGGTATCGCCACCCCGAAAATCTCCTCAACCCCCAATAACCGCTCAGTGATCAAAGCATCCTCTGCCACCAACCCCTGACAGAACGCCGCCCGAGGATCAGGAATCGAATAAGTGTCGCCATTTTCATCCACGCCCTTCAGGTAAAGGGCCCAGGCCGCCACCACCAAGGCCGCGCGTTTGGTCTCGCGCCCATCGGCAATCAACCGATTGATCGTCGGAATGGTGAACTTGGGAAACTTCGACGAGCCATCGGAGCAAACCCGTTCAAGCTGATCGGCAATCGCCTGATTGGAGAACCGCGCCACCAGCGTGTCCTTGTACTCGGTGAGGTCGATGCCCGGCACCGGCGCCAGCTGCGGAGTCACGTCCAGGTCCATATAGGCGCGCATGTAGCGCACGAACAGCGGGTCGTTCATGGTTTCGTGAACGAAGCGGTAACCCTTCAAAAAGCCCAGGTAAGTCAGCGCCAGATGGCTACCGTTGAGCAGTTTGATCTTCATCTCTTCGTAGGGGGAAACATCGTCGGTGAACTGCACGCCGACCTTTTCCCAGGCCGGGCGGCCGTTGACGAACTTGTCCTCCAGCACCCATTGCACAAACGGTTCGCAGACCACCGGCCAGGCGTCATCGACGGCGTGCTTGTCCGCCAGTTGCAGGCGATGGGCGATGCTGGTCATCGGCGTGATGCGATCGACCATGGCGTTGGGGAAGCTGACGTTGGCGTCGATCCAGTCGTGCAGGTCCGGATCCAGCGAAGCAGTAAAGGCCAACAGTGCCTTGCGGGTCACCGCGCCGTTGTGCGGCAGGTTATCGCACGACATCACCGTGAACGCCGGAGTGCCCGCCGCACGCCGCTTGGCCAACGCCGCACAGAGGAAACCGAACACGGTTTTCGGCTGTTGCGGGTTCGTCAGGTCGTGCTGAATCTGCGGCAGGTGCGCCATGAATTCGCCGTTGCTGTCGTCGATGCAATAACCGCCCTCGGTGATGGTCAGCGAGACGATGCGGATCTGCGGATCGGCGAGTTTGTCGATCAGCGCCTGGGCGCTGTCCTCGGCCAGCAGCATGTCGCGGATCGCGCCGATGACCCGGACTTCGGTGTCGTCGCTGTCGCCCAGTTCGAACAGGGTGAACAGGTAGTCCTGCTCCTTGAGATCGTCGCGGGCGCGGCGGTCTTCGGCGCGCAGGCCAACGCCGCAAATCGCCCAGTCCAGTGCTTCGCCGGTGTTCATCAGCGCATCGGTGTAATACGCCTGATGCGCGCGGTGGAAGCCGCCGACGCCAATGTGGGCGATGCCTTGGCGGGTGTCGCTGAGGCTGTAGGCCGGCAGTTTCACTTCGGCGGCCAGGCGGTTGAGGTTTTGCTGGTTCAGTTTCATCGGGTCAGTCTCGAAATCAGGCGGCCGCGCGCAACGGGCGGGTCAGCGCCACGCCGTTGGCATCGAACAGATGGCAGTGGGAGGCGTCCAGGTGCAGGTTCAGTTGTTCGCCGTAACGGCTCGCCAGATCACCGCGCACGCGCATGGTCAGGGCTTCGCCGGCGTTGGTCTTGACGTGGCAGAAGGTGTCGCTGCCCAGTCGTTCGCTGACGTCGGCGGTAACTTGCAGGGTGCAATCGCCCGCTTGCGCCAGTTCCAGATGTTCCGGGCGAATGCCGAGAGTCACGGCGCTGCCGACGCTCAGGTTCGACGCGTTGAACGGCAGGGTGATGCGGGTGCCGGCGTCCAGCGAGACTTCGCAGCTCGCGCCGTCGATACGGGCGATCTGGCCTTTGAGGAAACCCATTTTCGGCGTGCCGAGGAACCCGGCGACGAACAGGTTGGCGGGGTGGTGATACAGCTCCAGCGGCGAGCCGACCTGTTCGATCTTGCCGCCATTGAGCACCACGACCTTGTCGGCCATGGTCATGGCTTCGACCTGATCGTGGGTCACGTAGATCATCGTGGCTTTCAAATCTTTGTGCAGGCGCAGCAGTTCCAGACGCATCTGCACCCGCAAGGCGGCGTCGAGGTTGGACAGCGGCTCGTCGAACAGGAAGATTTTCGGGTTGCGCACGATCGCCCGGCCGATGGCCACGCGCTGACGCTGGCCGCCGGACAACTGTTTTGGCTTGCGCTCGAGCATCGGTCCGAGTTCGAGAATGCGCGCCGCTTCGCCGACTTTCTTCTCGACTTCAGCTTTCGGCACGCCGGCCAGATCGAGGGCGAACGACATGTTTTTCTTCACGGTCATGTGCGGGTACAGCGCGTAGGTCTGGAACACCATCGCCAGATCACGCTTGGCCGGGCTGACTTCAGTGATGTCGCGCCCATCCAGTTCGATGGTGCCGCCGCTGACCTCTTCAAGGCCTGCGATCAGTCGCAACAGGGTGGATTTGCCGCAGCCCGACGGGCCGACGAACACCACGAATTCCTTGTCGTTCACTTCAAGGTCGATGCCCTTGATGATGGAAAAACCTTCGAAGCCTTTTTGCAGATTCTTGATTTTCAGGTTGGCCATGGTGGCGCTCCTCATGCGAGTTCTTATTTCACGGCACCGAACGACAGGCCGCGCACCAGTTGTTTCTGGCTGATCCAGCCGAAGATCAGGATCGGCGCGCAGGCCAGGGTCGAGACGGCCGACAACTTGGCCCAGAACAAGCCTTCGGGGCTTGAGTAGGAAGCGATCAACGCGGTCAGTGGCGCGGCTTTGGACGAGGTCAGGTTCAACGACCAGAACGCCTCGTTCCAGCACAGGATCAGCGAGAGCAGTACGGTCGAAGCCAGGCCGCCCTTGGCGATCGGCAACAGCACGCGGAGCATTTCCTGGGCGAGGGTGGCGCCGTCGAGGCGGGCGGCTTCGAGGATGTCCTTGGGGATGTCCTTGAAGTAGGTGTAAACCATCCAGACCACGATCGGCAGGTTGATCAGCGTGTAGATCACGATCAGCGCGATGCGCGTGTCGAGCAGGCCGAAACTCTTGGCCAGCAGGTAGATCGGCATCAGCACACCCACCGGAGGCAGCATCTTGGTGGAGAGCATCCACAGCAGCGTGCCTTTGGTGCGCTGGGTTTCGTAGAACGCCATCGAGTAGGCCGCCGGCACCGCGATCAGCAGGCAAAGAGCCGTGGCGCTGAAGGAAATCACCACCGAGTTCCAGGCAAAACTGAAGTAGTCGCTGCGCTCGTTGATGTGCAGGTAGTTCTCCAGCGTCGGCGTGAAGATGAACTGCGGCGGCGTGGCGAAAGCGTCGATTTCGGTCTTGAAACTGGTCAGCACCATCCAGAAGATCGGGAAGAAAATGATGATCGCGATGGCCCAGGCCAGCGTGCCGAGCAGCAGGCTTTGCAGCCGGCGGGATTGTTGAAGAGTCATGGCAGGCCTCAGGCTTTGTCAGTCAGGTTTTTGCCGATCATCCGCACCAGAATGATCGCGGCGATGTTGGCGATGACCACGGCGATCAGGCCGCCGGCCGAGGCCATCCCGACGTCGAACTGCACCAGCGCCTGGTTGTAGATCAGGTAGGCGAGGTTGGTCGACGCGTAGCCGGGGCCGCCGTTGGTGGTAGTGAAGATTTCGGCGAACACCGACAGCAGGAAGATGGTTTCGATCATCACCACCACGGCAATCGGCCGCGCCAGGTGCGGCAGGGTCAGGTGCCAGAAGATCGCGATCGGGCCAGCGCCATCGAGGCGCGCGGCTTCTTTCTGTTCCTGGTCGAGGGACTGCATGGCGGTCATCAGGATCAGGATCGCGAAGGGCAGCCATTGCCACGAGACAATGATGATGATCGACAGCAGCGGGTAGTGCGCCAGCCAGTCCACCGGCTGCGCGCCGAACAGTTTCCAGAGGTAGGCGAGGATCCCGGACACCGGATGGAAAATCAGGTTCTTCCAGATCAGCGCACCGACCGTGGGCATGATGAAGAACGGCGAAATCAGCATCACTCGCACGATGCCGCGACCGAAGAATTCGCTGGCTTCCAGCAACGCACTGATCAACACGCCGAACACCACGCTGATCAACAGCACGCTGCCTACCAGCAATAAGGTGTTGGTGGCACCGGGCATGAAGCCGGAGTCGGTCAGAAAGTAGGTGAAGTTTTCCAGCCCGACGAATTCGTTGGTGCCCGGGTCGAGCAGGTTGTAGCGGATCATCGAGAAATAGACGGTCATGCCCAGCGGCACGATCATCCACAGCAGCAACAGGGCCACCGAAGGGCTGACCAGGAACCAGCCGGGATTGGCCACGCGGCTTTTGCGCCGGGGCTGCGACAGGTCGATGTGGGCTTTGGCAGTTGAAGTATTCATGGTGATCACAACCGTTTTAAAAGGCAGACTCGATCCACTCTGGGAGCGAGCCTGTTCGCGATGAGGGTGGTCCATCCGCCACATTTATTGAGACCGGATTACCGCTATCGCGAGCAGGCTCGCTCCCACATGGAAATGCGCAGGATTACTTCGGATAACCCGCGCGCTTCATCTCGCGTTCGGTGGTTTGCTGGGCGGCGGTCAGCGCTTGGTCGACCGTGGTCTGGCCGATCAGTGCGGCGGAGAACAGCTTGCCGACCTGTGTGCCGATCCCCTGAAACTCGGGAATGGTCACCAGTTGAATGCCGATGTACGGCACCGGTTTGAGGGTCGGTTTGCTCGGGTCGGCCGCTTTCAGTGATTCCAGCGTGACTTTGGCAAACGGTGCGGCGCTCATGTAAGCGTCGCTGTAGGTCGAGGCGCGAGTGCCCGGCGGTACGTTGGCGATGCCGTCGGTCTTGGCGACCAGTTCGCCGTACTCTTTGGAGGTAGCCCAGGCGCTGAATTGCTTGGCGGCGTCCTTGGCCTTGGAGCTGGTCGGAATCGCCAGCGCCCACGAGTACAACCAGGCCGAGCCTTTGTCGGTGACCTGATGCGGCGCGTAGGTGAAGCCGACGTGATCGGCGACCTTGCTTTGGGTCTTGTCGGTGACGAACGAGCCGGCGACGCTGGCATCGACCCAGATCGCACATTTGCCGCTGTTGAACAGGGCGAGGTTCTCGTTGAAACCGTTGCTGGAGGCGCCCGGCGGGCCGGATTTCTTCATGGTGTCGACGTAGAAGTTCAGCGCGTTTTTCCATTCCGGACCGCTGAATTCCGGTTTCCATTGCTCATCGAACCAGCGCGCGCCATAGGCGTTGGCCACGGTGGTGATCAGCGCCATGTTTTCCCCCCAACCAGCCTTGCCACGCAGGCAGATGCCGTACTGTTCCTTGTCCTTGTGGGTGAGCTTTTCGGCGAAGCCGGCGATCTGTTCCCAGGTCGGGCGCTCCGGCATGGTCAGGCCGGCGTCCTTGAACAGGTCGGTGCGGTAATAGGTGATCGAGCTTTCGGCGTAGAACGGCAGGGCGTACAGCGAACCCTTGACTGACAGGCCTTCGCGTACGGACGGGAACACATCATCGAGGGCGTAGCTGGCCGGCAGATCCTTCATCGGCTCCAGCCAACCCTTGGCCCCCCAGAGTGCGGCTTCGTACATGCCGATGGTCAACACGTCGAACTGACCGCCTTGGGTGGCGATGTCGGTGGTCAGGCGCTGACGCAGGACGTTTTCTTCCAGCACCACCCAATTGAGCTTGATGTCCGGATGCTCGGTCTCGAAGGTTTTCGAGAGCTTTTGCATGCGGATCATGTCGCTGTTATTGACGGTGGCGATGGTCAGGGTCTGGGCGCCAAGGCTGACGCTGCTGAGGGTCATGCAGGTGAGGGCCAGCAGAGCTTTTGCAGTGGGTTGCATCGTGCACTCCTTTTCTGCACCCGGCGGGGGGCAGAAGGACAGTTATTGTTTTTGTGTTCTTCCGGCGGGGGAAGAATGTGCACTGATTACAGCCTTCTGACGAAGGGCTGACAAATCATCCCTAGCACTTGAATCGATACTTTTTTGCACTCGGGATTGGCGCGATAACCGCAGGGAAGGGCGTTTCAGCATGGCGAAGGGCGCGAAACCGTACAGATTTTCCTGCTCAGCCGTGGTTTTGCTCGGTCAGGCGCTGCACCACCAGCCGCCGGTAATGCGATGGCGTCATGCCTTTGAGCTGCTGAAAGCGCCGATTGAAATTGGAAATATTGTTGAAGCCCGACTCGAAACACACCTCGGTCACCGGTTTGTCGCCATCGGCCAGTAACTCGCAGGATTTGCTGATGCGCAGGCGATTGACGAATTCGATGAAATTGCGCCCGGTGGCCTGCTTGAACACGCGGCTGAAATAGGTGGGTTTCATGCCCAGGTGCTCGGCGACTTCCTCAAGGGGTAGCTCGCGGGCGTAGTGGGCGAAGATGTAATCCACCGCGCGGTTGGTGCGGTCGATGTTGTGCTCGTCGGCCAGTTGCGGGGTGGTTGCGCCGGACAGCAGTTGGTAGTCGTCGCACGCCGCCAGCAATTCCATCAGGATGAAAAAGTGCCCGAGACGGGTGATGCCGGTTGAATCGGCGATGCGTTGCATCAGGGTCATGGCCTGGCGAATTGTCTGCGGCGAGCGGAATTCGATGCCGTACTGCGCACGTTCGAGCAGCGGTGCCAGGGTCTTGAGTTCGGCGAATACCTGATGGCCGCTTTCGAACAGTTCATCGGTGAAGTTGACCAGCATGTCGCGTTTCTCGACCACTTCATCTTCGGCCACCTGGCTGATCCAGTTATGCGGCAGATTCGGGCCGGTCAGGAACAGGGTCTGTGGATAGAAGTTGCCGATGTAGTCGCCGATGAACACCTTGCCCGAACTGGCGACGATCAGGTGCAGTTCGTACTCCTTGTGAAAATGCCAGCGCACCAGCGGGCAGGGGAAACCGTGCTGGCGATAGATGATGGACAACCCGTTGTGGTCATCCATCAGCTCATAAGAAGGGTCAGTCACGCGGGCTGTTCGGGTCATGGCAGAGCGCTTTTATTGTTATCGCCCGGTGATCATGCCTCGTTCCTCGTCGGTTGCGCCAGTTTCCATTGCCGCTCAGAGCGCCCGTTCTCGGGCTTTCATCAAGTTGGCAATCCGGCAAATCTCTACCAGGTCCGACTCTTCGATGAAGTCGACATTGATGATGTTGCACTTCAATGCCCAGTCACTGTTGTCCAGATCGAACCATTCGTTCAACTGGTCATGGATGTCGACGGGACCGCCCAGGTAGGTATAACTGGTGGCGGACAACGACCAGGGACGCCAGGAGCCCGGTGGATTCTGCATGACACTACCGATGAACGCCTTCAGCTCGTCAGGCGTAGTCGTATCGGTGCCTGACCACTTATGGCTTACATAATCGTGGAATATCGTGTGATCAAGTTCTATGCCTGGACCGGCAGCGAACACTCGCTGTTGCGGGCTGGCGCGCTTCAGCTCCCGCAGGCTCAGGGCCGCGTTCCAGCGCGGGATCAGTCGATGCCCGAGAAAACTGCTCATTATTTTATTGAAGTAGTCGTGGTCGAAGTCTTTGCCATCAAGTTTGTGGAAATCAAGAACAATGAACTCGTCAGGGTTTTTTTGCAGAAAAAGTTCTACGTCGTTGATCAGTTGCCCTAATGTCCGAGAGTTTCGAAAACCATTATGGTGAAGAATGAATTTTTTTGGACCTTCCGCACTGGCTTCATAGCTCAGGCGAATATCCAGCGCTCTGGAACCATTGTGCAGTTGGGCGTAAAAGGTATCGTGCTGACATACCAGCCAATGGCGAGACGGGGAGAGCGGGTAGTCGGCGCGCCAGTCACTGCCTGCGTTGTGGGTGCCGGGCAATGTCAGTTCAGCGATTGTCAGTGTATCAATGGCGGGCGTTGCGCCCATCCAGTTATTGGTGCTCATTTATGCATCCTGCTTGAATTAAAGATTAGTTGATCATCCAAACTTTTTGTTTGAATGGCACTTGCAGGATGTTTATAGCGTTTAACTTTTTTTATGGCTATTGGTGGATTGATACAAGTTATTGGAGATTGTTTTTATAGTTTTCCGTCGTGTCATGTGTTCCGGTTTTTTGCTTCGATCCACTGCGCCATGTACTGAGTACTCTTGTGTGCGTGATGACGCAACATGCTGCCTGTAAAGTTGTTTTTTCTTAGTTGCGCCAGATGTTCACGGCAATATTTTATTTTCTCAATAAGAGCAGGGCCATGAATCGCTTGTTGATAGCGATCACGCAATAGCGTGGTTCCTTGAGTTTGAACTGTTTGCCACAGAACCTCGTCCTTGTAGAGCTGAACCGCTGCATCGGCGAACGCCCGCGCCGACTGCGTCACGGCTCCTGGCCAGAGATGATCCGCGTGCATCCCCTCAGCACCGATCGGCGTCGTCACGCTGGGCGTTCCGCAGAGCATGGCATCGATCAGCTTGCCCTTGATGCCGGCGCCGAAACGCAGGGGGGCCAGGCAAATCCGGGCATCGGACATGACCTGCAATGCATCCTCCGCCCAGTTCATGATGTGAAAACCCTGGGACGCATTGTGCAGCGCTGTTGCCTTGGGCGGCGTATACGCGCCGTAGACATGTAATTGTGCCTTGGGCAGTTGATCGCGAATCAGCGGCCAGACTGTCGTCTTCAGCCACAGAACGGCGTCCCAGTTCGGGGCGTGACGGAAATTGCCGATACTGAGGAAGTGCGCGCGCTCCTCGAAGGGTTTTGACGGTGTGCCGAGTGGTTCGACCATCAACGGACACCAGTGCAACAACTCCGGTGGCAGCTTGAACTGTTGCACCAGCAACTCGATTTCCACTGGCGAGATCATCAGGTTCAGATCGCAACGATAAAGCGCGGCGATCTCGCGCTTGGCCAGATCGGTTTCGGCCATCAGTTCGAACTCTTCGGCGAGCGCCGGGGCAAACAATCCTCGGAAATCGTTGGCGTCGTCGCTGAGCTTCAGTCGATCTTTCAAGCGCTGGTGTCGAGCATGCCGCAGGCTCTGCAGGTCCGACGTTTCCAGAACGCGCAAGGCAGCGGGGCAGTGTTTCTCCACTCGCCAACCGAACTGTTCTTCGATCATGAACTGGTCGAACAACACGATGTCCGGGGCCAGTTCACTGATAAACACATCGAAACTGCTGTTGTTCAGTTCGATCGGTACTTCGTGAATGCCCAGCGCAGTCAGATCGGCGCGGTGCTCACCGGTACCGGCCGGGCTGGCAAAGGTAACTTGCCAGCCTTGTCGCAGGAACGTCTCGAGAATCTGCATCACATGTCCGCTCGCGGCGGAGGAGCGAGGTTCCGGCCAGACGTAACCAATGACGAGGACTTTGGTTGCGGGCTGACTCATGAGTAACGATTCCTGGGACAAAGGGACAAAAAAAGGCGCGCGAATTAGAACACAATGCGCGCGCCTGCCAATCCGCTTTTTATCAGATCGGTGCCTTGCTCAGTTTGAGTCGCAACGAGCCGTCGATGAAGCCAAGCCTGTTGGTGTTTTTCAAGCCGTTCTGAATGCGAGCGAGATTGAGCAAGAACGTTTCCCGGTGTGTCCGTGCCTGATCGAGCATTGATACCGCCAGTGAGTAGGAATCGGCGTTGAGCAATGCCGGATGCTTTTTAACGAGCGACGGCAGCGTATTTTCGATAAGCCCCAACAACTCGAAGCCCTCATCATGAGTGGCCCGGAAATGCGGATTGGAAAGGTTTTTAGGGTGCGCTTTGTGAGCATCCTTGGCGAAATCCAGCAATCCGGCCACGTCCATATCGGCAGGCCCGGCGCCGGCCTGTTTCAATTGCCCGTAATACAAGTCCAGTGTGTCCGGCGCGCCGTGAGCCATTTCATGAACCAACACATCTCCAATCCGGCCATCGTCGTACTTGGCCATACGGTAATAGTCGTCCAGTCCGTCGGGGTAGATCACCAGAAATCGCTCCGGAGGGTTTTTCAAGTACGAGCCGTCGAGGACGCTGGCCTTCCAGCGCCTGTAAACCGGCGGCCGCAACGCAGCGTTGGCTTCCGAGCCTTTTTTGAACGACATGTTGGCAAGCGTGACGTAATCCAGATCGTTGCGCATGTTGTGCAAATTGGCTTTCACATGCCTGAGTACTTCATCGGAATCATTGCCAAAGACGTGCTTGAGCACCGCGCGCATGTCAGCGTTGTCGTTATCCAGGAGCATCAGAACAGCATTATCGAGTTTTGATTTGGCTGTCGGCAGGGCTCTTTTCACATAGGCCCGGGTATAACTGAAGGGTTTCGAGCGACCGAAGAGTCGGCGAAGCGGCGCCAAGGGCGAGGCTTTAAGGTTTCTCAACTTGGGTCCCCAGGCACCGCCAACCCTGTGATTCAGTGCATACCAGTCACTGTTTCGCTGAAGTGCCAACAGACTGACCGCATCCCCCGGATTATTCGCAGCCTTCCAGGTACCCTGAAACAGGTCTGATTTCTGCGCAGCCTTGACCAGATCGTAGGATTGCGCGCTTCCAGTCAGTTTGCGCAACTGGCCGGTGGCGGTTTCCAGAGTGTTCAGCCCGTATTTGCTCAGAAGCAGCACGCCCTTTTTGGCCAGGCGCCCACCTTGCACAGCCAACGTCGGCAACCCGTCCAGCGGGTTGAAAATGGACACCGAAAAATGCGCCCCTGCCTTGGCAATGCTCAGAGCCTTGGCGGTCGTCGAGGTGGTCTTGCCGGCGATGCCGGCAATTGTGGCACCGAAACCGACAACCAGTCCCAGCAACGCCAGACCGTCGAGAATGCAGCCGCCGATGCCCTCGGTTACTTGAGACGCGTCGCCGGATCGCAGGTCCTCTATACATTTCTTGAAAGGCACGATGACATTGATGATGGCTTCATTCACCTGATCATTTTCGGCGCGTATTTGCTGCAGTTCGGTCTTTGCGTACAACGATGAATACAGTTCGTCACGAGTGGCCACCGGGTGATTGCCCAGTACCCCCTGCGCCAAGGATTGGAAGGCTGCGGAAAAGAAAAGCGGAACCGGATGCACTGCCTCGGACGTCAGGGTGAAATGCCAAAGCTTTTCCACGACCGCGCCAGACTTCACACCGTGTTTCGGCTCGCTGCCATTGAGATAGGCATCGAGGTCAAGAGGCCATTGGCGCTCGGGTTTTTTGGGCTGAAAGTCCGTGTCCGCGCCTTTGTAGGACAGTGAAGGCTCTTCATACACAACCCCGGTGGAACGCAACATGTCGGCCAGCTCCGGACGCTCGCGACAAAGTCCCCTGAGAGAGAACAGTTCATAACAATGGAATGCCTTACCGTTTTGGCAGCCCAGAATAATGCCGTAACGCCCCTTGGCAGCATTGCGATGGCGTTGGGTTTCTTCAAATGGATTGAGCGTGTTTACCGACTTTCGAACGGTATATAACGTGATGAAACCATTGGCCAGCATTGTCCTGTCACGTTTGGGCAAGTTTGACACTGCCATTTTGATGATGGACTGGAGGCTCTTCTGCAAAGTTTGATGGTATTGCTCAAAAACCTCGTCGAACAGCGAGTCGATTGGTTCCAGTTCGCCGAGCCGTGAGAAGGCGTTAGCGGGGGGATTGAATGCCTCGGTGGTTATGAACTTGTCCGTCAACTTGCCGTCAACGACCAGATCACCTGACAGGTAGAGGTCGAGAATCGAAACACGGAGTCTCTCTATTTTTGAATGTTCGCCGTTTGCATTACTCAGGCTGACAGGATGATAAAGCAGTAACCATTCCAGAATGTTGCGTTCACCCAATGACGGGTCGAACCTGGCTTTGAATACTCGTTGTTCAAGATAATCGCCTGCCGGCAAAACGCGTTTCAGCGCTTGCAGTGCCAACTCCCGTCGATCAGGCGGAACAACCGAAATACCTGTTTCGACCTCATTCAATGCTTCGGCATATTCGCTGAAACGGTTGGCGGCGATGATGAAGGCATCTACGTCATATTCATTTTCCATCGTCGCAGGCAAGACACCGTTGAGCATTGCCCACTGGATAACCGGTGTGATGGTTGCCAGTTCGTGCATCGCACGTTGAGCGCTACTGACGGGCGACAGTTCAGAAAATGCCTTCACCCGGGCGTAGGTCATCAGGCGCGAAGCGCCGGGCGCAGCGAGCTCAATCAGTGCGACCGCCTGGGACAGAATGACCCAGCCAGGCTTGCCGATCGTCAATTCGACGGGCATTTGCTGAACGAGGAACTGGGGTGCCGCGCCTGCCAGCAACAGGTGTGCGGCCAAAGGCCCCAGTTCAGGTTCCAGCTGCGTTTCGACGATCAGTTGTTTTTCAAATGCCTGCACCACCTGCGAAGGGGGCCTCAAAGCATTGTCCGGTTGATACAGAGCAAACCCGGCGATTGTTTTCGCATGCCGTTCGACATCGACTTTCAGATCCAGAATCAACGCGGTGGCTGCCAGACATTTGATTTGTCGTTTCGCCACTTCCCGGTCAGCTTGTTCCAGGTGCCATTGCAGCCGCTGATGCAGAACTTCACCCAGCATCCTGGCTTTCGGCGAATCGAGAAAGCGTTCCAGGTAGTCGGCCGCGCGTTCGCGCCGACCAACTTCAGGCACCTGGCGCAGATCGTCCGTTGCAATGAACTTCAACAGACTGGACTGACCTTGCGTGAGTTCGTCAGTGACCAGCGTGATGGTTTTGCGTGCCTCTGCCGACAGGTGAAAAGGCGAGTCGACGGGTTCCCCCAGCAATTGATAAAAGTCGGCTGTATCCGGGCTTTGCGGAATTTCGAACTGAAGAAACTCGACCAGATTACGCACTTGTTCAACATTGCCGGGCAGGGTGTATTCATGAAAGCGAAGCCACTGATCGACTGCAAAAAACTCCCCGGAAAAAACACAGCCGCCGGTTTTTACCGCGCAGTCCCCCAACATCAGGATGTCATTGAGCAAGTCGGTGCTAATGGCGGGGTCGTTGGTGATATCAACCCATCCATCCTTGATCAGGATCCTGAGTCTGGCCTGCTCATCAATACAGACAACAGTGTCATCAGGCAGGGAATGTTTCTGCGCAAGGAAAGCAAAGTCCTCGGTTTCAAGCATCTTTGACAAAGCGACGCGGGCAAATTCCAGGGCATTATCAAACGTCGTGCCGGACAAACGGGGCACCGTGGTGTCGCGCAAGTCGATGAGTTCAGTGTCCGGGCGTTTTCCTGCAAGGGTAGAGAGGCTTGAAGCAATGCTGGATTTTTCTGTTTGATCAAGCTTTCGACGCGAGGCAACATTCCCGAAATCGAATGTAGCGTCGTCTATATCCAGCAGGCTTGTGCCCTGTGCAAGTTGCATAAGCAATTTGTCCTTGATTTATATTCTGAATTAGTTGTCCTCGGCAGTTATGCGAAAGTTGGTGGTGCGTAAAAAACACAACTACGGAACGGCCGCAGAATAGTTTTGTTCTGCGGCTGATGAACAGTTGTAGTTGGTTTCAAAGTTGGTCAGGGCAGACCCGGGATCCGCCCTTTGAATAGTTCGGGAATGGAAGTTGAAACTTTCAGGAACACTCAAG
Organism: Pseudomonas sp. B7; assembly: GCF_016735645.1. Taxonomy (NCBI): domain Bacteria; kingdom Pseudomonadati; phylum Pseudomonadota; class Gammaproteobacteria; order Pseudomonadales; family Pseudomonadaceae; genus Pseudomonas; species Pseudomonas sp. B7. Next base: position 353,526 of record NZ_JAERRE010000005.1, read on the forward strand.
TACGGCTTTGACTTTGTCTCGTAACTGATCGATTGAAAACGGCTTGCCGATCACATGCATGTCCGCCGGCACTTCAATGGCCTCGGCATAACCACTGGCAAACAAAATCGGCAGGGCCGGGCGAATGTTGCGAGCTTCGGTGGCCAGTTGGCGGCCATCCATGATCGGCAGACCAACGTCAGTCATCATCAGGTCGATGTGCTGATTCACATCCTTGAGGATGTCCAGTGCCTGCTCGCTGCCATCCGCCTCCAGAACCTTGAACTCCAATTCCTCCAGCACGTCGACGATCAGCATGCGCACGATGGCATCGTCTTCTACTACAAGGATGGTGGACACAGGGCTGGACATAATGGCGGCTCTCAAGAATGGGGGGGGGGGCGCCGGTCGATCAAAAATGCCGGGCTCTTGCATGAGTAAGTGGCGCATGGCCACAAGTTCCCGAGTGGATACAAAAAAAGAATAGGCGCAAACGGGCGGGCAAGGATACCTGTAGGCCCGCGATTCGGCGTAGGCAAATGTAGGAAAACAGTACTAAAGCAGTGAGAAAAATGGATCCATACCGCCGTTTTGGGGCAAACTCCCTGGTTTTCAACAGTTCGACAAGGCTGCCACATGTCCTCTCCGTCTTCGGTTGATGAGCAACGGTTCCGCAAACTCCTGAGCCGCAACGTCAGTTTGCCGTTGGGCGTCGGCGTCATCAGTGCCGTGTTCTTCGTTTCGCTGATCACCTATTTGTTGTCGGTTATCCAGTGGGTGGAGCACACCGACCGGGTGATCAATAACGCCAACGAAGCGGTGAAACTCACCGTGGATCTGGAAACCGGCATGCGCGGGTATCTGCTCAGCGGCGACGAGCATTTCCTCGATCCGTACGAGACGGCCAAGCCTCGCATTGCTGTGGCTCTGAATACCTTGCTCGAACTGACTGCCGACAATCCGGCTCAAACCGACCGCCTGCGTCGTCTTCAGGCGCTGCAAACCGAGTGGGCGACGTATGCGCAGTCGATGATCGATCTGCAACGCGCGAGCGGTGATTACAAGTCCGCGGTCAAAGCGGGGAAGGGCAAGCGCCTGACCGACGAAATACGTAAACAGTTCGAAGATGTAATTGAAACCGAACAGTTGCTGCGTGCTTCACGCAACGAAGACGTGCGCCGCACCACGATCTGGAGCATCAGCCTTTATCTGCTGTTTGTGGCCGGTATCAGCGGTCTGCTGGCCTATGTCGGTCGGCGCGATCTGGTCAACCTGTCGCAAAGCTATGGCGCGACCCTGGCGGCGCAAGAGGCCAGTGCAAAACGTCTGGAACAGCAAGCCTGGTTGCGCAACGGCCAGACCCAGCTCGCCGAGCAAGTGCTGGGGCAACTGACGGTCAATCTGCTGGGGCGCAATATTCTGCAATTCTGCGCCCAGTATCTCGGCAGCGCCGTGGCCGCGTTGTATGTGCGCGAGGAACATGGCGGCCTCAAACGCGTTGCGACTTATGGCTTCTCCCGCGAACAGGAACAACAGAACCAATCGATCTACAGCGAAGAAGGTCTGGTCGGGCAGGTCGCTCAGCAGGCGCGGTTGATTCGTCTCGATTCGGTGCCGTCCGACTACTTCAAGGTCAGTTCCGGCTTGGGCGAAGGCCTGCCGCACAGTGTGCTGGTGGTGCCTACCAGTGATGACGAACGAGTCAACGGCGTGATTGAGCTCGGTTTCCTGCGTCCGCTCACCGATCGCGATGTGGCGCTGCTGGAATTGATCGCCGGCAACATTGGTACGTCCATCGAAGCGGCGCGTTATCGCCAACGTTTGCAGGAAGTACTGGCCGAAACCCAGCAACTCAACGAAGAGTTGCAGGTACAACAGGAAGAGCTGAAAACCGCCAACGAAGAGCTGGAAGAACAGTCGCGGATTCTCAAGGAATCCCAGGCGCATCTGGAAACCCAGCAAGTCGAGCTGGAGCAGACCAACGAACAATTGGCCGAACAGGCCCAGACCCTGGCCGAGCAGCGCGACGCCATGGATCAGAAGAACACCGAGCTCAATCAGGCGCAGGTGCAGCTCGAAGAACGCGCCGAAGAGTTGCAGCGTTCGAGCAAGTACAAATCCGAATTCCTCGCCAACATGTCCCACGAACTGCGCACGCCGCTGAACAGTTCGCTGATCCTGGCCAAGCTGCTGGCGGAAAACCCGCAGGAAAACCTCAGCGCCGAGCAGGTCAAGTTTGCCGAGTCGATCTATTCCGCCGGCAACGACCTGCTCAACCTGATCAACGACATTCTCGATATTTCCAAGGTGGAAGCCGGCAAGCTCGAAGTGATGCCGGAAAACACCAGTGTCGCGCGCCTGGCCGACGGTTTGCGCGGGATGTTCGAACCGCTGGCGGCAGACAAGCAACTCGCATTCAGTGTCCAGTTGCAGCCCGATGCGCCGAGTACGCTGTTCACCGACCGCCAGCGTCTGGAACAGGTGATCAAGAACCTGCTGTCCAACGCCGTGAAATTCACCGAGCACGGCACCGTCAGTCTGACCATTGCCGGTCAGCCGGACGGCCGCATCGCCTTCATCGTGCGCGATTCGGGTATCGGGATCGCGGCAGACCAGCAGGAAAGCATTTTCGAAGCCTTCCGTCAGGCCGACGGCACCACCAACCGCAAATACGGCGGCACTGGCTTGGGCCTGTCGATTTCCCGGGATCTGGCGACGCTGTTGGGCGGCTCGATCAGCGTCAGCAGCGCGCCGGGGCAGGGCAGTGTCTTCACCCTGGTGCTGCCGCAGCACTACCGCGAACCGGGCGACGCGCCTGTCGCGCCGCTGACGTTCAGCCCGCCAGCCGCCGCTCCGGTCATGGCATCCGCTGTAGCGGTTTCGCCGCTGGCCTCTGTCGAGATTCCGCGCTTCAACGATGACCGCGATAAAGCGCCGTTCAATACCCGCTGCATTCTGGTGGTGGAAGACGAACCGAATTTCGCCCATATCCTCTACGACCTCGCCCATGAACTGGGTTATCAGTGCCTGGTTGCCCACGGCGCCGATGAAGGCTATGACCTGGCGAAAGAGTTCGTGCCGGACGCAATCCTGCTGGACATGCGCCTGCCGGACCATTCGGGCCTGACCGTTCTGCAACGCCTGAAAGAACACGCCGAAACCCGGCATATCCCGGTGCACGTGATTTCCGTGGAAGACCGCGTCGAAGCGGCCATGCACATGGGCGCCATCGGTTACGCGGTCAAGCCGACTACCCGTGAAGAGCTCAAGGACGTGTTCGCCCGTCTTGAAGCGAAGCTCACCCAGAAGGTCAAACGCGTGCTGCTGGTCGAGGACGACGATCTGCAACGGGAAAGCATCGCTCGGCTGATCGGCGACGACGACATCGAAATCACCGCCGTCGGCCTGGCGCAGGACGCACTGGAGCTACTGCGCACGACGATCTTCGATTGCATGGTCATCGACCTGAAGCTGCCGGACATGCTTGGCAACGACCTGCTCAAACGCATGTCCACCGAGGACATCTGCTCGTTCCCGCCTGTCATCGTCTATACCGGGCGTAACCTGACCCGCGACGAAGAGGCCGACCTGCGCAAGTATTCGCGTTCGATCATCATCAAGGGCGCCCGCTCGCCAGAGCGTCTGCTGGACGAGGTCACACTCTTTCTGCACAAAGTCGAATCGCAGTTGTCCCATGAACGGCAGAAGATGCTCAAGACCGCCCGCAGTCGCGACAAGGTCTTCGAAGGCCGCAAAGTGCTGCTGGTGGACGACGATGTTCGCAACATCTTCGCCCTGACCAGTGCGCTGGAAACCAAGGGTGCAGTCGTGGTGATCGGCCGAAACGGTCGTGAAGCGATTGAAAAACTGAATGAAGTCGAGGACATCGACCTGGTGCTGATGGACGTGATGATGCCGGAAATGGATGGTTTCGAAGCCACCATGGAAATCCGCAAGGATCCGCGCTGGCGCAAGCTGCCGATCATCGCGGTGACGGCCAAGGCCATGAAGGACGATCAGGAGCGCTGCCTGCAGGCGGGCGCCAATGATTACCTGGCCAAGCCCATTGACCTGGATCGCCTGTTCTCGCTGATTCGCGTGTGGTTGCCGAAGATGGAACGCATTTAGTGGAACGTAGTAATCCCGTTGAACGAAACAGTGAAATCGAACTGCGGCTGTTGATTGAGGCAATTTATCTCAAGTACAGCTATGACTTTCGCGATTACTCCGGCGCCTCGATCAAGCGCCGGGTGCAACATGCGCTGAGCCAGTTCGAGTGCGCGACCATCTCGGCCCTGCAGGAGAAAGTCCTCCATGACCCGACGGCGTTCATGCAGTTGCTGCAATTGCTGACGATCCCGGTCAGCGAGATGTTCCGCGATCCGTCGCACTTCCTGGCGATCCGTCAGGAGGTGGTGCCGCTGCTCAAGACCTATCCGTCGATCAAGATCTGGATCGCCGGTTGCAGCACCGGCGAGGAGGTCTACTCGATGGCGATCCTGCTGCGTGAAGAAGGCCTGCTCGACCGCACGATCATCTATGCCACCGACATCAATCCGCGCTCGCTGGACAAGGCCAAGCAGGGGATCTTTTCGATGGAAAACGTGCGCGCCTACACCGCCAACTACCAGCAGGCCGGCGGCCAGCGCTCGTTCGCCGACTACTACACTGCTGCCTATGGCTACGCGATTTTCGACAAGAGCCTGTGCGAAAACGTGACCTTCGCCGATCACAGCCTGGCGACCGATAGTGTATTCTCCGAAACTCAATTAATTTCATGTCGTAACGTGTTGATTTACTTCAATAAAAAACTTCAGGATCGAGCGTTCGGATTGTTCCATGAGTCGTTGTGCCATCGTGGATTCCTGGTATTGGGCAGCAAGGAAACTTTGGATTTTTCCGGCTACTCCAACCAGTTCGAGCCGCTGGTGAAACAAGAACGGATCTACCGCAAATCATGAACAGTGCAGCGGATTTGCCTCGGGTCGAGGCGATTGTGGTCGGAGCTTCCGCCGGTGGCGTCGAGGCTTTGTTGACGATGCTCGGTTCCTTGAGGGCCGGGTTCGGACTGCCGATCATTATCGTGCTGCATCTGCCGGAAGAGCGCCGCAGTCAGCTCGCCGAGGTGTTTGCCCGGCGAGTGGCGCTGCCGGTGGCAGAAGCCATCGACAAGCAGGACATCACACCGGGCACCGTGTACTTCGCGACGCCGGGTTATCACCTGTCGGTGGAGCAGGACTTCAGCCTGTCGCTGAGCCTTGAAGACCGCCTGCATCATTCGCGGCCTTCGATCGACTTCCTGTTCGAATCCGCCGCCGATGCCTACGGGCCGGCGCTGGCCGCCGTGTTGCTGACCGGCGCCAACCACGATGGCGCGCGGGGCCTGGCGCAAGTCAAACGCCTGGGCGGCCTGACCATCGTGCAGGACCCCGACGAGGCGCAGGTCGCCACCATGCCTCGCGCGGCACTGAAAACGCATCAACCGGATTACATACTTCCCATACACGGCATCGGCCGTCTGCTTGTCGAGCTGGAACGAATCGCATGCTGAGTAATATCCAGGCAAAACTGCTGATCGTCGACGATCTGCCCGAGAACCTGCTGGCCCTCGAAGCGCTGATCAAACGCGAAGACCGCACCGTCTATAAAGCGTTATCGGCGGACGAAGCGCTGTCGCTGCTGCTGCAACACGAATTCGCCATGGCCATTCTCGACGTGCAGATGCCCGGCATGAACGGCTTCGAACTGGCCGAGCTGATGCGCGGCACCGAGAAAACCAAGAACATCCCGATCATCTTCGTCAGCGCTGCCGGCCGTGAACTCAATTACGCGTTCAAGGGCTATGAAAGCGGCGCGGTAGACTTCCTGCACAAACCGCTGGATATCCACGCGGTGAAGAGCAAGGTCAATGTCTTCGTCGACCTTTACCGCCAGAGCAAGGCGATGAAGCAACAGGTCGAAGCCCTCGAGCAGAGCCGCCGCGAACAGGAAGCGCTGTTGCTGCAACTGCAAAGCACCCAGGGCGAACTGGAGCAAGCGGTACGCATGCGCGACGATTTCATGTCGATCGTCGCCCACGAAGTGCGTACGCCGCTTAACGGCCTTATCCTCGAAACCCAACTGCGCAAGATGCACCTGGCTCGGGACAACGCCGCCGCGTTCACCCTCGACAAGATGCACGCCATGGTCGACCGCGACGAGCGCCAGATCAAAAGCCTGATCCGCTTGATCGAGGACATGCTCGACGTGTCGCGGATCCGCACCGGCAAGCTGTCGATCCGACCGAGTCGCTTCGACCTCGCGCAGCTGGTGGGCAGTCTGCTGGAGAATTTCGCCCAACAGATCGAGGCCGCCGAGACTGAGGTCAGTTTCACTGCCGCCGAACCGGTGGAAGGCCAGTGGGACGAATTCCGCATTGAGCAGGTGGTGTCGAACCTGCTGACCAACGCCTTGCGTTATGGCGGTAAAAGTCCGATCCAGGTACGGGTCTATCGCGAAGGCAATGAAGCCCGGGTTGAAGTTCAGGATCAGGGCATCGGCATCAGCGAGGAGAACCAGAAACGCATTTTTCAACAGTTCGAACGGGTTTCCGCCAAAACGGTGGTGGCCGGCCTCGGGCTGGGGCTGTTCATCTCCGAGCAGATCGTCGCCGCCCATGGCGGCTCCATCGTCGTCGAAAGCAAGATCAACGAGGGCGCCCTGTTTCGCGTTTGTCTGCCGCTCCAGGAAAACGGCAAAACAAACGCAACCTCTGAGTGACCACACGGTCGTATCAGCAGCTATTGACCGAACAAAGGCTTCCCATGAGCGTAGATGCACAAGATGTAGTACTCGTCGTCGAGGACGAACCGGTGATCCTGATGGTCCTGACCGATTATTTGTCAGGCCAGGGCTATCGCGTATTGCAGGCCGAAAACGGCGAGCAGGCGTTCGAGATTCTCGCGAGCAAGCCGCATCTGGACATGTTGATTACTGATTTCCGCCTGCCTGGCGGGATCTCCGGCGTGCAGATCGCCGAACCTGCCGTCAAATTGCGCCCTGATCTGAAGGTGATCTTCATCAGCGGCTATCCGCAGGAAATCCGTGAGACCGGCAGTCCGATCACTCGTCGTGCACCGATCCTGGAAAAACCGTTCGATCTGGATGTGTTGCAGGAGAAGATTCAGGAACTGCTGGCCTGAGATCCAGCTCTTAGCAGGCGTTTTCAGGGTTAGGCGTACATTCCTCTTCCGCCTGGTCTGCCGGGTTGAATGTAAAAGTGGCATTGCCTGAGGCGGAGGTTGGTAGTGTGATTTTGATGATTGGCTTAAACATTCCATTGGTTGCTTTGAAAAAATCGCGTTGGTCGTGTTGCGCGCCAGCCAAGCCAGTCGTGGTATAGAAAAACGCCAGAATGGGTAATTGATCGGGAATGTTTTGTGGCCACGTTTCTAAAACCAGTTCATTTTGCTCACCGAACCACTCGGGTCCCAGCATGTTTCTTGCGCGAATGGTCTGGTAAAACCGATCGGCAGCCGGCGTGGCTTTAACTACATTGAATCCGCATTGATAGGTGTGCGGATAACCGCCTGGAGCAGAGGCCCAATGAGCCATCCATTTTTCGGCAGTATCGATTCCGATAATCTCGCAGCTTCGGCTTTGATTGGGATGGTCTGGGTGGGCTCCACAGGGCGTTAGTCGACGCTGTGTCCAGCCATCGATAGGGAAACTGCAAAGAGGTTTCAACTGGATTTTGCCGGGTAAAGCTTCTGCGAGGGGTGCCACGATAAATCCGTTTGTCATTCCATAAGCAAGCCTCGAAAATTTTGAATCTTTGCGCAAGTAAGAGGCCGATACCCCTCCATTCCGTTGTGAAACGGGACTGGGATTCCATGAAAAGTAATTCGGAGAAGGGACAGTCCCTCTTATAACTACGCCAGAACAGTCGAATGCCGCCAGAGTTCCGCAGGTTGGGCTGTCATTCGAATAGTTGGCAGTTAGAGTCGCTGCGACTTGTGCGCCACTCTGCGAAGCGGTCAATGAAGTCTGACTGATACCCGCTCGATTTACTGACGTTTGCGGTGGGGCTTGTGTCTGTTCCAGGGTCTGACAAGACGCGATGGATAGCGTCATCAAAAGCACGAGCGCTTTTTTAAGCTCCATGTGTTCCTACCTCACAAGTTGGTCTTCAGGCCCAATGCCCAAACTCACCAGCCAAGCAGCGAGAGACCTTCTTGAAGTGGATTTCAACATCATGAATAGATGTCGAATAGCTGTCAGAGTTGACAGGTTTCGAGCATGCAAAAGCGGCCTATGCTTCGCAGTTGGCCGCTTATGGGAAGTTACCGTCTGTCAGGGAGGACAAGGAGCAAAGCGTCACCCGCGAATCATCTCCCGCACCTTCGCCGTCAGCAGGTCGAACGTGAACGGCTTGGTGATCATCTGCATGCCCGGGTCGAGGAACCCGCCGCGCACTGCCGCGTGTTCGGCATAACCTGTGATGAACAGGACCTTCAGGTCTGGCCGGTATTGCCGGCCGATTTCCGCCAGTTGCCGACCGTTCATGCCCGGCAGACCGACGTCGCTGATCAGCAGGTCGATGCGCTGCTCCGAATCCAGAATCGGCACGGCACCGTCGGCATCGCTGGCTTCGACAAATCCGTAACCCAATTCACTCAATACCGCACTGACCAGCACGCGCACGGCCGGGTCGTCTTCGACGATCAAGACGGTTTCGCCTTCCACGGCGTCGGGCGCCTGTTCCATGTCCGTCGGTGCGTGAGGCAGCGATTCGCCCTGGAAACGCGGCAGATAGAGTTTGACCGTGGTGCCCTCATCGATCTTGCTGTCGATCGACACATGCCCCCCGGATTGCTTGCTGAAACCATAGATCATCGACAGGCCCAGGCCTGTACCCTGGCCGATCGGCTTGGTGGTGAAAAACGGGTCGAACGCGCGATTGATCACACTTTCGGGCATGCCGCAGCCGTTGTCCGTCACGCTCAAAACGACATAATCGCCGGGTTCCAGGTTGCTGTAAGCGTCGGTGAAATCCCGCTCAAGCACCTGATTTCCGGTCTCGACCACCAGGTTGCCGCCATCGGGCATCGCGTCACGCGCGTTGATCACCAGGTTGAGCAGGGCGCTTTCCAGTTGATTCGGATCCGCCTCGGCCACCCACAATTCTTTATGCAGGCGCATGTCCAGCTGAACGCTTTCGTTGAGGCTGCGCTGCAGGAGTTCACCCATCGATTGCACCAGATCGTTCATCTGTACGGCTTTGGAATCCAGCGATTGGCGACGGGAAAACGCCAGCAGACGATGGGTCAGACCGGCGGCGCGGTTGGCCGAAGTCACTCCGAGATCGATCAGGCTGTCGAGATCGTCAAGCCGGCCACGAGCCAGTCGCCGACGCAGCAGTTCGAGACTGCCGATGATGCCGGTCAGCATGTTGTTGAAGTCGTGGGCGATACCGCCGGTGAGTTGACCGACCGCTTCCATCTTTTGTGACTGACGAAGAGCTTCTTCGTTGTGCCGCAGTTGCGCCGTGCGTTCCTCGACTTGTTGCTCGAGGGTTTCGAGGGTTGATTGCAGGCGCCGCTCGCTATTGCTCAGGTCGATCAGGCGATCGCGGGCCTCGTATTGTCGTCGTCGCCCTCGCAGGGCCGTGGAGATCAGGCTGACCAAGGTCACCGGATGGAAAGGGCGCTCAAGAAACGTCACGTTGCCCAGTAATTTGCTGAGCTGAGACGAGGGGCCCTGTCCTGAGCCGCCATGGTGTGTCAGTAGCACAATCGGCAGGTCTGACCAGGCGGGCTGTTGATCGAGATATGACAGCAGGGATTCCAGCTCCGGGCCACGCAGGGCCTCGGCGGCGATTAGCAGTAACCCGGCGCCGGGTTCAAGTTCGGCACAGAGCGTAGCCAGATCGGGCGTGATCAGACCACCGTAGCCGGCCTCGTTGAGGATCATCAGCGCAACCTGGCTGTCGCGCCCCAGGGGCGCAAGGATCAGTGCTCGTTCCGACAGCGGCACGGTGACGGTCACAAGTTGTCATCCTTGAGCAGCGGATTACTCGCGCCGAGGTAAGTAGGCACGCCGCGCAGTACGCCCTGGAAGGCGTCCAGCGGTTCACCGATGGTCATGCCACGCTTGGAAATACGGTACTCGCGAATGGTTGATTCGTGGCTGCCGGTGCGTTTCTTGATAATCGAAATTGCCCTGCGAACCTTGCCGAGGGCTTCGAAATAACGCAGCAGAATCACAGTGTCGGCGAGGTAAGTGATGTCGACCGGGGCCTGCATGTCGCCCACCAGTCCATGCTGGGCGACGGTCATGAACGTCGCGGCGCCCTTGCGGTTCAGGTACAGCAACAGTTCATGCATGTGCAGCACCAGGGCGTTCTCTTCCGGCATCGCGGCCTGATAGCCGTTGATGCTGTCGATCACCACGGTCTTGATGTCACCTTCATCGACGCAGCGTCGAACCCGGTGAGAGAACTCGCCGGGGGACAATTCGGCGGCGTCCACCTGTTCGATCAGCAGATTGCCGGTGGCCTGCAACGCCTTGAGGTCAATGCCGATGTTGTTCATGCGCTCAAACAGCAAGCCCAGCTCTTCGTCGAAAATGAACAGGGCGGCCTTTTCTCCACGGGCCACGGCCGCCGCCGCGAAAATCATCGTGATCAAGGATTTGCCCGTGCCCGCCGGTCCGAGAATCAGCGTGCTGGAGCCGGTTTCGATACCGCCACCGAGCAAGGCGTCCATTTCCTTGATTCCGCTGGACAGTTGCAGCCGTGGGTAATCACCCCGATGTTCCGCCGCCACCAGACGCGGGAAGACGTGCACGCCATCGCCCATGATGGTGAAGTCATGAAAGCCGCCACGGTATTTCTGGCCACGGTACTTGATCACCCGCACGCGACGGCGTTCGGCGCCGTAGTTGGGGGTCAGTTCTTCGAGGCGGATCACGCCGTGAGCGACACTGTGAACGGTTTTGTCGAGGGATTCGGTGGTCAGGTCGTCCAGCAACAATACCGTGGCGTCGTAGCGCACGAAGTAATGCTTGATCGCCAGAATCTGTCGACGATAGCGCAGGGAGCTTTGCGCCAGCAGGCGGATTTCCGAGAGGCTGTCGAGCACAACCCGGGTGGGCTTGAAGCGCTCGACCACTTCGAAAATCTGCTTGGTTGCCTCGCCCAGCTCAAGATCCGAGGAGTACAGCAGGCTCTGATGATGCTCGGCGTTCAACAGACTTTCCGGGGGCGTCAGCTCGAAAATTTCGATGTTTTCGTTCAGTTCCCAACCGTGGGAAGCCGCGCCCTGGCGCAATTCGCGCTCGGTTTCGGACAACGTGATGTACAACGAACGTTCGCCGGCACGGGCGCCGGCCAGCAGAAAATGCAACGCGACTGTGGTTTTACCGGTTCCAGGCTCGCCCTCCAGCAAGAAAACGTGACTGCGGGACAGACCACCGGCGAGGATATCGTCCAACCCTTCGATGCCGGTGGCGGCTTTTGCACTGATCAACGCGTTCGATGTAGACAAAAAATGCCCTCTCATGACTAGGGGAAACGAGGCAGCGGGCGCCGGACGCCGTTTTGCACTGCCTGATTACTTGACCTTTTGCCGAGACGGCGGTTCCGAGTTTCTTGCAGGTTGCGTCGAGAAGGTCGCTAGAGACCTTGCTGCAACGAGGGATCGTCAGGGTTCATCTGTTCGAGCTGGGCCAGCAGAATCTGTACGTTCTGCAACTGGCCGCTTTCTTTCCAGTAATTGATCAGCAGCACCCGCGCCTTGCGGTCGGCAGGGTGGCGCTGGACGATTTCCTGCAACTGCTTTTGCGCCGCTTCCAGTTCTTCGGCGCTGTGCAGGGTGGTGGCGAGGTCGTAGCGATAGTCTTTGTTGTCGGGCTCCAGTTCCACGGCTTTGGACAAGCCGAGCAGGGCATATTCGCGTTGATCATGGTGCAGCAGCCAGAGGCCCAGGGCATGCTGCAGATAGGCCGAATCGGGCTGGGCCTTCAGCTGTCGGGCCAGCAGTTGCCGGGCGGCATCGCTCTGTCCCTGACGGTCGAGCACTTCGATCTGCATTACCAGCGCCGGAAGGTTGCCGGGATCCAGGCGCAAGGTCTGCTCCAGTGCTTGCTGTGCCTGTTTCAGTTCGGCGTTGTGCAGATACAGGCGCGCCAGCTGCGCATAGTTGGCGGCGCTTTCCGGCTGGCTCTTGAGCGCTTGCTCCCACACGTCGATGCCTTGCTGGAGCGGGGCGAAATACAGGCCCAGCTGATCCGGCGACAAGCCGAGCAGGGCGTTGATCGCAGCAAAGCGTACGGTTTGATCCTCATCGTCGAGCAACGGGCCCAGCAGCAGACTGCGCTGGCCGCCCGGCACCAGGCCGGTCACGCTTTTTATTGCCGCCAGCCGGACCTCCGGCGATTGGTTTTGCAGATCGGCATCCGCCAGTTTCAGGGCCTGGGGGCTCGGGTAATTGGGTAACTCCGCATGCAGCCAGACGCGACGTTTGACCGACAGGTCCGGACGTCCCAGTTGCTGGTACAAAACCCGCGCGGCACCCGGCTGGCCGGCGCGAGCAGCGGCCAGCGCTTCACTGTAACCATGCTTGATCGCTTCCGGCACCACGGGCGCGGTACTGCGCAATGACAGCCAGGCCACAAAGAGGGCCAGCACAAGGCCGAGGCTGATGAGCAAATAGCGGCGAGACTGAGGCATGCGAATTTCCGAAACTTTCGTTTTGTAGCGGAGGTCGCAAGCTTCTGTCAGCTCGCGCCGTGAGTCAAACCCTCTCCCCGATATGACCTACTACAGGCGTTGAATCGACCTACAGCTTGTGTCGACCCTGTTTGCCGTCATGCCCTCCATGCAGTGTCTACGCTTGCAGAAGTTGTTTCGAAGAGGCTACCCATGCAATCCCTGCTTATTTATTTCAAGGCGGTGATCCACCCCAGCCAGGCAGTGCTGCTGTTTGGTTTGCGCACGATTGCCGCCGGATTGCTGACGTTGTACCTGGCGTTCCTGTTCGATCTGGACCAGCCGAAGTGGTCGATCATGGCCGTGGTGATCATCAGCCAGCCCTTGGCCGGGATGGCGCTGGCTCGCAGCTTCGGACAAATCATCGGAACGACCCTCGGCGCGATGGTGGCGGTGCTGCTGATGGCGATCTTTCCCCAGGCACCGTTGCCATTCATCACGACCCTGGCGCTGTGGCTGGCCCTGTGCACGGCCGGCGGCACGTTATTGCGCTACACCAGTTCCCAGGCGTTCGTGCTCAGCGGGTACACCGCCGTAGTGGTGGCGCTGCTGGCGATTCCGGATCAGGACGGCACCTTTTTGCTGGCGGTGACCCGGGTCACCGAAACCTTGCTGGCGGTGGCATGCGTTTGCGTGGTCAGCCTGCTGACGGCTCGGCCGGAGGCGGTATCGCGCAACTATTTCGCGAAGGTCGATCAGGTGATCAGACTGGTCGCCAGCCATTCAGCCGCGGTGCTTCGAACCGAAGAAAGCGAAGCGGACTTTCAGCGTCGGCAAATGCAGCTGCTGGGGGAAATCAGCGCTCTTGAAGGGCTGCGCCGGCATTTGTATTTCGATGCTCCGCGTCTGCGCAGCGCCAACAATCTGGTTTTGTTACTCGGCAATCAACTGATGCTGCTGACTTCGCGCCTCACCGCGTTGCGTCACCAGCGGGAATTGCTTACCGAGCGCTGGGAGGGCGATCTGCCGCTGGACATCCAGCAATTGCGCGCCGAGGAGCTGGCACTTCTTGATCAGCTCGCACAGCAAGGGCGCTCATTGCCGGCCGAGGTGCGGCACCAGTTCGTCGCGCTGCAACAGCAATTCGAAGCGCTGGCCTACAAGGCCGAACAACTGATGGAAGACATGAGTGCAACCCTGCGCTCGCTGGCCTGGGCGCTGCGCTGGGAACAGGCGCGGCTGTTGCAGCAGCTGGAGCAGATTCTCGAACTGAGCGACGCGATACAGGAAGGGCGGGAGGCCAGCTGCATGTTCCGTGGCCAGTCCAGCCCCTTGCACCTGGATTTCACCCTCGCAACGATGAACGCCATTCGCGCCTTCAGCGCGTTGCTGGTAGCCGGGCTGATCTGGATCGAAACCGCGTGGGACGGCGCGCGGGGCGGAATGATCCTGGTGGGGATCCTGTGTTCGTTGATGGCGACGTTTCCACGCCCATTGGTTGCCGCGCAGAGTTACGCCCGAGGGCTGGGACTGGCCTTGGTGGTGTCGGCCTTCTATCAGTTCATGCTGGTCCCGGCGATCAGCGATTTCGAGATGCTGGCCTTGCTGCTTGCGCCTTTGCTGTATGTGATCGCAGTCGGACTGTCCAGCCCGGCCACCGCCGGTATCGGCATGGGCCTGGGCCTGTCGAGTTTCCTGATGCTCGGGCCGCAGAACGTCGGCACCGGGCAGAACACCGCCATCCAATGGTTCGAATTTGCCGGCGCCTACGTCAGTGCGGCGATACTGGCTCTGATCGTCTACGCCTGGATCTTCCCGTTCCGCCCGGCCTTTCGAATCAGGCGCTTTTATAACGAGGCGCGGGAGCAGGTCTATCAACTGACAAAAAGCCCGGCTACCGACGAACAGCAATTCGCCTTCGAAAGTCGCATGGTCGATCGCCTGACCTCGATGCTGGGGGTGTTGCCAGCCGCCAATGATCGGGACATGCAGCGTTTGTATGAAATCAGTCTCGCCTGTGTAGCGCTGGGCGTGGCCATGCACCAGCTCAGGCAACAGGCACAGAACAATACTCTGCTCACTGACGCATTCGTTCGGCAGCTGTCGACGGCATTGCGTCAGACCGGTCGTTTTGTCGCCGGCCGACCAGATGTGCGCCTGACACCGTTACTGACTACGCTGCAAGCGCTCGGCGATGATCTGGATGCCTTGCATGTCGCCACCCATGAGCACTTGTGGTCGGTCTTTCGCATGCGTGTGGCCCTGTTGATCGTGGTGTCGTTTCTGGAACGACATGGCGAGCATTTGCAGCCCGACAATTCTGTAGGAGAGCCCGTCCTTGCCCATTGATTTCGAGATTGGCGGCGTCTACCTGCCTCCCATTGCCCAGGCCCTGTTAATGGCCATACCGGTTTTTCTGGTGCTCGACTGGGGTTTGCGCCGGCTTGGCGTCCTGCGTTTTGTCTGGCACGAGGCGCTGTTCGAAGGCGCCTTGTACGCCTGTGTATGCGCCGCACTGATTTTGCTGATGGGAGCCTGAAATCTTGAAGACGTTGCTTACTCGATTGACGACATTGGCGGTGGTGCTGCTGGCAATCGTGCTTGGCTGGTTCGCCTGGGAACATTACACCCGGGCCCCGTGGACGCGGGATGCGCGGGTGAGGGCGGATGTGGTGACGCTGTCGGCGGATGTTTCGGGTCGCATCGTCACGCTCGCCGTGCAGGACAACCAGCATGTCGACAAGGGGCAATTGCTGCTGGAGATCGACCCGGCTCGCTACAGCCTGGCCGTCGAGCATGCGAAACGCTCGGTGGAGGTCTCGAAGGCCACGCTTGGGCAGTCACAAGCAGCCATTGTCGCCAGCGAGGCATTGCTCAAACAACGCCAGAGCGAAGAACGTCGGCGACGAACGCTCAAGCAAGGGTTCGCGATTTCCGGGGAGGAATGGGAGAAGTCCAGTACCGACGTGGCCGTGGCCCAGGCGGATCTGTTGCGCAATCAGGCGAATCTCGGTCTGGCCGAAGCCAACGTGCAACTGGCGATTGCTGCATTGACCGAGGCTGAACTGGATCTGCAACGTACCCGAGTCGAAGCGCCGGTCAGCGGATATGTCACCAATTTGTTGACCCGTCAGGGGGATTACGCGGTGGCCGGCAGTGCCTTGCTGGCGCTGGTGGACAGCAGCTCCTTTTATGTCAGCGGCTATTTCGAAGAAACCAAGTTGCCAAGAATCGAGGAGGGTGACCGGGTGCGGATCGAATTGATGAGCGGGGAAAAATTCGGCGGCACCGTGCAGAGCATCGCCTTCGCCATTGCTGACCGGGAAAACGCGCCGGGCAGTCGATTGCTGGCCAACATCAACCCCAGCTACACCTGGGTAAAACTGGCGCAACGAGTACCGGTGCGGATCGGTATCGATCCCGATTATTCAGGCAAGGACCGACTGAGAGCCGGCACCACAGCGACAGTTACGGTGCTGGAAAACCCTGAAAGACAGGCGCAAAAAAGCCCCGCGACCGAATGATACGCGGGGCAAAAAATTTGGTTGGTTGCGGCCAACCAAAGGAGCTCTTTAAAAACTGTTACTTGCTGGCGACCGTCTCTGGCTGCCAGCCACCACCAAGAGCCTTGTAGATCGCGACGATGCCGCGGTACAGATCCACTTCGGCCTGGGCCTGGCTGTCTTCGGCGTTCAGGCGTTCACGCTGGGCGTCGAGCAGCACCAGGAAATCGGTGGTGCCTTCGCGGTAGCGAATCTCGGCGAGGTCGGCAGCCTTGCGGCTCGATTCGCTTTGACGGATCAGCGAAATCAGACGTTGCTGACGTTTGCCGTAATCACTGAAGGCGTTTTCCGACTCTTCCAGTGCCAGCAACACTTGCTGCTCGTAGGTCGCCAGTGCGCCTTCGGCATCGGCATCGGCGCCGCGCAGACGGGCCCGCACGCTACCGAGGTCGAACGCTGCCCAGGTAATGCTCGGGCCCAGCGCCCAGGCGTTGGCCGCCGAAGAACCGATCTGCGAGCCACGTCCGGCCGTCCAGCCGAGGAAACCGCTGAGGCTGACCCGAGGAAACAGGTCGGCCTTGGCCACACCGATACGCGCCGTGGCCGAAGCCAGTTTGCGTTCGGCGCTGAGGATGTCCGGACGACGTTGCAGCAGTTCGCCCGGATCACCGATCGGCAAGGCCTTGGCAATCGCCGGCAGGTCTTTCGGGCTCAAGTCGACGGTCAGTTTGTCCGGACGTTCACCCAGCAGGGTGGCGATGCGGTTTTTCTGCCGGGCCTGTTCCGCCTGCAATTGCGGCACGCTGGCTTCGACCGACGCCAGACGAGCATCGGCACGTTCGACATCGAGCTGATCGCCAACGCCGGCGTCACGCAGGCTGATGGTGATCTTGCGCGACTCCTGCTGGTTGTTCAGGTTGGCCAGGGCGATCTTTTCCCGCAATTGAGCGCCGCGCAGTTGACCGTAAGCGTCTACCAGTTCGGCAATCATGGTGACTTGCAGTTGGTACAGATCGGCTTCAGCCGCTTGCTGGTCGGCGTCGCTGGCTTCCAGATTGCGCTGGATGCGTCCGAACAGGTCCAGCTCCCACGCCATGTCCAGGCCCAGGTCATAGCGTTCACTGTTGACCCGTTTGGTGGTCTGGCCCGGAATCTGACCTTTGGCCAGATCGCTGCTGGCGCGGCTGGTGATGGTCGGCATCGCATCGTTGCTGACGTCGTCGCGGATCGCCCGGGCGGCTTTCCAGCGGGCGAACGCCACGCGCAGTTCACGGTTGCCTTGCAGCGATTGGGTCACCAACTGGTTGAGAGTCGGATCGTCGAACTGCTGCCACCAGATGCCTTCGAATTTCGAACGGTCGAAGTTCTTCTGGTCGGCGGCGCCGTCGGTGGCGGACGTTATGTTCGCCGCCTCCGTTGTCGGGGTCTTGTAGTCAGGGCCGACGGCGCAGGCACTCAGGGCCAGCACCAGCAGGCTCGGCAGAAAGACTTTCAGACTCATGGGTGCGCCTCCAGTGGCTTTTGAAGATTTTGCGCCTTGGCCGCTTTGCGCGCTTCACTGCGCTCCACGAAGTTGCGGATCAGCACATAGAAGACAGGGGTCAGCAGCAGACCGAAGAAGGTCACACCGAGCATCCCGGAGAACACCGCCACACCCATGGCATGACGCATCTCGGCACCGGCACCGCTGGAGAACACCAGTGGCACAACACCCATGATGAACGCGAACGAGGTCATCAGGATCGGCCGCAGACGCAGACGGCAGGCTTCCAGTACAGCAGCCAGCGGATCCAGGCCTTCCTGCTGTTTGTCCTTGGCAAACTCGACGATCAGAATCGCGTTCTTACACGCCAGGCCCACCAGTACGATCAGACCGATCTGGGTGAAGATGTTGTTGTCGCCGCCAGAGATGATCACACCGGTGATGGCCGACAGCAGGGTCATCGGTACGATCAGGATCACTGCCAGTGGCAGGCTCCAGCTTTCGTATTGCGCCGCGAGTACCAGGAACGCCAGCAATACGCAGAGCGGGAATACGAACAGCGCAGTGTTGCCGGACAGAATCTGCTGGTAGGTCAGGTCGGTCCACTCGTAGGTCATGCCGTTCGGAAGTTCATCCTTGAGCAGTTTCTCGATGGCTTTTTCGGCCTGGCCGGAGCTGTAGCCCGGGGCTGCCGCACCGTTGATTTCAGCGGTGATGAAGCCGTTGTAGTGCATCACGCGATCCGGGCCCGAGGTGTCGCTGACCTTGATGAAGGTCGCCAGCGGGATCATTTCGCCCTTGTTGTTGCGTACTTTCAGCTGGCCGATCTGGTCGGATTCAAGACGGAACTGCTGCTCTGCCTGAACGTTGACCTGATAGGTACGACCGAAGCGGTTGAAGTCGTTGGCATACAGCGAACCCAGGTAGATCTGCAGGGTGTCGAAGATGTCGCTGACGGCCACGCCGTGGGTCTTGGCTTTTTCGCGGTCGATGGCGGCATCGACCTGCGGCACGTTCACGGTGTAGCTGGTGAACAGGTTGGCCAGTTCCGGAACGTTATGGCTCTTGGCAATAATGTTCATGGTTTCCTTGTACAGCTCTTCGTAGCCCAGGTTACCCCGGTCTTCGATTTGCAGGCGGAAAC
Source organism: Pseudomonas sp. B7 (assembly GCF_016735645.1). Classification (NCBI taxonomy): domain Bacteria; kingdom Pseudomonadati; phylum Pseudomonadota; class Gammaproteobacteria; order Pseudomonadales; family Pseudomonadaceae; genus Pseudomonas; species Pseudomonas sp. B7. The sequence continues at coordinate 372,323 of NZ_JAERRE010000005.1, forward strand.
CACCGATGGTGCCCAGACCCTGTACCGGCGGCGGCGGGAAGATCGCCATGTAGGCTTCCTGAATCCCGGCGTACTGGCCGTTCAAGGCACCGGCAATCGCACCGGCGGACATGCTCGGGTCTTTACGCTCGTCGAACGGTTTCAGGGTCACGAACACGATGCCGGCGTTCGGGCTGTTGGTGAAACCGTTGATCGACAGGCCCGGGAACGCTACGGCACTTTCCACGCCTGGCTGCTTCAGTGCCAGGTCGGACATGCGCTTGATCACGTCTTCAGTGCGGTCCAGGCTCGCGGCGTCCGGCAGTTGCGCGAAGGCCACCAGGTATTGCTTGTCCTGGCCGGGTACGAAACCGGTCGGTGTGCTGGAGAAACCGAAGAAGGTCAGCACCATCAGGCCTGCGTACAGGAAGAGGGCGATGCCGCTGCCACGGATGACCCGGCGTACGGTGCCGACGTAGCCATGACTGGCACGGTCGAAGAAACGGTTGAACGGACGGAACAGCCAGCCACCGAAGATCTTGTCCAGCACTCGCGAGAAGCGGTCTTTCGGGGCGTCATGACCTTTGAGCAACACAGCGGCCAGTGCTGGCGACAGGGTCAGCGAGTTGAACGCCGAGATCACGGTCGAGATCGCGATGGTCAGTGCGAACTGCTTGTAGAACTGACCGGTCAGGCCCGAGATGAATGCCGCCGGTACGAACACCGCACACAGCACCAGCGCCGTGGCAATGATCGGGCCGGTTACTTCACCCATGGCCTTTTTAGTCGCATCGAAGGGGTTGAGCCCCAGTTCAATGTTCCGCTCGACGTTCTCCACCACCACGATGGCGTCGTCCACCACGATACCGATCGCCAGTACCAGACCGAACAGCGACAGGGCGTTGAGCGAGAAGCCGAACAGGTGCATCACTGCAAACGTACCGATCAACGATACCGGCACCGCCACCAACGGAATGATCGAGGCGCGCCAGGTCTGCAGAAACAGGATTACCACCAGAACCACGAGAATCAGTGCTTCGAAGAGAGTGTGAACCACCGCCTCGATGGAGCCGCGTACGAAGATTGTCGGGTCATAGACGATGCTGTAGTCCATGCCTTGCGGGAAGCCTTTCTTCAACTCTTCCATCTTCGCCCGAACGTCGTTCGAAATATCGATGGCGTTGGAGCCTGGGCGCTGGAAGATCGGGATCGCTACGGCCGGCTGGTTGTTCAGCAACGAACGCAGGGCGTACTGGCTGGAACCGAGTTCAACGCGAGCGATGTCCTTCAGGCGAGTGATTTCACCATCCTCGCCTGCACGAATGACGATGTTCTCGAACTCTTCCTCGGTGACCAGGCGGCCTTGAGTGTTGATCGACAGCTGGAAGCTTTGCGCAGTCGGGGCAGGAGGAGCACCCAGTTGACCGGCGGCAACCTGACGGTTCTGCTCACGAATGGCGGTGACAACATCAGTCGCGGTCAGATTGCGCGAAGCGGTCTTGTTCGGATCGAGCCATACACGCAGCGAGTAGTCGCCCATACCGAACAGCTGCACGTCACCCACACCACCGAGGCGAGCAAGCTCATCCTTGATGTTGAGGATCGCGTAGTTGGACAGGTACAGCATGTCGTAGCGTTTGTCCGGCGAGGTCAAGTGCACAACCATGGTCAGGTCGGGCGACGCCTTGTCGACGGTGATACCGATGCGCGTCACTTCCTCGGGAAGTTTCGGCTCGGTCCGGGTCACGCGGTTCTGTACCTGCACCTGCGCGTTGTCCAGGTCAGTGCCCAGGGCGAAGGTGATGGTCAGGGTGATCTTGCCGTCAGCGGTGGATTGCGAGGACATGTACAGCATGTTCTCGACGCCGGTGATGGCCTGCTCCAATGGAGCGGCCACGGTTTCACCGATGACTTTTGGGTTGGCGCCCGGGAAGTTGGCACGCACCACCACGGTCGGTGGCACGACTTCCGGGTATTCGCTGATCGGCAACTGGAACAGCGAAATCGCACCGGCGATCAGGATCAACAGCGAAAGCACCGCTGCGAAGATCGGCCGTGAAATGAAGAATTGGGAAAAATTCATCGGAGTTGTCGTCCCTTAACCGCGTGGGGTCGCAGCAGCCAGTTTCACAACCGAACCCGGCGCGCCTTTGGCAGGTGCGACTTTAGGCAGGTTGCTGGCTTCCAGCGCTTGTCGTTGTTGAGCGAGAGCGGCAATGGTTTGCTCGCTGGCCATCGGGATCACTTCAGGCGAAACCGGGGAGCCAGGGCGAACCCGTTGCAGACCCTTGACGACGATCGTGTCGTCCTTGTTCAGGCCGCTGCGCACGATACGCAGCCCTTCGATCTTCGGACCGAGTTCAACGGCGCGGTAGGCGGTCTTGTTGTCGCCATCCATCACCAGCACGAACTTCTTGCCGAGGTCGGTACCGACCGCTTCGTCGTTGATCAGCATGGCGTTGTAGGTGCCGCTGCCGACCAGTTTCAGGCGTGCGTACAGACCCGGGGTGTAGCTGCCGTCGCTGTTGTCGAACACCGCGCGACCACGGATGGTGCCGGTCTTCGGGTTGACCTGGTTGTCGATAAAGTTCATCTGGCCCAGGTGCGGGTTGCCGTCTTCATTGGACAGGCCCATGTACACCGGGGTGGTCGCGCCGCGCTGACCCTGACGGGCGAGTTGGGTGTATTTGAGGAATACACGCTCGTCGGCGTCGAAGTAGGCGTAGACCTTGTCGGTGGACACCACGCTGGTCAGCGGGGTGGTATCGGCAGTCACCAGGTTACCGGCGGTGATCTCGGCACGGCTGACGCGGCCGCTGATTGGCGCGGTGACGCGGGTGAAGCTCAGGTTGAGTTTGGCCAGATCCAGTTGCGCTTGCAGGGCGCCGACAGCGGCGCGTGCTTCCTGTGCAGCGCTGGTGCGCGAGTCGGCCAGTTCAGCGGAGATGGCGTTGCTGGCACGCAGGCGTTCGCCTCGGCCGGCTTCGTTTTCACTGCGGGTGGCGTTGGCGCGGGCCTGGGCAACCAGAGCTTCGAGGCGGCGGACCTCAGCCTGGAACGGACGCGGGTCGATCTGGAACAGCAGGTCGCCTTTCTTGACCAGCGCACCTTCGGTGAAGGCGACTTCGTCGATCTGGCCGGAGACCCGCGGACGGATTTCAACGGTTTCCGGCGCCTCGAGGCGCCCGGTGAATTCGTCCCACTCGTTGACCGGTTGTTCCAGCACCTTGGCCACACTGACTTTGGCAGCGGGCATGGTGGCGGCAGTTTCCGGAGTCTTGCCGCACGCGCTCATCACCAGCACGGCCAACAGAGCCAACGGGAAGCGCAAATGTTTGAGTGATTGTTCCATGGATGCATCCGCCAATGTATTGAAGATGGGCGGATGATGCTCGGCGGGTAGGTAGCAAACGAATCGAATGACACGAAGGTAACTATCATTCGGAATGATATAAACCCGAGGGAAGCCCTCTAGCATGCACCTTTCGTTAGGGGGCTATCAATTGGTTTCAGGGCAATTCTGTGTTGCCCGGCGTGCAAGAGTCGGGGTGAAGTTGTGGGGTGAGGATTATCTGACGATTAATAAATGGTGGCGAGACCGCAAAGATCTATCCACACGCCGGCAGTGATGGCACCATGCGATCACTTTCAAGGGACGGAATGACATCAGTGGCGCCAACCTATTTCACCCAAGACCAATTCCAATGCTTGCGTACCTGGCATGACAGGCCTTTTGACAAAACCGATGCTTCTCACCGGCAAGCCTATCGTCAATTGCGCGAAGCCTATGACATCACCAAGGATTGGGCGTATGCATTGCAACATCGCGTCTTCCCCGATAGCACAGCCCCCCGCGTTATTCGCAGACCCATAAGCCAGTGGTACAGAAAATTTTTGGGCTACAACTGGGCCCGTATCTACCCTCGCAGGGATGCTCCCCTGGGGCTGGCTTATACCGTAGGGATTGATGCCACCAAGGGCTTCGTCGTCAAACTCGATCTGGTCGACACAAAAATTGCAGATGATGGCTTGCGCGAACGTTATGAGAAGTTGCGTGGCCCTTTTGGAGCTTCACCCATTGTCGCGATCTTGCCGGCTGAAGAAGGCCTGAAGCGAGGCTTTCACGGCATTGTCGAATGGAGCGCCGCGGCTATTACACACTTTGGAATCGGATACGACGAAATGGCTGACCAACTTGGCTTGACCACTGCACCCACCGACGCCGAAATATTGAGGCACTTCGAGGTCAGCAAGGATTTCAAACTGCGGCAACCACAATGGAGCCGCGAGACGACACAGTTATTTGTGCGCTTGGCCGTCGCGATACATAGAGTGGGTTTTGATTGGTGGTCTACAAAGTCTACTAACGCCCAGTTGGTATTCGGGTGGAAGCAGAAGAGCGCGATAAGGGGATCATCGGTCGGAGTGCTGTTCGTGCAAGCGAATCGTGTGTCGGTCAGGTGGGTCTCATTCGGTGACGTGAGTACGATATCGAAAAACCTGGAACTGAGTGAGGAGCTGGTGGCATCGGTCGAAGCGGTAAACGCCCAGAAGACTGGTGTCTGGCCCCAGCAAATTCAACAATCCAATCGTCCTGGCTTCTGGCCGGATGATTACAGCAGCGAAGAAGAAGCCGGCGGGGAGGAGGGCGAGCAGCCAGTTGGCCTCGTATTGACCGTGGGAGCTACCGCCCCACGCAATGAAATCTATTTTGGTCCTCCGGGCACTGGCAAGACCCGCACGCTGCAACATTTGCTCAGTGGCAAATACACATCTGCCGATGGGATAAAACGCTATGAGTTTGTGACCTTTCACCAGTCCTACGGCTACGAAGAATTCGTTGAAGGCCTGCGCCCGGTGCTGGTCGATTCAGAGGGGCCGACGGTTGATGGAAACGCTGAATCAGCCGCTTCAAAGGATGTACGATACGAGATCAAAAAAGGTGCCTTTCTTCGACTGTGCGAAAAGGCCCAGGCCGATCCACACCAGCAATACGCGATGGTGATTGACGAGATCAATCGCGGCAACATCAGCAAGATCTTCGGTGAGTTGATCACGCTGATCGAAGCCGACAAGCGCAAGGGTGGCGAGTATGAGGTGACACTAACATTGCCTTACTCGGGCAAATCGTTCAGCGTCCCCTCAAACGTTGACGTAATCGGCACAATGAACACCGCTGATCGTTCGCTGGCGCTAGTTGATACGGCATTGCGCCGGCGCTTTGAGTTCGTCGAATTGATGCCCGATCCTCGTGTGCTGACCGAAATCAAGGTTGTCAGTGGAGAGCATGAAATACAGCTTGATCGTTTGCTGACGGCACTTAACGCACGCATCGAGGCGTTGTATGACCGTGAACATACGATCGGACACGCGTACTTCACACCGTTGAAAAACCTTGTCCCTGAGGCACGTTTCGAGGCGCTCGTCACCATTTTCCGGACACGTATCCTTCCACTGCTGGAAGAATACTTTTTCGAGGATTGGCAGAAAGTCCGCCTGGTACTGGGCGATAACCAGAAAACCGACGAAGCGCTTCAGTTTGTCCACGAGCGAAACGCCGACAGGGGTTCCAAAACGCTGTTCGGCACCCGTGATGATCTGGATGAATACTCGTTGCGGCCTCAATACCGCTTGAATAAGGAGGTGTTTGGTAGCCCGCCAGCCTATGTCGGTGTCTATGCGACGTTTGCTGAATGACGGCGATACAGATTTTCGAGTTCGATACGCTGGTCGCCTCGGATGAAGACTCCAATGGCACGACTGTTCCCCTTAAGGTCTTCGCTTGGCTGGAAGAGCAGTGCCTGACCCCTGACGAACGCGCTCCGGTCTGGTTGAAACTAACCAGTCGGCAGGGCCGGCGCGCCATTCGGTTCAGCAATTACGTTGGCGTGCTGCGTGCTCCCTGCGGTTATCAAATCGAGATCCTGCCCAAGATCGGTCGCGATATGTGTGCGGACAGATCACGCAGATTGCTGATCGATATGCTCAAGTGCCTGCGCGGCTTTCGCCATATCAAAACGTCGAACGCTGATCTGAAAATGAAACACATGCCGCTGCTCGAGGTGTTCCTACGCCAATTTCTTGAGGCCGTGCGACATGTCGTGAATCGGGGATTGCGCAGCGACTACAGCGCTCGGCAGGCTAACCTTTCCAGCCTGCGCGGCAAGCTGTTAATGGCCCCTCACCTGGCGCAGAATCTGCTGCGCCGTGACCGGTTCTTTACCGAATTCGACGAGTTCATCCAGGATCGAGCAGAAAACAGGCTTATTCATAGCGCCCTGCGCAAAACGCTGAATATGTGCAAAACGCCCGATAATCAGCGGTTGGCGCGAGAGTTGAGTTTTGTTTTTGCCGAAGTGCCCCTGTGTAGCGACATCAGCCAAGACCTCAAGCGCATACGGCTTGACCGAGGCATGGCTTATTACGAGCCTGCGCTTGATTGGGCGCGATTCATCCTGCAGGGCGACAGTCCGGTAGCAGGCGCAGGCAAACACGACGCGCCTTCATTGCTGTTTCCCATGGAGGCATTGTTCGAAGCCTACGTGGCGAAACATCTTAAAGCTCAAGTTCAGCAAGGTTTCACTCTGCGGACCCAGACCAGCAAGCACCATCTCGTGAGCCATCGGCAACAGGACTGGTTTCGCCTCAAGCCGGATCTGCTGATCGAGCAGGGCGCTGAGCCCCATATGGTGCTTGATACCAAGTGGAAGCTTCTGGACAGCATTAAAGGCAACAGTCGTGAGAAATACCTGCTCAGCCAGGCCGACTTTTACCAGTTGCATGCGTATGCACATGTCTACCTGAAAGACGCCGGCAATGTTGTGTTGATCTACCCATGGACAGATTCATTTGCGGAACCGTTGCCGGTATTTCACTTCAGCAGCTCGAATGACTTAAAACTCTGGGTTCTACCTTTTTGTATCGAGAACCGCAGGTTGTTGCTGCCAGAGCAGTCTGTCCTTGATAAATACCTTTCTCGCTGAGAGCAAAACGCCGGAACCAAGACGTCTATGCGACAGAAGTGAACTTGACAGTCGTGATGGCAAAATGCAATTTGTGGGCTGAATTGGATCCAGCCGAAAACAACAGGGAACGATATGAGTAAGGCTCAAGATTTCTCCAGGCTATATGCCCGCGTAGCCAGCGACATTGCCACCGCGCTGGATGATGTCTCCAGGCTTGATGTGAGTAATGACAAGGGCAATCTCCACCTCGCCAGCGTCAAGGAAAAGCTCGGCGAAATGAAGTCGCGTTTTGATGGCGAGATTTCCTATCTGGAAAAGCACGCCGAGTGGGATAACTTCACCATTGCCTTTTTTGGCGAAACCAACGCTGGCAAGAGCACCATCATCGAGAGTCTGCGCATCCTCTTCGAAGAGAAGAAACGCCAAGCCCTGATTCAGCGCAACCAGGCGACCGCGGCTGATATTCAAGCGGTGTTCTCGCACAAAAGCGATGAGCTCATCGAAGAGCTCAGTACTCGTTATGTGAGCTTCTGTGAAGATATAGCTGCACTGGGCGACGACATCGGTGCGCTGGTCAATCAGACCCAGCGCGATCTGCAGACGACCCGCCAGCAGCTCGAACATACTCGGCAGGATTACGCGTACTGCAAAGAGCGCCTGAGCCTTGCCGTCAGCGATCTCGACAGCACTCGTCAGGCATTGCAAGCCACCGAAACACGTCTGGCTGACAGCCAGAAAAACCACACGCAAACCCAGAGCGAGCTGCAGCAGACAGGCTTACAGCTTCAGGGCGTGCGTGGCGACCTTCAGCGCCTTGAGCAACAGTTGGTGGAGAAGGGCAGTCAGTTGCAGGCCACCCAGGCGCAATTGAGCGAGTGCCAACGTCAGAGTGAGTCTGCCCGTATTTCGCTGGAGCAGCGGGCCAGGATGAAGCTGGTATTCGGATTAGTGGGAGGGATTGTGTTGGGAGCCATTGCAGGTGCCCTGGGTTATGCGCAATTGCTGTGAGCCATTGCATTGATGCCCTTGCAATGACCTTCTCTTCGTAGAATCCGGACCTACTCATGCACGAACAACACTCTTTGAGCGAGCTGGTTAGCGACAGGCTCCCGACATTGCTCACACAACAGAAAGAACTCGAAAGCCTGCAGCGTTGTGCCGGCCAGGTCGACGGCGAGATCGTTGGCACCGGCCAAGCAGACTTCACCCAGGACAACGTGATCTACCAGTTCTGCCATCAGGGCAAGAACTTTCACCTTATCGACGTCCCCGGTATCGAGGGTAACGAGTCGAAATACGAAGCAATGGTTCAGGCGGCCATCGCCAAAGCCCATCTGGTGTTCTACGTAAACGGCACCAATAAAAAACCAGAGGCCGAGACCGCCCGGAAGATCAAGCACTACCTCAATCGCGATGCCAAGGTGTATGCGATTTGCAATCTGCGCGGCAAGGCGGACTCCTACGAGTTCGACAGTGACCGTGAATCGCTTGAGCTGACTCATAAAGATGCCGTCGCGACCCGCGAACAGACTCGTGAGGTGCTTGAAGACATCCTGGGTACCGAACTCGTTAGCGGCTGCCAAAGCCTGCAAGGATTGCTCGGTTTTACGGGGGTCGCATTCGATGAGCGTGGCCTGACCAGCATTCACCCCGCTCGAACCGACCTGCTCAAGTCGCAACGTGCCTACAAACAGGACTTTGTCAGCCAACAAGCGATGCGTAGCTTCAGCCAGTTGGATCAGTTACACCAGGTCATCGGCGATGGCTGCGCCAGTTTTGAGGTCGACATCGTCGAAAGTAACAAGCGCAAAGTGCTGCGCCTGCTGCAAGACACCATCGCGGACCTGCAGAAGCAACGAGACGAGCATCAGGCAGTCTGCGCCCGGATCGGTGTGGAAGTTCTCGAGTGCCAAGAGGTCATTCGCAAAAGTTTCCAGGACCTAGCGAGCAGCTTCGGCTCCAAGCGCAATAGCGCACTGGATCGGTTTTTCAATGATCTGACTTCGGAGGCGCGCGAAGCTGTCGAAGTGCACTTCAGTGACAAGGATGATGTCGAGCGTGTCATTCAGCGCCACGTCAGCGACGGACAGTCACAACTGTCCAATAGGCTGGAGGAGATCCAGGAGCAGTTGCTTGAAGACCTGTCCCGGACCATCGAGCGTGCACTCAAGCGCCTGCAGGAAAATGCCGAGCGAGTGAGTTTCCAGCAGCGTTTGAGCGAAGCAGCGAATAACTCCATTTCGCTGTCCAGTGCCATGGACGCCATCAGTTTCAATTTCTCTGACGTAGGCAGTTTCCTGCTGAGCGTCGGCGGCTATGCCTTGAGCGGGTTCAGTATCGGTACGTTTTTTCCGGTGATCGGCAACATCGTCGGAGCGATTGTCGGCGGCGTGATCGGCGTGTTCGCCGCGGCGTTTGGTTACTTCCTCGGCGGTCGCGGCAAGAAAATTGCCGAAGCCCAGGAGCAAGTCGCCAAGGCCATCAAGGCCGAGCGTGAAAAGGTAACGAAGACCTTCAAGCGTGATACCGAAGACATGCTGGCGAAGATCAAGGACAAAATCGAAAGCTCAGTCTTGAGCCAATTAACGGACGAACGCCGCAAGATGGCCGACGTCACTCGCTTGTTCGATGAAAAGATCGCCTCGATTCAGGCACTGAAAAACGAGGTGGGAGATAGACCCTATGGAACAATTTAAACAGTTCAATGCCAGCAAGACCGAGGTGATCAAGTCGCTCGACAACCTCCAGAAACTGGTGGGCGCGCTGGAGGCACTTGGGCTGGACGTCTCTCAGGACATCGAAAAGATCAGGAAGGCGATCGGCGACGTTCAGTCCGATGCCTTGCGTATCGCTTTGCTGGGTGCATTTTCCGACGGCAAGACCAGCGTAGTTGCCGGCTGGCTGGGCCAGGTCATGAAAGACATGAAGATCGACACCAATGAGTCTTCGGACGCATTGGCGATCTATCGTCCCGACAATCTTCAGGACCGTTGTGAGATTGTTGACACTCCCGGTCTGTTCGGTGACAAGGAAAAGGCAGCTGAAAACGGCGCGCTGGTGCAATACGGCGATATCACCAAGAACTATATTTCCGAGGCGCATCTGATCTTCTATGTGGTCGATGCCACGAACCCGCTCAAGGAAAGTCACCAGGACATCGTCCGCTGGGTACTGCGCGATCTTAACAAGTTGAGTTCGACCATTTTCGTCATCAATAAAATGGATGAAGTTGCCGATCTGCGCGATGCCGAAGAGTTCGAGCAGCAGAGCACAATCAAAAAGAACAACCTGCTGGATAAATTGCAGCGTTTTGTCGACCTCTCTGCGGCCGAGCGTGATGCGATCAATGTGGTCTGCGTAGCCTCCAACCCGAATAGCCGCGGACTGGAGTTCTGGCTGGAGCAAAAGGACCTGTATGACCAGCGCTCGCGAATCAGCGAACTCAAAGTGGTGACGCAACAAGTACTCGATGGCAGCGGTCGTGAAACCCTGATCAAGAAGACCGGCATCGATGTCGTGCGTGATGTGCTGGGCAAGAAAATCGCCCTGGCTCAGGACGAGTTGATCAAGTTCAGGCTGTTGGCCGATAACCAGCGACGTGATTCCGCACGCATCCAGGAGGACATTGCCGAGGGCAAACGGAAAGTCCTAGCGACGGTCGGCAACCTCTACGAAGAGTTGAACAACCTCGAAACCGATTTGCTTAACAGCATTCGCACATTGCCGCGCGACCAGGTACGCGCCTTTCTCGAATCGCAGATTGGTTTTTCGAACAATGATATCGGCGAGAAGCTGCGCTTTCGCATAGATCACCTGTTCAGCACCGCATTCAACCAGTCCTCAAGCATCATGAGCGGCATCAGTGCCAAGATCGAACATCAACTAGACAGCTCTTCGGACTTCGCCGACAGCATCACCGCGTCGGCGTTGTCAGCGTCGAGCCGTGCGCTGACGGCCGTATCGAAAATTCCTGTTGAAAGCATCAAGAGTGGCGTATTCCTGGCCCGTGAGACCCTGAAAAACCTCACCGGCTATGTCTACAAATTCAAACCTTGGGAAGCAACCAAGCTGGCTGCCAACATCAGCCGGTGGGCCGGCCCGATTGGTGCAGGCATTCAGGTGTTGACTGACGTCATTAGTGTTGCCCAGCAGCAGCGTGCGGAAACCGAACTGAAACAGTTGCAGGGCGATTTGGCCGAAGTGGTCAAAAGCTACTTTGCCGAGCCAATGAAACTGCTGATGGATCACGAAAAAGTCATGGATATTTTCGCGCCACAAATCAAGGCGTTCGAGAAGATCCTGGTCGAGCAGGAAGCTAGCCTCGATGACCTGCGCAACCGCCAGACTCAACTGGCAGAGCTTGAGACCCACTTAAGCCAAGCGTTTGACTCGCAAAATGTCATCGAAGGCGAGTACGGCGTGGTTTGATCCGGTGAGCCTGGCCAGCAGCCGCTGGCCAGGTTTTATATCAGCACGTCAGAGCAACCCTTCATTGTTCAGCTTCAAGCGCGCGTAGAAGACAGCCGCAACCGCTGGAATCAATGCCGAGTAGCCCGGTTTGACCGCACTTTTCAGATTGATCACCGCTGCCTTCATACGTTCGGTCGGCATCAGAGTGCTGAACGATGTCAGGAACGACCCGCTAGCGAGCACCAACTCTTTACTGTCACCCGTCTGTGCGGAGCCGGTCTTGCGATAAACCGGTGCGGGCGTTTCCGGGGTCGAGATGTACGAGGTAACGGTCAGACTCGCTGCCAGGGCATCGACCTGTTCGAAATACTCCTTCTCTGACAGGCCATGTATTTGCTGAACAATGTCCTGCATCGATGCGAGCACATGCTCTTCGCCGAATGACGACTGGAAGCATTTGCTGATCAGCAGCGCCTCCATTTCGATCACTTGCGCACAGTCGTGCAACTCGCTTACCAACCCGTAATGTTCGGCCAGCATGAGCAGGATCTGAACGTACTTGAGACCTTTTCCCCGCGCCAGGTTGACCAGGCAGTGACCGCCCAGCAGTTGGAATTCCTTGGTCAGCAGATAGAGCGGATGCTCTGTTTCCAGTTTTGTCCAGCTACTGCTACGCAGGTGCTTGACGACCTGGCTGCGAATTCCGTCGCTGGTCAATTCAAGCAGGTCATAGAGAAGGTGGTCGGCCACGACCGGATCGGGGTTCTTGATGACCAACTCGGGTTGTATTGCAGAGGGCAGGCCACCCCTGTAACCATGGAAGCCTGATGCCCGCAGCACCCGATCCAGACGTGGCCAATAGTCTGTATGGCCAAACCCATGCATTGGCACGTTCTGGCAATGGTCGATCTCCTGACGACCGGCACTGTTTTCCCCGAGATTGAACAACAGGACCTTGTCGTCGCTCGACCAGGCATTGTAGAGCTTGCCATTGATGCGTTCGCCAATGGTTTTCGCTTCATCTCCCGACAGCGTGCTCGCCGCAGCCATCAGAAGAACATCGCCGATCACCAGGCTGTCATCCGCAGGTTTGCCTTGCAAGTCGAGCAGGGCATGGATGACGACACGACCGCCGAGTGAATGTCCGACCAGATTGACTTTTGAAACGTAGGGATGATGTTTTAGCAGATAGGTTTCAAGCTGCGATAGCAGCGTTTTACCCATGGCTGTGGCGCGCTTGCGACTGGTATTGAAGTGGAACGCGCGATCAGCCACCGCGAGCCCTGCACCGGCCAGAAAACTGAGTCGGCCCGCCGCAAGGATACTTTTGCTTGACCAATCATCGAACTTAGCCCAATGACCTGACGGCCAGAAGGCGAAGATGTTGATGCAGTTGTGTAAAGAGGACGGTATGCATTTGCGTAGCGCGCATCGGTCTTCCATGTCGTGACCGGCCGAATAGCCGTGAATGAAAACGTTCGCGACCTCTCCGGAACGGTGAGGAAGGGTCAGGAATTTGAACTTGTGGCTCACGCAACGTCCTTGGCTAAAGCTATCGGTGCGCGAATGATGGCATTTGGCTAGCTGCTTGTAAAATCAAGCGCAAGCAAGAGCTTGCGCTATAGCGATTCGCATTTTTAGATGTTCGTCCTCGGTTCAGAGACTATCCGGATCCCCAAAAAACATCTGAATCCGCGACCTTAACCATCGCTCCCCAGGATCATTATCCTGCGACCCCCGCCAAGCCATATGCAGTTCAAACGTGCGCGTCGGCAACGGCGGGTCTTCCGCGCGCAGACCGCCCGCCGCCGTCAGTGCATCCGCCGTGTAATCGGGCACGGTCGCGACGATGTCGGTGCCCGCCAGCAGCGTACCCAGTCCGTTGAACTGCGGCACCGCCAGTACCACGTGCCGTTTACGCTCGAGCTTTTCCAGCTCTTCATCGACGAAACCACTGAGGTCGCCGGCAAACGACACCAGCGCATGCGGGCGCGCGCAGTAATCGTCCAGGCTCAGCGGCCCCGGCACGGTGTCGGCGCGCAGTAATTTGGGGGCGCTGCGGCGCAGGACCTTGCGTTTGGCGTTTGCCGGCAGGTCGGTGGTGTAGCTGACGCCGATGGAGATTTCGCCGGAGGCGAGCAGGCCCGGCATCAGGATGTAGTTGACGCGGCGCACCACCAGCACGATCCCGGGTGCTTCGGCGCGCAGGCGTTTGAGCAGCATCGGCAGCAGCGCGAATTCGACGTCGTCCGACAGGCCGATGCGGAATACCGACGTGCTGGTCGCCGGATCGAACTCCGCCGCGCGGCTGACGGCGGTCGAAATCGAGTCCAGGGCCGGGGAGAGCAGGGCGAAGATTTCCACCGCGCGGGCGGAAGGCTCCATGCTGCGCCCGGTGCGCACAAACAAAGGATCGTCGAACAGGCCGCGCAGACGCGAGAGCGCCGCGCTGATCGCCGGCTGGCCGAGAAACAGCTTTTCCGCCGCACGGGTCACGCTGCGCTCATGCATCAGCGTTTCGAACACGATCAACAGGTTGAGGTCGACACGACGCAGGTCATTACGATTCATCTGGAGTCCTGGCAGAGTCATCAAGCTTGACGAGAGCGACCATATGAGAACAATGGCCGGCATGAATCTTACGGGGAAAGGCTGGTAGTCTGCACCGGGTAATTCAGCTTTACTGAGAAGGCGGCAGCAGTTTTTTCATGGATTTTCTCAATGCTGACCATGCTGCGGAATCAATGACAGGCATGTCGACTATTAATAGCCACTGATAGTCTTGGCTGGAAAGCCCAGATAGAGTTCATGGCATTAGAGGTTACTTTGACGAGGTTTGCGATGTCCCGCACGATCCGTTTTCACAAGTTTGGTCCGGCCGAGGTGCTCAAATGCGAAGAGCATGCGGCTGCTCAGCCAGGTCCTGGCGAAGTGCAGGTGCGTGTCGAGGCGATCGGCATCAGCTGGTATGACACGCTCTGGCGCCAGAATCTGGCGTCGTCCCAGGCGCGCCTGCCTTCAGGCCTGGGTCATGAAATGGCCGGCGTGGTCACGGCCATCGGCGATGGCGTCGAAGATCTGGCAGTGGGCGACAAGGTGGCCAGTTTCCCGGCCGAGAGTCCCAACGATTACCCGGTCTACGGCGAACTGATCGTTCTGCCGCGCACCGCGCTGACCCGCTATCCGGATGTGCTCAGCCCGATTGAAGCCAGCGTGCATTACACGCCGCTGTTGATCGCCTATTTCGGATACGTTGATCTGGCACGGGTCAAACCCGGGCAGTTCGCCCTGGTAACCGACGCCAGCCACTGCGCCGGCCCATCCTTCGTTCAGTTGGGCAAAGCACTGGGTGTGCGGGTGATTGCCGCCACCAAAACAGCGGAGGAGCGTGAGTACCTGCTGTCGCTCGGTGCCGAGAAAGTGATTGTCACCGAAGAAGAAGACCTGTTGATGCGGATCAACAAGATCACCGACAACCGCGGTGTCGACGTGGTGTTCGATGGTCTCGGCGGGCCACAGATGTCGCTGCTCGGCGATGTGCTGGCACCGCGTGGCAGCCTGGTGCTGTACGGCCTGCAGGGCGGCAACCAGACGCCATTCCCGGCCTGTGCGGCGTTCCAGAAGAACATTCAGTTCTTCGTACATTGCATCGGCAACTTCACCGGCAAACCGGAGCTCGGCATCATTCAGGACCACGTCGCCTTGCAGCGTGCCTTGCGTGATATCAACCAGCTCACCGCTGACCGTGTGCTGCTGCCGCTCAAGACCCGGGTGTTTCCGTTCAACGAGTTTGTCGAAGCTCACCGCTACATGGACGAGTGCCCATGCCGCGAGCGGGTTGCCCTGCAAATCGAACCTGCCTGATCCTTCCAGTCAGAGTCCGTGGCCCCACGGACTCTTGTGCGTTTTATCCTTCATACATCGAGAATCCCTGGGCCAGACACCCGGGAACGTTCAGCAACTGAACTGGTTTTTGCTCTCGATCTGTATCTTCTAATTGGCCTCCAGACCCTGATAATTGAATGACTATTTTCATCTCAAGGAATGAGCTATGTCTGTGCATTCTATTTGTTCCGTGCACTATCAATCGCCTGTTTATCATCGCGCCTCAAACTTCTGTTTAAAGTTTGTAGGGGTGCCATGTAATCCCTTCTTTTTTTCTTGTGCTCATTATGTGCAGGGGCTTGTAAGAAGTTTCCTAAGAAAGCCCGTTCTTGCAGGCAGCCCAGGCAAGGCGGGGCTTTCAGCCATGTCGCTCAAGATCCTGAAATACTACGCACTCAACTGTTTCAAATAACTACAAAAACTTAAGTGTTAGCATTTCAGCGTCTATTAATTAATGAAGAGTGATCGTGCGTCCGCCATTCGTGGTCGCGCGATATAAAACCTTTGATACCGGGTGAAGTACTGATGAGCACGATCCATGATCAAGCAATGAATTATGTCTACCAGCAAGTTTTGCAACGCCTGCTGAGTTTTTTTTCCCGAGCCGAGCGCACGGCTTTGCAACTATTGATACAGCGACTGGCGGTGGCTGCCGGCGGTATGGACCGCATCGGCGAATTCAAGGTCATGGTGACTCAATCCGGCACACGTGACTGTTGCTACAGCCTGGCCCTGTTGCGTGCGGCGCAATTGAGCATCGCAGGACGCGCTCCGGCCACTTTCCAGTTGCGTGTCGCCACCCTGCGCTGGAGCGGCGCACCGACGTCGGCGCTGCACAACATGCATCGTAGCTTCGGCGCACTGTTCCTGTATGACGATCCAAGGGTGGAGCTACTGATGGTGGATCATCGCGAGGTTCTGCCCTTCAACCATGAGGTTTGCGTCAGCGAAGAAGGGCGCGAGTCCGGTCGCCTCAACCTGCTGATGCTGGGGCATCGTCGCACATGGAATGAGAGCCTGGCATTGTGGGATGAGTTGTACCTGAGCACAGCCGAGTTCTACGGTCAGGTTGCACGTTGGGGCAATGGTGTCGATGCGTTGATAGCCAGTGACAGCGTGTACCAGCAGGAGCAATTCATCGCAGGCCTGGATCGGGCGGCGCGCAAGGCAAGCATCGGCGCGTTGCCACGAACGGCCGGTGGGTTCGCCGATTTGTTCCGTCTGCTCGACAACATGGGCGGCGATTATTACCGCGAACTCTACCCCGAAAAGGAACTGACTCAGTGGCGGCCGCTTGGCGAGTTTGAAGCCTGTCGGCGAACCAGCTACATCGGCATCGACGATATGGTCGTTGGCAAGATGGAGGAGCGATGGCCGTTGCTCAGCGATTTCCTGGGCTTTCAGGCCGACGAGCTGATGTTCGAACCACGCCCCGGTGAATGTGCCGATCCTTTGGTCGGCGCTTATCTGAGCGGGCTGCAGGCCAGCTACGTAGAAGGTCGCAACTACGAGGTCGGTGTCACGGAATACCTGCAGCAGTGCCTGGCAACGATGCGTCGCAAAGGTACCCCCGAGCAGCTTTGTGACCGTTTCCTTTCGACATTCGGCAATCTGTCCAACCTCACCGAGCAGCGCGCGCACGCTACCTCTTCCCTGCAGCGGAACTTTGGCCTCAGTGAGGCGCAATTGATATGCCTGATATTTGCCCCTTTCATCGATGGAGCCGCTGGTCTTGAGCGGTTTTTGCGCACCTGCCACCCCGGCATGCTGGTCGCGATGCCGGAGTTGCACCGGGCGATGCAGGGACTGCACGCTCCGGAGCAGGTTCTGCAATGGATGACCGATGTCAGTGGACTGCCCGTAAGACTGATCAACCGATTGTATGCAATGGATGGCATCCGGATGGACGAACAGGCAGCGAGTACCGCTGAAGTATCAGGTCATGAGACTTCACATGTTGACCGCAAGGCGGAAGGCTGAGTGTGAACGTATTGCCCGGACAAGGAAAAATGCCTGCGGACCCTGGCTCATGAGTGCATCACGAGAATCGGGTTTCGCCTATCAGGCTGTCTATCGTTATCTGACTCAGTTGATCGATGAACCAGGCAATCAAGGAGCGATCAGGTTGCCGTCACTAAGGCAGTTGTCCGAGCGACTGAACGTGTCCATCTCGACCATTCAGTACGCTTATGCCTTGCTGGAGAAGGAAGGCCGGGTCTACTCCGTAGCCAAATCAGGTTATTTTGCACAAGCAACGCCATCGTTCATGCCGCCGGGAGGTGGCAACGATCTGCTGGAAACGGTCTGCGTAAGTGCCAGGTGCAACGGCATGCGCGTATTGAGCGGTGATGACCCGGCGGCGGCCCAGCCTCTGGACAGCCCGTTGTTGATGGTGGAGCGAGAACTGTTGCGTCAGTATCCACGGTATCTGCAGACAGCCGCGCAGCCTTGCGGCGAGCTGGAACTGCGCACGCTTCTGGCTGCCCGCTATACCGCCTCGGCGACACATTGCTGGCATCCCGAAGACGTCTACATCGGCGCCGACTTGCGGGGGGTGCTGGAAATCCTGATTGCAGTTCTTGAACTGCGACATGCAACGGTGCTGATCGAATCCCCCTGCGACTGGGCGGTCCTGCGTCTGCTTCAGTCTTTTGACGTACAAGTCATTGAACTGCCACTGCAGCCTGATGGCACATTTGATACAGAGCAACTTGAAACACTGCTCAAGATCGAACCTGTTCGGCTGATCCTGTTGTCTTCCAGATTGAGCATGCCCCACGGCAGCCGTTTTCCTCAGGACAACCGGCATGCTGTCGCGCAGTTGCTCATCGGTCATGGCATCTGGGTACTGGAAAACGACTGTCATGGCGAGTTGCTGGACGATGCTGGAGGTCAACCTCTGCGCGAGTTGCTGGATCCCGACCGCTTGTTGGTGTTTTCCAGCTTCGAAAAACACATTGGTGTCGAAGCCCCCTATGGTTTTGTGCTGTCACGCCAATGGCGCAATGCTCTGCAGCGTCACTTCCTGCTGCGTTCGTTCCGGCTCTCGCCGATCCGCCAGAAAGCCATTGCGCGTCTCTATGCCAGCGGTCGAGTCGATCAGCATCTGGTGATACTGAAACGACTGCTCAGGGAGCGGCGTTCGCAATGGGTGCAGCTCATTCGCGAGCGCCTGGGCGATGTGCTGGATGTCGTCGAGCCACAGGGCGGCGCAACGATCTGGTTGCAATCCCGGCATGCGGTAGCGATGGACGCCGTGTTTCAACGGCTGCTGAAACAAAACGTATTGATTGCGCCTGGGGAGTTGTTCAGTATCCAGGGACTGCATGCGCAGAACCTGCGTCTCGGCGTGATCGGCGGGGACGAGGAGGCGTTGTTAATACTTGTCGGACTGCTCGGGGATGCGTTGCGACTGGCTCCGCGCACGAATTCACCCAAACACTCGGTTTGTACCGGATAGCCCCCATCGCACTCTGGTCAAACTGCCAGTAAACTCCGCTGTAATTTCCTGAACCACTCTATTTCAGAGGTTTTGCATGACACTCAGTCCTTTTGCGGGCAAACCGGCACCGGCAGAACTGTTGGTCGACATCCCGCGACTGGTTACGGCGTATTACACCGGTCAACCCGACGCCTCGGTTTCCACCCAGCGCGTGGCGTTCGGCACCTCCGGGCACCGGGGCAGTTCCTTTGATTTGAGTTTCAACGAGTGGCACGTTCTGGCTATCAGCCAGGCGATCTGCCTGTATCGCGAAGCCCAGGGCATCACCGGGCCGCTGTTCGTCGGCATCGACACCCATGCGTTGTCGACCCCGGCCGGGGCGAGCGCCCTGGAAGTGCTGGCGGCCAACGGCGTGACCGTGATGATCGCCGAAGGCGATGAGTACACCCCGACCCCGGCGGTCTCCCACGCCATTCTTTGCTACAACCGGGGGCGCACCACCGGCCTGGCCGACGGCATCGTCATCACCCCGTCGCACAACCCGCCACAAAGCGGCGGTTACAAATACAATCCAACCAACGGCGGCCCGGCCGATACCCACATCACCAAGTGGATCGAAGCCAAGGCCAACGAGCTGCTGGCCAACAAACTGGCCGGTGTCAAACGCATCAGCTACGAGCAGGCGCTCAAGGCCGCAACCACCCATCGTCACGACTACGTCAACACCTACGTGGCCGACCTGATCAACGTCATCGACTTCGATGCCATTCGCGGCGCCAAACTGCGCCTGGGTGTCGATCCGCTGGGCGGAGCAGGGGTGCGCTACTGGTCGGCGATTGCCGAGCACTATCGTCTGGACCTGGACGTGGTGAACAAGGAAGTCGATTCGACGTTCCGTTTCATGACCGTCGACTGGGACGGGCAGATTCGTATGGACCCATCGTCCAGCCATGCCATGCAAGGCCTGATCGGTCTGAAAGAACGCTTTGACGTGGCCTTCGCCTGCGATCCGGATCACGACCGTCACGGCATCGTCACGCCGTCCGGCGGCCTGCTGGCACCGAACAACTACCTGGCCGTGTCGATCGACTACCTGTTCCAGAACCGTCCGCAGTGGCGCGCCGATGCGGCCGTGGGCAAAACCGTGGTCAGCAGCGGTCTGATCGATCGCGTGGCCAAGCGTCTGGGCCGTCGCCTGTACGAAGTGCCGGTCGGCTTCAAATGGTTCGCCGATGGCCTGTTTGACGGCTCGCTGGGTTTTGGCGGCGAAGAAAGCGCCGGCGCCTCGTTCCTGCGCAAGGACGGCGGGGTCTGGAGCACCGACAAGGACGGTCTGATTCCAGCCCTGCTGGCCGCTGAAATGACTGCCCGTACCGGCCGCGACCCAAGTCAGGCCTACCGCGCGCTGACCGACGAACTGGGCGAACCGTTCTCGGTGCGTGTCGACGCCAAGGCCAATCCTGAGCAGAAAGCCCTGCTGAGCAAGCTGTCGCCGGAACAGGTCACCTCGACCGAACTGGCGGGCGAGAAGATCCAGAGCATTCTCAGCAAAGCGCCGGGCAACGATCAGGCCATTGGCGGTCTGAAGGTGATGACCGAAAACGGCTGGTTCGCCGCACGTCCGTCGGGCACCGAAGACATCTACAAGATTTACGCCGAGAGCTTTATCGGCGACGACCACCTCAAGCAACTGGTGGCTGAAGCGCAAATGCTGGTAGACGGTGCGATCAGCACCCAGTAAATCCAGGCAACGGAAAAGGGCGACCCTGAGGTCGCCCTTTTTTGTACCCGCTGTCTCGTCCTGAATAAGGTTTACACCTTCTGACCCATTCTCAGGAGGGAGTAATGAATACAGGAAAAAGGCGCAGTCAGCGTGATTACACGCGGACCTTTAAATTGTCGGTCGTCGATCAGGTCGA
>NZ_JAERRE010000006.1:0-383087 GCF_016735645.1 Pseudomonas sp. B7
GCTGCACCTCCTCTCGATGTGTTTGGCTTCGCCAAACGGTCGCTGCGCTCCCACCCCCGGATCAATCCCTCCACTCAGCCTGCCGACGGGCCCTGCGATCAAAAGCGGTACTCGAGCTAACGCTCATCGTGTTGAGTGGTGAGGGGCGGGTGTTCGGCTTTGGTTTTTTGGTGGGTTTACCCCTCTCCCCGAGGAGAGGGAGCCGATTTGTGGGCTTTTCAAAGTCTGAGTTCGACTCGGTATTTCATGTCGGCGCAACTCTCCCAATCAACTCGGTCGGTTCCCTCTCCCTACGGGCGGTCCGACGTTTCGGGAGGGCTAGGGTGAGGGGCTCTTGATCTGCTTTTGATCTTTAGCCCCTTCGGCAGGCCGAGCGGAGGTGTCCATCAGGGGGTAGGCGCGCAGCGCCGTGCGGCGAAGCCGCATACATCGAGAGGAGGTGCAGCGAAGCAAACCGTAGGCGATGCCCCCTGATGGACACCGTAGCGAGGGAACACTGAGCCTAAGCGAAGTGCCGTACGCCGGGGCAAAAGCCTTTTGGTTCCTTTTTGGCGTTTGAAAAAGGGACTCGCTGTAAGAGCGAAACCGCCAGCGGCAGCACCCGAAGCAACGGATATGCCCCAAATCCCAAAATCCACCAACCATTGACCCATCCCCACACCCTGCGTAGCCTTGCGCTTTCGAGGTTCTTCGGCCCACGCCGAAGCTAAGAAGGGAACGCGGTCCAAGCCGCGGCTGCCCCCGCAACTGTGAACGGTGCTGTTCGCTGCCACGCCACTGCCAACTCAATCCAGAGCCAGCGGGAAGGCGCAGCGAATACCGGGCCAAGGCCCGAACACCGTCAGCCAGGAGACCTGCCTCGTCACAGATTCTCACTTTCAACCGGGCGGGGTGATCCGGTGGCGAACTCTCCAGGCACGCACCCGCGTTGCCGGTCTCGTCCCGTATGCCCGCCACCTTGCCAAAGGGCATCCGATGAAAACACTGGCCAAACTCCCCGTCACCATCGTCACCGGCTTCCTCGGCTCGGGCAAAACCACCTTGCTGCGGCATATGCTCGACAATGCCCAGGGCCGCCGTATCGCGGTGATCGTCAACGAGTTTGGCGAGCTGGGTATCGACGGTGAAATCCTCAAGCAATGCACCATCGGCTGCACCGAAGAAGAAGCCACCGGCCGCGTCTACGAACTGGCCAACGGCTGCCTGTGCTGCACGGTTCAGGAAGAGTTCTTCCCGGTGATGCGCGAACTGGTGGCCCGTCGCGGCGACCTCGACCACATCCTGATCGAAACCTCGGGCCTGGCCCTGCCAAAGCCACTGGTGCAAGCCTTCCAGTGGCCGGAAATCCGCAGTGCCTGCACCGTCGACGCGGTGATCACTGTGGTCGACAGCCCGGCCGTGGCCGCCGGCACCTTCGCCGCGTTCCCGGATCAGGTCGATGCCCAGCGCAAGCTCGATCCGAACCTGGATCACGAATCTCCGCTGCACGAACTGTTCGCTGACCAACTGGCCAGCGCCGATCTGGTGATCCTCAACAAGGCCGACCAGACCAGCCCTGAAGACCTCGCGCGGGTCCGTCTGGAAGTCGCCGAAGAGCTGCCGCCTGCGGTGAAAATCATCGAAGCCAGCAACGGTCGCCTGCCGCTGGACGTGCTGATCGGCCTCGGTGCCGGTTCCGAAGAACACATCGACAGCCGCCACAGCCATCACGATCACCACCACGGTGAAGGCGATGACGATCACGACGACCACGATCACGACGCCTTCGATTCGATCTCCATCGAACTGCCGCAAGCTGACGAAAGCCTGCTGCTCGACGCGCTGACGCAACTGGTGGTTCAGCACGACATCCTGCGGGTCAAAGGCTTCGCGGCGATCCCGAACAAGCCGATGCGCCTGCTGATTCAGGGCGTCGGTACGCGTTTCGACAAGCACTTCGACCGTCAGTGGGGTGCCGATGAGGCGCGCGTGACGCGTCTGGTGTTGATCGGTCAGGCACTGGACGCTGCCCAGCTCGAAGCGCAACTGCGCGCCGCGCTCAGCGTTTAAGCCATGCACCTGCTCAGGACCCAGCCCGGCGGTTTCGTGTCGGACGACAACATTGCCGACCTTGGACAAACCCCCGCCGAGCTGGTGATCCTGTGCAGCGGCGATTCCAGCCTCGCGCTGCTCGCCGAAGCGGCGCAGCAACTGCCCGAGGATTACCCGAGCGTGCGGCTGGCCAACCCAATGCAGGTGCAGAACCATGCGTCGGTCGACCTGTACGTCGATGAAGTGCTGCGCCACGCCAAGGTGATTCTGATTTCGCTGCACGGCGGCATCGCTTATTGGCGTTATGGCGTCGAGCGGCTGGTCGAATTGTCCGAGCGTGGCGTGCAGGTGATTCTGGTGCCGGGCGATGACCGTCCCGACCCGGAGCTCAGTGACCTGAGCACCGTGGGCGCCGAGGATCGCGACCGTCTCTGGCAGTTCCTGCGCCAGGGTGGCCTTGGCAATGCGCTGGACTTTTTCCACTGCCTGGCCAATCGCTGGCTGGCGCGGGATTACGTGTGGGGCGAGCCGCAAGCGCTGCCGCGCACGGCGATTTATCACCCGAATAAAAACACCGCCGCACTGAGTGACTGGCAAGCCGATTGGCGGCCCGGTCAACCGGTCGCGGCGGTGTTGTTTTATCGCTCGCATTTGCAAGCGGCGAACACGGCATTTATCGACGTGTTCTGCCAACGGCTTCAGGCGGCCGGACTCAATCCGTTGCCGATCGCCGTGGCCAGTTTGAAAGAGCCCGGCTGCCTGTCGGTGGTCGAGGACTGGCTGGATGAAGTCGAGGCCTCGGTGATTCTGAACACCACCGGTTTCGCTCAGTCCAGCCCGGAAGCGCCGCATCTGCGGCCATTCCGTCGCAACATTCCGGTGATTCAGGCGATCTGCGCCCAGGACAACGAGCCCGGCTGGCGCGAGAGCGAGCAGGGCCTCGGCCCGCGGGATCTGGCGATGCACATCGCGTTGCCGGAGCTGGACGGGCGGATCATCAGCCGACCGATCAGCTTCAAGGACCTGGCCTGGCGCAGCGAGCGCAGTCAGTCCGACGTGGTGTGTTATCGGGCGCAGCCAGAGCGCATGGATTTCGTGGCCGAACTGGCGCGCCGCTGGGTCGATCTGGCGCGGGTGCCGAACGCTGAAAAGCGCATCGCGCTGATTCTCGCCAATTACCCGACCCGGGACGGACGCATCGGCAATGGCGTCGGCCTCGACACGCCCGCCGCCGCGTTGAATATCCTGCGGGCGTTGCAGGCCGAAGGTTATCCGCTGCCGAGCGAACTGCCCGATAGCGGCACCGAGCTGATCCGACAATTGCTCGGCGGTGTCAGCAACGATCTCGATACGCTCGATCAGCGCCCGTGCCAGCAAAGCCTGGCGATGAACGACTACCTGACGATGTTCAACGCGCTGCCAGAAGCCAATCGCGCGGCGGTGCTGGAACGTTGGGGTTCGCCGCAAAACGATCCGATGTGCCGTGACGGGCGAATGATGATTGCCGGCCTGCGTTTCGGCCTGACCTTCGTCGGCATTCAGCCGGCGCGGGGTTATCAGGTCGATCCGAGCGCGGTGTATCACGATCCGGATCTGGTGCCGCCGCACGCGTACCTCGCGTTCTATTTCTGGCTGCGTCAGACCTACGGCGCTCACGGCTTGATTCACGTCGGCAAGCACGGCAATCTTGAATGGCTGCCCGGCAAAGGCGTGGGCCTGTCGGAGAACTGCTGGCCGGACGCATTGCTCGGGCCGCTGCCGAATATCTACCCGTTTATCGTCAACGATCCGGGCGAGGGTGCTCAGGCCAAACGTCGCACTCAGGCAGTGATCATCGACCACTTGATGCCGCCGCTGACCCGCGCCGAGACCTACGGTCCGCTGCGCAATCTGGAATTGTTGGCGGACGAGTATTACGAAGCTCAGTTGCTCGATCCGCGCCGCGCCCGCGAGTTGCAGCGCGACATCCTCCAGTTAGTGCGTGACACGCAGATTGATCGCGAATTGCAGCTGGATGCCGCCCTCGACAGCGACGCCGATGCGGCGATCTGGCTGCCGCGTCTGGACACTTATTTGTGTGACTTGAAGGAATCGCAGATCCGCGATGGGCTGCATATTTTCGGTGAGTCGCCGACCGGGCGTTTGCGCATCGACACCTTGCTGGCGTTGCTGCGGATTCCGCGCGGCGATGGCAAAGGGGCGCAGTCGAGTCTGTTGCGGGCGCTGGCCAAGGCGTTTCAGTTGGGGTTCGATCCGCTGGATTGTGCACTTGCCGAACCCTGGACTGGCCTGCGCCCAATGGAACTGCAATCGTTGAGCGATGAAGTCTGGCGTACGGCGGGGGATACCCGTGAACGCCTTGAGCTGTTCGCGGCGCATTTGATCGAGCAGTCGCTGGTGGGTGATGTGGCGCAACTGGATGCTTCAGGCTGGTCAGATGTGCAGGCGATCATCCACGCCCTGCGCGAAGTGATCGCCCCACGCCTCGACGCCTGCGGCCCGGCCGAAATGCGCGGCTTGCTCGACGCGTTGAGCGGCCGATTCGTCCCCGCTGGCCCAAGTGGTGCGCCAAGTCGCGGTCGCCTCGACGTGCTACCCACCGGGCGCAATTTCTATTCGGTGGACGTGCGCAATCTGCCGACCACCACGGCATGGCGGATCGGTTTCCAGTCCGCGACCCTGATTCTCGAACGACACTTGCAGGACCACGGCGATCACCTGCGCCAACTCGGCCTGTCGGTCTGGGGCACCGCGACCATGCGCACCGGCGGTGACGACATTGCCCAGGCCATGGCGCTGATGGGCGTGCGTCCGGTGTGGGCCACCGGCAGTCAGCGGGTCGATGATTTCGAGATTCTGCCGCTGAGCCTGCTCGACCGGCCTCGGGTCGATGTAACGCTGCGGGTCTCCGGATTTTTCCGCGATGCGTTCGCCAACCTGATCCGCCTGTTCGACGCTGCCGTGCAAGCCGTGGCCGAACTGGACGAGCCGGACGACCTCAACCCGCTGGCCGCCAAGGTGCGTGCCGAACGTGAGGCGTTACGTCAGTCGGGGCTGGATGACGAGGCTGCCCGGCGTCAGGCCGGCTGGCGAATCTTTGGTGCCAAACCCGGCGCATACGGCGCGGGCGTGCAGGGCGCCATCGACGGACGCCTCTGGCAAACCCGCGAGGATCTGGCCGAGGTCTACCTGAACTGGGGCGCCTACGCTTACGGCGGTTCCGACGAGGGCACCGCCGCCCGCGAGCAATTCGTCCAGCGCCTGAGCCAGGTGCAGGCGGTGCTGCAAAACCAGGACAACCGCGAGCATGACCTGCTCGATTCCAACGACTATTACCAGTTCCAGGGCGGCATGCTTGCTGCCGTGGAAAGCCTGCGTGGCGAGGCGGCGGCCAGTTATCACGGCGATCACAGTCAGCCGGACCTGCCGAAAATCCGCACCTTGAAGGAAGAACTGAACCGGGTTATCCGCTCAAGGGCGGCGAATCCGAAATGGATCGACGGGGTCAAGCGCCACGGCTATAAAGGCGCGTTCGAACTGGCGGCGACGGTCGACAACCTGTTTGCCTTCGATGCCACCACGCAACTGATCGACGATCACCAATACGCATTGCTGGCGGATGCCTATCTGCTGGACCCGGCGACCCGCGAGTTCGTGCGCGAGCATAATCCCCACGCACTGCGCGACATGACCGAACGCATGCTCGAAGCGCAGCAGCGCGGGATGTGGCAGGAGCCGGGCGCCTACAAAGAAGCCCTGGAAAACCTGCTGCTGGACATAGAAGAAGAGAGCTGAGACTGAACATGACCGACACCCCGCATTTCCCGCTCTCCGCCGTGGTCGGCGCCGATGATCTGAAACTGGCGCTGTACCTGACGGCCATCGATCCGAAGATTGGCGGCGTGCTGATCGAAGGCCCGCGTGGCATGGCCAAGTCGACGCTCGCCCGGGGGCTGGCGGATCTGTTGGCCAGTGGTCAGTTCGTTACCTTGCCGTTGGGTGCTACTGAAGAGCGATTGGTCGGCACGCTGGATCTGGACGCGGCGTTGAGCGACGGTCGTGCGCAGTTTTCTCCGGGGGTGCTGGCGAAGGCGGACGGCGGCGTGTTGTATGTCGATGAGGTGAATCTGTTGCCGGATCATCTGGTGGATCTGCTGCTTGATGTGGCTGCCAGCGGCACCAACCTGATCGAGCGCGACGGGATTTCCCATCGACATTCGGCGAAGTTCGTATTGATCGGCACGATGAACCCGGAAGAGGGGGAATTGCGTCCGCAATTGCTGGATCGTTTCGGCCTTAACGTCGCGCTGAGCGGTCATACGGCGCCGGCCGAGCGGGGGCAGATCATTCGTCGTCGGCTGGATTTCGACAGCGACCCGCAGGTGTTTTGTGCGCAGTGGGAGGCTGATCAGCAAGCTCTGCGTGAGCGTTGTGAAAGCGCCCGCCATGCCTTGGCGAATATTCCCCTCGACGATGAAGCGCTGGCACAGATCACCGAGCGCTGCTTTGCGGCAGGCGTCGACGGTTTGCGCGCCGATCTGGTCTGGCTGCGTGCGGCGCGGGCTCATGCGGCGTGGCGCGGGGCTGAAACCATCGCCGAGCAAGACATTGATGCCGTGGCTGAGTTTGCATTGCGCCATCGTCGCCGCGAACAGTCTTCATCCCCTGCACAGCCACCGGCGCAATCGCCGTCCGGTACTCACGCCGAACCGAGCGAAGGGCAGGGGCAATGGGGTGAAATGCCGGCACCGGCATTGGTTACCGGCGCACGCCGTGAAGTTCCGACCTGGCCAAAAAAGCTTTAGGCATTCGCCCCCGGTCCGACGCGGGGGCGAATGCCAGACCCCGCGCCGGACGCCTCGATAACGGTCGCCAGGGCAAGCGTCATGCGGCTCGCAGCGGCTCGGTGAACTGGCCGGGAACCTTGCTCAACGGTCGCCCGAAAACCAGAGCGGATTTGCTGTTTCAACTGCGCACCCGCACGCCCCATGAACTGTGGCTGGTGATCGTCGACGCCTCGGCCTCGACCCGTCGCCATCAAGCCTTGAGCGATGCCAAGGGCGTTCTCGCGCAACTGTTCGACGACGCTTATCGGCAGCGCGCGCGTCTTGCGTTGTTGACCGCGAGCGGCGCGGCGCCGAAATGGCAGGTGCAAGGGCTGAAGGCCTCCAACGGGTTGCGCGCGTGGCTCGATGGATTGGGCGCGGGAGGCGGCACGCCTCTGTTGGCAGCGCTGACGGAGGCCGGGCATTGGCTGGCGGTGCGGCGCAAGCGTTTTGCCGCGGAACAACAGCGGTTGCTGGTGATCACCGATGGCCGTTTGAAAAACTGTCCGGAACTGCCCGCGCTCGCGTGTCCCAGCCTGCTGATCGATATCGAGCGCGGGCCGATTCGCCTGGGCCGCGCGAAACAATTGGCGACAGCACTGGACGCCGATTACCGGCATATCGACGAGTTGTTGTCGGTCTGAGAGCTATGCTGCAGTAAGGCCAAATCACAGGGAGTGAATCATGCGCGTACTGGTCGCCAATCCGCAGGACGATTTTCGCGTCAAGGCGTACGCCGGCACCAACGGCGTGCTGTTGGCGATGGACCTCGCCGAACCCCGCCGCAAAGGCTTGCTGGGGTTTGCCATCGAAAAGCAGCAGGGCGACAAACCGTGGCTGTTCCTGTTCAACAGCCTGACCTTTCCCGGCAAGGTTCACACCTTCGCGCAGTTCCACGCCACGCCGAGCGACAAGGCACCGCTACAGAAATTTCGCTGGGCCGATTACGCGGTCAATCCGGGGATGACGATTCACTATCGCGTGCACTTGGCGTATGGCTCGCCGGATGCGCCGCAACTCGGTGAGGCGCTGGAACTGACAATCTGCTCCGACGACGGTCATCCCGCCAATCAGGGCGTGATCTTCAACCGCGCCGTGGCCGCCAGTCAGGCGTTTCAGCGCAAGTTTCCCGATCTCGACGCACAGATCAGCGCCAACAAGAACATGCCCATCGAAGCCTGGCCCGACGCTGCACGGCAATGGCTGGAGAACGGTCTGCTCGGGCGTCTGCAAGGTTTTATCGAGCGTGCGGTGGACGGCCAGTGGGCGCTGGACATCGCGATCTACGAATACCAGTTGCAAGCCATCATCGACACGGTGAACGCTGCGTTTGATCGAGGTGTTCAGGTGCGCGTGCTGTATCACGCCCGGCCCGATGACGAAGACACCACGATCAATGAAGCGAGCCTTGCGAGACTGCCGGCGAGCAGCAAGCGCGGGCGGGTCACCCACAATATTTTCCATAACAAATTCATCGTCCTCAGCCGCCTCGACGCAGGCGGCGAACGTCAGCCGCAAGCGGTGCTGTGCGGCAGTACCAACTTCACCGCCAACGGCATATACCGGCAGGCCAACGTGGTGCATGTGCTGGACGATTCGCCGGTCAGCGCGAGTTACCTGAAAACCTTCGAGCAGATCTGGGCCGAGCCGGCGGATGTTGGCGCCACCCGTGACTGGATCAGCCAACACAACCCTATGAATCCGGCGCAGTCTTTGTTCGCCGGATTTTCCCCGCGCACCGGCGGCGCCGACTTGCGGGAGTTCGTCGAGATCATCGAGGGGGCGAAGAAAGACCTGCTGTTCGTCACCGCATTCGCCTTGCCCGACGCGATTCTCAACGCGTTGCTCGGCCAGCCCCACGACGACATCCTGCGTTACGGCCTGCAAAACACCGTCAGCCGCATCACCGGGTTTCACGCCGACCGAACCGCCGAGTTTGCCGCCACCGCGTTGCTCAACACCGGGCTGGAAGGCTGGCTGCGGGAAAGCATGAAAGGCCAGAAAGGCAACCTGCTGGTGCACACCAAAGCCGTGGTCACGGACTTCACCAGCGACAGCCCGACCATCATCAGCGGCAGCCACAACCTCAGCACTTCCGCCAGCAACGGCAATGACGAGAACTACCTGATCATTCGCGGCGACACCGATCTGGCGGACCGCTATGGCCTGGAGCTGCTGCGGTTCTACGAGCATTACCGTTTTCGCTACTTCGCGAAAAAACTGGCGTTGAAGCAGGTTCAGCCGTTGGCGGCGGATGACAGCTGGACCAACGATTACTACGTCGAGGGCGACCTGCGCCGGTTGTCTCGCCTCAGGTTTGCCGGGCGTTAGCCCTTAACATCCGTTGGTTGCCGATGCTGACGGGGACGGCGATAAGCTGGCGGCGTACAGATTTTGAAATGATTTCCAGCTGTAGGAAAAGTCATCTGAGCCTGTACGCTTCAAGGCCTTTTTTCATTCAGGATTTGCATGAACACCCTCTCGGAGCCTCCCAGTTCTATTCCAGGAACCCCGTTCCCCTCGCGCCATGGCGCGGTCTTGACGCACTCGCAACATCCGGTCTTCCGACTACCGACTATCGTTGTAGGCGCAGCCTTCGAGCTTTCGCGCCGCACTTTGCCGTGTCCGGCAGCCTGAATTCACTGACGAGAGATAGAGACAGATTATGGAATGGTTAGCGGATCCCACGGCATGGCTGGGCTTGTTGACACTGATCGTGCTGGAACTGGTACTGGGTATCGACAACCTGGTGTTCATCGCGATCCTGGCGGACAAACTGCCGCCGCATCAGCGCGACCGCGCACGCATCATCGGTTTGAGCCTGGCGCTGATCATGCGTCTTGGCCTGCTGGCGAGTATTTCCTGGCTGGTCACCCTCACGGCACCGTTGTTCGAGGTGTTCGGCAAGAGCTTCTCCGGCCGTGACCTGATCATGCTGTTCGGTGGTGTGTTCCTGTTGTTCAAGGCGACCATGGAACTGCACGAACGGCTGGAGGGCCATATCGGCGAGCGCTCGACCAACACCGCTTATGCGCTGTTCTGGCCGATCGTGGCGCAGATCGTCGTGCTCGACGCCGTGTTCTCCCTGGACGCGGTGATTACGGCTGTGGGCATGGTCGATGAACTGGCGGTGATGATGATTGCGGTGATCGTGTCCATCGGTGTGATGATCGTTGCCAGCAAGCCGCTGACCCGCTTCGTCAATGCCCACCCGACGGTGATCATGCTGTGTCTGGGCTTCCTGATGATGATCGGTTTTGCCCTGACGGCCGAAGGCCTGGGCTTCCACATTCCGAAAGGTTATCTGTACGCGGCCATTGGTTTCTCGATCCTGATCGAGATCTTCAACCAGATCGCCCGCGCTCGTCGCAAGCGCTCGATGCAGGGCTTGCGACCGATGCGTGAGCGCACGGCTCACGCGGTGATGCGTCTGTTGGGTGGTCGCAAACTGGCGGTGGAAGAAGTCGGCGAGGAAATCTCCGACTTGCTGGACAACGGTGAAGCGCCGAGCACGGAGTTGTTCGACCGTCGCGAGCGGGTGATGATCAGCGGTGTGCTGCAATTGGCCGAGCGACCGATTCGTGCCTTGATGACGGTGCGCGCCGATGTCGATCACATTGATCTGGCCGACGACGCCGAGGCTATTCGTACACGGTTGATGCATTCGTCCTATTCGCGCTTGCCGTTGATTCGTAACGGCGCAGTGGATGAGCCGCTGGGCTTCGTGCACAAGAAGGAACTGCTCAAGGAATACCTGGCCGGCAACGAGCCGAACCTTGAACACTTGGCGCGCAAGACCGTCAATCTGCTGGACAGTTATTCGATCCTCAACGCACTGGAACAAATGCGTGCGGCCTCGACCCACATTGCCTTTGTGGTGAACGAGTTCGGTGACTTTGTGGGTGTGTTGACCATGACCGACATTCTCGAGTCGATTGCCGGCGAACTGCCGGACGCCAGCGAAATCGCTGGCCCCGACGTGGTCGAGGAGCAGGGCGGGTTTATCGTCAACGGTGCGCTGAACCTGACCCGCATCCGCGAACATACCGGTTTTCGCGCCGAGCCGACCGAGGATTACCAGACCCTGGCCGGGCTGGTGATGAGCCTGCTGGATCGCCTGCCGATGAAGGGCGATCGTCTGCAGCATGAAGGCTGGGGCATGACCGTAATGGCAGTCGAAGAACGTCGCGTGACGCGGGTGTTGCTGGTGCGTGAGGCCTGACGGCCTCACTGATGAAAAGTGTACCGGTCCTTGCCGGTATGCTTTGACTCGTACAACGCTTCGTCAGCCTTGATCAGGGCCTGGTTGAGGGTGTCGCTGTCCTCGACCCGGGCCAGACCGATGCTGATGGTCACCGGGTGCCGGGTCGGTTGCTCACGCACCACCCGGCACAATTCCCCGGCCAGCGCCTCGACATCTTCGCGGCGCACACCGGCCAGATAGATCGCAAACTCCTCACCGCCCAGTCGGGCATATTCGAAGCGTGACATCACGGTTTTGATGTCCGCCGCGATGCGCTTGAGCACCTCATCGCCGATGTCGTGGCCGTACACATCATTCACTTTCTTGAAGTTGTCGATGTCGATCATCGCCAGGTAATGGTCATGCTCGCGCGGCACGGCTTGCAGGGTTTTTCCGGCGCGGGTCATGAACGAGCGGCGGTTGGGGATTTCGGTAAGCGTGTCGTTGTAGGCCTGGTCCAGCAACAGCTTGGACATGATGTAGTTGTAGAGCTTGGCCTCGCGCAGCTTCAGAAACGTATAGATCGTCAATGCACAGAGAAAAACACTGTAGGCGATGGTCATCACGCCTTTGAGTTCCAGCAGGTCGATGCCGGTGTTCATGAACGGATTGAGCACCAGCCAGGTGATGACCTGGGCACCGAAGAACGACCAGCGGCTGAGCGGCAGTACTGAGGCGCTGTACAACGTAGTGGCTGCGGCGAGCACCAGCCAGATGCCATGAAAGGTTGGCGGCAGGCCGTCGATCACCATTCGGATGCCGAGTGTGATGATCACCACGAATGTCAGGTTCAGCCAGTCGAAGTGTCGGGCCTTGCGGGTGAACATCAACACCACAGCAAGAATCGCAAAGGCTGCAATGAACACCATCGAACGCCAGGTGAATCCCTGATTGCCGATGAAGCTGACGATCAGGTCGAAGGCCAGCCAGATGCCGATGCTCGCCAAGTAGATCAACAGGCAGAACGAATGCAGCCGCTCGAACTCATGCTGTATAAACTCGCTCCACAGTTCGGCGGGCGCGCTCTTCTTCAGGACTTCGTCTTCAATGGTTTTGTACATTGCTGCCCGGATGCTTGCGTTGGTTGTCGAGGATTACCGAGCCCCACGGTCGATAGCGCAGGGAAAACACCGCGTTCTGATGACAGCCGGTCGAGGTCGCATCCGGGCTGGCCGGTTCGGCACGGAATTGCTCGCCTTCGCGGCTGACCTGCCGGAAGGCTTCGCGCACGATACCCACGGAGCAGGGCAGTGCACTGGCGTAACTGTTGCGCACCAGTGGTGACAAACGACCGGTTCCCGCGCCGTCCTGCCACCAGACCTGCGCCCCGGTCGCCGTCAATTCGCCCAGCCATTGACCGTTTACTGCTGGAGCCAGTTTGCCGGCACTGAAGGCGGCGACATGCAGCGGGGCATCCAGCTTCGCAGCGAAGTCCTTCAACTGACGCGCAAGCGTGGCCCGTCGATCTGCCGGCAGAAAGTGCAAGTCGTCCAGTTCCAGCGGCAGATACCAGCCACTGACCGGCAGTTTCCAGTCCTGGCGCAGTTTCTGCTGCTGGGCCAGCGACTGGCCCAGTTGTGCCTGCCAGTAGGCACCGAGACCGGCGCTATCCAGTTCATCGATCCGTTTGTAGTAAGCCGGGTCCATCGCCAGGCCGAGCACCAGTTGCAGACCTTGTCGCTGAGCGAGTTTCAGGCTGTTGGCGAGCCAGCCATTGGCGCCGCCGAAGTCCGAGTCGCCATAAGCCGTCCACTGCACGATCACGGTTCGCGTGCCTTGCTTCGCGGTGTCTTGCCAGACTTTCTGCCACTGCGCCTGGGTCAGCCCGGCATCGACATTCAGCGGCTGATAGAACACCCGCTCATCGGCCTTGGCGACAGTGGTGCTCATCAGCAGGCACAAATACAACATCCATCGAGCCATCAGAAATTCCACTCCACGCCCAGCAGCACACCATTGCCGCCTTCATACAGATTGCCGCCCAGCGATTGTTGGTATTCGGTGCGAACCGTCAGTTTCGAACGGTAGGCGTTGTAGCGATCCTCGTCATACCACCATTGCCAACGCAAGCCGACACCGGTGCGCAGGTCTTGGCGCCAGTCGTTGCTTGGGTCCTGGCTGGCAAATTCGAGGAAGCCGTAAGGCATGATCGTCTGGGCTCCGCTGAACGGCAGTTTCCATGCATGACCTTGCTGGAAGCGCGACAGCCACTGGTGATCGCCGGTCTTCGTCCACCACGCGGCGTCGAGGTACAGGAAACGCTCGTCCCAGTCGTTTTCGTCGACCCGCCAGTCGTTGCGGTACTTGCCCTGATCGAGGAATGAGGCGGTGGCGCGCAGCAGGTAGTCGGTGGTGGTGTGGCCGTCCTTGCGGTGATCGTTGACCTGATCGAACAGTTTTTCCGGCACCAGCATCTGGCCGAGGCTCAGGCTGTGGCTGTCGTTATCGTCGAACTGGCTTTGCTTGTAGATCTCGCCATAGAAGTTGATGTTCTGTGTGCCCCACGGTTTGTAGCGCAGGCCGACCCCGGCGGCGAGGGACTCGGCGTAACTTGAGCGACCTTGTCCGCCCAGCAAGACGCGTCCGTACACCGACAGCGTGCTGCCGGCGCGGCTTGGTTCTTCGCCCAGGGCGTGGTCCCACATCGCCAGTTGCACATTTTGCGAATTCGAGCGACGGCGCGAGCCTTTACTGTCGTCCGGGCGCACGAAGTCGTTAGTCGAGATTCCGGCCGGCGACCAGGTGCTGGCAATCGTTCGGCTGTCGCGACGAGACAGGGTTTCATGGGCACGGCGCTGGCGGTAACGCCGGGCTTCCATGCTGCCGTCTTCGTCATCGGCCGCCACCGGGTTCTGCTCCAGATCGATCACCCGGTGCAGTTCCTTGCGCGCGGAGGCGCTGTCTTCGACTTCGTCGTAGCGCCAAGCCAGGGTTTCGCCGAGGCGGTAATCCTCGGGGAAATCGCGGGTGGCCTGTTGCAGATACGGAATCGCCGTGGCGCGCTCTTCGCGGGTTTCGGCACCGGCCAAGCGCATGCCGTAGTCGGCGCGATAACGCGGGTTGTTCGGCTCGCGGTGTACCGCTTCGGCCAGCCACGCGGTGCTTTGCGGCAAATCGCCTGCCTTTTGCGCAGAGACCGATGCGGCGTAGAAGTGCCCGGCATCCGGTGCCTGTTGCAGGGCCTGGCGCTGACGTTGCAGTGCCTGAGCGTGGTCACCCCGTGCGTCGGCGATGGCTGCGCCGAGGGCCCATTCATTGGCGCCGCGAGTGGTGCTTTGTTGCCAGTAGGTTTCTGCGGTCTGGCTGTCGCCGACATTCAGTGCGCTGCGGCTGGCTGTCAGACGCGCGTTGTCGCTGAGTTCGGCGGTCGAGAAGCTGCGCCAGATGGCCAGCGCGCCGGCAGAATCACCGGCCGCTTCCAGGGCATAGGCCAGCGGCAGGCGACTGTCTCGATTGCCGAGCTTTTCAGCCTGCTGGTAATAAACGACGGCTTCGCCCGGGCGATCGGGCATGGCGCAGCGACCGAGCGCGCGGTAATCGCCAGTCGCTTGCGGGTGGCTGCCGATGGCTTGCTGCACGGCGTCGCACTGGCCGGTCTCCGCGAGTTGCGCGAGCAGTTGGCCGCGCGTGGCGCCGTCCACCCGGTTAAGCAGCAGCGCCATACGCCGCTGTTGTTCGAGTGTCGTGGATGGCGCTGCGGCATACAAACCGGCCAGACGCTGCAACGCCGTCGCCGGCAGACGCCCGCCATGACGATCGAACGCGGATTCCAGCAACTGTTGGGCATGCGCGCGATCACCCGCATTCACTGCCAGATAGGTGGCCTGATTCAGCGAGGACAGGTTGTCGGTCTGCCGGTAATGCAGTTCCCACAGCGTCTCCGCTTCGATCATTCGTCCCATGCGCTGCGTCAGTTCGGCTCGGCGCTTGACGATATCGGGCGTCTGTTTCTGCCCGGCCAGCCAGGCATTGACTTCGGCGCTGCGACCTTGCTCCTGCCAGATGTCGAGCACCTGCGTTTGCCGCCGACTGTCCCAAGGCTCCGGCAGACGGGTGCTTTGCAAAAGGTCAGTGGCTTGCAGGCGCTGGGCGAGTACCAGCCAGGTCTGTGGGTCGTCCGTCGGCGTACAGCTGCGCAGTTGTTGGAGCGCCGCTTCCGGATCCTGACGCGACAGCCATTCGGCGGTTTCGAGGCAAGGCCGTTGCAGATCGTTGCTCAGGCGCTGGACGGTGGGCACGTCTTCGGTCTTGCGCGCCAGTTCCCACAGCCGCTGACGTTGCGCCGGATCGGCGAGGTCGCTGGCCGGCAGCGACTGCATCCAGCGTTGGGCCTGCTGCTCGTGACCCATGGCGATGGCGCGGTCGACCATTGCCAGGCGAATGTTGCGTGCGGCCTCGGGACTTGGCGCCTGTTGCAACAGTTGCTGCAGCGGCTTTTCATCAAGGCGCTGCACGTAGGCGTTGGCCAGCCGTTGCCAGCCTTCGGCGTCCAGTTGTCTGCGCGCGGCCAGTGGCGCCAGTTGGTCAATGGTGCCGCTCCAGTCGCGCAATTGCTCCGACCAGTTGGCGCGGGCCAGGCGCAAGATGTTGTCGTCACCCTTGGGCGCCAGTTGTGCCAGCCAGTCATGGGCCTTGGCCGCGCCGCCGAACTTGGCCAGGCTGAGGCTGTAGGCCTGCCAGAGGCGTACGCGATCATTCAGATTGCTGGTGGCCATCCAGCGTTCAACTTGTGTGCTGGTCGGCGGGTCCTGTTCGATCCAGGTCAGGCGCAGGTCGAGCAGGGCATCGCTGTCGTCCGGCAAGGCTTGCAGCGCTTCCTTGTAACGGCGTTGCTTGGCCAGGGATTCCACCAACAGTGCCCGGGCCTCGTCGTTTTTCGGGACCTTTTCCAGCAAGTGGCGCATCAGTCGTTCGACTTCTTTCCAGTTGGCCTTTTTCGCCTCGCGATAGCTGCGGTCCATGTAGGGATAGCTGCGGAACTGTTCGAAATCGCTCAGTGGCGCGGCCTGTAACGGATATGCGGTGCTCAGGCCCAGCAACAGGCTGCCCATCAGCAAGGTTTGACGATGCACAGGCTTCATGCGACCTCCCGGACAATGCGGTAGGCGGCTTGCTGTTCGCTGGCCTGATCGGCCAGGGCCTGTTCCAGTACTTCCTGGGTAATCATGCCCCGGGAAATCAGATGTTCGCCGAGTGACATCTTCTCGGCATCGAAGTCGATCAGCGCCTGATTGAACAGGGTGGGTGGCACCATCCCGCGCACCTGCAACAGATTGCCGAGCAGCACCTGATGGCGGCTGACCCGTTCAAGCAGGGCTTCATCGTCCTGATGGCGCTCAAGCACGTCGAGCATATGACGCACTTCCTCACTCTGGCGGGGGCTGGCGTACCAGTAACGAATTCCCAATGTGACGCGGCCCTGAGGTGCGAGACGGCTGCGCACCGGGCGTTTCAATTGACGGCTGATAGCGCCCAGCGAGACTTGGCTGACCGGGCCTTCAGAGGCCAGAATCAGCGTGTCGCCTTCTTCGGCCACTGGCAAAATGCCGTAGTGAGAGGCGACCCGGCGCGGTACGGCATCGATCAGGTGTTTGTCGAGCTTGAACGGATTGAGTGGCGCCCATTCCAGATCCAGCTGCTCGGAGAGTGTTTGAACCAGTTGAGTGCTGTCGATGTACTCCCGCAGCAACAGTTCGCGGCCTAGTCGACGGCGTACGGGGCTGGTGATCGCGGCCTCCAGTTGTTCCTCGGTAAGCAGGCCTTTTTCCACCAGGCGATGGCCGAGCGGCGTGCGCTGCGCCTTGGTCAGCGCCGGGAATTCGTGGGTGGTCTTGTCCC
The DNA here is from genome assembly GCF_016735645.1 of Pseudomonas sp. B7. Classification (NCBI taxonomy): domain Bacteria; kingdom Pseudomonadati; phylum Pseudomonadota; class Gammaproteobacteria; order Pseudomonadales; family Pseudomonadaceae; genus Pseudomonas; species Pseudomonas sp. B7. Next base: position 16,939 of record NZ_JAERRE010000006.1, read on the forward strand.
AGGCCACGCGACGTGAATCGCCCATTTCCATGACCTGACGCAGGGCGCGCAGGTTGGCGAAAAAGTTGACGAAGTTGCTCCACATCATGCGCGGCGCAGACAGCAGACCCTCAACCAAACCGTAATAACGAGTGACAAACCAGCCGCGCTGGAACAGGCGATTGAGCAGCATCAGGCCGTTGAGCCACAGCAGCACCGAGAGCAGCGAACTGTCGGCGAGGATCGAGGGGTAGCGCCACGAGTCCGGGGAGATGATCGTCACCGCCCACATCGCCAGCAGCACCAGAAACAGCAGGTTCACCAGAAAGCTCAGCAAATAGGCGATCAGCCCGCGACGGTCGCGCCACAGGAAGTAGTTGAGCAGACCCTTGCGGCTCCAGCCGAGGTTCTTGGTGCCCTGGAACACGATGCCGACAATCCATCGCGATTTCTGCCGGATCGCGTGTTGCATGTCGCGGGGAAAGTGCTCGCGCACGCAGATCACCTGGGAGAACTCGCGGTTCATCCCGAACACCCAGGGTTGCTCCAGCGCCAGTTTCGGATCGCTGACCGAATAACGGGCGAAGATGCATTTCATGCCTTTCTGCTTGAGTCGGAAACCGATGTCGTAGTCCTCGGTAAGACTCTGCACATCGAAGGCAATACCGTCGCCGTCTTCCAGCAGGGCGCTGATGGCCTTGCGGCTGAAGCAGGTGCCGACGCCGGCGCTGGGCACCTGACCGGTGAGCGCTTCGCGGACGATGACGTCCTTGCCGTGGTTCTCGGCGAATTCATCGACGTAATGACCGGCGGTGAAGCCTTTCCACTCCGGCGCGTAGGGGTAGACCGGAATCTGGATCAGATCCTTGTTCGGCAACAAATAGTTGTAGAGGCGCAATTCCATCGGCGAAATCACGTCTTCGGCGTCGTGCAGGATGAACCCGGCGAACTGGATTTTCGCCTCGCTCTCGAAGCGCAGGATGGCGTCGATGATGTTGTTCAGGCAGTCGGCCTTGCTGGTCGGGCCGGGTCGCGCGCAGACCACTTTGTGCACGTTGGGGTAGTGCTGGCAGACCGCATCGACATCGGCCTGGGTTTCGGCGTCGTTGGGGTAGGTGCCGACGAAAATCTGATAGTTCTCGTAGTCGATGGTCGAGGCGGCCAGACGTGCCATTTCACCGACCACGCCGACCTCGTTCCACGCCGGCACCATGATTGCCAACGGCTTTTCGGGAATCGAATACAGGCGTTCCTCGTCGGCACGCTTGAATTTCTCGTAGATCCGCCAGCGCCGGATGAACTTGCGGCTCCAGTAGACGAGGTCGATGAACAGGTCATCGAGGCCGAGGATGAACATCAACAGAGCGAGGGCAATCGCCACATATTTGAGACCGAACAGCACATACGCGAAGAAATCGACCCAACCCAGACTCATACCCCTTTACCCGCCGCCGAGCGTGCGCTCAGCCAGGCGTGGAGGCGGGTGGCGATCAGTTCGCTGGCGTGACCGTCGCCATAGGGGAAGTGCACGCGGCTCATGCGGGCGTAGGTGTACGGGTCGTCCAGCAGTTGGCGGGCTTCCTTGACGATGCGCGCCTTGTCGGTGCCGACCAGCAGCATGGTGCCGCTCTCGAGCACTGAAGGCCGTTCGGTGACGTCGCGCAGCACCAACAGCGGTTTGCCAATTGCCGGGGCTTCCTCCTGGACGCCGCCGGAGTCGGTCAGGATGAAGTGCGCGCGGCCCATCAGCCAGACGAAGTTCGGATAGTCCTGCGGTGGCACCAGATAGATGTTCGGTTTGTCGGCCAGCATGCCGTACACCACCTCCTGCACCAGCGGGTTGAGGTGCACCGGATAGACGAATTGCACGTCCGGGTATTGTTCTGCCAGTTCGGCCAGCGCCTGGCAGATATTGCGGAAACCGTCGCCGAGATTTTCCCGTCGATGGCTGGTGACCAGAATCATCCGGCGCTGGTCATCCAGCGCCGCCAGAGGTGAATCGGCAGGCGGATGCCATTCGATATCCTGCTGGTGCTTGCGCATCCACAGCAAGGCATCGATCACGGTGTTGCCGGTGATTTCAATGTTGTCTTCGGGTACGCCTTCGCGCAGCAGATTGGCGGCGGACTTGGAGGTCGGCGGGAAATGCAGGTCGGTAATCACGCCGGTCAGGCGTCGATTCGCTTCCTCGGGCCAGGGCGCGCGCAGATTGCCGGTACGCAGGCCTGCCTCGACGTGACCGATGGGCAACTGGCGGTTGAAGGCGGCGAGGGCGGCGATGAAGCTGGTGGTGGTATCGCCGTGGACCAGCACGATGTCCGGTTTGACCCGCTCGTAGGCCTGATCGAGCTGGGTGAGCAGATGCTGCGACAGACCATTCAGGGTCTGGCCCTGGGTCATGACTTGCAGGTCTTCATCGACCGTCAGTTCGAACGCATCCAGCACCTGAGTGAGCATCTCGCGATGCTGGCCGGTGGAGCAGATATTGAGTTTGATGTCGGGCCACTGACGCAGAATCCGGGCCAGCGGAGCCATTTTGATGGCCTCCGGGCGAGTGCCGAAAACCATCATGACTTTAAAGGACATTGACCCCTCCTGGGACGTAGCAAGGCTGCGACCCGAGGGCCGGCAGCACTCTTCTCTTTCTGAGAAATAAAGAAAAGCAGCCGGATTGGAGCTTGTCCAATCTGGTTTCGAGGCTAGTTGTTACAGATCAATAGGAGCGAAGGTGCAACTGCCTGATGGCGCTTGGATGGCACTTTCAGGAAAGGTTCCACCGTTTTGCGCGGTGGACGGTGCAAAGGGTGCGGAGGGTGTCACGCAGCCAGTTCAGGTCATGGGCCGATTTGTGCGGCACAGCGGGGTGACGGGTTTTGCCGAGGAGTTGGGTGAAGTCTTGCAGGAGGGATTCTTCCGAACCAATGCCTTTCAGTTTTTTGACCAGAACGCCTTCCTTGTAGAACAACACGGTCGGTGTGCCCTTGACATCCGGATGGCGAATCGACTGTGCGGTATCGAGCATGAAGATATCCATCCAGGGCCGAAAGGGCTTGGCGATCTCAAGAAAGACCGGGCCGGAAAATTCGCAGGCCCCGCAGCGCCTGTTGAAAAAATACAGGACGACAAGGCGCCTGGCTTTCAAGACCTTCCGATATGTGGGGGGCAACGCTGAATATCGAGTCGGCGTCGTCATCGGAGCCTCCTTTATTCGATGTGCTGGGTGGTACGACGTTAGGGCGCGCGCGGCCGTTGCCGCAACTGTCAGAGTTGACAGGTGCAGCCCGCGCCCAATCGTGCATCGCGCACCAGGATGTGGCCTGGATACCCGCCACGTGTGGCGCAAAGTAGCGAAGTGATTAATCAATGTTGGTTGCAGCGTTTCGCAGGTTTCTTCCATCCCTTTGATTCAAAACAAAATTCAATCCTTTGCAGATTCCCCATGAATCCTGTGGCACACTTTCTGCTGTCTATTCCGTAGTAACAAACCGTATTCCGGTATAGCGGAATAAACAACTTCCAGGAGTGCTTGCCATGCATCGCCGACCTTCCTTGTTCAAAACGTGTGTTTTTGTTCTCGCGGCTTCGTCCGCTGTCATGGGTATCGCCCAGGCGGCTGACAGCAAGCTCGACAGCGTCCTGGCCCGTGGAAAACTGATTGTGGGGACCGGCAGCACCAATGCGCCGTGGCACTTCCAGGGCGCGGACGGCAAGTTGCAGGGCTTTGATATCGACATCGCCCGGATGGTGGCCAAAGGTCTGTTCAATGACCCGAGCAAAGTCGAGTTCGTAGTGCAGTCGTCCGATGCGCGGATTCCCAACCTGCTGACCGACAAGGTCGACATGAGCTGCCAGTTCATCACCGTCACCGCCAGCCGTGCGCAGCAAGTGGCGTTCACCCTGCCGTACTACCGCGAAGGCGTCGGCCTGTTGCTGCCGAACAACAGCAAGTACAAGGAAATCGAAGACCTGCAGGCCGGTGGTGACGGCGTGACCGTAGCCGTGCTGCAGAACGTGTACGCCGAAGAGCTGGTGCATCAGGCGCTGCCCAAGGCCAAGGTCGATCAGTACGACAGCGTCGATCTGATGTACCAGGCCGTTAACTCCGGTCGCGCCGATGCCGCTGCGACCGATCAGTCTTCGGTCAAATACCTGATGGTGCAGAACCCTGGCCGCTACCGTAGCCCGACGTATGCCTGGAGCCCGCAGACCTACGCCTGCGCCGTCAAACGCGGCGATCAGGACTGGCTGAACTTCGTCAACACCGCCCTGCATGAAGCCATGACCGGCGTCGAGTTCCCGACTTATGCCGCGTCGTTCAAGCAATGGTTCGGCGTGGATCTGCCATCGCCTGCCATCGGTTTCCCTGTCGAATTCAAATGATCCCGTGAGAGTGGGGCGCCCTGATGCGCCCCGCTCAAGGTACTGCCGACCATGAACTATCAGTTGAACTTTGCCGCCGTGTGGCGCGATTTCGACACCTTGCTGGCGGGGCTCGGTCTGGGCCTCGAACTGGCACTGGTGTCGATCGCCATCGGCTGCGTGATCGGCCTGCTGATGGCGTTTGCCTTGCTGTCGAAGCATCGCGCCTTGCGGGTGCTGGCATCGGTGTATGTGACGGTGATCCGTAACACGCCGATTCTGGTGTTGATTCTGTTGATCTACTTTGCGCTGCCGAGCCTGGGGATCCGGCTGGACAAGATCCCGTCGTTCATCATCACCCTGTCGCTGTATGCCGGGGCGTACCTGACCGAAGTGTTCCGCGGTGGTTTGTTGAGCATTCCCAAGGGCCAGCGCGAAGCGGGGCTGGCCATTGGTCTGGGCGAGTGGCAGGTGAAAGCCTACGTCACCGTGCCGGTGATGTTGCGCAACGTGCTGCCGGCGCTGTCGAACAACTTCATTTCGCTGTTCAAGGACACCTCGCTGGCCGCCGCAATCGCGGTGCCGGAGCTGACCTATTACGCGCGCAAGATCAACGTCGAAAGCTACCGGGTGATCGAAACCTGGCTGGTAACCACGGCGTTGTATGTCGCGGCCTGTTACCTCATTGCCATGCTGCTGCGTTACCTCGAGCAGCGTCTGGCGATCCGCCGATAGGAGGCTGCGATGTACCAATCCCCCAGTTGGTTGCATGAGTTGTGGATTGCCCGCGAAGCCTTGTGGCAAGGCTTTCTGACCAGCGTGCAGGTGTCGGCGCTGGCCATTCTGTTCGGCACGGTCATCGGCGTTTTCGCCGGTCTGGTGCTGACCTACGGCAAGTTCTGGATGCGCGCGCCGTTCCGCTTTTATGTCGACCTGATTCGCGGTACGCCGGTGTTCGTGCTGGTGTTGGCGTGCTTCTACATGGCTCCGGCGCTTGGTTGGCAGATCAGCGCATTTCAGGCCGGCGCATTGGGTCTGACGCTGTTTTGCGGCTCCCACGTGGCCGAAATCGTGCGCGGCGCGTTGCAGGCGTTGCCACGCTGGCAGATGGAAGCCGGCAAGGCCATCGGTCTGACGTTCTATCAGTCCCTCGGCTACGTGCTGTTGCCTCAGGCGCTGCGGCAGATCCTGCCGACCTGGGTCAACTCGTCCACGGAAATCGTCAAGGCCTCGACCTTGCTGTCGGTGATCGGCGTGGCCGAGCTGTTGCTCAGCACCCAGCAAATCATCGCCCGGACGTTCATGACCCTGGAGTTTTACCTGTTCGCCGGTTTTCTGTTCTTCGTCATCAACTACGGCATCGAATTACTCGGCCGGCACATTGAAAAGCGGGTGGCCCTGCCATGACTCAAGCTCAAGTTTCCAACGTCCAGAACGGTCAGCCCTTGCTGGACATCCGTGGCCTGCACAAGCAATACGGCGCGGTCGAAGTGCTCAAGGGCGTCGACCTGAGCATGCAGCGTGGCAACGTGGTGACGCTGATCGGCTCCAGCGGTTCGGGCAAGACCACGCTGCTGCGCTGCGTGAACATGCTCGAGGAATTCCAGGGCGGGCAGATCCTGCTCGACGGCGAATCCATCGGCTATGACGAACTCAACGGCAAACGCGTGCGCCACCCGGAAAAAGTCATTGCTCGCCATCGGGCGATGACCGGCATGGCGTTTCAGCAATTCAACCTGTTCCCGCATCTCACCGCGTTGCAAAACGTCACGCTCGGCCTGCTCAAAGTCAAAAAGATGCACAAGGACGAAGCCGTGGTCCTGGCCGAGAAATGGCTGGATCGGGTCGGCCTGCTGGAGCGGCGCAATCACTTTCCCGGTCAGTTGTCCGGGGGTCAGCAGCAGCGCGTGGCGATTGCCCGGGCGATTGCGATGAACCCGAGCCTGATGCTGTTCGACGAAGTCACTTCGGCCCTCGATCCGGAACTGGTCGGCGAAGTGCTGAACGTGATCAAAGGCCTGGCCGAGGACGGCATGACCATGTTGCTGGTGACCCACGAAATGCGTTTTGCCTTCGAGGTCTCGGACAAGATCGTTTTCATGAATCAGGGGCGCATCGAAGAGCAGGGGCCTCCCAAGGAACTGTTCGAGCGCCCTCAATCGCCGCGGCTGGCGGAATTTCTCAAAAGCACGCGGTTCTGACTTTTCACTTTTTCAATCAGGAGAAACACCCATGAGCATTACTCGTTACGGCACCGGCAGCACCGCCGCTGGCGGCCAGCCGCGCCCATTCGCCCGCGCCGTTGAAGCCGATGGCTGGCTGCACGTTTCCGGGCAGGTGCCGGCGGTGGATGGCGAGATCATTGTGGGCGGCATCGTCGAGCAGACGCACCAGACCATGAAGAACCTGATCGCGATTCTCGAAGAGGCCGGTTATGGCCTGGAAGATGTAGTGCGCGCCGGCGTGTGGCTGGACGATCCGCGGGATTTCACCAGTTTCAACAAGGTCTTCGGCGAGTACTTCAAGCCTGAACACGCACCGGCCCGAGCCTGCGTACAGGCGAGCATGATGGTCGACTGCAAGGTCGAGATCGACTGCATTGCTTACAAGAAGAAGGCTTGAGAGGTGTGGCGTTGCTGAGTCCATAGCTCCCTCACCCTGGCCCTCTCCCCCAGGAGAGGGGACTGATTTCCATCGATGCAGATTGTTGTGTCAGACGATGGCATTTGCATCGATGCGATCAGGCTCCCTCTCCCTCCGGGCGGTCCGACGTTTCGGAAGGGCGGGGGGTGAGGGCTGCGATCCAACTGACACAACGCCAAGGGCCAGTTACCATCCCGGCATCTTTTAAGGGAACCACAGAAATGACCGAAGACACCATCAAGCGCCGGGCACGCGGTCTGGACCGGGCGTTCGATATCCTCGATTTCCTCAAGGAAATCGGCCAGCCACTGCGCCCGAACGATATCGCCAACGGTATCGGCAGCCCGAAATCCACGGTCTACGAACTGGTGGCGTCATTGCTCGAACGTCGGATTCTGGAGCCGGTGGGCAAGGACGGTCACGTCTATCTCGGTCGTCAGCTGTACTTCCTCGGCCAGGCGCACTTGCGGCATTTCGACCTCAGTCGCGAGGCCGATCACGCCTTGCAGGAGATCGTCAGCCAGACCCGGGAAACCGCGCAGATGTGCCTGCTCAACGGGCGCAAATACACGGTGGCGCTGATGAAGGAGGGCGAGCGGCATTTCCGCATTTCTTCCGATATCGGCGAAAACGCGCCAATCCCGTGGACCGCCTCGGGACGCCTGCTGCTGGCGCACTTGAGTGACCAGCAGATCAGCGACTTGATCGACCCCGACGACTTCATCCTGCCGGATGGCGAACGTCTGCCGATGGAGACGTTTCTGGCGGAAATCCGTCAGGCCGGCATCGACGGTTTCTTCTCCTTCGACAGTGTCGCCGACACCTTTACCCACTGCTTCGCCGCCCCGGTCAAAGACCCTCAAGGCGTTGCCATCTGCACCCTGTGCATCGTCGCCCCGCGTGCCGATGCCAAGAACAATTACAACGACTATCGCCGGGTCTTGATCGAGAGCGCCAACAGCCTCGCCCGGCGAATCAACGAATAACCGCGCCTGCCTGCGGGCGCGACTGTGAGGAGTTCGACCATGACGACTGCCAACAACACTGCTGCCGTGGAAAAGGGCGACGCCGCCCTCGGCGCGCAACTGGTGCGTGACATCAGCCTGCCCGCGCTGGTGCTGCACCGCGAAGCGCTGGAGCACAACATCCGCTGGATGCAGAAGTTCGTCAGCGACAGCGGCGCCGAACTCGCGCCCCACGGCAAGACCAGCATGACCCCGGCGCTGTTTCGTCGTCAGCTCGAAGCCGGCGCGTGGGGCATCACCCTGGCCAGCGCGACCCAGACCCGAGCTGCTTACGCCCACGGCGTGCGCCGGGTGTTGATGGCCAACCAACTGGTCGGTACGCCGAACATGGCGCTGATTGCCGATCTGCTGGCGGCCGATTCCGGCTTCGATTTCTATTGCATGGTCGATCACCCGGACAACGTCGCCGATCTGGGCGCTTATTTCGCATCGCGCGGTGTGCGTCTGAACGTGATGATCGAATACGGCGTGGTCGGCGGCCGTTGCGGTTGCCGCAGCGAGCAGGAAGTCATTGAACTGGCCAAGGCTATCGGTACGCAACCGGCGCTGGCCTTGACCGGTATCGAAGGTTACGAAGGCGTGATCCATGGCGATCACGCCGTCAGCGGCATCCGTGAATTCGCGGCTTCGCTGGTACGCCTGGCCGTGCAGTTGCAGGACAGCGGCGCATTCGCCATTGCCAAGCCGATCATCACTGCGTCGGGTTCGGCGTGGTACGACCTGATTGCCGAATCGTTCGAAGCGCAGAACGCTGGCGGGCGTTTCCTCAGCGTGCTGCGTCCCGGCAGTTACGTGGCCCACGACCATGGCATCTATAAAGAGGCGCAGTGCTGCGTGCTCGACCGTCGCAGCGACCTGCACGAAGGCCTGCGTCCGGCGCTGGAAGTCTGGGCCCACGTGCAGTCAATGCCGGAACCGGGCTTCGCGGTGATTGCCCTGGGCAAGCGTGACGTGGCGTTCGATGCCGGGATGCCGGTGCCGCTGCTGCGTTACAAGGCCGGCGTGCTGCCGGCGGTGGGCGACGATGTCGGCGCCTGCAAGGTGACGGCGGTAATGGACCAGCACGCGTTCATGACCGTGGCGCCGGGCGTGGAGTTGCGCGTGGGCGACATCATTTCCTTCGGCACTTCGCACCCATGCCTGACCTTCGACAAGTGGCGCGTGGGGCTGCTGGTGGACGAGCAACTGTCGGTGATCGAAACCATGGAAACCTGTTTCTGATGAGCGCGCTCAGTCCTTTGGGTCCGAACCCCCCGCGCATCGCCCTGATCGGCGAATGCATGATCGAACTCCAGCAACGTGCCGACGGCAGCCTGCAACAGAGCTTTGGCGGCGACACACTGAACACGGCGGTCTATCTGTCCCGCGCCATGGGCGACAAGGCGCAGGTCGATTACGTCACGGCGCTGGGCGACGACAGTTTCAGTGACGCGATGTGCCGCATATGGGCCGACGAAGGCATTGGTCTGGATCTGGTCCAGCGCTTGCCCGGTCGTTTGCCGGGCCTGTATTGCATTCAAACGGACGCTGCCGGCGAACGTCGTTTCCTTTACTGGCGCAACGAAGCCGCTGTGCGCGACTGCTTCACCACGCCGGCGTCCGCGCCGATTCTGGCGGCGCTGGCGGATTACGACGTGCTGTATTTCAGCGGTATCACGCTGGCGGTACTCGGAGCCCTGGGTCGGGAAAAACTGATCGAGACCTTGATCGAGGCCCGCCAGCGTGACGCGCGAATCGTCTTCGACAACAACTACCGCCCACGCCTGTGGGCTTCGGTGGAAGAGGCGCGGGCGGCGTATCGCAGCGTGTTGCCCCATGTCGATCTGGCGTTGCTGACGGTGGACGACGAACAGGCGCTGTTCCATTTCGAAGACTGTGACGCGGTGTTTGAAGCGTACGCGCAGATCGGCACGCCGGAAGTGGTGCTCAAGCGTGGCGCTGAAGCGTGCTTGATCCGTTGTGACGGGGAAGCGTTTGAAGTCCCGGCGCAGAAGGTCGAGACAGTGGTGGACACCACGGCTGCGGGGGATTCGTTCAGTGCGGCGTATCTGGCGAGTCGCTTGTCGGGCGCAAGCCCTGCGCAAGCGGCGGAGGCGGGACACCGCTTGGCCAGTCAGGTCATTCAAGTGCCCGGGGCGTTGATCCCTAAAGCTTGATTCCGATCCCTGAAGGCGCTGCCGAAAGCCGCGCCTTCAGGGCACTGGATCAGTCGCGGTAAAACACCTGCACCAGGTGATACCCAAATTTACTCTTGATCGGCCCGTGCACGGTGCGCAGCGGTTTCTTGAAGATCACCGCATCGATCGCACCGACCATCTGCCCCGGCCGCACTTCACCCAGATCGCCGCCGCGCTTGCCGGACGGGCAGGTCGAAAATTTCTTCGCCAGCACATCGAACGCTTCACCGTTGGCGATGCGTTGTTTGAGTTTTTCAGCCTCTTCGGCGGTTTTCACCAGAATGTGGCGGGCTTGGGCTTTCATCGTGCAATACCTGTAGCGGGGTGACGGCGGGGCGCGGATTATGCCTCAAGTCACGGGTTTTGGCTGATCATCGTGCGGATCTTGCCGGCCAGCTGTTCGATGGAAAACGGCTTGGCGACCATGTCCATGCCGTCTTCGAGGAAGCCCTGACGCTCGGCGGCTTTCTGCGCGTAACCGGTCATGAACAACACTTTGAGCCTCGGACGATGTTGACGGGCGATCTCTGCCATTTGCCGACCGTTCATGCCCGGCAGGCCGACGTCGGTCACCAGCAGGTCCACCCGCAGGTCGGATTCCAGTAGCGGCAAGGCACCCTTGGCGTCTTCGGCCTCATGGGCGCGATAACCCAGCTCCTTGAGCAGGTCCATGACCAGCATGCGCACTGCCGGATCGTCCTCGACCACCACCACGGTTTCGCCAGTGGCGACAGCCGGAGCCTCGGCAACCGCTTCGATTGCCGGCTGCTCCGCTTCCAGTGCATACAAACGCGGCAAGTACAGGCGCACGCAGGTGCCCTGGCCCGGCAGGCTGTCGAGGCTGACGTGCCCTCCCGATTGCTGGGCAAAGCCATAAATCATCGACAAGCCGAGCCCGGTGCCTTGCCCGATGGGTTTGGTCGTAAAGAACGGATCGAACGCTTTGGAACGTACTGAAGGCGTCATGCCGGTGCCGTTGTCGCTCACCGCCAGCATCAGGTAATCACCGGCCTTGACCGGTTCGAGGGTAGTGATGTCGTTGCCGTCGAGGTAGACGTTGGCCGTTTCGATCAGTAGTTCACCGCCGTCCGGCATGGCATCGCGGGCGTTGATCACCAGGTTGAGCAGGGCGTTTTCCAGTTGGCTGACATCGGTGCTGACCGGCCATACATTGTCGGCCAGGCGCAACTTGAGCTCGATCGGATCACCTTTAGTGCGGCGGATCAGGTCTTCCAGCGAGTGGATCAGTTCATTGACGTCGATAGTCTTGCGATCCAGCGACTGACGCCGGGAGAACGCCAGCAGACGGTGGGTCAATGCCGCCGCGCGGTTGGCCGAAGACACCGCCGCGTCGGTGAAACGGCCGATCTCATCGGCGCGGCCACTGGCGATGTAGCGTTGCATCAGGTCGAGGCTGCCGATGATGCCGGTCAGCATGTTGTTGAAGTCGTGGGCGATGCCGCCGGTGAGCTGGCCGACCGCTTCCATTTTCTGTGCGTGACGCAGAGCGTCTTCGGCGCGCTCGCGTTCGAACATTTCGTTCTGCAAACGCTGGTTGGCCTGGGCCAGTTGTTCGGTGCGCGCACTCACACGCTCCTCAAGGGTTTCATTGAGGTTGCGCAGGGCTTCTTCGGTCTTTTTGCGTTCGGTTTCGTCGATCACGAAGATGTAGAAACCGTTCACTGCACCGTCCGCACCGTGGCGCGGCAGGTAATTCATCAAGGCATGCCGCTGGCTGCCGTCGCGGTGCGGCGTGTACAGGCTGAACGAGCAGGGGCGACCGGCGAGTGCTTCGGCGATGTAAGGTGCCCGCAGGAAATAGGCCTCTTCGCCGATCACCTCGCGGATCGTGCGACCGTACAGCTCCTGCGGCGTGAGCCCGTACCAGTCGAGGTACGCGGCGTTGTTCAGGCGAAAGCGTTCCTCGTGGTCGACATAACTGATCAGGATCGGCATGGCGTTGATGATCAGTTGCAGCTCGGTCTGACTTTGCCGCAATGCCTGTTCGGTGTGCTTGCGTTCGGTCAGATCCAGCGCAGCGCCGAGAAAGCGCGTCGGCCGACCATGATGATCCTTGTAGCAACGCCCGCGGGCGAACACCCAGCGCAGTTCGCCGTTGGCCTGCAGCAGGCGGTATTCCTCGGCGTATTCGGTGCCGTGGGTAATGCAATGCTTGATACTGCGGGCGATCATTGCGCGGTCTTCGGGGTGCACGCCGTGCAGATACTCGCTGATCGGCAACTGACCGGCCAGCGCCGGATCGACACCGTGCAACTGGGCGAAATGCGCGTCGGCAATGAAGCGGTCTTCGCCGATGTCCCAATCCCAGGTGCCGACCGCATCGGTGGCTGCCAACGCCAGTTGCAGGCGTTCTTCGCTTTCGCGCTGGGCCTTGAGGCTGTCTTCGGAGCGCTGCTGCAGTTCTAGGGCAATGCGTCGGCGTTCGTTGGTTTCGATGGCGGTGACCAGAATTCCGGCCACCTGCGCGCTTTCGTCGCGGATTGGACTGTAGGTCAGGTCAAGCCAGAAGTCGGACTCCTGGCCGTCCCGTTGCAGGGTGAAGCGTCGTTCGCTGTAGGTTCGCACCTGGCCCTGTAGGACGGCGCTGTAAATAGGGTCGGTAAAGTCTCGAAGTTCCGGCCATATCTGGTGCGCTGGTTGTCCGAAAGCGTGCGGATGCTTGTTGCCGGCCAGCAGCGCGAAGCCGTCGTTGTAGATCTGGGTCAATTGCGGGCCCCACAACAGCAGCATCGGCATCGGCGAGTGAAGCACGATGTCCACCGCGGTGCGCAGGCTCTGAGGCCAGGTGCCGGCGGCGCCCAGCGGGCTGCGGCTCCAGTCGGTTCGGGCGATCAATGTCTGGGCGGCGTTGGTGTTCGGTACAGCGTTCATCACATCAATCCTGGGCGTCGGTCGGTGAGGCGGCGTCTATTATGCTAGAGCGGTAGACGCTGTAAGGCCCGTCGCGTCACGACGCACGGTCTTAAGTCCATTGAAAGCTTCGCAGGTGCTTTTGGCCATGGAAATCGACGCATTGCTCAAACAACTGGCGAGCCGCCACGGTTCGGATCTGTTCCTGTCCACGGGCGCACCGCCGAGTGCGCGGTTCGACGGGGTGCTGACGCCCTTGAACGATCAGCCCTTCAAGCCCGGCGAAGTGGCGACTGTCGCCACCTCCCTGATGGACGCCGAGCAGCGCCGGGAGTTCGACCGGGATCTGGAAATGAACCTGGCGATTTCCCGTACCGGCATCGGCCGCTTCCGGGTCAATATATTCAAACAGCGCAACGATGTGTCAATCGTGATCCGTAACGTCAAACTCGACATTCCGCGATTCGAAGACCTCAAATTGCCAGCGGTATTGCTGGAAACGGTGATGCTCAAACAGGGGCTGATCCTGTTTGTCGGTGCTACGGACTCGGGCAAGTCGACCTCGCTGGCGGCATTGATCGATCATCGCAATCGCCATAGCAGCGGGCACATCATCACCATTGAAGACCCGGTGGAATATATCCATCGCCACAAGAAATCGATCATCAACCAGCGCGAAGTCGGGGTCGATACCCGCAGCTTTCACGCTGCACTGAAAAACACCCTGCGCCAGGCCCCGGACGTGGTGCTGATCGGCGAGATCCGTGACCGCGAGACCATGGAGCATGCGCTGGCTTTCGCCGAAACCGGGCATCTGGTCCTGTCGACTTTGCACGCCAACAACGCCAATCAGGCGCTGGACCGGATCATCAATTTCTTTCCCGAAGAGCGTCGCCCGCAATTGCTGCACAGTTTAGGCAATCATTTGAAGGCCTTCGTTTCCCAACGTCTGGTACGCACGCTTGATGGCCAGCGACGGGCGGCAGTGGAAGTCATGTTGGGGTCGCCCACCATTGCCGACCTCATTCGTCGCAATGAACTGGGCGAGTTGAAAGTCATCATGGAAAAATCCACAGAGCTGGGCATGCAGACTTTCGATGACGCACTTTACAAGTTGGTGGCTGAAGGTGTTTTAAGTGTGCAGGAGGCACTTAAACATGCGGACTCAATCAATAATTTGAAGTTGAAGTTGAAGTTGAAGTTGGAGCGCCAAGGCGAGACGCCCACTTCAAGTTCGGGTGAATGGGGGCTGGCTGATTGAAGGGGTTGATTTCAGCCTCGGTTTGTTTGATTGAAATGTTGTCTCATGAATAACGACTGGAAAGTTTGTTGGGTGGAAGTAGGATCGCCTCCGCCAAGCAGGCATACATTGTTATTCATGAGGGAACTATGAGCTATAAAGCGAACGAGAAATTTTTCAAGTATGCAGCCGGTATAGACACGCAACAGCGCCTCGATGCTGATGCATCAGAGCGCAATCTGGTATTGGCGGAACTTAAGTTGAGTCTGGCGAACAGTGCGACAGACCAGAAAATTCTGGGATGGGACTACCAGATCGAATTGCAAAAGAACTCTTCTCTGGATTTGATTCATGCGCCTGGCAAGGCGCTCTTGAGTAGCTTGACCCAAACAGTTGCCATGCAAAGTCTGTTGCTGGGCCTGACGCAGCAGGACCGGCCGCCGATTTGCGTTGCTCAGTCGGGAAAAATGGAAGTATTCGCTCCAGATGGCTGGATTGATTTCAAGGATCACAAGAATCGCGAAGGGTTGGGATTCGATCACTCGGTGTTGTCGCTGATAACGGATATCGCCAAGGAATCGGGTGGGTATGTATGGACAGACAACGAAATTACCGTGGAACAATGGCTGGGGTTTCATGGCTATGATGTGCCCACTACGGCCGCTCAGCTGAATAATCTGATTGCTTACTTCGAGTTCGATTTTCCGGAAGTTGATGAACTTGGGAACTATAGCGGACAACTCGTCGTGGACGATAAATCATTCATTACGTTGTCTTCCGAACAATGCCTGGCGATCAAAAACGTCACGTCTCAGCAATTACCCAGTCAATCCAGGTTGCTGGACAGTTTGATGTCGGGTTCCCGGATCGGGGTCGCAGTGCATGACAATGCCGCGGTGTTGTTAAAACAAGTCATTGGCCATTCGATATCGCAGGACTGGGCGCGCTCATGCCTGCAGCGGTTGGGCTGGTATGGCTCGCAGGCGGGGCAGACGATGTCCGAGTCGCAACTTGACCAGCTGTTGGTGACCGCGCTGTTGCTGGATATCAATCCATTTATCGGCAAGCCGCAGAACAGAAAGTCTATTGGCAGTTACGAGATGTACTCGTCACGTTATCTCGGCAGGCCGGCATCGGTTGTCCTGGAGGGATTGCGTGATCATATGGTGAACAATCAATGGGTCAGGCACGATTCGGCACCGCTGGCGATTCATTTGTGTCTGGCACAGGTTGCCCCTGAATTCATTGTCAGGCAGGTTCCGACCTCCATCACGATCGGATCGCTCGAGTGGGTGGCTTTCTGTCGGGGTGTCGCTTTGGTCGAAGCAGTCGTTCAAGGCGCTGCGCGCGTGATGACTTATGCGCAGATCATGGCGTATGCGCAGCTGGAGCCAGTCAGTCAGGCGCTGGCCGATGTGCATACGCTGGCATTGATCGATCCGATCGTGGACTGGGCGTTGATCAACGCAGTCGTCACTGAAACCGAGCTGAAGCAGGACGAGCAGGCGACAACGCAGCGGGCCATCGTCGCCTATCAGCAATACGTGGCGAATTTCTCTCAGGTCAGCATTGCCTATTCCACGCCACTGCCTGACCGCAGGGCCATCGCCAGGGCAGCGCTGGAGCCTGCCACCCCGGGGTGCGACTTTCTGGAAAAGCCGCGGCTCAATCAGCGTCCTGGACTTGGGGCGTCTCCGACCACCATGTCGATGATCGACCTGCACATGTCCGGCGACCTCACAACACAGCAGTGGAACTTTCGCCCTGTCTTTCCAGACAGCAAGGCACCTGATCTGCTATCCCAGATAACCGGCAGCAGACCTGCACTTCACGATCCATCGGTCGTGAGCATTTACCGCCGCTATCCACAACTGTTGAGGTTGGTAGATAACAATGTCGAATTCATCCGTCAGCTGCGCAGTCATCTGGACCAGTTGAACGAAGCCCTGGCCACAACCCTCAAGCTGGCGCTGTCGCGGATGTCCTATTTCGACCTGCAGGATGTGCTGCGCGGTGAATTGACGTTTCTGACCGTACGTGACTCTGCCGTCATCACTCGTACCACTCCAATAGGCGGGCCGTTGACCCGAGAAGAGCCCGTCGAGAGCCAGGCCGGAAAGGATGCCGCGACGGGACGGTTCGGTGTTGTCATGTGTGCCACCCATGGCGGCAAAACGAGTTGCTATGAAGTGTTCACCTTGCGGGGTGAAATCCACCGTAACGATGAACTGGCCAGGCTGATCGTCAGCAGTGGCAAGCTCCAGGCCCCGGCCCGGGTGGATTTCAAGGGCGATCTGAAGACCCATGTAGCACCGACTCCCAAACAGCGGTTGCCGATCAATATCAAGTGCTACATCGAAGGCGTGGCGAATGATTTCAAAGTCACGCGCAGCGAAGCGATTATCGACAAGTTGATTGTGTTGTCTGCACCGACAACGCCTTCGAAACCGAAAAACAGCGAGTACCAGAATTTCTCTGACCCGCGGATCGAGCAGATTTCGGCTCTTGTCGTGTCGCGGCATCCGTTGATGACCTTTGAGCAACTGCGGGCGGCCGCTACTGTGCCCACGGAACTCGAACGTGAGCGGGCAAAGGGTGAAGTGGTGGCGACCTACATCGTGGATCTCGCCGTGCCATTCAAACGCTGCATTCAGGACCTCAGTTCCGGCGAACACAATCTGGTGGTCGACGGCCTCTACGGTTGCGCCATGGATGCCATTGCACTAGTGGGCACCGTTGCGGGTGTTGCCAGCAAAACAGCTTCGATCGTGTCAAAGGCATCCTCGCTGACCACCAGACTGGGGCACCTCGCCAAGCTGGCAATTGCCACCGGGATTGCCATTTTCAACCCGCTGGATGACCTGCCTTCAGTCGTGCGCGGCACGGGCAAGCTGGTCTATAAGGGCGGGATGCGTTTGAGTCGGCAGACTCAGGAAATCATTGCCCTGGCCAAATCACAGATGAGTCATATCAAAGGCACTCACAAATCCGGGCGACTGCTCGGTACCCGTCACAACGCGATCGTCGGACAAGGCACCTGGCGCCCGAAAGCGGTCAGTGCCGACACCCTGACCGTCCTGGCTGCACGCGAAGACTTCCATTGGTACGCACTTGATCGCACGGGCAAGGCCTGGGGGCCAAAGCTGAGCCATTTCGCGATCGATTCGCCTTTCAGGGTGAGCCAATTCCATAAAACACTGCCGATCAGTTACACCCGGGCCGTCATCGAGAACAGCTTGCCGAAGGCCAAGGCGAAGATCGAACAGGCGATCAAGGCCCTTGGCGATCATGATTTCACCAAGGAACGGGATTTCATCATCAAGGCCTTTCTAGGCAGCAATACGTCGGATGCCAAGGACCGGTTGTTGAAATACCTGAAGCTGATCCGCACGGACTTCGCCGGTTTTTCCCTGAGCAATCTGATCCTTGACCCGTACAAGGACAACGGCAATATCGCCTCCTTCAATCCGCAGTTGTACCGGCAATGGATCGCCGCCAGCGCCAACGAGCGACCCAAGGTGATGTTCATGGAAATCTATACGCGCAATCTGAACGCTCATTTCATCGGGCACGCTTACAACCACGCTGTAGTGGCGGATGACCTGATTCACGAGATGCTGCACGGTGCAGCGCAGACTGAAGATGTCAGCTACGCCAGCGATACCGCTAAGAGTGGCGGCACTGACCAGATGCTGAACGTTGCGTCGCTGCTCAATCTTGCCAGCGGCAACCTTGCGACGGATGAGGACTGCGCCACGACGCAATACCACTCGGCAACCAAGGCCGTTGAAAACGCTGACTCACTGGCCTTGGTCATCTCGTTGCTCGGACAGTACTACACCGACAAACCGGAATTCGAGCGCAACTTCTACACGCTTGAAGCCTGTCTCGCGACCCGTCGCACCGGTGCGATTGCCGAACCGGTGGTGTTGACCCTGAACCGACCTGAATAATCCGTCTGCATTACAGAACAGCGCTCCTGGCACAGGAGCGCTGTTGTCAGCTGTTCAATTCCGGTCGATCGCGAAACTGCTCGAGCGCTTGCGGATTGGCCAGCGCATCGGTGTTTTTCACTGGTTCACCGTGCACCACATTGCGCACGGCCAGCTCCACCACTTTGCCGCTGATGGTGCGCGGAATGTCGGTGACCGCGACGATCTTCGCCGGCACATGGCGCGGTGTGGTGTTGGCACGGATCACCTGGCGGATCTGCTGTTGTAGCGTGTCATCCAGCGTTACGCCGTCCTTGAGGTGCACGAACAGCACCACGCGCACATCGTCCTGCCACTGTTGGCCGATGGCGACGCTGTCCAGCACCTCCGGGACTTTTTCCACCTGACGGTAGATTTCCGCCGTGCCGATGCGCACGCCGCCGGGGTTGAGCACGGCGTCGGAGCGGCCGTGAATCAGCATCCCGCCGTGGGGCAGTTGTTCGGCGTAGTCACCCTGGGCCCAGACGCCGGGGAACTGGCTGAAATAGGATTTGCTGAGTTTCTCGCCATCGGGATCGTTCCAGAGTCCGATAGGCACCGCCGGAAATGACCGGGTACACACCAGTTCGCCTTTTTCGCCAACGACCGGTTGCCCGGCGTCGTTCCACACTTCCACCGCCATGGCCAGGCTCTTGCCCATGATTTCGCCCCGGCGGACTGCTGACATCGGGTTGCCGTTGACGAAGCAGGACACGATGTCCGTACCGCCGGACATCGAGGACAAGCACACATCCGGTTTGAAGTCGCGATAGACGAAGTCATAACTCCGCGGTGACAGTGCGGAGCCGGTGCAAAGCAGGGTTTTCAGGTGGCTCAGGTCGTAGCTTTCACGCGGTTTGATGCCGCTGCTTTCCAAGGTCGCGAGAAATTTCGGACTGGTACCGAACACGCTGACCTGCTCGTCGTCCAGCAACTCCAGCAACCGCTCGTTGTCCGGATAAAACGGTGAACCGTCATACAGCACCACTGTGCTGCCGACCGCCAGTGCCGAGACCAGCCAGTTCCACATCATCCAGCCACACGTGGTGTAGTAGAACAACCGGTCGCCGGGACCCAGATCGACATGCAGCCCGTGTTCCTTGGCGTGTTGCAGCAACACGCCGCCGGTGCTGTGCACGATGCACTTCGGCACGCCGGTGGTACCGCTGGAATACAGCACGTACAGCGGATGATCGAACGGCACCGGGACGAAGTGCGGTTCATCGCCCGGTTCGTAGAAGTCGTCCCACAGCGTGACGTTGGCGGGTGTCCGGTAATCCGTGGCATGGGCTTGAGGTCGCGCGTAGGGCACGATGATCAGCTGTTGCAGTGACGGCAGCTGTTCGAGGATTTCATTGACCTTGACGGTCTGGTCGATCTCCTTGCCAGCGTAACGGTAGCCGGCGCAGGTGATCAGCACCTTCGGTTCGATCTGGCCGAAGCGGTCGATCACGCCGTGGGTGCCGAAGTCCGGCGAGGAGCATGACCAGATTGCGCCGAGACTGGTGGTCGCGAGCATCGCCACCAGGGTTTGCCAGGTATTGGGCATGCAGGCCGCAACCCGGTCGCCAACCACCACGCCGGCCGCTTGCAGGCTGGCCTGGAACCCGGCGACCTGCTGGGCCAGTTCGGCCCAGGTCAGCAGTTCACGCTGGCCGTTTTCCCCGATAGCGATGACAGCGATGGCATCGTCGCGTCGGCTCAACAGATGCTCGGCGAAGTTCAGGGTGGCGCCGGGAAACCACTCGGCACCCGGCATTTTCAGACCTCCGCGCAGAACGGCGTCCGGTTGGGTGTGAAAACTGATGTCGAAGAAATCCACGATCGCTTGCCAGAACGCTTCGCGCTGGTCGATGGACCATTGATGCAGGGCCGGGTAGTCGTCGAGCTTCAGGTGGTGGCGCTGATTGATGAAGCGCCGAAAGCCGTCCATGCGGGATCGGGCAATGCGTTTGGCATCGGGCTGCCAGAGAATGTCGGACATGGTTTGCCTCTTATTGTTGGTCAGAAGGCTCCCACGACAGCGTGGGAGCGATCATTTGCACGCTTACTGCGCGAGCCACCCGCCATCGATATTCCACGCGGCGCCACGCACCTGGCTGCCGGCCTCGCTGCACAGGAACAACACCAGTTCACCCAGGTGTGCAGGCGTGACGAACTCCAGCGATGGCTGTTTTTCGGCCAGCAAATCGTGTTGCGCCTGCTGCGGGTCCACGCCCTTGGCTGCGCGATCATCGATCTGCTTCTGCACCAGCGGCGTCAGCACCCAGCCCGGGCAGATGGCGTTGCAGGTGACGTTGCTGGCGGCGGTTTCCAGGCCGACCACCTTGGTCAGGCCGATCACCCCATGCTTGGCTGCCACGTACGCGGCTTTGCCGGTGGAACCGACCAGACCATGCACCGAGGCGATGTTGACGATTCGCCCCCAGCCCTTGGCGCGCATGCCCGGCAAACTCAGGCGAGTGCTGTGAAACACCGACGACAGGTTGATCGCGATGATCGAATCCCAGCGCTCCACCGGAAATTCTTCCACCGCCGCGACGTGCTGGATGCCGGCGTTGTTGACCAGAATGTCCACGCCGCCGAACTCGCGTTCGGCGTAGGCAATCATGTCGGCGATCTGGGCGGGATCGCTGACGTCCGCCGGGTGATGGCCGACCTTGCCGCCGAACTGCTCGACTTCGGCGATCACCTTGGAGGCGTCGCCAAAGCCGTTTAGGATCAGGTTGGCGCCAGCCTTGGCCAGCGTCAGGGCGATGCCCAGCCCGATTCCGCTGGTGGAGCCGGTAACCAGTGCGGTCTTGCCAGAAAGAGTCGTCATCAATACCTCACACAATGCCAGTAGCGTAGAAAGTGCCGATCACCACGAAAACCGCCAGGGTCTTGATCAGCGTAATACAGAAAATGTCCTTGTAGGCCTCACGGTGAGTCAGGCCAGTGACGGCGAGCAGGGTGATCACCGCGCCGTTGTGCGGCAGGGTGTCCATGCCGCCGCTGGCCATCGCGGCCACCCGATGCAGCACTTCCAGCGGAATGTTGGCGGCGTGGGCGGCGCTGATGAATTGTTCGGACATCGCTGCCAGCGCGATACTCATGCCGCCCGAAGCGGAACCGGTGATACCGGCCAGAAGGGTCACGGTGATCGCTTCGTTGACCAGCGGATTGGGAATGCTCTTGAGCCAGTCGGCCAGCACCAGGAAACCTGGCAGCGAGGCGATAACCGCACCGAAACCGTATTCCGACGCGGTATTCATCGCCGCCAGCAGTGCACCGCTGACTGCGCTTTTGCTGCCCTCGGCAAGCTTGCTTTTGATCGCTTTAAAGCCGAATGCCAGCACCATCAGGATGCCGACCAACAGGGCCGCCTGCACCGCCCAGATCGCCGTGAGTTTGGCGATCTCGGTGGTGACCGGTGCGGCCATGCCCGGCAGCGCGAGGCTGTGGGTCTTGCCATACCACTGCGGAATCCACTGGGTGAACAACAGGTTCATGATGCCCACCGCCAGCAGCGGCGACAGGGCGATCCATGGGTTCGGCAGTTTCAGGTCTTCGGCGGTTTCCGGTTCGTTGCGCAGTTCGGTGCCGTAGCCTTCACCGGCACGCTGCGCCTTGTTGCGCTGGCGCTGCAGGAACAGCATGCCGGCGCAGAACACGAAAATCGTGCCGATCACACCCAGCCATGGCGCCGCCCAGGCGGTGGTGTTGAAGAAGGTGCTGGGGATGATGTTCTGGATCTGCGGCGTGCCGGGCAGGGCGTCCATGGTGAACGAGAACGCGCCGAGGGCGATGGTCGCCGGGATCAGGCGCTTGGGGATGTTGCTCTGGCGGAACATTTCCGCTGCGAACGGGTAGACCGCGAACACCACGACGAACAGCGAAACGCCGCCGTAGGTGAGCAGGGCGCAGACCAGCACGATCACCAGCATCGCCTGGCGGGTGCCGAGCAAGCGAATCGCTGCCGCGACGATCGAGCGGGAGAAACCCGACAACTCGATCAGCTTGCCGAACACGGCGCCGAGCAGGAACACGGGAAAGTAGAGTTTGATGAAGCCGACCATTTTCTCCATGAACACCCCGGTGAAAGCAGGGGCGACGGCAGACGGGTCGGTGAGCAGGACGGCGCCGAGGGCGGCGATCGGGGCAAAAAGGATAACGCTGTAGCCACGATAGGCCGCGAGCATCAGCAGCGCGAGGGCTGCCAAGGCGATGATCACACTCATGGTGTGCTCCTTCGATTGTTATTTTTGTGGGTGGAACGGGTGTGGGGAGGGCTATAGCGAGATCTGTGCCAGATGGTTAACTTGTTGAAATAAAAGGAATTAGTTTGATTTTTGGTGATGGCTTTCGAGGTTTTGTCTCTTTATTGAGACTTCTATGACTGAGAGGACGCTTTCGCGGGCAAGCCCGCTCCGACAATTGAACGCATTCCCCTGTGGGAGCGGGCTTGCCCGCGATGCTTTTGATGTTGTCTTGATTTGGAGAACTGTGTCTCCTTATTGAGACTCTGCGATCCCCAGCGCAATCATTTTCTTGTAAAGCGTCGAACGGCCCAGTCCCAACCGCTCAGCCGCCTCAATCACCTTGCCCCCGCATTGCGCGAGGGTGGATTGAATCAACTGCCGGTCAAAACGCTCCCGGGCTTGACTGAAGGTCTCGTTGATTGCCGGTTCAGGCAAGGGTGCCAGCGTTCGCTCAACCGGTGTAAACGTTCCAATTGCAGAGCGAATGTCATCCGCCGTCAGCATCAAGTCATCGCTGAGCAACGCTGCCCGCTCCAGTACATTGCGCAGCTCGCGGATATTGCCTGGCCAGGCATGCTGACCCAGCAGCTCCAGCGCTTCGCGGTTCAGTTCATGTTGACTGCGCAGTTCTTCAAGAATCGCCTCACTGAGGGCCGGCAGATCGTCCAGTCGTTCACGCAGTGGCGGCACCTGAATTGGCAATACGTTGAGGCGGTAATACAAGTCGGCGCGGAATTCGCCACGCTTGATCGCCGCCTCCAGATCCGTCGAGGTCGCCGCAATCACCCGCACATCGCTCTGGATCACATCGTTGGAGCCTACAGGCTCGAATTCCTTTTCCTGCAGCACCCGCAGCAATTTGCTTTGCAGCGGCAACGGCATGTCGCCGATCTCGTCGAGAAACAGCGTCCCGCCCTGAGCAATCTGCAACTTGCCGGTGCGGCCCTTGCGGTCGGCGCCGGTGAAGGCGCCGGGCGCGGTGCCGAAGAACTCGGCCTCGAGCAGCGTCTCGGGAATCGCTGCGCTGTTGATGCTGACGAACGCCTTGTGCGCCCGAGGCGAAGCGCCGTGGATCGCTTGAGCCAGCAACTCCTTGCCGCTGCCGGTTTCGCCCAGCAACAGCACCGGCGACTCGGCACTGGCGCTGCGACGGGCACGGCGTTTGACTTCCAGGCTCGCAGCACTGGTGCCGATGAAGTGGGCGAAGTTGTATTTGGTCTGCCTTGCACGCAGCAGCGAACGGGTCGAGGCCAGTTCTTCCTGCATGCTCAGGTAGCGCTTGAGCATCGGCGACAGCGTGCGCAGTTCGTCGAACAGGGCAAAACCGATAGCACCGATCACCGCGCCGGCGTCGTCATGGATCGGCAGGCGCATCACCACCAGCGGTTCTTTCGGGGTGTCCTGCATGTCCAGCAGAATCGGCCGCCCGGTGCGCACCACTTCGCGCAGCAGGCTGCCGGGGATCACGCTTTCGCAAGGCTTGCCGATGGCCCCGGCGGCGGAGTCGAGCCCGAAGCGCCGAGCGTAGCGCTCGTTCATCCAGACGATGTTCGCGTCGCGGTCGACAATCACCGTGCCCTCACTGGATTGCTCGATGATCTCGAACAACGAACGGATCGCCAGGGCGCGAACCCGTTGGTAATCCTTGAGGCTTTCGGTGGTGTTCATGGCGGCGTCCATTGGCGTAAGTCAGGTGGCGCGATTATGCCTATCCCGGATGCGCCGCGGCCAACAGCTCTTTGGTATAGGGATGCTGCGGTGAATCGAACACGTCATGGCTGGCGCCGCTTTCGACCACCTTGCCATCCTTGATCACGATCATGTCGTGGGCCAGCGCCCGCACTACGGCCAGGTCATGACTGATGAACAGATACGTCAGGCCGTGTTTTTCCTGTAGCTGGCGGAGCAGGGCGACCACCTGTTTCTGCACGGTGCGATCCAGCGCCGAAGTCGGCTCATCGAGCAAGATCAGCGCCGGTTTGAGCACCAGTGCCCGGGCAATGGCAATGCGCTGACGCTGCCCGCCGGAAAACTCATGGGGGTAGCGGTGACGGCTTTCAGGGTCGAGGCCCACTTCCTTGAGCACGCGGATCACCTGGTCGTCGCACTCGTCGGCAGTGGACTGGCAATGCACCTCCAGCCCTTCGCTGATGATCTGCGCCACCGACATGCGCGGGCTGAGACTGCCGAACGGGTCCTGGAACACCACCTGCATCTGCCGGCGCCACGGCCGCATCTGTTTCTGGTCGAGACCGTCGAGTGCCGTGCCCTGGAAGCGAATGCTGCCCTTGGATTCGAGCAGCCGCAGGATCGCCTGACCGAGGGTAGACTTGCCCGAACCGGACTCGCCGACGATGCCCAGCGTCTTGCCGCGCTGGATGTTCAGGCTGATGCCGTCCACCGCGCGCAGGTATTGCTTGCGCTGGAACAGCCCGCCGCCGACCGTGAAATCAACCCGCAGGTCATCGACTTCGAGCACGTTTTCGCGTTCGTCCCGCGGGAGCGCTTCGCCTTCCGGTTCAGCGTTGAGCAACACGCAGCTGTAAGGGTGTTTCGGCTCGGTGAACAGGGTTTCGCACGGCGCCTGCTCGACGATCTCGCCGGCCTTCATCACGCACACCCGTTGGGCGATGCTGCGCACCAGATTGAGGTCGTGACTGATCAGCAGAAGCGACATGCCCAGGCGCCGTTGCAAGGATTTGAGCAGCAACAGAATCTTGCGCTGTACGGTCACATCGAGTGCGGTGGTTGGTTCGTCGGCGATCAGCAATTCCGGCTCGCAGGCCAGGGCCATCGCAATCATCACCCGCTGGCGCTGCCCGCCGGACAGCTGATGCGGATAAGCCTTCAGCCGTTCTTTCGGTTTCTGGATGCCCACCAGTTCCAGCAGTTCGAGGATCCGTGCCTGAGCCTCTTTGCCACCGAGGCCACGGTGCAGCAACAGGGTTTCGCCGATCTGCTTTTCAATCGTGTGTAACGGATTGAGCGAGGTCATCGGCTCCTGGAAAATCATGGCGATGCGGTTGCCTCGCAGATCGCGAAGGGTCTTGGGATCGGCGCCGACCAGTTCCTGTCCGCGATAACGAATACTGCCGGTCGTTCTGGCATCGGATTCGGGGAGCAGTTGCAGGATCGAGTGGGCCGTCACCGACTTGCCCGAACCAGACTCGCCGACCAGCGCCAGGCACTCGCCGGGGCGGATGTCCAGGCACAGGTTGCGCACCACGGTCTGGCCATGGAAGGCGACGCTGAGGTCACGGATTTCGATCAGATTGTCAGTCATATCAAGGGGCCGTTCATGAGCGCGGGTCAAAGGCATCGCGCAACGCTTCGCCGATGAATACCAACAGGGAAAGAATCAACGCCAGGGTGAAAAAAGCGGTCAAGCCGAGCCACGGCGCTTGCAGGTTCTGTTTGCCCTGACCGATCAACTCACCCAGTGACGCGCTGCCGGCGGGCATGCCGAAACCCAGGAAATCCAGCGCGGTCAGGGTCGAAATCGCCCCGGTCAGAATGAAGGGCAGGTAGCTCAGGGTCGCGTTCATTGCGTTGGGCAGGATGTGCCGGACAATCACTTTACGATCGCTCAAGCCCAAGGCTCGGGCAGCCTTGACGTACTCGAGATTGCGCCCGCGCAGGAACTCGGCGCGTACCACGTCCACCAACGCCAGCCAGGAAAACAGCGCCATGATCCCCAGCAGCCACCAGAAGTTCGGCTCGACGAATCCCGAAAGGATGATCAGCAGGTAAAGCACAGGCAACCCCGACCAGACCTCCAGCAAACGCTGGCCGAGCAGATCGACCCAGCCCCCGTAATAGCCCTGCAGGGCGCCGGCCGCTATGCCGATCAGAGCGCTGACGAAGGTCAGCATCAGGGCGAACAGGATCGACACCCGCGCGCCGAAGATCACCCGGGCCAGTACGTCGCGCGCCTGATCGTCGGTGCCCAGCCAGTTGACCGAAGTCGGCGGGCTCGGCGCCGGTTTGTTGAGGTCGTAATTCGGGGTGTCGTCACTGAACGGAATCGGCGGGAACAGCAGCCAGCCACCGTCCTTGCGGATCAGCTTCTGTACGTAATCGCTGCGGTAGTCGGCCTGGAATGGAAGTTGCCCGCCAAACTCCTGTTCGGTGTGGCGCTTGAATACCGGGAAATACCATTGGCCGTGATAACTGACGACCAATGGCTTGTCGTTGGCAATCAGTTCGCCGCCAAGGCTGAGCAGGAACAGACCGATAAACAGCCATAGCGACCACCAGCCCCGGCGGTTTTTCTTGAAGCGTTCGAAGCGGCGACGGCCCAGAGGCGAGAGCTTGAACATCAGGCGTTCCTCGCGGCGAAGTCGATGCGCGGGTCGACCAGCGTGTAGCACAGGTCGCCGATCAGTTTTATCAGCAGGCCGAACAGGGTGAAGATGAACAGCGAGCCGAACACCACCGGATAATCACGGGACACGGCCGCTTCGTAACTCATGCGCCCCAGACCGTCGAGAGAGAAGATCACTTCGATCAGCAACGAACCGGCGAAGAACACACTGATGAACGCCTGGGGAATGCCCGACACCACCAGCAGCATCGCGTTGCGGAAGACATGCCCATAGAGCACCCGGTTTTCGCTCAGGCCTTTGGCGCGCGCGGTGACCACGTATTGACGGGTGATTTCATTGAGGAACGAGTTCTTGGTGAGGATGGTCAGGGTGGCGAAACCGCCGATCACCAAGGCCGTGACCGGCAACACCAAGTGCCAGAAGTAGTCGGTGATCTTGCCCAGCGTCGACAGGGATTCGAAGTTGTCGGACACCAGCCCGCGCACCGGGAACCAGTTCAGCGAGGTGCCGCCGGCGAACACCACGATCAGGAACATCGCGAACAGGAATGCCGGCATGGCGTAGCCGATGATGATCGCCGTGCTGCTCCAGATATCGAAATGGCTGCCGTGGTGCACGGCTTTGCGGATGCCCAGCGGGATCGACACCAGATAAGTGATCAGCGTCGCCCACAGGCCAAGGGAAATGGTCACCGGCATTTTCTGCAGGATCAGGTCGGTGACCGTGGCGCCGCGGAAAAAGCTTTTGCCGAAATCCAGTTGCGCGTAATTCTTGAGCATCAGCCACAGGCGTTCATGGGCGGGTTTGTCGAAGCCGTACTGTTTTTCGATGTCCTTGATCAGCTGCGGATCGAGGCCGCGGCTGGCGCGGGAGGTGCCGCTCATGGTCTCGCTCGCACCGCCGCCGACGCTGGCGCCGCCGATGCCTTGCAGGTGGGCGATGGCCTGTTCCACCGGACCACCCGGCGCGGCCTGAATGATCACGAAGTTGACCAGCAGAATGATCACCAGCGTCGGGATGATCAGCAGCAGGCGCCGCAGTATGTAAGCCCACATCAGTGCGGCCCTCCGGGTCTGCCACGGCTGATCTTCTCGGCCGTCATCTGCTGATTGGTCAGCGGCGTGCTGCTGATTTCCCACCAGCTCTCGATCGCTTCGTTATTGCTCGCCTGCACGGTGGGAATGCCGAAACGGTTCCACCACACGGTGGACGTGCCCGGCGGGTAATAGTTGGGAATCCAGTAGTAGTTCCATTGCAGCACCCGATCCAGCGCATGGGCATAGCGCAGCATTTCAGGCTGGGTCGAGGCGCGGATCAGGCCGTTGATCAAGGTGTCGACCGCCGGGTTCTTCAGCACCATGTAGTTGTTGGCGCCGGGATCGTTGGCCGATGCCGAACCGAAGTAGTTCAACAGTTCGCCGCCGGGGGAGGTGGTGACCGGGTAGCCGGTGACGATCATGTCGTAGTCGCGGCTCATCAGGCGGTTGACGTACTGCGAGGAATCGATGCGACGGATGTCGAGGTTGATGCCGATCTGTTTCAGCGTGCGCTTGTAGGGCAGCAGCAGGCGATCCATGCCGTTCTGGCTGACCAGAAAGGTGAAACTCAGCGGCTCGCCGCGTTCGTTGACCAACTGGTCGCCATCGGGTTTCCAGCCGGCCTGTTCCAGCAGCTCCAGCGCTTGCAGTTGTTTGTCGCGGATAATGCCGCTGCCATCGGTCTTCGGTGCTTCGAAGACCCGGGTAAACACCTCGTCGGGAATCTGGCCGCGCAAGGGTTCGAGAATCTTCAGCTCGGCGGCATCCGGCAACTGCCGGGCGGCCAGATCTGTGTTGGAAAAGTAACTCTGCTGGCGGATGTACATATTGCGCATCATCTGCCGGTTGCTCCATTCGAAATCCCAGAGCATGGCCAGCGCCTGGCGTACCCGACGATCCTGGAACATCGGCTTTTGCAGGTTGAACACGAAGCCCTGTGCCGACTGCGGCGCTTCGGTGGCCAGATGAGCCTTTTGCAGACGACCGTCGCTCAGGGCCGGGCTCTCGTAGCCGATGGAGTAGCCGGTGGCGGAGAACTCACGGTTGTAGTCGTAGGCGCCGCCGCGCAGGACCTGGCGGGCGACGTCGGTGTCGCCGAAGTACTCGATGCTGAAGTGATCGAAGTTGTACAGGCCACGGCTGACCGGCAGGTCCTTGCCCCACCAGTCGGGATTGCGTTCAAAGGTGATGCTACGCCCGGAGTCGACCTTGCCGACCCGATACGGGCCGCTGCCCAGCGGCGGTTCATAGCCGCCACCGCCGGCGAAATCACGGGTCTTCCACCAATGCTCGGGAAATACCGGCAGGGTCGCGATGTCCAGCGGCAGGGTGCGGTTTTCGTTGCTCTTGAAATCGAAACGTACGGTGAGCGGGGCTTCGACTTCGACGCCTTTGACGTCGGCGAACTGGGTGCGATAACGCAGGCTGCCCTGGGTCATCAGCAAATCATAGGTGTAGCGCACGTCTTCGGCGGTGATCGGCTTGCCATCGGCGAAGCGGGCCTTGGGATTGATAAAGAAACGCAACGACAGGCCGTCATCCGAGCGTTCCATTTTCTGCGCCACGAGGCCGTATACGGTGTAGGGCTCGTCGAGCGAACGCTGGGCCAGCGGGGAATACAGCAGGCCGTCGATCTGGCTGACGCCGATACCTTTGTCGATATACGGCAGGACGTGGTCGAAGTGGCCGATCTCGATGGCCGAGCGGCGCATCGTCCCACCCTTGGGCGCCCGGGCGTTGGTGTAATCGAAGTGACTGAACCCGGGCGGGTACTTTGCCGGTTCGCCATAGACGGTCATTGCATGCTGCGGTGCGGCGTCCACACCGGTGATCCCCAGCAGCAGGGTTACGGCAGTGAACATCAATGTCGGGAAAGCCAGTCGCATTGTCAGCCTTAAAGCCGGGTAATCGATAAGCGCAATTTGTACGCGAGCGGCGCGCCGTTCGCCAGCGGTGTGGTGTAACCAAAACAAAACGGCCCGCCATCAGGCGGGCCGTTGCACAGCAGGTCGGGCTGAAAATCAGTCCTGACGGCTGGTGACTTCCAGCAGGTGGTAGCCGAACTGGGTCTTCACCGGGCCTTGTACGACGTTGATCGGCGCGCTGAACACTACGGTGTCGAATTCCTTGACCATCTGGCCAGGACCGAACGAACCCAGGTCGCCACCCTGACGGCTGGACGGGCAGGTGGAGTTGGCCTTGGCCACTTCGGCGAAATCGGCGCCACCTTCGATCTGGGCCTTGAGTTCGTTGCACTTGGCTTCGCTGGAAACCAGGATGTGGCGGGCAGTGGCTTTAGCCATGGTGAAACTCTCCAATCAAATCAGTAAAGGGGTGAGCCTACCGGATTCAGTGGCCGATTTCTCGGCAAAGTTCCATTCGCTCGTCTGATGCCGGTCGCTAGAGATTAGCGGCTTGCAAACGCAGAGCATGCTCCACGTAAAGTTCGATCGAGTCGTTCGCCACGGCGCGCTGTCCGGCTGCTCGTCGCAGAGTGCGCAAATGGTCGAGTGGGTAATCTGAACGGATCACCGTACCCAGGTGAGAGCTGAAGCGACCGACAAAACCGTCGTTCTGCGCGGGTTCTGTAATGAAGTATTCGGACAGGGCGCTGCAGATATCCTGTACGGGGTCGAGTGTCGGCCCGTCAAACTCCGGCACGACCCCGCTCCACGAGTAATAGCGAACGCCATTGACACACTCGGCACCTTGACCGCCCCAGACGTGTGGCAGGCCTTGCGGGTACCTGTCATTAAAGTTGCAGACTCCTTCCGTCGTCAGCGCACCCAGCGCCGCCAATGCGCTGTGTGGCAACGGCGTGCGCCCGCTGAGCAAGGACAGGAAGTCTGCAAACCGTGTCGCCACGTTCTGGGCCACGATTTCCGGCAGTCTTCCTGGTTTCAGCGCCTTGATCAGGAAGTCGGCCAGTTCCGAACCGTGGTTGGGCCCGCTGACCGACGTCACAGAGGCAACCCTGCCTGGGGCAAGCGCTGCAGCGTAGCGTGCTGTGAGTGCGCCCTGACTGTGACCAATCAGGTTGACTTTGCTCGCGCCTGTGCCCCTGAGCACGGAGCCGATTTGCGAAAGCAGCTGTTCCCCGCGAACTTCATTGTCATGGATTGCTGACAGATGAGGCACAAATACCTGGACGCCGACCGCCTTGAGCGCCTGCCTGACGTCATGGAACAGCTCGAAAGGGCCAATGCGCTCGAATCCGAACAGGCCATGCACCAGTAGAACGGGATGATTGGTTGTCGCATTTAGTAGCATTTTTCGTCCTTGATCGCAGAAGATCGTCGATGTTTTCTGCGTGCCACTCTAAAACAGTCGTGAGGCTTGGGATGCCTGAAGATTCGCCGTCATGCATCGGAAACTCGATCAATGTGTGTGTGAATTTTCACTTCTGTATGAAATCCACTTCGGAACATTTAGAAAGCTTTCGCCTCGTTGAAAGTATTTTTCCTTTCTTTGCCTACTTCCTTTGGTGCATTCGGCTCTGGCTTGAAGCGTGATGAGCTGACATCGGGTCAATGATGAAACGCTTTAAATAGAGACTCTTCGACACAGCGCTCAGGCGACGTGTCATTTCCAGGGAGTGGAGAGGCAACTGATGAAAGATGCGGAAACTACGGTTTTGCAAGAAAAGGACACAGGGATGGACGGTGAGGGTATTCGGTCGCTCGGGTTGTGTCGGGAGGGTGGTCGGGCTCTGCCGTTGCCGGCTCCCGCACTGGATTCCATTACAGGGGCGGTCATTGATCCGTCATTGAGCAGGGTTGTCGTCAGGATTGCGCCCTGGCCTGGAATGGCGTGCGGGGACCGGGTGGTTTTGAGTTGGCATGGTCTCGATATACAAGGTTTGCCATATCGGCACGACATTTCGCGATCCGTCAGTGAAGGGCAATTGGGCAAGGATATCGTTCTGATCGTACGGGACGCTCACATCGCTGCGCTGGACGGGGGGACTCTGGAAGTCTTCTGGACGTTGACCAGCGTCACGAGATCGGAGCCTGTCACTTCATTGCGTACACAGCTGGACGTTGGGGACATCCGTTACAGTCTGTTGCCAGCCATCGTCGAGGATGCCGTCGGAGGCAGTCTCGATCCGGCTCGCGTACCCTACGGAACGACTGCCATTCTTCAACCTTATGCAGGCATGAGTGCAGGCGATCGGGTGCAGTTGATCTGGCAGGGGCCTTCACCGGAGGCATCGTTTCGAGACGCGCTTATCGTTGAGTTCTTTGCTGTTGGTCAGCCTCTGGTGTTCGGGATCGCTCCTGAATTCATCGCCCCGCATTTTGGGGGCGAGGTGGTGATTCGCTACCGTATCGAGCAGAAGAGCGGAGCCGTACACGAGTCAGGTGTTACGCGAGTCAGCATTGCTCCATTGTTACGAGGTGAGCTGCCGGCTCCTCAGGTGCTTGAAGCGGATGATGGAGTGCTCAATGTGACGGATGCCATCGATGGTGTCAGCGTGCTGATAAGTGATGCGCGAGTCGAGGAGGGCGAGCTGGTTTATCTCAAGTGCGATGGCGAGTCGTTTTTTCACCGTGACGACCGAGAAATCATCAGCGGGATGGCCATGCAGTCTTTGGTGTTCATCGTGCCTTATCGGTTCTGGCGCGAGCACGTCAATACCGTCGTGCGGCTATCCTACTCGGTCGAGCGGCTGGACGACGTCAGTCAGCAGTCCGAGGTGATGTTGCTGCAAGTGCAGGCGTGATCATCTGTTGTGAACACTGCACCGCCCTCCGTGAGAACGCGCAGCGGAGGGCGGTGTTCACTGTCAGGCTGAGGCCTGTTTTCGCATGCGATGCGCTGCGTCCAGCAGCAACTGCCTGGTGGAATCGAACCCGAGGCAGGCATCGGTAATCGAAACTCCGTACCGAAGCGACTCGCTCAACGGCTGGCATCCTTCAAACAGGTGTGACTCAAGCATCATGCCGACCAGCGAGCGGTCGCCCTTCAAGCGTTGCTCCAGCACATCGTTGAACACGCCTGGCTGCCGGAGTGGGTCCTTGCCACTGTTGGCATGACTGCAATCAACCATCATCCGCTTCGGGATCTTCAGGCGGTTCAACTCGGCGTTGATTCTGGAAACGCTTTCGCGGTCGTAGTTCGGCCCTTGGTGGCCACCGCGCAGCACCAGATGTGTGTCTTGGTTGCCCGGGGTCTGGATGATTGCCGGGTGGCCCTGGCTGTCGACGCCGAAGTGACGATGGGGATGTGCTGCCGAACGCATCGCGTCAACGGCGACGGTCACGCCGCCATCGGTGCCGTTCTTGAAGCCGACCGGCATGCTCAGTCCACTGGCCATTTCCCGGTGGATCTGGGACTCGGTAGTACGGGCGCCAATGGCGACCCAGCTCAGCAAGTCATCGAAGTACCCGGCGGCCATGGGCTGCAGCAGTTCGGTGGCAATCGGAAGTCCGACGCGGATCATTTCGAGCATCAGTTCGCGCGACAGGGTGAGGCCTGCAGCCATGTCGTCGCTGCCATTCAGATGAGGGTCATAGGCAAGGCCTTTCCAACCGACGGTGGTGCGAGGTTTTTCGACGTAGGCACGTATCACCAGCAGCATGTCATCACGGACTTCTTCGGCCAGATGCGAAAGTTTGCTGGCGTATTCAAGCGCGGACTCAGGGTCGTGTATCGAGCAGGGGCCGACGATCACCAGCAAACGCGGGTCATGGCCATCGAGAATCGCGCGGACCGCCTGGCGGTGTGCAACGACTTGCTGGTTCAGCGCATTGCTCAGGGGCAATTGCTGTTTGAGTTGCAGCGAACTCGGCAGACGCAGGGTCAATGCTTCGTTGGCAGGGTTCAGGGTGGACAGTGGCAGAGCAGAAACGGACGAGTTCATATTCGGTCTTCCAGGGCGGAGGGCGGGGTCTTCCCGCTCAATCGGCCCTACTGGGGTGTTCGACAATTGGCCGGATTGGCTACGTGTGTTGGCTTGCCACCTGTGGGTGACCGATCGGAGGCGGCAGGCTGTCCCGAGCGGAGGCTGGTAAATCGCCAGGCGGTAAAACTGTCGTAACGGTAATAAGTGGCGTAGTTCATTGGTTGAATCCTCAAAGTGTCTGGTGTGTTGCTGAAAAAAGTTCGGGCCTGAAAAAACAAAACCCCCGGTCGGGAGGCCGACCGGGGGTTGAGAAATCTCTGGTAGGCGACCCGTTCAAATGGGCGCCGGTTGGGTATCAGGCGCGCCAGTGGCTAAACCAATACCCAAAATAAAAGCTTGCTGGAGCCGAGGCACCGTTCACCCGGACAGCCGCAACCGAGCGCGAGGCGCTGCTGGTATGGAGCTGTGAAAGGGCGTTGAACATGAGCTGTCTCCGATGAATGCGCCGAGCTTACTAGAGGCTGCTGCGCATCAGCAATCAGAAAATGCTATCGGAGTAGTAAGAAGGACTTTATGGGTTGAGCGCTCGCCTGGTTGTGCCACACTCTGCTTTTGACGCGTATCGAGGCGGGAATGAGTTTTGAATTGCGCCAGGCAACGGCCGCCGACCTGTCGTTTGTGCGAGAGCTGACTTGCCGAAACATGCTCCGCTACTACATTCACTATGACTTGCTGTGGCAGGACGAGGCGTTCGATGTCGCCTGGGCCGGGCGCGACAACTGGTTGATCCTTCAGGAAGGCGAATTGACGGGGTATTTCAGTCTCAGTCGTGATGCTCGGGCCGTGTATATCCGCGAATTGCAGATCGTCGAAAGCGCTCAAGGCCAGGGCGCGGGATCCTGGGCGATCGATCAGGTTAGTGCGATGGCCCGGCTGGAGCGCAGGCCGGCGCTGCGCCTGACGGTATTCAAAAACAATCCGGCGCAAAACCTTTATCGAAGAAAAGGAATGTTGGTGCAGGGCGAGGACGAGTGTTTCCTGCGAATGCAGCTCGATTTGAGTACACCTGTGCTCTGAAACCCACGGCCGGCAAGCCCCCGATGAAGAATTGAAACTTTTTATATGTCGCTTGCCGCTAGGTCTGCCCGGCACTTTTTGCTAAGGTGTCCGGCATCCCAATAAGACCATATCGCGAGGTGTCTGCTTGATTAGGGTGCTAGTGGTCGACGACCATGATCTCGTTCGTACAGGCATTACACGTATGCTGGCCGACATCGATGGCCTGCAGGTAGTGGGCCAGGCCGAGTCCGGGGAAGAATCCCTCATCAAGGCTCGTGAGTTGAAGCCCGACGTGGTGCTGATGGACGTCAAGATGCCGGGCATCGGCGGCCTCGAAGCCACGCGCAAACTGTTGCGAAGTCATCCCGACATCAAAGTGGTCGCTGTCACCGTGTGTGAGGAAGATCCGTTTCCTACACGGTTGTTGCAGGCTGGCGCGGCGGGTTATCTGACGAAGGGTGCCGGATTGCCGGAAATGGTTCAGGCCATTCGCCTGGTGTTTGCCGGCCAGCGCTACATCAGCCCGCAAATTGCCCAGCAATTGGCGATCAAATCCTTCCAGCCCACCAACGACTCACCGTTCGATGCGTTGTCGGAGCGGGAGATCCAGATTGCGTTGATGATTGTCGGCTGTCAGAAGGTTCAGATCATTTCCGACAAATTGTGCCTGTCGCCGAAAACCGTTAACACCTACCGCTACCGCATATTCGAGAAGCTCTCGATCAGCAGCGATGTCGAACTGACGCTTCTTGCGGTTCGTCACGGCATGGTTGATGCCAGCCTCTGATCATGACTGAAACCTTCGATTCAGGCGCCTTTCTGTCAACCGTCAGCGGGCGTCCCGGCGTGTATCGCATGTTCGACAGCGATGCGCGTCTGCTGTACGTCGGCAAGGCGAAGAACCTCAAAAAACGTCTGGCCAGCTACTTCCGCAAGACCGGCCTTGCGCCGAAAACCGCAGCACTGGTCGGGCGTATCGCCCAGGTCGAAACCACCATCACGTCCAACGAGACAGAGGCGTTGCTGCTCGAGCAAACTCTCATCAAGGAGTGGCGGCCGCCGTACAACATCCTGTTGCGCGACGATAAATCCTATCCCTATGTCTTTTTGTCTGACGGGCAATTTCCGCGCCTGAGCATTCATCGCGGGGCCAAGAAGGCCAAGGGCAAGTATTTCGGTCCCTATCCGAGTGCCGGGGCTATTCGCGAAAGCCTCAGCCTTTTGCAGAAGACTTTTTTCGTGCGTCAGTGCGAGGACAGTTACTACAAGAACCGGACCCGTCCGTGCCTGCAATATCAGATCAAGCGTTGCAAGGCGCCTTGTGTCGGACTCGTCGAGCCTGAGGTTTACGCCGAGGATGTGCGTCACTCGGTGATGTTCCTCGAAGGACGCAGCCATGCGTTGACCAATGAACTGTCGACGGCGATGGAAGAGGCTGCAATCAACCTGGAATTCGAACGCGCCGCCGAACTGCGCGACCAGATTGCCTTGCTGCGGCGGGTGCAGGATCAACAGAGCATGGAAGGCGGAACGGGCGATATCGATGTGATCGCCGCGTTCGTCAATCCGGGTGGCGCCTGTGTCCATCTGATCAGCGTGCGTGGAGGGCGGGTGCTTGGCAGCAAGAATTTCTTCCCGCAAGTCGGGATTGAAGAGGAAGTGGCCGAGGTCATGGCCGCTTTCCTCGGGCAATATTTCATCAGTAGCCCGGAGCGCGATTTGCCGAGCGAACTGATCGTCAACGTCGTGCACGAAGACTTCCCTGCACTGATCGAGGCCATTCAGGCGCTGCGCGGGCGTGAATTGAGCATCAGTCATCGGGTGCGCGGAACACGGGCGCGCTGGCAGCAACTGGCCGTGACCAATGCCGAACAGGCGCTGGGTGCGCGGCTGGCCAATCGTCAGCATGTTGCCGCACGTTTCGAAGCGCTGGCTGAAGTGTTGAACCTCGATGAGCCGCCACAACGGCTGGAGTGCTATGACATCAGTCACTCCAGCGGTGAAGCCACGGTTGCGTCCTGTGTGGTGTTCGGCCCGGAAGGGGCGATCAAGTCGGATTACCGTCGTTACAACATCGAAGGTGTGACCGCCGGCGACGATTACGCCGCCATGCATCAGGCCCTGACCCGACGCTTCAGCAAGCTGAAAGAAGGCGAGGGCAAACTGCCGGACATCCTGTTGGTGGACGGCGGCAAGGGGCAGCTGTCGATGGCGCGTGATGTGCTCAACGAACTGGCGGTTCCGGATCTGATCTTGCTGGGGGTCGCGAAAGGCGCCACGCGCAAGGCGGGATTCGAGACTTTGTATCTAAATGATGCGGCAAACGAGTTCACCTTGCGGGGGGATTCGCCGGCGCTGCACCTGATCCAGCAGATTCGTGACGAAGCCCACCGCTTTGCAATTACAGGCCACCGTGCACGACGCGGCAAGACCCGCCGCACGTCAACGCTGGAAGGTGTGGCAGGCGTCGGGCCGACCCGGCGTCGGGACTTGTTGAAACATTTTGGTGGATTGCAGGAGCTGTCTCGTGCAAGCATCGAAGAGATCGCCAAAGCACCGGGGATCAGCAAAAAGCTAGCAGAGTCGATTTATGCAAACCTGCATAGTGAGTAGAATGCCCATTCACCTCGTAGCCAGTTGTGCCGATGAATATCCCTAATCTGATTACCGTTCTCCGCGTCCTGCTCATCCCGATCTTCATTCTGTTGTTCTATCTGCCTTACCAATGGAGCTATCTGGCCTCAAGTTCGGTATTCGCCTTTGCGGCGGCAACGGACTGGCTTGACGGCTATCTTGCGCGACGTCTGGAGCAAAGCACGCCGTTTGGTGCGTTTCTGGATCCCGTCGCTGACAAACTGATGGTGGCTGTTGCCCTGGTGTTGCTGGTGCAAGAACATGGCAACCTTTGGCTCACACTGCCGGCCGCTGTCATCATCGGTCGCGAGATTGTTGTCTCGGCGCTGCGTGAGTGGATGGCCGAACTCGGTGCACGGGCCCATGTGGCCGTGTCGAATCTGGGCAAGTGGAAAACTGCTGCGCAAATGCTTGCACTGGTGATCCTCCTGGCCAATCCCAAGGTTTTCAGTTTCTGGGTTGTCATCGGTTACGCGTTACTGATGGTGTCTGCAGGCCTGACCTTGTGGTCGATGGTTCAATACCTTCGGGCTGCCTGGCCACATCTGAAGACTGATGTTGAAAAGAAATAAAACTTTTTTGAATCAAAGGGTTGACGGGGCATCTGGAATCTATAGAATGCGCCACACCAAGCGGGAATAGCTCAGTTGGTAGAGCACGACCTTGCCAAGGTCGGGGTCGCGAGTTCGAGTCTCGTTTCCCGCTCCAATTTGTACAACATTTGTTGTTGCGCTACTGACAGCAAATGTTTTGAGGC
This sequence comes from Pseudomonas sp. B7, assembly GCF_016735645.1. Taxonomy (NCBI): domain Bacteria; kingdom Pseudomonadati; phylum Pseudomonadota; class Gammaproteobacteria; order Pseudomonadales; family Pseudomonadaceae; genus Pseudomonas; species Pseudomonas sp. B7. The sequence continues at coordinate 55,102 of NZ_JAERRE010000006.1, forward strand.
CGAGTAGCAAAATGGTTATGCAGCGGATTGCAAATCCGCCTACGCCGGTTCGATTCCGACCTCGGCCTCCACTATAAACAAGCTCCGTAGATCCATGATTTACGGAGCTTTTTTATTTGCGTTGCACGGAAAGATTTAGTCTTTGAAACGGCAACTGCAAACTTGCTTCACCGGGAAGTGATGTATATATTTCCCCCTCTGCCGCCGACATGCAGTTCCTGTCAGGACTGCGAATCGTCATCAGAGCCAAGCAACACCGCGCTACCGCCCGAATGGCGAAACTGGTAGACGCATGGGACTTAAAATCCCCCGCTCGTAAGGGCGTGCCGGTTCGATTCCGGCTTCGGGCACCATCTAAAATCAAGGGTTTGCGAGCGAAAGCTGATGCAAACCCTTGTTTGTTTCCGGGTCGCAATTTTGACAGCGGTCCGCAATTCGCTTCGTTGGCATCACTTTCTTGCCCTCGCGATTCCGGATGTACTACTCGGTCACCACAACGGTGGTATGTCCAAATTGATCTTTGGTCTGCATGATATCGCCACTCGATTCCGCCTTGTCAGTGCCAGCCTAGGTGCGCAGGTCACGCATTTGGAACTCGACCTTTTCAACTCCAGCGGCATCGCGGGCCACATCAAAGCTCCTCCGTAACATCGCCTCCATCTCGGAGTGCCACCTTCCGACACGATCAGCCGTTTCGAACGGACCTTGTGCCCAGCCTTCCGGGCCATGATTCGAACATACAAAACTTTCAGCTCACCAATTACCCATTTGGCGCGTGCGTAGGCTTTCGTACTTATAGCTGAAAGCATCGATTTCGTGATGCATCACCAGCAACTTGGCCATGAGCGTGTTCAGTGAATGGTGAATTTTTGCATCGAGCATATGGGGTCCTTACCGCTATAGCGGCTATCAAATTCAAGGGAGGAAGAAGCCCTGGTTGGATCTGTATCGACAGCCGTCCATTCAGGAACTACCGTGATTGAAAGCTGCCGGAGCCAACGAATCATGTTCAGCAAATATCCAAATCAAAAGCTGGGTAGGAGGCTGTTTTTTTCGCTGTGGATTCTGATGCTGGTAGTAGCGGTTGTGGCTATTTTCACGGCTGACTGGATGAGTGCATCTTTGATACTTCTGGTCTCGAGCGTTTTCTTCATACCCGCGTTTATCCTCAGCGAAGAAGCCTTTGCGCGCCTTGTAAGTGCTCTAGCGAAGGTGAGCTTCCTGGCACCTCTGGTTCGCTTTCTTGGTGGTTGACCTTAAAAGGCAAGAGGTTGCTGGTATTTGTTGCTGATGCCCCCGGCGAAGTCTTCGAGCTCTTCTGCCATGCCGTACATCCTGTGGGGTTTGCCAGGTGAAATAAAACAAGTAAGCCGGGTTATTCCATGTCGGGGCCTGAATCGTAACGGCATTCAGCGAACAGCAAAAAAAAGGCCGATTCAATCGGCCCTTTTTTTGTTCAGACGAAGGCTTGCCCGGTAAATCCTCTAGGCAAACGCTGAAGTCCGGCCATCGCGGTCAACCGCTCGATCCACTCGGAACGCCAGTCGGACGCCGTGTGCGCATCCTTTGAATGGCGAGCCGCGCGCCGCGCTGCGTTGCGCTGGTCTTTGCGCGCATCCTTGAACGCGTCAGTATTGCGGCAACTGCGGCACTTCACTCGATTGAGTTCGCTGCTGGCGGAGAGGTTGTTGCCCTTGTGCCCGCAGGCCAGGTGCCCGTCGACTTTGAAATGAATGACCATAAGACGCCTCCTTGGTGACGTGTAAAGGTATTGACCTCTCACGACCAAGGGCGTTCTTTTTTCGTGCACCGTGGATCGATGACCTACCTGAAACGTGGCAACGGCCGGTCGATCGGTTTGAGCGATGACAGGGTGCTGCGAATCAGCGGGGTATCTTTTTCGATATCGTTCAGCCGGTCGCGGATGCGCAGGGCGGTGGGGTGCCCGCCTTGATGGTCGACCCAGTCGGCGATCTCTTTGCAGGCCGCGGCGAGGCGTGCTTCGCGGGCATCGAGCAAGGTGAGGAGAGTGGTGATGGACTCTCTTTCGGACATGGAACACCTCCGTTCATTAATCCGCTCGGTGGCAGCAAAAAGCCCGCGATGGGCGAGCTTTCTGCCGTTGGGGCGCTGCTCCTTCAGCTGGTTTGAGTATAGACCCGTAAATGACAGCTATCAGCCCGATGACTCAGGGGCGGTCACTCGCGAGCTGGCGACGTTGAGCCGATGACATTCCTTGCGGGCGTCTTCTTCCCGGTCGTAGCCGTCGCCGATGAAACCGCCGGTTCGTGTGTCGCAGATGCGATACCAGCCCAGGGCTTCGGCGGGCTCATGGAGAGTTTCTCCGGCGCGCCGGCCGTGGATGACGATCTTGTTGCAGCGCTTCACGACGAATATGTCTTCCATGGCGTCACCGCGGCTGATTCGTACCAGATCAACTATAGAAGCCCTGAGCAATCGTGCAAAAAATAGCCAAGTCAGTTCGTCGGGTGCAGTTGCCAGCCTGATGGGGGCCGGCGCAGGTGGTGGGTCGGATTCAATGCCTCAAGGAAGTCCTGATCGTGGGAAACGGCGATTATGGCGCCCGGAAATGTCTGTAATGCCCGTTCGAACGCTTCCACCGACGGCAGATCCAGATGGTTGGTCGGCTCATCCAGCAGCAACAGCTGCGCAGGATCCGTTCGCCACAAGGTCAGCGCCAGTGCGGCTTTCAGGCGCTCGCCACCGCTCAACGAAGCGCAAGGGGCCGTGGCGCGGCTCGCATCCAGCTGCAAGTGCGCGAGATAGCTGCGCAGGGTGCCCTCGGTCAGTGCAGTACCTTGCATCATCAGCTGTTCGGTAATGGAGCGCTGATCGTTTAGTTGGGCCAGTTGCTGATCCAGGAATGCGAAGGGCACGTGAGTCGCGGCGGTTCCATCGACGGGCATCAGTTCCCCGGCGAGCACTTTCAACAGCGTTGATTTGCCGCAGCCGTTGGGCCCGCTGACAGCGATCCGCATCGGGCCATGGATCGTCAGATTCAGTGCATCGCTCGACAGCCAGGGCAGCCGAGCGTCAATCAACGTACAGATCTGGCGGTTGTTCGGCACCGCGCTGGCAGGCAAGTTAATCAGCACGCCGTCCTCGGGCTGCACCTTGGCGTAAGCTTCGCGCACCTGGGCATCCAGTTCGGACTTGCGGGCCTGATGGCCCCGACGGACATGCCCCATGATCTCCCGGGCGGCGCCCTTGATCGCCACGTATTCGAAACTGGCAATGTTGGCGGTTTCGGCGTTGCGTCGAGAGTTGGCAGCGTGTCGCTGTATCGTGTCGTGCTCGCGTCGTAGCCGAATCCGCTCGCGCTGACGTTCGCTTCTGGCGTGGTCGAGACGTGCTTGCGCCGCGGCTTGATGAATTCGCTGATGTTCGCGGAATGCCGAGTAATTGCCGCCGAATTCTATTGCACCCGATGCGCTCAACTCGACGATCCGCTGCATCCGGTCGAGCAATTGCCGATCATGGCTGACGACGATCAAACCGGTGTGCCAGCGTTCCAATGAGTTCATCAGCCATTTCCGTCCTGATGTATCCAGATGGTTGGTCGGTTCATCCAGAATCAGTAACGACGCACGACTCAACAATGCCCCAATCAGGGCAACACGTGCTTGCTGGCCGCCACTGAGTTTGCCAGTCTCGTCGGTGAAAGAAATTTCTGTCAGCCCGGCGTCATCGAGCAGGCGGCGCAGTCGGTCCGCCAGATCCCATTGTTCGCCAATGAGATCGAAATCCTCGACTGATCCGCAACCCCGGTTCATTCGCTCCAGCGCCTGAAGAATCGCGGCGCTGCCGGTGGACTCGGCGACCGTCTCGCCGGGTGTCGCGACAAAGGTTTGCGCCACGTAGGTTGGCGCCACGGTACGCGTCACGCTGCCGCTGGTGGGTTGCCATACTCCGGCGATCAGACGCGCCAAAATGCTTTTGCCAACGCCGTTGCGCCCGACAATGGCGGTCGGGGTGTGATCGAATTTCAGATTGAGTGCAGTGAAAATCGTCTCGCCATTGGCGAACTGAAAACCCAGTTGATTCAGGGAGACGAGAGCAGGCGTACGCGAGACGTGAGTCATCGGCACCTCCAAAAAATGTCGTGAACACTGACAAGCGCCATGAGCGGCGTGTCGCGATTACATTTTTGAAGGCTTAGTTGTTCACTTCTGCGGTCATCCCGAGGAGGTAGGAAGGCGTAGCCTAGTCGAGACGGCCGAAGGCTTCAAGGCGTGTCTGCCTGCTCGACCATCCGTTCAAGAAACAGCGCCAGTGCGACTTCTTCCTTGCGCAGGCCCTTGCGGATGCGCGGTTTCGGCAACTCGGCCAAGGCGCCGAGCATGAAATGCTCGACCACCGCCGGGTGGATGTAGCACTTTCGACAGACCGCCGGCGTGTTGCCCAGTTGGCGGGCGACGCCTTTCACCATCTCGACCACATGCCGCTTGGCCTCGGTTTCGGACTCCCATTGCAGCTCCCGCAGAACCGCCAAAGCGAGGGCGCTGCCGGCCCAGGTCCGGTAATCCTTGGCAGTGAAGTCCGCACCGGTCAGGTTTTGCAGGTAGGCGTTGACGTCGGAAGAGCTGACGCTGTGCCGCTCGCCGTTTTCATCCAGATACTGAAACAGGTTCTGCCCCGGTATCTCAAGGCAGCGCTTGATGATTCGCGCCAGACGTCGGTCCTTCACCGTAATCTGATGTTCGATGCCGCTCTTGCCGCGAAACTGGAACAGGATCGCGCTGCCGTTGACCTCGACATGCCGGCTGCGCAGGGTGGTCAGGCCGTAGGAGCGATTGTCTCGCGCGTATTGCGTGTTGCCGACGCGGATCAGCGTGGCGTCGAGCAGCGTGATGACCGTCGCCATGACTTTGTCGCGACTGAAGCCCGGTGAGGCCAGCAGCGCTTCCAGCTGTTTACGCAGTTTGGGCAGCGCCAGACCAAATTCACGAAGACGCGAATACTTGTCCGCGTCGCGCACTTCGCGCCAGCGAGCGTGATAGCGATATTGCTTGCGCCCACGGGCATCGCGGCCGGTGGCTTGCAGATGGCCGCGCGGGTCGGCGCAGATCCAAACGTCGACGTAGGCCGGTGGAACGGCCAGTGCGTTGATGCGTTTGATCTCATCAGGGTCGGTGATGCGCTGGCCAGCGGGGTCGAAGTAGGCGAATTTTCCGCGCAGTTTTTTGCGGGTAATACCGGGCTGCGTGTCATCGACGTAATGCAGGTCCGAAGGCAACACTTCGGTGAGCGCAGTATCGGGCATGGCGGACTTCCTTCGCGGCAAATCAGGCTGTTAAAGCCATTGACCGCACGCCATGACGGTCGTGCCCGCGGATTTACGCCAACACCGCGACGGCCTTGATCTGGGCCCACAATGACTGGCCCGGATGCACGCCAAGCTGATCCCGCGAGTAGCGAGTGATGCGCGCCAGCAACGGTGTCCCGCCGGCATCGAGGCGAATGAGCACGTGGGCGGCGTTATCGGCCGGCTGCTCGCTGACGACCGTGACTGGCAGGCGATTGAGGATGCTGCTGAATTCGCTGTTTTGCAGGGTCAGGCTGATGTCGCGTGCGTGAACCTTGCAACGCAGTCTCTGGCCGGTCGTCATCGGCGCGTGGGTCACGCGGATATTCAGTGACGAGTCCGGCAGTTGCAGGGTGAGCAATTGATAGTCGGCATCGTAGCCGCTGACCTGGCCTTCAATGATCACGCCGGCGTCGTTGTCCATGGCCAGGGGCAGGTCGAGTCGCGCCAGTGTTTCGCCAATCGGTCCGCAGGCCAGCGCTTTGCCGTCGCTGAGCAGCACCAGATGATCGGCAAGCCTGGCCACTTCGTCCTGAGCGTGGCTGACATACAGCACCGGGATTTCCAGTTCGTCGTGCAGGCGTTGCAGGTAGGGCAGGATTTCGCTTTTGCGCTGACTGTCGAGGGCTGCCAAGGGCTCATCCATCAGCAGCAGTCGGGGGCTGGTCAACAGCGCCCGGGCGATGCCGACACGCTGACGCTCACCGCCGGACAAGTGCTGCGGGTGACGATCGAGCAAGTGGCCGATCCCCAACAGTTCGGTGGCTTGAGTCATATCGACCCGACGCTGCGCCTTGGCAATGCGCTTGAGGCCGAACTGCAGATTGGCCAGCACCGACAGATGCGCAAACAGGCTGGCTTCCTGAAACACATAGCCGAGCGCGCGTTTGTGCGGCGGCACGAAAATGCCTTTCTCGCTGTCCTGCCAGACCTCGTCATTGATGCGGATAAACGCCTGCGGCGCGCGTTCGAGCCCGGCAATGCAGCGCAGGCACGTGGTCTTGCCCGAGCCGGACTGACCGAACAGCGCCGTCACGCTGCGACCGGGCAGCTGCAGATCAACGTCGAGGCTGAAGCCCGACCAGGCCAGTTTCAGGCGTGCATTAATCACCGATCAGCTCCAGCCCGTGCGGGTTTTGCGGCTGGAATACAGCGCCAGCAACACCAGAAACGAAAACACCAGCATCGCCCCGGCCAGCCAGTGCGCCTGCGCGTACTCCATGGCTTCGACGTGGTCGTAGATTTGTACGGAAACCACCCGGGTTTTGTCGGGAATATTCCCGCCGATCATCAGCACTACGCCGAATTCGCCGACGGTGTGGGCGAAGCCGAGGATTGCCGCAGTGATGAAACCGGGACGGGCCAAAGGCAGGATCACGCTGAAGAAGGTGTCCCAGGGATTGGCGCGCAGGGTCGCGGCCACTTCCAGAGGACGAGCGCCGATCGCGGAGAAGGCGTTTTGCAACGGCTGCACCACGAACGGCATGGAATAGAGCACCGAGCCGATCACAAGGCCGGTGAAGCTGAAGGTCAAGGTGCCAAGCCCCAGCCATTGGGTGAAATGGCCAATGAAGCCATTGGGACCGAGCGCCAGCAACAGATAGAAGCCAATGACCGTCGGTGGCAGCACCAGCGGCAACGCAACAATCGCGCCGATGGGGCCGCGCAGCCAGGAACGGCTGCGCGACAACCACAGGGCAATCGGAGTGCCGACGACCAGCAGGATTGCGGTGGTCAGGGACGCCAGTTTCAGGGTCAGCCAGATCGCCGCGAAATCGGCACTCGTCAGCGCCATTTACAGTTGGTAACCGTAGGACTTGATGACCGCAGCGGCTTTCGGGCCTTTGAGGTAATCAACCAGCGCCTTGGCAGCGGCGTTGTCCTTGCCTTTGTTGAGGATCACCGCGTCTTGCTTGATCGGGTCGTGCATGCTCGCCGGAACGATCCACGCCGAGCCGCTGCTGACCTTGCCATCCTTGTAGATCTGCGACAGCGCGACGAAGCCCAGCTCGGCGTTGCCGGTGGATACGAACTGGTAGGCCTGGGTGATGTTCTGACCTTCGACGATCTTGGCTTTGGTGGCGTCGGTCAGTTTCAGCTTTTCCAGCACCTGAGTAGCGGCCAGACCATAAGGGGCGGCTTTCGGGTTGGCGATGGACAGGTGCTGGTACTGGTTTTTCTTCAGGACGTCGCCGTTGGCGTCGACGTAACCTTCCTTGGCCGACCACAGTGCCAGGGTGCCGATGGCGTAGGTGAAGCGCGAACCTTTGACGGTGTCGCCTTCTTTCTCGAGTTTTTCCGGGGTGGTGTCATCGGCCGAGAGGAACACTTCGAACGGTGCGCCGTTTTTGATCTGGGTATAGAACTGGCCGGTGGCGCCGTACGCAGCGACCAGTTTGTGCCCGGTGTCTTTTTCGAAATCGGCGGCAATCGCCTGGATCGGTGCGGTGAAGTTGGCCGCGACAGCGACTTGCACTTCATCGGCCTGTGCCGCGCCGATGGCGAATACCGCGAGCAGGGCAGGGGCAAAACGTGAGGCACGATTGATCATGTAACGGCTCCGTGGGTGGCAAGTGCAGTGGGCAGTTGTTATTGGATGGGAAGACTGCGCCGATGCGAGGGAGTGAAACGCTATATATCGAAATATATAGCGAAATGCCGTCAAACGGGAAGCACTGGATTAAAACCGGGAGAGGGCGCCACGCTCCTCACCCGTTCAGGTTCATCACCGGGTCAGTTTTGCCAGAGCGCCTTCAGCCAGTTGCCGGGTCAATTCGGCGGTGCCGAGGTCTTTGCCGAGCGTGAAAGCCTGGCCGGCCCATAGGTTGCTGAATTCGGCTTCGCCCTTCGCGCGCAGCGGCATCAAGGCCCCACCCGCCAGCGGAAAGGCAGGAGCCTTGTCCGACATCGGGCCCAGCTCGCGCATCACCCGATTGAGAATCCCACGCGCCGGGCGTCCGGTAAACAGATTGGTCACTGCCGTCTCGCTTTCCTTGGCGGTGCGCAAGGCCTTGTGGTGCGCCGCACTGACTTTCGCTTCCGGGGTAAACAGATACGCCGTGCCGACCTGGACTGCCGAAGCACCGAGCAGGAACGCTGCCGCCACGCCGCGTGCATCGGCAATCGCACCGGCAGCGATCACCGGCACACTCACCGCGTCGACCACTTGCGGGACCAGGGCAAATGTACCGACCTGGCTGCTCAGGTCGTCGCTGAGAAACATCCCGCGATGACCGCCAGCCTCGTAACCCATGGCGATGATCGCGTCGCAACCGTTCTGCTCCAGCCAGATCGCTTCGTCGACGGTGGTTGCCGACGAGATGATTTTCGCGCCGGTGGCCTTGACCCGATCCAGCAAGGATTTTTCCGGCAGGCCGAAGTGGAAGCTCACCACTTCAGGGCGAAACTCTTCCAGCACTTCGCAGGCGGCCGCATCGAAGGGCGCGCGGTTGGACACCGGCGTCGGCGCATCGAAATCGACGCCCAGTTCGCGATAGTAGGGTTCCAGCAGGTTTTTCCAGTCGCGGGCCTTTTGTTCATCGGCAGCCGGCGGTTGATGGCAGAAGAAGTTGACGTTGAACGGCTTGTTCGTGCCCTGGCGAATGGTCTTCAGTTCTTCGCGCAGTTGCTCGATGGTCAGCATCGCAGCCGGCATCGAACCGAGGCCGCCGGCGTTGCACGCTGCAATGACCATGGATGAGTTGGTGGCACCGGCCATGGGGCCCTGGATGATCGGCAGTTCGATGCCGAACAGGTCAAGAATGCGGGTATCAGGCCATTGGCTCATGGAATAGCTTCTCCGACGACAAAACAGGGCAGGGACGGTAGCAGCCGGTTTTTTAACGCAAAGCCAACCCCATGACCAGCACAGATTTGTAGCTTGAACAGCCGACGTTGGCTCGGCGTTGGGGCGCGATTGGCTAAAGGTCGAGTGGGGCAAAATGTTGCAATGTGCTATTCCAATGCCTCGACATCCTGAATTCCACCTGTGAGAGGCAGTCATGTTCAAAGGCATTTTGATCGACAAAGACGACAGAGGTTATCGCGCCAACCTGCATGAAATCAAAGACGAGCAGTTGCCCGAGGGCGATGTGACGGTTCGCGTCGCGTACAGTACGCTGAACTTCAAGGACGGCCTGGCGATTACCGGCAGTAGCCCGGTGGTGCGCAAGTTTCCGATGGTGCCGGGGATCGATCTGGCGGGCACCGTCGAAGTCAGCTCGCACCCGGATTACAAGGTTGGCGATGCGGTGCTGCTCAACGGTTGGGGCGTCGGTGAAAACCACTGGGGCGGTCTGGCGCAAAAAGCGCGATTGAACGGTGACTGGCTGATTCCGCTGCCCAAGGCATTTACCGCCGCGCAAGCCATGGCCATCGGCACGGCCGGCTATACGGCGATGCTTTGCGTCATGGCGCTGGAGCGTAACGGTGTGACCCCGCAACAGGGCGAAGTGCTGGTAACGGGGGCCAACGGCGGCGTCGGCAGTTTTGCCATCGCATTGCTGAGCAAGCTGGGCTACCGCGTGGTCGCTTCGACCGGTCGTGTGTCGGAACACGAATACCTGAAACAACTGGGTGCCAGTGAAATCATTGATCGCGCCACCCTGTCCGAACCCGGCAAGCCGCTGGCCAAGGAGCGCTGGGCGGGCGTTATCGATTCGGTCGGCAGCCACACGCTCGCCAATGCCTGTGCCAGCACCCGGGCCGAAGGCACCGTGGCTGCGTGCGGTCTGGCTCAGGGCATGGATTTCCCGGCGTCTGTGGCGCCGTTCATTCTGCGTGGCGTGACGCTGGCCGGAATCAACAGCGTGACCCAGCCCAAGGCCCGCCGCATCGAGGCTTGGGATCGTCTGACAAAGGATCTGGATTTCGCGCTGTTGCCGCTGATCAGCCATGAAATCGGCCTCGGCGAAGCCCTCGAAGCGGCCCCGAAGTTGCTGGCGGGGCAACTCCGGGGGCGAGTTGTAGTTGATGTGAATCGCTGATTACTGCCGTGGTTTGCCTTCACGCTCGAGCAATTCGCGCTTGCGCTCCACGCCCCAGCGGTAGCCCGACAGATTGCCGTCACTGCGCACAACGCGATGACAGGGGATCGCTACCGCCAGGCTGTTGGCGCCGCAAGCCTGGGCCACTGCGCGTACGGCTTTTGGTGAGCCGATACGCAAGGCGATGTCCGCATAGCTGGCGGTGCTGCCGACCGGTATTTCGCGCAGTGCCTGCCACACCCGTTCCTGAAACGCCGTGCCGCGCACATCCAGCGGCAAATCCAGGCCGATGGCAGGCGCTTCGATGAAGCCGACGACGCGCGCGATCAGTTGTTCGAACTCGGTGTCGGCGCCGATCAGGTTGGCCCGGCGAAACTGGTCCTGCAGGTCGCACACCAATTGGTGCGGATCGTCCCCCAGCAGAATCGCGCAGATCCCGCGCTCGCTCTGCGCCACCAGAATGGCGCCGAGCGAGCACTGGCCGACGGCGAAGCGGATGTCGTTGTTCTGCCCGGCGGATCGGAAGTCGCCGGGTTTCATGCCCAGCACCTGATCGGCCGCCTCGTAGAACCGGCTGTTGGAATTGAAACCGGCGTCATACAGCGCCTCCGTCACTGAGCTACCGTCCGCCAGACGCTGGCGAACCCGACGCGAGCGATGCGCGGCGGCATAGCCTTTGGGCGTCAGGCCCGTTGCGGCTTTGAAGACCCGGTGAAAATGGAAGGCGCTCAGGCCGGCGGTCTCGGCGAGATCGTTGAGCGCCGGCAGGCTGTCCGACGCTTCGATCTGGCGACAGGCTGCCGCAACGGTAGCGGCGTGCTGCGCTGCGACTTCGGTCTGATCCTTGCTCGCCCGTTTGCTGGGGCGATAGCCCGCGGCTTCGGCGTCCTCGGCGGTATCGAAGAACTCGACGTTCTGCGGTTTCGGCAAGCGCGCCAGACTGCTGGGGCGGCAATAGATGCCGGTGGTTTTCACGGCATAGACAAACTGGCCGTCCGCCCGAGGGTCGCGTGCCACGACAGCCGCCCAGCGTGGATCGTCTTCAGTGCTCAGCGAGGTTGAAAGCGTTTTCATGATGGAGAGTCCGTTGACCTGTTGAATGTCAGGTTAACCAGTGCCACCGGCCGGAACACTCCGACCCTTGCGGTCAAACTTTGCAGGATTATCCAGCGGTGCGAAACGTCAGGTTGAAACGCTGTTCGCCAAGGCGCGGGTGCCGGCCAGGCTTGATCGGCAGGATGCCGTGATAGCGCAGCCGGTCAACGCCACCCCAGATCACCATGTCGCCGTGCAGCAGCGATATTTTCTGGCTCCTGTCGCCGCGCGCGAAACCGCCGAACAGGAACGTTGCCGGCAGGCCCAATGACAGCGAAACGATCGGGGCTTCGTAGGCGTTTTCGTCTTTGTCCTGATGCAACGACATCTTCGCGCCTGGGACATAGCGATTGATCAGGCAGGAGTCCGGCATGAAGTCGGCAAATCCGGCGCGTTTCGCTGCTGCCTGGGCCAGCTCGCGAAACACCTCGGGCATGGCCGGCCAGGGGCGATGGCTTACGGGATCCTCGGAGGAATAGCGGTAGCCGCTTCGATCGGTGATCCAGCCCAATGCGCCGCAACTGCTGGTGGCCACCGACATGCTGAAGCCTCCGGGTGTCATCATGTGGCGCAACGGAGCGCTGGCGATGATCGATTCCAGGGCCGGCAATAGCTGCTCGATTTGCGGCAGGGCAAAGCCGCGCAGCACCCAGGATTGCTCGCCGATCTGTTCGGCGCGCCGAGGTTGTTCGGATTCTGTGTCGGCGAACAGGTCGAAGGTGGTTTGCATGATCGTCAGGTCGCGTCGTGGAAAATGATGCCCAGAGTATGCCGTGTTCCGCTGTGCAGTCGGCTGACGCCGTGGCGCATGGTCACCCGATAGTCGCCGCGCACGCCTTTGACCGGGCGCTGGTTGACGGCAAAGATCAGCGCGTCGCCTTTTCTCAGGTCCATTACCAGCGGGCGCGACTGCATTCTCGGACGTTGTTCGGTCATGACGAACTCGCCGCCGGTGAAATCTTCGCCAGGTTCTGACAGAAGAATCGCCACTTGCAGTGGAAAGACATGTTCACCGTACAGGTCCTGATGCAGGCAGTTGTAGTCCTGCGGGCCGTATTGCAGCAAGAGCGGGGTAGGTCGCAGTTGACCGGCGGCGTGACAGCGCGCGAGAAATTCGCTGTGTTGCTCTGGAAAGCGCGCTGGCAGGCCCATTCGTTCATGCCAGCGGTTGGCCAGAGGCACGAGTCGCGGGTAAAGCGCGCTGCGCAGGCGTTCCACCACGGGGGGAAGCGGATAGCGCAGGTATTTGTATTCTCCGCGCCCGAAACCGTGGCGGGCCATGATGACCTGGGATCGAAACGGTTCACTTTGCGGGTAAAGCGCACTCAATCGATCACAGGTGTCCGGGCGCAGCAGCGTGCGAATGACGGCACAGCCGTCCTGATCCAGTTGCTGCTCCAGGCCGATCCAGTCGAGCGCATCGAGCGGGGAGGCGGGTGAGGGTGACATGCTGATTCCTTGGCTCACATTCAGGTATCAGTCTGAGCCGTCCACCCGGCTGCAACACTCCGCCGCTTGCGGTTGAATTGTCACCCGAGTTTTACAGGGCCTTGCTGACGCTGATGTCGCTGATCACATCGTCGCTCTGGCCGTGCAGGGCATCCAGTGCGGCCTTGGCTTCTTCCGGCGTGCCGTTTTCCAGTTGGGCGAACTCGAAGCGGCGTTCACCGTTGAGTTTGTACTTGATCACGTATTTGGTCGTTTGGGCCACGTTGATGCTTACCTGTCTGCGTTGGCGGAACCGCTCAGCTGAGTTTGGAGCTCGAGCGGCGAATGATCTTGATCGAATGCGTCAGGGTCGGCTTGCGGGTCACGCTGATCGCGCGGCGGTTGACGGTGTCGATGGTAATGTTCCAGAAACCGGTGCTCGGCGCGGTGATACGGGCCGGGAACGTGTCGAAAGCACCGCCGTGATAGGTGTGTCGGCCGCCATTCTTGAAGCTGCGGAAGTTGGCGTCGTTCATCAAGCGGATGTTGCAGGTTTGCGAGCATTGAATGACGACGATGTCGTCTTCGTTGAGGTGCTCGCGCTGGTGAATGAATTTCATGGGCGCCTCCAGAAGGGCTTTTTCTACAAAATCAAAACGATAGCATTGTCGATTGGCGCAGTTTATCAGCCCGGACAGGTTATTATCCGGCCGTCGGGCACCGCTTTGACAATTTAAAACAGATATTCACGTTTCCATGTGGGTTAAATGCAGCAGGCCTCGGAGAAAAACGGCATTCGTGCTGTCGGAGGGTCTTTATCGGAGGTTTTGTATGAAGTGGGGTGTGGTGATTCTGCCGTTGGCATTGGCAATGGGCGGTTGCGCAAGCGTTTCGGAAATCAATGAAACGCTACCCACCATGGTCGTTATTTCCGGCAAGAAACCCCATGAGTATGCTCAGTGCCTGACCGAAAAGCTGTCCGACAGCCGAGGCGCCTTGCAGGTAGAGCGGCACAAGGACGACGTTCGGGTCATCGTTCCGGGCAAGCTGGGATCGGGGCCGGCAGCGGTATTCGACATCGAGGATCGTTCGGGTGGCAGCAGCATCAAGCTGCACGAGCGGATGTCCAATGTACCGCTGCGTCCATGGGATGTGCGCAAGGCGGCCACGGCCTGTATTTCCGGCTGATAGACTGTCAACAGTCAGCATTGATGCCGTCACAGCGTTGCTGTGGCGGCATTGTCATTTCTGGAGTGGTGAATGAAGAGAGAGCAGGTGCGGGAGCGACACAAGGAAGGGCTCATTGCGGCGACCCATGTAATCCAGAACCCGGCGAATCCAGGGGAGTGGATCGTGTTTTTCAAGAAAAGCGCCGGTCGCAGCTACTTCCTGGTCGACGATAACGACGAAGTCGAGTCCTTCAACCGACTCGACGACCTGATCGAGGTCGTGCGCGGGCTGGGGATCAAGTTCGCCGAAATTCACATGTAAGGCTATTTACACACCACCACTACGCTGCGGTTTTTGTAGTTGCCGACGTCAACGCCCAGCGTCTTGTCGTCTTCCTTGGGTGCCGGTGTGCCGTCAGTCCCGACGATCCGATAACCGGTTCCGGCACAGGACGCGTCGGCCTTTTCATAACAGCTGGCCCAGGAATTGGCTTCGCCGGAGCAGTCGATGCTAAGCCCTTGTTCGCCGTTGTTCAGGTAGGTGGTCTGCGAGGTGGCGCAGCCGGCCAGGGCCGCGAGCGCAATAAGGGGCAGGAAGCTGATGATGGGGCGGTTGATCATGGCAATGTCGTCTTCGAGGAGGAGGGGCTAGACGCTATGACAGCGCTGGCACGAAAAGGTTATAGCGATTGGCCACTTCTTTGTGCGCAACCCAAAAAAAGCCCTGCGCGAAGGCAGGGCCGGGATTTGCAGTCGCCGATCAGTCTTGATCCTTGCCGCGACGCTTCGGTGCGGCAGGCGTGTAATCAAGCACCGCGGCCACTTCAATCGCCATTGCTTCAGTGGGCAACGGGCCGGATACATCTTCGCCGTTGGCGGCAGTGATATGCCACTGACCATCTTTCGCCTTGGCGACGGTGTACCCATTGATGATTTTTGCTGCGGACATCTAACGGCCTCGTTGGCTGGTTCAAAGGTCCCATGATAACGGTAAATCGGCGAACGGGCGCAGGTCGATGAGCTGTTCCGAGATCTTTGGGCTACGCTGATTGCGCAGCCTCTGTGTGCGGATTGAACTATCCGCCAGATTATTTCTCTATGTTGACATCGGTTAGCCAGTGCGGGGCATTGTAAGGTGCACGCCGCCTGATTAGACTGCGCCGAAACTCGTACACACAGCCCTTTCAAGGACTTATATGATCAAGAAATGCTTGTTCCCAGCAGCCGGTTACGGTACTCGCTTCCTCCCAGCGACTAAGGCCATGCCCAAAGAAATGCTGCCGGTGGTAAACAAGCCACTGATCCAGTACGGCGTCGAAGAAGCTCTGGATGCTGGCCTGAACGAAATCTCCATCGTGACCGGCCGTGGCAAGCGCGCCCTGGAAGACCACTTCGATATCAGCTATGAGCTGGAAAACCAGATCAAAGGCACCGACAAGGAAAAATACCTGGTCGGTATCCGCAAGCTGCTGGACGAGTGCTCGTTCTCCTACACCCGTCAGACCGAAATGAAAGGCCTGGGCCACGCGATCCTGACCGGCCGCCCGCTGATCGGTGACGAGCCGTTCGCCGTGGTGCTGGCGGACGACCTGTGCGTCAACCTTGAAGGCGACGGCGTGCTGACCCAGATGGTCAAGCTGTACAAGCAGTTCCGCTGCTCGATCATTGCCATCCAGGAAGTCGATCCGCAGGAAACCAGCAAGTACGGCGTGATCGCTGGCGAAATGATCCGCGACGACATCTACCGCGTACACAGCATGGTCGAGAAGCCAAAGCCGGAAGACGCACCGTCGAACCTGGCGATCATCGGCCGTTACATCCTGACCCCGGACATCTTCGACCTGATCGAACAGACCGAGCCAGGCAAGGGCGGTGAAATCCAGATCACCGACGCCCTGATGAAGCAAGCCCAGAACGGCTGCGTGATGGCCTACAAGTTCAAGGGCAAGCGTTTCGACTGCGGTGGTGCTGAAGGCTACATCGAAGCAACCAACTTCTGCTTCGAGAACTTCTACAAGACTGGCAAGGCTTACTGATAAGGCCTGATCTGCCTGTACGAAAAAGCCACCTTCGGGTGGCTTTTTCATTTTCTGCCCCTATATCGGCAGGAGTGCTTGCCCAACGGACGACGGCGGGTATGCTGATCGCCTGCCGAGGAGATAGAAATGGCCTACGATTTTGACCTTTATGTGATTGGCGCCGGTTCCGGCGGTGTGCGGGCTGCGCGTTTTGCTGCCGGGTTCGGTGCGAAAGTGGCGGTGGCCGAGAGCCGTTATCTTGGCGGAACCTGCGTCAACGTCGGTTGCGTACCGAAAAAACTGTTGGTGTACGGCGCCCATTTTGCCGAAGACTTCGAGCAGTCTTCGGGTTTCGGGTGGAATCTGGGTGAGGCGGATTTCGACTGGGCCACGCTGATTGCCAACAAGGATCGCGAGATCAATCGTCTGAACGGCATTTATCGCAATCTGCTGGTCAACAGCGGCGTGACCCTGCATGAGGCTCACGCGAAAATCGTTGGTCCGCACGAAGTCGAGGTCAACGGTGAGCGATACACCGCGAAGAATATTCTGATCGCCACCGGAGGCTGGCCGCAGATCCCCGAGATTCCGGGGCATGAGCATGCGATCAGCTCGAACCAGGCGTTCTTCCTGAAAGAGCTGCCCAAGCGCGTGCTGGTCGTCGGCGGCGGTTACATCGCCGTCGAATTTGCCGGGATTTTCCATGGCCTGGGCGCCAACACGACGTTGTTGTATCGCGGGGATCTGTTCCTCCGTGGTTTCGATGGTTCAGTGCGTAACCATTTGAAAGAAGAGCTGACCAAACGCGGGATGGATCTGCAATTCAATGCCGACATTGCCCGTATCGACAAGCAGTCGGATGGCAGCCTGAAAGCGACCCTCAAGGATGGTCGCGTACTGGAGGCGGATTGTGTGTTCTACGCCACCGGCCGACGTCCGATGCTGGACAACCTGGGGCTGGAGAACATTGATGTGCAGCTCGACGACAAAGGCTTCATCAAGGTCGATGAGCAATACCAGACCACCGAGCCATCAATCCTGGCGCTGGGCGATGTCATCGGTCGTGTGCAGCTGACGCCAGTGGCACTGGCCGAAGGCATGGCGGTGGCGCGACGTCTGTTCAAGCCTGAGCAATATCGTCCGGTGGATTACAAGATGATCCCGACGGCGGTGTTCAGTCTGCCGAATATCGGCACCGTCGGCCTGACCGAAGAAGAGGCGCGGGAAGCGGGTCACGACGTCGTGATCTACGAAAGCCGCTTCCGTCCAATGAAGCTGACTCTGACGGATTGCCAGGAGCGCACGCTGATGAAGCTGGTGGTCGATGGCAAATCTGACAAGGTGTTGGGCTGTCACATGGTCGGGCCGGATGCCGGCGAGATCGTGCAGGGTCTGGCGATCGCGCTGAAGGCTGGCGCCACCAAGCGTGACTTCGACGACACCATCGGGGTGCACCCGACGGCGGCCGAAGAGTTTGTCACCATGCGTACGCCGGTCGGCGCTTAAGTCTTTTCCGGTTCTGCTGCGTCTGGCGCTGCCACAACGGCAGTGGCCAGGCGCAAGCTGGCTTGAATCTTAGTCAATTCCTTCTCCAATGACTGATTGAGCTGCGACTGCTCGTCGACGTTCTGTTTAAGCGTCTGACTTTCCAGCAGGGCCACGCGCAGGCGTTCCTGGAGGAGGGTGCGTTCGCTGTCGACGCGCGACGCTTGCTCCAGCAGTTGATCCTGACGCTGATTGCTGTGCTTGAGCTGATCCTGCATCAGACTCAGTTCGCGCACGGTGCCGCGATTCTCGGTCAGCAGGCGTTCGTTGTCGCGGTGCAGCTGGGTGATTTCGTCCTGGCGCACCAGGGCGCTTTGTTGCGCCTGACGCAACTCCATCTGCAATTGTTGCACCTGGTTTTCATGGCGGCTTTGCTCCTGCTCGCGCTGCTCCTTGATGGCGTTGCGATAGTGCTCAAGTGCATCGCGGGCGTGCAGGTGCTTCTCTTCCAGCGAGCGGATCTGCTCGTCCTTGTCCTGCAGGCGCAATTCAAAATCCGCCAGTGCCTGATTCAACCCGGCGTTGCGCGTCTGCTCGGTCTGCAGCATTGAGCGTGTATCACTCAGTGCTTCGGATTCCTTGGCCAGCGCGGCAGTTTGAATGTCGTGTTTCTTCTCCAGTTGCGCATGATCCTGACGAAGCTGATTCAGTTCGTCCTCCAGTGCCTGACGCTGTTGCTCGTACTGCTCGCGTGCCTGATCAATCGGCTCTTGCGCCTGTTCTTTCAGGCGTTGTGCAAGGCGGGTGACGAGCGCCAGCAGTTCGTCATCGATGGGTTCTGCCGACGGATCCGCTGGCTCGCTGCCGTCATCCAGTTCTTTTAGATAGCGATGAATCGTGGTTTTTGAGCCCGTATTGCCCAGCTCGATGCGTACTGCATCGATACTGGGGTGTTCGCCACGGGCGAGGATCGCTGCGCGCGCGATCTGGACTACTGCTTTGTTAACGCCGCCACGGGCCATATCTGCTCCTACCATTTCGTACTGTGGTACATGCCACTAAAGTACGCAGTGTACCATGTTGAAAATAAAGTGAAATAAGCGCCGACAAACGGACGGGATATACTGGTATTACCCCATGTGAAACCCATAAAATCCGTTTCTGCACGAACCCTCAGTACGCCACGAGAAAATCAGCCCATGAGCGATATCGATCGCTATCTGCAAGCCGCCACCCGCGACAACACCCGCCGCAGTTATCGCGCGGCCATCGAGCACTTCGAATCCGCGTGGGGAGGGTTCCTGCCGGCCACAGCGGACAGCGTCGCGCGGTATCTGGTGGCGCATGCGGGCGTGCTGTCGGTTAACACGCTGAAGTTGCGTCTGTCGGCACTGGCGCAGTGGCACAACAGCCAGGGCTTCGCCGATCCCACCAAGTCGCCGGTGGTGCGCAAGGTGTTCAAGGGCATTCGCGCCCTGCATCCCGCGCAGGAAAAACAGGCCGAGCCACTCCAACTGCGCGATCTTGAGCAGACCGTCGCCTGGCTTGAGCAGGAAATGAAAGACGCCCGGGAACAACAGGACCGGCCGCTGCTGCTCCGAGCTTGCCGTGATCGGGCGTTGATCCTGCTGGGCTTCTGGCGCGGCTTCCGCAGCGATGAGCTGTGTCGGGTGCAGATCGAGCATGTGCAGGCGCACGCCGGCAACGGCATCACCTTGTACCTGCCGCGCAGCAAGGGCGATCGGGAAAACCTCGGGCAGACCTATCAGGCCCCGGCGCTGCTGAAGTTGTGTCCGGTGCAGGCTTATATCGAGTGGATCACCGAGGCAGCACTGGTGCGAGGACCGGTGTTTCGCGCCGTCGACCGCTGGGGCAACCTGAGCGAAGAGGGGTTGCACGCCAACAGCGTGATTCCGTTGCTGCGTCAGGCCCTGGAGCGAGCCGGGATCTCCGCCGAGCGCTACACCAGCCACTCCCTGCGTCGCGGCTTCGCAACATGGGCCCACCAAAGCGGCTGGGATCTCAAATCATTGATGAGTTACGTGGGCTGGAAGGATATGAAGTCCGCTATGCGCTATGTTGAAGCGAGCCCCTTTCACGGGATGGCCCGGATTACGGATAAACCGCTGTCGCCGTAGATATCGTTTTCTTCTATTAATACCTTCAGCTAATAGCGAAAACAAATCAGCAGCATCAGGTTTGCCAATGAGCCATCCGTCGAGTGACTGGGTAGGATTCACTCATCGAATTCACAACCCTGACGGAGAGTCATCAATGCCTATCATCAACAGCCAAGTAAAACCGTTCAAAGCTACCGCGTTCAAAAACGGCGACTTCGTACAAGTCTCGGACGCTGACCTGAAAGGCAAATGGTCCGTAGTGTTTTTCTACCCGGCCGACTTCACTTTCGTTTGCCCAACCGAACTCGAAGACCTGGCTGACAACTACGCCGCCTTCCAGAAACTGGGCGTAGAGATCTACAGCGTTTCGACCGACACCCACTTTGCTCACGCTGCCTGGCACAACACTTCGCCAGCCATCGGCAAAATCCAGTACACCATGATCGGCGACCCGACTCAGGTCATCTCCCGCAACTTCGACGTGCTGATCGAAGAAGCTGGCCTGGCTGACCGTGGCACCTTCGTGATCAACCCTGAAGGCCAGATCAAAATCGTTGAACTGAACGATGGCGGCGTTGGCCGTGACGCATCCGAGCTGCTGCGCAAAATCAAGGCTGCTCAGTACGTCGCTGCCCACCCAGGCGAAGTTTGCCCGGCCAAATGGAAAGAAGGCGAGGCCACGCTGGCTCCGTCCCTGGACCTGGTCGGCAAGATCTAAGTCTGTGACACACGCAATACAGGGCGGGACTCCGCACCTACTCAAGTAAGCTGCACCGCCCAATAGAAAAGCCCGGGCGAGATTCGCTCGGGCTTTTTTTCGCCTCAAATAAAGTCAGGAGATCGCCCGTATGTTGGACGCCAATCTTAAAGCCCAGTTGAAATCGTACCTGGAACGGGTCACCCAGCCGATCGAGATCGTTGCTTCACTCGACGACGGTGCGAAATCCCGTGAAATGCTCGACCTGCTGAAAGACATTGCCAGTCTTTCGCATCAGATTACCTTGATCGACAGCGGCGACGATGCACGCAAACCGTCGTTCTCGATCAACCGCCCCGGGGCCGATATCAGCCTGCGTTTCGCCGGCATCCCGATGGGCCATGAATTCACTTCGCTGGTGCTGGCCCTGCTGCAAGTCGGCGGCCACCCTTCGAAGGCCAGTGTCGAAGTGATCGAACAGATCCGCTCGCTCAAGGGCGAGTTCAACTTCGAGACGTACTTCTCGCTGTCCTGCCAGAACTGCCCGGACGTTGTTCAGGCATTGAACCTGATGGCCGTGCTGAACCCGAATATCCGCCACGTCGCCATCGACGGCGCGCTGTTCCAGGACGAAGTCAACGATCGCAAGATCATGGCTGTGCCGAGCATTTACCTGAACGGCGAAAACTTCGGCCAGGGCCGTATGGGCCTGGAAGAAATCCTCGCCAAACTCGACACTGGCGCCATCGAGCGTCAGGCGGAGAAAATCAGCGCCAAGCAAGCCTTCGATGTGCTGGTGGTTGGCGGTGGCCCGGCCGGTGCTTCGGCGGCGATCTATGCCGCACGTAAAGGCATTCGCACCGGTGTGGCGGCCGAGCGCTTCGGCGGTCAGGTGCTGGACACCATGGCCATCGAGAACTTCATTTCCGTGCAGGAAACCGAAGGCCCGAAACTGGCGACCGCGCTGGAAGAGCACGTCAAGCAGTACGACGTCGACATCATGAACCTGCAACGCGCCGACAAGCTGATCCCGGGCAAGAATGGCGAGCTGCATGAAGTTCGCTTCGCCAGCGGCGCGACCCTCAAGGCCAAGAGCGTGATTCTGGCCACCGGTGCGCGGTGGCGTGAAATGAACGTGCCGGGCGAACAGGAATACCGTAACAAAGGCGTGGCGTACTGCCCGCACTGCGACGGCCCGCTGTTCAAAGGCAAGCGTGTGGCGGTGATTGGCGGCGGTAACTCCGGCGTCGAAGCGGCCATTGACCTGGCCGGTATCGTCTCCCACGTGACTCTGCTGGAGTTCGACGTTCAGTTGCGCGCCGACGCCGTATTGCAACGCAAGCTGCACAGCCTGCCGAACGTCACCGTGATCACCAGTGCGCTGACCACTGAAGTCACTGGCGACGGGCAGAAGGTCAACGGCCTGCGCTACAAGGATCGCAATACTGACGAGCTGCGCACTGTCGAACTGGAAGGGATTTTCGTGCAGATCGGTCTGCTGCCCAACACCGACTGGCTCAAAGGCACCATCGAGCTGTCGCCGCGCGGCGAGATCATCGTCGACAACCGCGGCGAAACCTCGATCCCCGGCATCTTCGCCGCCGGTGACGTGACCACCGTGCCGTACAAGCAGATCGTGATCGCGGTGGGCGAGGGTGCCAAGGCTTCCCTCAGTGCTTTCGATCACCTGATCCGCACGTCGGCTCCGGCGTAAATCCAGGGTCTGAAAAAGAAAACCCCCATCAGTGATGATGGGGGTTTTTCTTTGCGTGATGCTTTCTACCTGCGTTCAGCTTTACAGCGGCGCCGGCTGGATGATCTCGACCCAGTAGCCATCCGGATCCTTGATGAACGCCAGGCTCTTCATGCGGCCATCGGTCAGACGCTTCTGGAAGTCGCAGCCCAGCTCTTCAAAGCGCGCGCAGGCAGCGACGATGTCCGGTACCGAAATGCAGATGTGGCCGAAACCGCGCGGGTCGGTGTTGCCGTTGTGGTAGGCGAAGTCTGCGTCGTTCTCGGTGCCATGGTTGTGGGTCAGTTCCAGAATGCCGGGAATCGACTTCATCCACTCGGTGCGAGCAGCGGCGTCGGCCGGGATCTGCGATTTGTCCAGCAAGGCGAGGAAGTACAGGCTGAATTCCGCTTCCGGGAAATCACGCTTCTCTACCAGCGAGAAACCCAGCACGCGGGTGTAGAAGTCCAGGGACTTGGTAATGTCCTTTACGCGCAGCATGGTGTGGTTGAACACGAAGTGACGGGTTGCGCTGTCCGGGATGGCGGTGACGCCAGGGAAGGTGTTCAGTTCTTGCAGGCTCATGGGCCCTCCGTAACAAATTGGGGCGAGTGAATGGGCGCAATGATACGCATGCCTTGCGGCATCGCCAAACCGAAAGCGCGGGCTTGCCCTGCAAGCGGGCGAGCCTCAGACTTTACGGCTCAATCCGCGAGTGCCTCTGGTAATGATCCGACCGTTCAAATCGCTGTTCGTTTTCCTGGGTTTTTCTCTTCTGGCGCTACCGGCTTTTGCCGAGGCGCCGAGCATCACCTGGCCTGCCGGCTGGGAGGTCGAGGCGCTGCCCGAAACCTCGCCTGAAGTCTCGCGCCAGCGCGCAGTGAAAACTGACGCCGATGGCAATCAGGTGATGGTGATGGAGTTGACGATGACCCGTGTGGAAAGTGGTCATCAGGTCAACTTGCAAGGCGTGTTGCTTGAGATGCGCAAGTCGGTGCAGAAAGACTTTTTCCAGAGCGGTTATCAGAGTGTCTGCAACAAGGTTCACGCGAGTACGCTGGGCTCGCTGACAGCGCTTGAGACCACTTGTACGGTGACTGAAAACGGCCGTCATGTGTTGTCGCAAACATTGGTTGCAGCGGTCGAGGCGGATAAGGCCTATGTACTTTCGTATGCAGGGCAGGCGGAGGTTTATAAGGCCAGCGGCGACGACATAGTGGCTGCGCGAAACAGCTTGAAATTCTAGTCGTCTGTTCGGGGGCAGTCTGGTGTTAGATACCGGAAATGATTAAACATAAAGTTAATTCCGGCTAACGGGGCAACACTCGGAAGCATAGTTTCAGCGCGAGAGCGATTTGAAACTCAACTTGCCCGCCAGAAAAATCGTTGCATTTGTTAAATATTGTCCGAAAAAAAGCCCTGCATATGCAGGGCTTTCATGTTTGCGAGGGATTAACCGCGCAACCAGGAATCAACGGTGGCTGCACCGTATTGTTCCTTCCAGGCCTTCAGGCCGCGGTGATTGCCACCTTTGGTCTCGATCAGCTCGCCGGTGTGCGGGTTCTGATAGACCTTGACCACGCGAGCGCGGCGGGTTTTAGGTGCGGCGGTCGATTGCAGACCGGATTTCGCCGGGTTCGGATCGAGAATGGCGATGATGTCTTTCAGGCCTTTGCCGTAGGTTTTCATCAGCCCCTGGAGCTTTTCTTCGAATTCGATTTCTTTCTTGAGCCCGGCATCATTCTTCAGCGATTCCAGCTGCTTGAGCTGTTCCTGAAGGGCCTTTTCAGCTGCACGAAATTCAGCGAGTCTGGACAATATCTTTACTCCAATAGTGTGTTTGGCTGATACCAACCGCAAACAAAGCTATAAGCCAAGAGCCTTGAAGCGACTCGGTGATAATGGCTCACCTGCCCATCTTGCAACAGGTAAGAAAAATTGTAGTAGTTAATGCGGCAAGAGTAAATCCTGACTTTTTCTTCATGTAACAACAACGCTGTTTTGTATCAATTTGGTGCGGGCTGTCGGCGAGTCCGGATTTATCCAGAGAAGTTAATGATGAGTTAATGCTTCGATGAAGTCCGCAGCCGGCATCGGTTTGCCGAAAAGGTAGCCCTGCAGAAAGTTGACATGGTGGGCGGCCAGATAATCACACTGGGCTTGCGTCTCCACACCTTCGGCCACGATGCCCAGATCCAGCTTGGTCGAGAGCTCGATGATGCTGTCCAGAATATGCCGTGACAGCGCATCTTTATCGATCATGGCGACAAATGTCTGATCGATCTTGAGGAAGTCGACATTGAACGTCCTCAAGTAACCGAGGCTTGAATGGCCGGTGCCAAAGTCATCAATCGCGATCTTCACGCCCATTGCACGCAGCTGCGCGAACAGTTGATGGGTAATGTCGGACGGCTCGATCAGCTCACGTTCGGTGAGTTCCAGAACCAGGCTGATGCTGCCCGGCGGAAAAGCTGACAAAAATTCACGGCAATCCTCAACCAGCTCCAGATCGTTGCAATGGCTGGCGGTGATGTTGTTGCCAATGTGGAACGGCGCGGTAAAGGTCGATGACAGCGGCCCCAGCACGACAGCCGTCTGCTGCATCAAGGCCCGAGTCATCGGCACGATCAGTCCGGAGTGTTCGGCAAACGGGATGAACAGGTCCGGACGCACCAGCCCCTCCTTGGGATGGTTCCAGCGCATCAGCACTTCCGTGCCCGACCACTGTTTACTGTCGCCGTGCACCACCGGTTGAAAGTAGGGAATGAACTCTCCCGCCTCCAGCGCCCGAAGCATTTCATGGCTGGGCGATGTGGATCGTTTTTGCACGATGTAACCGATTGCTCCCGATACTGCACCGAAGAACATCAGCAGGCTGAACAGCGGCGGGTATTCATCTTTCATGTAGCGCCAGGTTTCGCCTTCTGGAAAAGCGGCTGTCACCGAGAACGCATAGTGCGACGAGTGCAAGGTACTTTGCGCCACCGGCAACGCGGGCAAGGCGCCTTGATGCACTTTGCCGTCGGCGCAGAGCCAGTTGTTGCCGACTTGCAGCAACAACAATGTGTGCCGGCCGATCAGGCGCAGGATGTTGCTCAGGTGATAGCCGTCCAGCGTGGTCAGTGCGCCACCACGGCCTTCGCTGAGGCGGTACACCAGCAGCGCGGTGTCAGGCGTCACCGGGTTGCCGTTCATGAGCCACAACTTGCCTTGGGCGTAGTCGCCTGGATTGACGGCTTCCTTGAAATCGCCGAACAAGGAGCTGCAATAGAGATTGTCGTCCCACACCAGATTGGTCGAGCGCACGAACGGGCGGCGGGTGACTTGTTCGCGCAAGGCGAGTTTGACGGTCTCGCAGGTCTGGCCGGCCAAAGGCAACAGTTCGCGGGCGGCCTGGGCAGTGTTGTCGAGCATCAGTTCGAACTGACGCAGGGCTTCTTCGGCGGTGTGTTGCGAACTCTGCTGAAGGGCGCGTCCGGCCTGCATATAGAGAATCACACTGCCGAGTACGATCGGCAGCAAGCCGCACAGCAAAGTCATTATTATCCGGGTGCTGCGCTTGCGGCGGGGCCTGACAGTCAGTGGCATGGGCGCATCCTGTCGCAATGGAGTGGGGCTCTAGATGGCAGGCGAAGCGTGCGCGCAAAGCCCAGGGTCTGAGCCCATGATAGATGGCCAATGACGCCTGCGCTGCTCAACGGTAATCCAGCCGTGTTGCCAGTTGAATGAATGCCAGCGTGGCGGGCGATGCCTGGCGCTGATCCAGTACCGCCAGTCCGACCTGCCGTTTGACGGGCGGTGACAATGTCCGTTTTACATAGCGCGGGTCGGAATCGAAGGGCAACGAGCCTTCCGCCACCACAGTCATTGCATCGCCCCGGCCCACGGTGTCGAGCGTGCTGAGCAGCTGCGAGCAGCGATAGCGGATGTTCGGGTTCAACCGCGCCGTGTTGAACAGGCGCGATACCAGCTCCGACGAACCGGCCTCGGTCAGCACGAACGGATCGTTGCATAAGTCTTTCAGCGTCACTGATTCGTGCGCCGCCAACGGGTGACCGAGCGGGAGCAGGGCGACCATCTGATCTTCGATCAAGGTAAACGTGTCGAAGCGTTCCTCGGGCAGCACCACAAAGCCGATGTCGATCCGTCGCTCCTCCAGCCACTGGATGACCTGCCGATCCGGGCCTTCATCGATGTGCACTTCGATCCCCGGATGCGCCTCGCGATACTGCTGCAGAATCCTGGGCAACAACTTGATCGACGATGTCGGCCCGAACGAACCGATGCGCAATGTGCCGCGCTTCATGCCGCGCGCATCCGCCGCCTCTTGGCGTAGGGTATTGGCCAGCCCAAGCATCGCCCGGGCCCGCAGCAGCAATTGCTCGCCGATGTCGCTCAGTTCCACTTGCGATTGGTGCCGGCGCAGCAGTTCGACGCCCAGTTCCTGTTCCAGCGACTTCAAGGCGTGAGACACCGCTGACTGGGAAATCCCGAGGCGATGGGCGGCGAGAGTAAAACCTCGCAGTTCGGCCACCAGCGAGAAGATTTCGAGTTGGGTCAGGGTCATGAGTAAAGACTCATTTTACGATGATGAGGAATCAATCGAATGATACGTCATCCGTCAGTCTCATCGTTGGGAGCGTTATGAGTTGTCATGAACCTGTCCGTCCGGCCGCCTCGGACATGCCCGTCTATTTGAACCTGGCCCTGGTCACCATGATCTGGGGCGGAACGTGGGTGGCCGGGCGGTTTCTGGCCGGCAGCCTGAGTCCGGTCTTCGCCGCCAGCTTGCGATTTCTGCTGGCCAGTTTGGCGTTGCTCGGGTTTCTGCGACTGGCGCGGATTGCGCTGGCGCGGCCCACGCCCCGCCAATGGCTGCAACTGGCGCTGCTGGGGTTCTTCGGGATCTTCTTCTACAACCTGTGCTTCTTTTACGGGTTGCAATACATCAACGCTTCCCGGGCCTCGTTGATCGTGGCGCTGAATCCGGCGGTGATCGGTCTGGCATCGTGGCTGCTGTTCAAGGAGCGGCTGAGCCGGCTGAAGGTCATCGGCATCGCAATCTGCATCGGTGGGGCAGGTGTGGTGATCGTCAGTCGCCACCCGCAGTTGTTGCGCGAAACGCCGGACGCGTGGATTGGCGACCTGCTGATCCTCGGCTGTGTGCTGAGCTGGGGCGTCTATTCGCTGTTCTCCCGCAGCCTCAACCAGAGCATCGGCCCGGTGCAGACCGTGACCTTTTCGATTCTGCTGGGCACCTTGATGTTGTGGGCGTTGGCCCTGAGCCGTGGCGAAGTCGACGTTGCGGCGCTGGCCGCACTTGGCTCGCGCCAATGGCTGAGCCTGGCCTATCTGGGCGTACTCGGCTCGGCGCTGGCTTACATCGGTTATTACGATGGCATCCGTAAAATCGGCGCCACGCGCTCTGGTGTATTCATTGCGCTCAACCCGCTGACCGCCGTGCTGGCCGGCGCAATCCTGCTGGGCGAACAGCTGACGCTGGCCATGTGCCTGGGCGGCGCGCTGATTCTGACGGGCATCTGGCTGTGCAACAAACCCCTTGCACCAGCCGGAAAAAAGCGGATTTTATAGAGAGGGCAGACAACCCTATTTACGCTGTGTAGAATCGGGTTACGCATACAATAATAATCGTCTTCTGGCAGCAGAAGCCTCGCCCGCAAGAGCCTTGGGTCGACAATGAAGATATTCGGGTTTCAACTGATCTACGGTGACTTCCTCGCCCGCAGTGTGCGTGGCATCTCCTGTGCGCCACCCACCGGTCTCAGCATTACTGACAAATAACTCTGGTTAATTGATAAGAATGATGAGGCGCCAACCATGGCAGATTTATACGAAAACCCAATGGGCCTGATGGGCTTCGAGTTCATCGAGTTCGCATCGCCCACACCTGGCACCCTGGAGCCGATCTTCGAGATCATGGGCTTCACCAAGGTCGCGACCCACCGTTCCAAGAACGTGCACCTGTACCGCCAGGGCGCGATCAACCTGATCCTCAACAACGAACCCCACAGCGTTGCTTCCTACTTCGCGGCCGAGCACGGTCCATCCGTTTGCGGCATGGCGTTCCGGGTCAAGGATTCGCAGAAGGCTTACAAACGCGCGTTGGAACTCGGTGCCCAGCCAATCCACATCGAAACCGGCCCGATGGAACTGAACCTGCCGGCGATCAAAGGCATTGGCGGCGCGCCGCTGTACCTGATCGACCGTTTTGGTGAAGGCAGCTCGATCTATGACATCGACTTCGTGTTCCTCGAAGGCGTTGATCGCAACCCGGTCGGTGCCGGCCTGAAGATCATCGATCACTTGACCCACAACGTGTATCGCGGTCGCATGGCCTACTGGGCGAACTTCTACGAGAAACTGTTCAACTTCCGCGAAATCCGTTACTTCGACATCAAGGGCGAATACACCGGCCTGACCTCGAAAGCGATGACCGCGCCGGACGGCATGATCCGCATCCCGCTCAACGAGGAATCATCGAAGGGCGCCGGGCAGATCGAAGAGTTCCTGATGCAGTTCAATGGCGAAGGCATCCAGCACGTGGCGTTCCTCACTGACGACCTGGTCAAGACCTGGGATCAGCTGAAGAAGATCGGCATGCGCTTCATGACCGCGCCGCCGGATACCTACTACGAAATGCTCGAAGGCCGCCTGCCGAACCACGGCGAGCCGGTTGATCAGTTGCAATCGCGCGGCATCCTGCTGGATGGTGCGTCGGATAAGGAAGACAAGCGTCTGCTGCTGCAGATCTTCTCGGAAACCCTGATGGGGCCGGTGTTCTTCGAATTCATCCAGCGCAAAGGCGACGATGGTTTCGGCGAAGGCAACTTCAAGGCTCTGTTCGAATCGATCGAGCGTGACCAGGTGCGTCGTGGCGTTCTCGCTACCGAGTAATCCGCATCAGATGTAAAAAAGCCCGGCCTGCAGAAATGCAGGCCGGGCTTTTTATTGCGCGTCTTAAGGGCGCCGTTGGCGCATCAAATGCTTGAACCCTTCAAACACCAGCACCACCACCGCGAGCCAGATCGGGATGTAGGTCAGCCATTCGCCGGGTTTGATGCTCTCGCCGAGCAGCAGCGCCACACCGAGCAGCAACACCGGTTCCACGTAACTCAACAAACCGAACAGGCTGAACGGCAGCAAGCGGCTGGCAATGATGTACACCACCAGCGCCGACGCACTGATCAGGCCGAGCAGCGGAATCAGCCACGTCAGCGCCGGGTACTGATCGAACACGCCGAAACCCTGTTCGCCGCCGCGCACAAACCAGTACGCCACCGGCAGCATCAAAGTCATGTCGACCCACAAACCGCCGAGGTTGTCGGTCTTGAGGTATTTGCGCAACACGAAATACAACGGGTAACCGACGACCACCACCAGCGTCGCCCAGGAAAACCCACCGACCTGATACAACTCGTTCAATACCCCGAGGCTGGCAAAAAACACCGCGACTTTTTGCAGGTACGACAGGCTTTCGCCATAAGCGATACGCCCGGTCAGGACCATGGCCAGCGGCAGCAGGAAGTAGCCCAGCGACACATCAAGGCTGTAGCCGTTGAGCGGCGCCCACATGAACAGCCACAACTGCACGCCGAGCAACGCTGACGAGAGGATCAGACCACCGATCAACTTCGGCAGTGCAGGGAGCCGGCGCAGCAGCTCCAGCACCCGCCGCCATTCGCCGGAAACCAGCATGAACACGGTCATGCAGGGCACGGTCAGCAGCATCCGCCAACCGAAGATTTCCACGCCGCTCAACGGAGTGAGCAACGAGGTGTAGTAATACATGACGGCAAACAGCGTCGATGCTGTCACCGATAGAGCAATGCCTTTAGACAAACTGTCCTCGCGGGGGGGATGGTGAAACGGGGCAGGCAGGATACGTGGTTTTTGTGGTGAATATTGGCCAGATGGTCATTATTTTCAACAGATCCAAAAGCCCCTCACCCTAACCCTCTCCCGAAGGGAGAGGGGACTGACCGAGGTGTCTCAGGAGTTTCAGCGACGTGAAAGTCCGAGTCGATTGTGGATTCACCACGAGAGCTTCAGGCAAAAGCTTAGCTTCAATATCCCCCAATCGGTTCCCTCTCCCTCCGGGAGAGGGCTAGGGTGAGGGCAGCGGTCTCAAGCCGAACGCGGTTTGCGGCCCGACACAAAATGGCTCACATCATTAAACCCCGGCGTAGACGCATGCCCCGGCGTTACCAGCGAATCGATAAACGCCTCATCCTCCGCCGTAATCTTCACCGCCTGTGCCTTGGTGTACGCATCCCACTGTTCTTCCGTGCGCGGCCCGACAATCGCCGAGGTCACCGCGCCGTTGTTCAGCACCCAGGCAATCGCAAACTCGACAATCCCAACCCCACGCTCCCGGGTGTATTGCTGAATCTGCTGGGCAATGCGCAACGATTCCACGCGCCATTCAGTCTCCAGAATCCGTTTGTCCTGGCGCCCGGCACGGCTGTTGGCGTCCGGGGTCACGTCCGGTGCGTACTTGCCGCTGAGCACGCCACGGGCCAGCGGGCTGTAAGGCACGACGCCGAGGCCGTAAGTCTGGGCGGCGGTGATCTGCTCGGTCTCGGCCTGACGGTTGACGATGTTGTACAGCGGCTGGCTGATCACCGGGCGATCGACGCCGAGTTTGTCCGCCACGCGGATCACCTCGGCAATCCGCCAGCCGCGATAGTTCGACAGGCCCCAATAACGGATCTTGCCCTGGCGAATCAGATCGCCAATCGCCGAGATCGTCACTTCCAGCGGGGTGTTGTGGTCTTCGCGGTGCAGGTAATAGATGTCGAGGTAGTCGGTGCCGAGCCGGGTCAGGCTGGCCTCCAGACCATTGAAGATGTGCTTGCGGCTCAAGCCGCTGCGGTTCGGCACGCCATCCACGGGGCCGAAACCGACTTTGGTCGCCAGCACCCATTCATGCCGATGACGGGCGATGGCTTCGCCGACGATCTCTTCCGAGCGGCCGTTGGTATAGACGTCGGCGGTGTCGATGAAGTTGATGCCCTGATCCCAGGCCTTGTCGATGATGCGCAGCGAGTCTTCCGCGCTGGTCTGTTCGCCGAACATCATCGTGCCGAGGGTGAGGGTGGACACTTGCAACCCTGAGTGACCCAGTGTGCGATAGCTCATGCCGAAATCCTTTTGTCGGTGGGAAAGCTTCCATCAAATACCAGAAGCGCCCGGCGCGGCAAAGTGAATTTATCGCCGCAACGCCTCGCAGCGCTGGCGCAAAAACGCTTGCAACACCTTGACCCGTTCCGAGACTTGCACGCGATGCGGGCACAAGAGATTGAACGGTACGCTCTCGCCGTGCCAGTCATCGAACAGCGTCACCAGCCGCCCGGCGCGTACGTCTTCGGCCACGTCGAGCCAGGCCTTGTAGGCAATGCCGTGCCCGGCGAGCGCCCAGCGGCGGGCGACTTCGCCGTCGTCGCTGAGGT
Organism: Pseudomonas sp. B7; assembly: GCF_016735645.1. Classification (NCBI taxonomy): domain Bacteria; kingdom Pseudomonadati; phylum Pseudomonadota; class Gammaproteobacteria; order Pseudomonadales; family Pseudomonadaceae; genus Pseudomonas; species Pseudomonas sp. B7. The sequence goes on from NZ_JAERRE010000006.1 coordinate 86,627, forward strand.
AGTCGCCGCGGACTTCGACCTCGACCGTTTCGTCGTCGCGATGGAAACGCCAGGTGTTGTAGGGACGGCCGTTGCGCAGGTAGAGCAGGGCGCCGTGCTCGCTCAATTCGGCAGGATTTTGCGGTGTACCGTGGCGCTCGATATACGCAGGACTGGCGCAGGCCACGCGGCGATGCTCAGGCAGAATCGGCAACGCCACCAGCGTCGAATCACTCGGCACGCCAAAGCGCAGCGCCACATCCACCGTCTCGCGAAACAGATCCGCATGCCGGTCGTTGAGCAGCAATTGCAGCTGAATGTGCGGGTGCTCGCGCTTGAAATCGTCCAGCCACGGCAACAGCACATTGCGCCCGAAGTCCGACGGCGCCGCCAGTTGCAGCACGCCGCTCAGGCCTTCGGTCTGTTGCTTCAGCGCCTGTTCGCCCTCGGCCAATGTGGCCAGTGCTAGGCGCACGCTTTCCAGATAGCGCCGACCTTCTTCGGTCAGGCGCATGCTGCGGGTCGAGCGGGCGAAGAGGCGGATGCCGAGGCGGGTTTCCAGGCGTTTCAAGGCGATGCTGGCGGCGGCCGGTGTCAGCTCCAGCGCCCGGGCGGCGGCGGAAATGCTGCCGGAGTCGGCGGTGCGGACGAAGATCTCAAGATCGAGAATCGAGCTCATTGGTAAAAATCCTTTAAAGATCCTTCCGATTTACCGGGATTTTTCTGCGATTGGCAACCGGGGAAGATGCAATCTCCTCAAGCCCACCGGAGAACTCTCATGAAACCATTCGACAACCAGACTGTTGTGGTCATCGGCGGCAGCAGCGGCATTGGCGCCGCCGTCGCGTCGAACGCCGCTGAACGAGGCGCCCGTGTTTATTCGGTTGGGCGCCGTGTTGAAACGTCAGAAACCCATGACGGTGTCCGCCACGAATCCGCCGATGTCACCGATGACGCCTCGCTGCGTCAACTGTTCGAGCGCATCGGCGCGTTCGATCATCTGGTGATTACCGCCGGGCCGAGCGTCAGCGCCAAGCTGTTGGCCGACAGCGATCTGCTTCAGGCGCAGCAGGCCTTCGACGTGAAATTCTGGGGCACCTTGCGCGCCATTCAAGCGGCACTGCCGTACCTGAGCGAGCGGGCCAGCATCACCCTGACGTCAGGTTTGCTGTCGCGCAAATTCGTAGCGGGGCAATTCATCAAGACCACGTTGAATGCCGCGCTGGAAGCTCTGGCCAAACAACTGGCCAAGGAGCTGGCGCCGCGCCGGGTCAACGTGATCAGCCCCGGCGTGACTGACACCGAAGCCTACGCCGGCATGGACGAAAGTCAGCGCAATGCAATGTTCGTCCGTACCTCGGCGGCGCTGCCGGTGGGTCGGGTCGGCAAGCCGCAGGACCTGGCCGCCGCTTTTATGCTGGTCATGGAAAACGGCTTTATCAGCGGCAGCATCATCGATGTCGACGGAGGTGGATTGTTATGACCTGGCACTTCGATCACCTGGCGTTCAATGCGCCGGACGGGCAGCCGATTCAGGACGCCTTCAATGTATTGCTGGGATTGACGCCGGGGCGGCGACCGCCGTTTCCATTTCCCGGGCGGTGGTTGTATCAGGATGGGCAGGCGTTGGTGCATGTGATTGAGCAGCCTGCGCTGGATGAGGCAGCGTTGAGTCATCTTGCGTTTCGTACGGATGAAGACGCGGCGGTGGTTTTGAAGCGGGTGCAGGGCAGTGGGTTGCCGTATCAGGTGGCGCAAGTGCCGGAGGATGGGGTCTTGCAGATTTTTGTGCAGATGCCTGGGGGATTGGTTCTTGAGCTGGACGCGAAATCTAGAGTTTAAAATCAAGAGCGCCCTCACCCCAGCCCTCTCCCGGAGGGAGAGGGAGCCGACCGAGGTGTTATCACGAGGTACATCGACCTGAAACATCGAGTCGAACTCCGGCGTTGAAATGCACCGAGATCGGCTCCCTTTCCCCCTCGCCCCCTTGGGGGAGAGGGCTGGGGTGAGGGGGTGACGTTCTCAGTCACATCGCAGTGTTTAAGCCGTGTGTTTAAAGGACACGTTCAGACACGCACCCCAGGCTACACAACCTTGCGCCGTTGCCTACGACTAAGCCAGAATCCGCCGGCTTGTGCGCTTGGGGGCCGGGTTTTATCGTTGTCCCGTCGCTGAAAAGAACAGCGATCGGGTTTGGTAGCCCGGGTCTTTAAGTGCAGAGTGCTCCATTTTGTAGAGTCTTTTGTCTCTGTTTTATGGTGGTCATTCGCAGGGCACCTTCGGGTGCGCCGTTTCTCCTAAGGCCCGGTCTACCAACCTGCGTCTGGCCACCACCATCGTTTGGTAGCGAGAGTGGTGGCTCCATATATGTGCCTTAGGAGTTCCACCATGATCAAACCAACACCCAACCCACCCGAAGCCGACACCACCTCGCCCTACGAAACCCTCGATTCAAAGAAATTCCACGAAGCCGCCGAACGCGCCCTCGATCACTACCTCAATCCGCTGCTCCCCAGAAAACCGCTGCTCAAACCCAACGCCCGCTACCTCATCGCCCCCGGCATCGACAGCGAAGAACTGCTGGCCGATGCCTGCGAGACGCTGACCTCTGCCAAAGTCATGGCGACCGACTTCGCCGGACTGGTGGACGGCTCGCAGAGGCATGTGCTGCTGGGCATTGCGCAACTGATCATGCTGAGTGAACTGGCGGTGAACCGGGCGCTGGATAATCTGGAACTCAAGACTGAAGCACCGCTGTAGCTAGATCCAAAAGAAAAACGGCCCGAAAAGGGCCGTTTCTGTATTTCGACTAAGGCTTAAGCCCGCAACGTCCGCGTCATCCGCAACGCCAGCAGACTCCCGCCAACAATCACACCCGCCAGCAGATACAACGCCGCGTCGGTCGACCCGGTGCTGTCCTTCACCCAACCCACAAGGTAAGGGCTGAGGAACCCGGCCATCTGCCCCATCGAGTTGATCAACGCCAACCCGCCCGCCGCAGCACCTGCACTGAGCATGGCAGTCGGCACCGGCCAGAACATCGGCAGACCGGTCAACGCGCCCATGGTCGCGATGGTCAGGCCGAGGATCGCAATCGCGGGATTCGCTGCGAAGTTCACCGCGATCAGCAGGCCGACAGCGCCCATCAACATTGGCACCACCAGATGCCAGCGACGCTCTTTGCGCAAGTCCGCCGAGCGACCAACTACCAGCATGAACACCGCCGCCAGCAGATACGGAATCGCACTCAACCAGCCAATCACCAGGTTGTCGCTGAAGCCGAGGTTCTTGATGATCGACGGCAGCCAGAAGTTGATCGCGTACACGCCGCTCTGGATGCAGAAGTAGATCAGGCCGAAGGCCCAGATGGCCGGGTTCTTGAATACGGCAATCAGCGAATCGGAAGTGGTTTTCGGTTTGTTCGCCAGGTCCTCTGCCTGATCGGCTTCCAGCACCGAACGCTCGTGCGGGGTCAGCCATTTGGCAGCGGCGAAGTTGTCGCTCAACAGGAAGTAGGCGAGTGCGCCCAGCACCACGGTTGGAATGCCTTGCAGCAGGAACATCCACTGCCAACCGGCCAGACCACCCTGGCCGGCGGCGAAGTGATTGAGGATCCAGCCGGAAAACGGGCTGCCGAGCAGGCCCGACACCGGAATCGCCGACATGAACAACGCCATGATCCGGCCACGGCGGAAGGTCGGGAACCACTGCGAGAGATACAGCACAACACCTGGGAAGAATCCGGCTTCGGCGGCGCCGGTGAACAGGCGCAGAGTGTAGAACTGGGTTGGCGTGGTGACGAACAGCAGGCAGGTCGACAGCGTGCCCCAGGTGATCATCATCAGCGCGATCCAGCGCCGCGGACCGAATTTGGTCAGCGCCAGGTTGCTCGGTACGCCGCACAGCACGTAGCCGATGAAGAAGATCCCGGCACCGAGGCCGTACACGGTTTCGCTGAATTTCAGCGCGTCGAGCATCTGCAGTTTGGCGAATCCAACGTTGACCCGGTCGAGGTAGTTGAACAGGTAGCAGATGAAGATGAAGGGGATCAAACGCAGGGTGATGCGTTTGTAGACGGCATTTTTATCGTCAGCGATGGTCTGGGCGGCAGCGGCGCTCTGCGACATGGCGGCTCTCTCTTTATTATGATTTTTTGCGATGCAAAGGGTAACGTTGATCGCCCTGAGAGTCTCGGCCACCTTTGGCCGGATTGTCTTTGTGCCTGAGCACAGGGTTTGCTGCCAGACCCTGTGCGGGTGAACAACCGTCCGCGCCTGTTTTCAAGGATTCCAGCCCTTATGTTCGAACTCGATCACGACCTCGCCCAGGACATCGTCGACCGGGCCATGGCCATTTTGCCGTACAACGTCAACGTCATGGACAGCCAGGGGTTGATCCTCGGCAGTGGCGAGCCGGAGCGGATCAACACCCGCCATGAAGGCGCGCAACTGGTGCTGGCCAACGGAAGGGTGGTGGAGATAGATGCGCAGACCGCCGTGCATTTGAAAGGCGTGCAACCGGGGATCAACCTGCCGCTATTGCTCGATCAGCGTTTGATCGGTGTACTCGGTATCACCGGCGAGCCGGAGCAATTGCGCACTTACGCCGAACTGGTGCGCATGACGGCTGAAATGCTGGTCGGCCAGCGCAACCAGCAATCCGAACAGCAATGGCGGCGGCAGCGTTGCGATGATTTGCTGGCCTTGCTGCTGAGCGAGGCGGGGGATTCGCCAAGGCTGGTCGATGAGGCCCAGCAACTCGGGCTCAAACCGCAACTGACGCGGGTGCCGTATCTGTTCGAGTTGGGCCTGGAACATGGGCCGGGGCAAACCGTCGAGGCGCTGAGTGCCTGGCTGATGTCGCGTTATCCGGACAGTTGGTGCGTGAGTTCGGCCAAGTCGTCACTGCTGTGGTGCCGGCCGGCGAGTCAGAACGTCGAGCATGATCGACTGCTGGAAAAACTCGATGGCCTGGGCTGGAACATCCTGCGCATTGCGGTCGGCGGGCAGGCCGATGGGCTGGCCGGGCTGCGCCGTTGTTATCGACGGGTCGGCGATCTGCTCGCCTATGGCCGCGAAGTGCTGCCGCGCTCACGGCTGCTGACCCTCAATCGCTATCGCTTGCCGGTGATGCTCTGGCGCCATCGCAACGACGATGCGCTGGATGAACTGCTCAAACCGTTACGCAAAGTGATCGCCAAGGACAGCAACGGCCAGTTGCTCGCGACCTTGCGCAGCTGGTGCGATCACGACGGGCAGAGCCAGGCCTGCGCCGATGCCTTGGGGATTCACCGCAACAGTCTGCGTTACCGGATGGAGCGGATTGCCGAGTTGAGCGGGGTCGATCCGTTGAAGCTCGACGGGATGCTGGCGTTGTATCTGGGTGTGCAATTGCTGCCGCAGACCGACGATTTGTCGAAATGAACAATAAACGCCTGCGCCACTTGTGCAGCGGACAGGCGTCAACGGGCAAGGCGACTGGCAGCATGAGGGGCATTGGAACTGGAGAATTCGCATGAAAATCGTCATCGCCCCCGATTCGTTCAAGGACAGCCTGAGTGCCCAAAGCGTTGCAGAAGCCATTGCGCTGGGCCTGGCGCAGGTCTGGCCGCAGGCGACGCTGGTCAAGTGCCCGATGGCTGACGGTGGCGAAGGCACGGTGGAGTCGATTCTCGCCGCGTGCGAAGGCGAACTGCGCCGCACCCGCGTGCGTGGTCCGTTGGGCGCAGCGGTTGAAGCCGCGTGGGGCTGGCTACCGCATAACCACACTGCAATCATCGAAATGGCCGAAGCCAGTGGTCTGCAGCTGGTGCCGCCGGGGCAGCGTGATGCGTGCATCAGCAGCACCTTTGGCACGGGTGAGTTGATCCGTGCAGCAATGGATGCCGGCGCACAACGGGTGATCCTGGCCATCGGTGGCAGCGCCACCAACGACGGCGGTGCCGGCGCGATGCAGGCGCTGGGTGTGAAACTGCTGGATGCTCAAGGGCAATCGTTGGTGCCGGGCGGCCTGGCGCTGGCGCAACTCGCACGACTGGACCTGAGCGAACTCGACCCGCGTCTGGCGCACATCCGTTTCGATATCGCCGCCGACGTCAACAATCCGCTGTGTGGCCCTCACGGCGCCTCGGCAATCTTCGGTCCGCAGAAGGGCGCATCTCCTGCGCAAGTGCAGCAACTGGATCAAGCCCTCGGTCACTTTGCCCAATTGTGCGCGCAGGCGTTGGGCAAGGATGTTCAGGACGAGCCGGGCAGCGGTGCCGCGGGTGGACTGGGTTTTGCGGCCAAGGCATTTCTCGGCGCACGGTTCCAGGCCGGTGTCGAAGTGGTCGCCGAACTGGTCGGACTGGCCGATGCCGTGAAGGGCGCACATCTGGTCATCACCGGCGAAGGACGCTTCGATGCCCAGACCCTGCGCGGCAAAACCCCGTTTGGCGTGGCGCGGATCGCCAAGCAACACGGCGTACCGGTGATCGTCGTTGCCGGGACTTTGGGCGAGGGCTATCAAGCGCTCTACGATCACGGTATCGACGCCGCATTCGCCGTCACCAGCGGCCCGATGACCCTCGAACAGGCTTGCGCCGAAGCACCGCGTCTGTTGCGCGAACGTGCCACCGATATTGCCCGCGTCTGGCGCATGGCGACTCCGGCCTGACCTGTCACCCATCATCTAAACCGTCGGGTGTTTCAATAGCGAAACACTCGCAATAATTAGAAAAATATTTGCTCTTTACCTGCAAAATTCCTCAAGCCTGGCCGATACAGAGATCAGGCGCGCACAAGACTTCCTGAAACAGTGACGCCGGACTGAAGCCCGCACAAGGGCCAGTGAACAGGGCATGGACGCTAGTAGTTTCAACTATCCGAGAGTCCTCCTATGTCCTTGCGTAATCTGAATATCGCGCCCCGTGCCTTCCTCGGTTTTGCCTTTATTGCCCTGCTGGTGATTGTGCTCGGCGTGTTCGCCGTCAACCGCATGTCGATCATCCGTCAGGCGTCCGTCGAGATGCAGACCAATCAGTTGCCCAGCGTTACTTATCTTGGGGTGATGACGGAGAACGTATTGCGGCTGCGGATTCTATCGTTCCGGATTCTGGTCAACCGTGAAGCTGCAGGCCTGCAGGAAGCACAGACTCGCATCGGCGTGCTGGTGGACAAAGTGCGCAGCGCCCAAGCCGCTTACGCCGCGTTGCCCGCTGAGAGTGAAGAGCGTGCGCAATATCAGGCCTTCGCGACGACGCTGGACAACTATCTGCAAGCCCAGAACCAAATGATGGATTTGTCGCGTCAGGACAAGCTCGAAGAGATGCGCGCCTTGATCAACACGAAGATCAAGGACGGCACGGACCAGATGGGTGAGCAGCTCAATAAACTCATCGCGATCAATGCCGCCGGGGCAAAAGACGCCTCCATTCAGGCCGGCGAGCATTACGACAGTGCCATTACCGGAATCGTCATCGTCGCGGTGATCGCCGCATTGGCCACGGTGTTGCTGGCCTGGCTGCTGACGCGCAGCATCGTCACCCCGTTGAATCGCGCCGTGGCAGCGGCGCAAACCATCGCGGGCGGCAATTTGACCAAAGTCATCGAAGTCGACGGCAAGGACGAGCCGGCGCGCCTGCTTGAAGCCTTGGCCGCGATGCAGACCAACCTGCGCAAGACCATCGAGCAGATTGCCGGCTCCGCCACCCAACTGGGCGCCGCCGCCGAAGAACTCAGCGCGGTGACCGAAGAGGCCTCCCGTGGTCTGCAACAGCAGAACGACGAAATCGAACAGGCCGCCACCGCCGTCAACGAAATGACCGCCGCGGTGGAAGAGGTGGCACGCAACGCGGTTTCGACTTCCGAAGCCTCGAACCAGTCGACCCACGCCGCCCGTGAAGGTCGCGATCAGGTGGTGAAAACCGTCGACGCGATCCAGACCATGACCCACGACGTGCAGAGCACCGCACAGATGATCGAAGGCCTGGCGGCTCAGGGCCGCGACATCGGTAAAGTGCTGGACGTGATCCGCGCCATCGCCGAACAGACCAACCTGCTGGCGCTCAACGCCGCCATCGAAGCGGCGCGTGCCGGTGAAGCGGGACGCGGTTTCGCCGTGGTAGCGGACGAGGTTCGCGCCCTGGCCCATCGCACCGCGCAGTCGACCCAGGAAATCGAAAAAATGGTCGCCGGCATTCAGAACGGCACCGGTGAAGCAGTCGAGTCGATGCAGCAAAGTAACCAGCGCACCCAGACCACCCTGGAAATGGCCCGCGCCGCTGGCGTTGCGCTGGAGCAGATCACCCAATCGATTCACCAGATCAACGAGCGCAACCTGGTGATCGCCAGCGCTTCGGAAGAGCAGGCGCAGGTGTCCCGCGAGGTCGACCGCAACCTGGTCAACATCCGCGACCTGGCCACTCAATCGGCCGCCGGCGCAAATCAAACCAGCGCCGCGACTCACGAACTGTCGCGCCTGGCGGTGGATTTGAATGCGATGGTGGCGCGCTTTGTGATTTGAAATGACGGGCTCGGATATCGAGCCCGACGATTGGTTTTAGGGAATTAGCACCGTTACCCGTGCAGGATGTGATAGCGGGCTTCGAGACCCGTCTAGGAACATCCAATCGTAGTAAAAATAGCGAATTCCATTGCCTTTCTCTTTGAATACAGCCTTTGAAAAAGGGACCTTGATTTCCTCTGGGTCTTTGAATTGACCGGAGTACACCGGGGTGGAAGGTACGCTAGCAGTCGCTTCTAGATAAACTTGGATAATATCGGGTGGGGGGGCAGTACCGTCATGCTTGAAGGTGACGATAAGTTCTCCGTTATGTTCATCGAGATACTTTGTATCGACGAGGCCATTTTCCAGATCAGGCGGAAGTGTTGGCGCTGGCGGGGGGGCTTGCATATCAATTTCTCCTTGGCGTTCAAAAATGCCTTGATTCAGATAGGTGCCACGGAACACTAAAACTCTTTCGCGTGCCTCGATACTGTCAACTCTGACAGTAGCCATCAGTGCATTCGGAGGTCGAAAGTGTTTAGTTTTCCAAGAGTTTCATCGCATCCGCTGGAAGGAGGGAGCGCGATGGTGGCGCGCTTCGTGATTTGACCTAGGGTGAAGGCTGGAGACCGCGCAATCAGGAGACGTACATGCGCTATTCAGCCTTGACCCAACGAATCGCCGGGGAGGGAGCAGCGGCCTGGCGGATTCACGACCGAGCGCTGGAGCTGCGCGCCGAGGGCATTGATGTCTTGCTGCTGTCCGTGGGCGATCCGGATTTTGATACGCCGCTGCCGATCATCCATGGCGCCATCGACAGCCTGTTGGCGGGCGATACGCATTATTCCGAAGTGCGCGGCCGACTGGAGCTGCGCAAGCGGATTGCCGAGCGCCATCGGCGCAGCAGCGGTCAGGACGTCGATGCCGAGCATGTGATCGTGTTGCCCGGCGCGCAATGCGCGGTGTATTCGGTGGCGCAGTGTCTGCTGGATCCGGATGATGAGGTGATCGTCGCCGAACCGATGTACGTGACTTATGAAGGCGTGTTTGGTGCCTGTGGTGCAACCGTGGTGCCGGTGCCGGTACGGCCGGAAAACGGCTTTCGCGTCGATCCGGTGGACGTTGCGGCGCGAATCACCTCAAAGACTCGGGCCATGTTGCTCAACAGTCCCAATAATCCTTCCGGCGCCAGTCTGTCGCTGTTGATCTGGCAGGAGCTGGCGGCGCTGTGTATCCGTCATGACCTGTGGCTGATCAGCGATGAGGTCTACAGCGAATTGTTATACGAAGGCGAGCACGTCAGCCCGGCAAGCCTGCCGGGCATGGCCGAGCGCACCGCGACCATCAACAGCTTGTCCAAATCCCACGCCATGACCGGGTGGCGCATCGGCTGGATGATCGGACCGAAACCCTTGGCCGAACATCTGGTGAATCTATCGCTGAGCATGCTGTTCGGCCTGCCGGATTTTGTGCAGAAGGCCGCGCAGGTCGCACTGGAAAAGGATCTGCCGGAAGTGACGCAAATGCGCGAGGAATACCGCTTGCGCCGGGATCTGGTGTGCGAACGGTTGCGCGGCTGTCCGGGGTTGTACCCGATCAAGCCGGATGGCGGGATGTTCGTGATGGTTGATGTACGTCAGACCGGGCTCGGTGCGCAGGACTTTGCCGAGCGGTTGCTGGAGGGGTACGGGGTTTCGGTGCTGGCCGGTGAAGCGTTCGGGCCCAGTGCGGCGGGGCATATTCGCATCGGGCTGGTGGTGGATCGGGTGAAGCTGGCGGATGCGTGTTCGCGGATTGCGCTGTGCGCTGCGCAGCTTCTCCAGGTGCGCAGCGCCTGACCAAGATCAGAGTGGGGGATTCACCAGATTGGCGGGCCTTTGTCCCGCCAGCGCCGCCAACAGATTCTCCACCGCACACCGCGCCATCGCTTCGCGCGTTTCATGGGTTGCCGAGCCCATGTGCGGCGTCGCCACCACGTTGTTCAACTGCAACAACGGCGAGTCATGATTCAACGGTTCACGCTCGAACACATCCAGCCCCGCCGCGCGAATCCGGTTATGGCGCAAGGTGTCGATCAGCGCGGCCTCATCCACAACTTTGCCTCGTGAAATGTTGATGAAGATGCTCTCCGGTCGCATCAACGCAAACTGTTCGGCGCCAATCAGACCTTCAGTCTGCGCCGTCAGCGGCAATGTCAGGCAGATGAAATCCGCCTGCTGCAACAAGTCTTCAAGGCTGCGGTACTGTGCATCGAAACGTTCTTCAACCGCCGGTTTGCGCGACTGGCTGTGATAGATCACCGGCATCCCGAACCCGAAATGTCCACGCTGGGCCAGCGCCTCACCGATCCGCCCCATACCGATGATGCCCAGGGTCTTGCCGTGCACATCGGTACCGAAATGCGCCGGGCCGATGCTGCGGTGCCAGTGGCCGCCGCGCACCATGTTCGCCAGCTCAACCACGCGCCGGGCGGTGGCCAGGATCAGTGCGAAACCGGTGTCGGCGGTGGTTTCGGTGAGCACGTCCGGGGTGTTGGTCAGCATGACCTTGCGTTGGGTCAGGTAGTCGATGTCGTAGTTGTCGACACCCACCGAGACGCTGGAAATCGCTTCAAGGTTCGGCGCCAGATCGAGCAGCGCCGCGTCCAGTTTCAGGCTCGCACCGAGCAGGCCGTGGGCACCGGGGAGGGCGTCGCGCAGTTTCATCAGGCCGTCGGCGTCGAGGCTGTCGATCAGCGTCACATCGACCTGTTCCTCAAGGCGCGCCATCAGCGCCGGCGACAGTTTCTTGTACAACACAACCTGCTTTTTCATCGCAGTCATCTCTCTATCAATTCAGGAATGGGCCGGCAGCGGACGCGGTGCGACGCGCTTGGCCGTCACCCGGTCGCTCGCGCCGGGCTTGAGAAAAATGGTCAGCACCACCGAGAGCATCAGCGCGCCACTCATCAACAGATACGAAGCGCCGGGCGAACCGGTGGAGCTGTTCAGGTAACCGACCAGATACGAGCCGCCGAACGAACCGAGGGCGCCCATGCTGTTGATCAGCGCCATGGCGCCACCGGCCACGTTGGCCGGCAGAATCTCCGGGACGATGGCGAAGAACGGCCCGTAAGGCGCGTACATGCAGGCGCCGGCAATCACCAGCAGCGTGTACGACCACCAGAAATGCTCCGCGCCCAACGCGTAGGAGCCGTAGAACGCCACTGAGGCAATCAGCAGCGGTGGCCAGACGAAACGTTTACGCTTTTGCAGCTTGTCCGAGCCCCACGACACCAGCAGCATCCCGATCACCGCCGCCAGATACGGCAACGCCGACAGCCAGCCGGCCTCGATCATGTCCATCTGCGCGCCGGCCTTGAGGATCGACGGCAGCCACAGCACGAAGCCGTAGACACCGATGCTCCAGCAGAAGAATTGCAGCGCCAGAATGATCACCTTCGGCGAACGGAAGGCTTCGGCGTAGTTCTTCACGGCTTTGATGCCGACCTGTTCGGCGGCGAGAGCGCTTTCCAGATCGTGCTTTTCCTGATCGTTGAGCCACTTGGCCTGGGCAGGGCGATCATCGGCGAGCTTCCACCAGATGAATGCCCAAAGCACCGCCGGCAAGCCTTCAATGATAAACATCCAGCGCCAGCTGAAATGCTGCACCAGATACCCGGAAACCACCGACATCCAGAGCATGGTCACCGGGTTGCCGAGGATCAGGAAGGTGTTGGCCCGCGAGCGTTCGGCGCGGGTGAACCAGTGGCACAGGTACACCAGCATCGCCGGCATCACCGCCGCTTCGACCACGCCGAGCATGAAGCGGATGACAATCAGCCAATAGGCGTTGGAGACCACGCCGGTCAGTGTGGCTAGCCCGCCCCAGAGGATCAGGCTGACGAAGATCAGCTTCTTGACACTGTGCTTTTGCGCGTAGATCGCGCCGGGTACCTGGAAGAAAAAGTAACCGAGGAAGAACAGCGCACCGAGCAGCGAGGACAGCCCCGGCGTGATCATCAGGTCTTCAGCCATTCCGGAGGCAGCAGCGAATCCATAATTGGCGCGGTCCAGGTACGCCAGGCTATAGGTGATGAACACGATCGGCATGATGTACCACCAGCGGCGGGTGGCGAGGGTTGCGGTTTTCATGGTCTTGCTCCTGAGCTTGTTGTTTTTGTCGCAGCAGGTTCAAAAAATGTGTTGTCTGTCAGGGCCTCATCGCTGGCAAGCCAGCTCCCACAGGTTTTGTGTACTCCACGGACACTGTGGGAGCTGCGGTGAGACGATTCGACTTGCCAGCAATGGCGGCCTCGAATTCAACGGCTAGTTCGGAACGGGTCGGCAAACCCTCCATGTCACCCCGGCTCTGCACCGCCCGACTGCCAATCCAGTTGGCACGTCTGACCGCCTCGGGAAAGCTCTGATGCTCCAGCAGGGCACTGATCATCCCGACCGCAAATCCATCGCCGGCGCCGACCGTATCGACCACGGTTTTGACCGGCACCCCGGCGACAAACCCCTGATCCAGGTGGGTGCGGTAATACGCACCTTGAGGCCCGAGCTTGATCGCCACGGCTTCGGCACCCTGATCGAGATAGAACGCGGCGATATCCGCCGGATCTTCAAACCCGGTCAGCAGCCGGCCTTCGCTCAACCCCGGCAACACCCAGTGGGCGAGGGCGGCGAGGCGGTTGATCTCGCGGATCATCTCCCGCTCGCCGGCCCAGAGGCTCGGGCGCAGGTTCGGGTCGAACGACACGCTGCGCCCGGCGTTGCGCATGCGGGTCATCAGTTCACGGGACATTTCCCGGGCCGACGCGGACAGCGCCGGCGGAATACCAGTGGCGTGCAGATGCCGGGCGCCTAGCAGTTTCGGGGTGATCGACTGCAGCGACAGATGACTGGCCGCCGAGCCACGGCGGAAGTACTCGACCGTCGGATCGCTGCCGTCATCGTTGCGCGACTTGAGCTGGAAACCGGTCGGGTGCGCCGGGTCGACTTCAACGTGACTGCAATCCAGCCCTTCGCGGGCCAGGGTTTCAACGACAAATCGTCCCAGCGAATCGGCACCGACACGGCTCAACCACGCGACCTTGAAACCAAGTCGGGAAAGTCCGATGGCCACGTTGCTGTCGGCCCCGGCAATCCGTTTGTGAAACTGCTCGACCGTTGCCAGATCACCGCTCTGTTCGGCGACAAACATGGCCATGGTTTCGCCGAACGACAGAATATCGATCTCAGACATGAGCAGGCTCCAGACGGGATTGGCCGAGGCGGGCGAGGGCGGCGACGTGTTCGGTGGTGAGTTGCACCAGGTCATCGCCCTGCAACGGGTATTCGGCGGCGCGCATGACCCCTTGGGCCATGTGCCGCAGCAGTTGTTCCCACAGATGCAGGTCGGTGGCGGCGGGCGGCACAGCTACAAGTTTGCCGTCGGCGCGGCGGGCCACGGCTTTGCAATGCACGTAACCGACATGACGGCCCAACAAGCGCGCGGCGCTGCTGGCGGACTGGTCTTGCCACTGCCAGTTGCCGATGTCGAAGGTCATCTTGATCGGCAGGTTGTGTTGCTCGACGGCGGCGAAGAACCGCTGGAACGGTTCGATTCGGCCCCCGTGCAAGGTCTGGTCGTTCTCTACCAGCAGTTGCACCGGGCTCTGCGCGAGTATTTGCCCCAGTGTCTGCAGGTCGTTGTTGTCGGTGAAGAAACCCAGGGAAACCTTCAGCCACTTCGAGCCGAACGCTTCAGCGTTTTGCAGCGCAGTGATGAGTTCGGGATTGGGCCGTGACTGACCGACCAGCCACAGTTCGGTGGGCGAGGAATAGACGCTTTGCAGGCCTTCGGCTTGTGTGGCGGCGGCGAGTTGTTCGGGGACTTCGATGGTCAGCAGTTCTTCGCGCCATTCAATGCGATTGGCGCCGGCGGCGGCCAGCACTTTGATGAACGAAGCCTGACCATTGCGGCGGACGAGGTCGGCGCCGTAGCTGGACAGGCTGATGGAAACGGCAGGTCTATTCATTGTTATCTACCTCTGAAACCGGTTTCATTTTGTTCAAAAATTTTTTGGTGGCCCCGTAGGGTCTTATTCCGCCTTGCTGAGCGTTGAGCCGCGCTCGATCAGCATCGGTGCAAAATCCAGAGTTCGCGCGACTTCATCATCCCCACGCAACCGCTTGAGCAAACACTCAAACGCCCGCGCCCCAATCTCCTTTGTAGGCTGAGCGAGGGCGGTGATCCCGCTACCTACCAACGGATACCAATCCAGATCATCCAGCGCGATCATCCCGACATCCTCAAACAACCGGCAGCCGATCTCGCGCAGGGCCCGGGTGCAAGCCAGCGCCGCCACGCCATTGGCGCAGAACAGGGCTTTAGGGCCCGAATCAGGTGTGTCTAAAAAGGTTTGAAGATCGTTCGCAAGGCTTGGGCCGGTTTCCAGCACCGCACCATTCATGCTTTTGCGCTGGCCAACCTGCTGCTGAAAACTGCTGACCCGCTCGATCCGCGAACTGGTGCCGTCATAAGGTTCCGTCACCAACAGCACATCGCGATAGCCGCGTTGCTCAAGATGTTCCATCGCCAGCTCGATGGCTCGCGGGTTGTTCAAACCGACCATGTCGCTGTCCAGCCCATCGACCTTGCGATCCACCAGCACCAGTGGCATTTCCCGCTTCAGCTCATCCAGTTCATCCCGGTGGTGGCCCAAGGTGTTCACGATCAGCCCTTCGATGTTGTACGAGCGCAACAGCGCCAGGTGCTGGCGTTCCTGCTCGTCATCGCGGTCGGTGTTGCACACCACCAGGCTATAGCCATGTCGGCGGCAGGCGGTTTCCACCCCGTGCATCACGGCAATCGAATAAGGGTTGCGGATATCGGCCACCAGCATGCCGATCAGTCGGGTGCGTCCGCGTTTCAGGCCTCGAGCCATTTGATTGGGGCGATAGCCGAGTTCGGCAATCGCCTGCTCGATGCGCTGGGCAATGGCATCGGAGAGCAGGGCGCGGTCATCGCCGATAAAGCGCGAGACGCTGGCCTTGGACACACCGGCGTGTTCGGCGACGTCGAGCATGGTGACGCGGCTGCGCTGGGCGGCGGAGAAGTCGTTCATAGGGTGAACCTTGTTTTTATGTCATGAAACCGGTTTCAGGAGACCCGTTTCTCGACTCCTCGTCAAGCCAGAAAAACCGCTTCCCCACAAAGAAAACCGACCGACGGTAGAAAGACCTGTCAGATCTGACAGTTGGCGATCGCTTCGACACGGCGCTTAATCTGGTCAGCGTCCAGTCAATGCAATATCTGACATTCAGCCATGTTCAAGAGGGGGATTGCTCGTGATCTCAAGTGGTCCGTTGGATTTCGATCCGCCGCAGGTCGACGGCGTAGAAGATCCGGCAATCGATCCGGAGGGATGGATTCCGCTCGAGTTACTCCGCACGGGGATTGACGTTGTCGTCCCCCTCTGGAAAGAGCCGGCCACCGATCCCGGGGAGCGGGATATTCTGACTGTGAACTTTGAGCAGCCCGGTCAAACCCCGGTAAAAATCCAGAACATCTACCGACCCGAAGATATGCGGCCTGAGTTCAGGATACATATCGGCCCCGAGCACTTGTTGAATGATGGCGTCGGAGAACTCTGGTATGACCTTTTAGACACGGCCGATAATCCATCCAAATCACAGCGGCGGAACCTGACGATTGATCGCACGCCTGTAGCGGTCGATCTGGAAGGTGCCAAATTTTTGAATACCGATATTTGGGGTTACTACCACTGCCAAACCACTCCGCCGATTTGGGAAGGCATACATATTCATGTTCCGCCATTAACTTTATTTAGAACAGGCGATCGATGTGAAGTGACCTGGCGAGGGTACTCTTCGCTAAATGGCAGCGGCCCGGAGATCGTTGGCGCGAGATGGGGAAATGTACGGAATAGTCTGACTGACAAGGACATTCGTGAAGGATATCCGCTCTTGGTGGAGCCCTACGATGTACATATAGAACCCATGGAGAGGGAATCCTCAGCCACCGTCATTTATCGAATGTTTCGTGGAAGCCGACTAGTAGGAACGTCCGAGGTCGCACTGGTAAAAATTGACAGAATTCTGCCAGGTCAAGAAATGCCCTGCGGCCCTTGAAGTTTGACGATAAGTGAGTTTTGAGCAGCACTGTTGGGAAGCAGTAATCGAAAATATCACGTCTTGATTAATTTAATAGCGGGAGTTTTAAAATGAACAGTCGGGTTGAAAAGGCTATATTGTCCAGGAGGGTTTTACTTCAGAAAAGTTATGGCGCAGTTGGAGTGTTCGCAGATCCTCCAGCCGTCGACATTCCTGCGCAAACGCTGCCTGGCGGCGACTTGCGTATTCCGGTGTCAGCGCTTTCCGCACCACTTGAGTACACGATCCCAAAGCCAACTGAACCAGAAGATAAAGATGATTTGATCGAGTTCAAAATTCGCGAAAAAGGCACAACCCTTTGGAGCGACATCGAACCCATGCAAGCGCTGGGGCCGATTGCCGAACGCAAGTGGCCTTTGCCAAAAACCATTCCGTTAACGCCATGGATGACCGAAAAAACGACACCGGAGGCTCCAACAGAATACGAAGTTCAATATATCTACTGGTACGGCGCGGTCAACCAAGGCAATTCGCTGATTAAGACATACGCCATTGACCGGACGCCGCCTTACAGAGTCAAAAACCCGGCTTCCAATCTTTCTCCCAAGGCGGCCAATTATCCGGCCTCCATCCCGCCGGGCAGTGTCATCGATGAAAAGGTTATCGCGGATAATCCGGGCGGTATCGTGTTGACTGCTGCGGCTTACGACAATTATCACGCCACGGACGAATTGTGGGCCTGGTTTGGCAAGGCTCCGGATACGGTGCGTGACGAGCCGGTAGTTAAAGTCACCTTGCCTGCTTCCCGTGAATTTACGATACCCATCAAGACTTACGTTGACGCTGAAGAGGGTAGTAACACGGTTATCTATAAAGTACGGGACCTTGCCGGTAACGAGGGAAAAAACTCGAATCCCGTCTCCCGTGAAATCAGACGGATTGCCGATCCGACGGAGTTTGATATTCCGGTCGTGCCACTGGCTGCAGACGACCTGATTGATCTGGGCGACTGCAGTGTGGGCGTTACTCTTGAGGCCGAAGTGCCTGTTCCGAATGCGCCAACAGACACCTTGGCGGCTTATTGGGGTAGTGAGGAGTTGGGTGAGAAACCCGTCAGTGGCGCCGTCGGTGGAAAGCTGACCTGGGATGTACCCTATGACAAGATCAAGAAGGTATACGGCAATACCGACGGTGATGAAGTAACCGAGTTCAGGTATGCCATGTTCAGAGGCAATCGATATATTGGTGGCAACAAGGACACGACCCTTGTCAACATCTTCTACTTCGGCCCCGTCAATCCCGATGAGCCCAATCCGGTCAACCCTGTTCTTGAGAAACCTGTACTGCAGTTTGCGGGCGGTAGTACAGACAAGGTAGAGGAGTCGGACTACGGGAATGATGCGACACTTTCCGTAGAACTGTTCACGGCCCCTCCTGCCGAAGAAGGTTGGAAAGCTACGATCTACTATGACAATGAGTTGGTCAAAACCTTCGAGCTGCGGGGCGGTGATGAGGGCACAACGCTAGAGGCGACTTTACCCTGGAACACTATATTCACTCACGGTCCAGGCACCAAACCTGTCCACTGGATACTTCATAGTGATAACAATCCCAACCCGATTTCCTGTACTCCAAAAGATATTCCTGTTGCTGCGTTTCCAATCCAGACACCGGCACCTGAAGTGCAAAATCTTGCTGGCCCACTGAAAAGAATCGGTTGTACAACATTGAACTGGGGCACCGGTGACGGAACTTCTCGCCGGAACTTGCGCGTCATCATTCCGAAAAGTGCCTACACCGTTTCTGGCGAGAAAATTACGTTGAGTTTCGCTGCGTATACTGATGCCACTCCTCCGGTACTGGTTCCAGGGACGGACACTACAGCACAGCTAGACGTACCTGATCCTTATCCAGATGCAGGCGCAACCATTGACATTGGTGTGTATGAAACACACTTCAAACCAGCCAACCGGGCCAACGGAGTGCTGTCTTATACCATTACTCGTACGGGCACAACACCGACTCCCGATTCAGCAAAAGCGCAGCATTTCATCCTGCTGACTAACAGCGAAGGACAATACTGTGACGAAGTTTACCCCGCACCTTAAAGCGGGCGGCAGACAGTGCGGCCGGGGAGCCGGGCGTGCTGTCTGCTGTTACTTTGTTCACCGCATAAAAGTTTTATGGTGGGTTTTTCCGACAAAGAAAGAGATTAATCCTACATAAATCTACGCTACTTCAAGCTAGCTTAGCGACCCTCGTTTTCATGGCCCTTTCCCCGTGGCTCGTTTTAAATAACAGGTGTTCACTATGCAAAGAAAAATATCGAATGTACGTCTACGCGATATCCGTTGGGGGCTAGTGCTTTCATCGTTTCTAGCTCCGTTTTCGCAAATCGCCATCGGAGGAAATCTGATCGGAGGGACTACAACGATTACTGGAGGCACTCCCGAGGACTGGACGCTCAGTTCCAATGCAACCTTGAATGTCAATGGTGCTGACACCTTGTTTATCAACACGGATGCTTCAGTCCTCAATGTCAATTCGGGTAATACTCAACAAATTGCTGCCCGCAATGGTTCACAAGTCAATCTGAGCGGCGCGAACGTTTCAGGTGCAAGTGGTTTGGCAGCGGTGACACTTGTCAACAGCGATGGCAGCATCAAAAACAGCACGATCAATGGTAATCGTGTCGGGCTTCAGGTTGTGCGTGACGCAAGTACCCTGACCGGATCGACTGCCACCGTAAGCGGCAAAAGCGTTATAACCGGCGTGACGGGCGGCGCATTGGTTAGCGCGTTCAGTCGTCTGGATATTGTCGACTCAACCCTTCAGGCAACGGGTGCCAGCAGTTATGGGGTGCGCCTGGCGAGCGGTCAGGCAACGGCAACGGACAGCACAATCATAGGAGGACAAAACGGCGTAATCATTGGTCTGGACGGTAACTCCGTTCAGCCTGCGACACTGACCCTTACCAAGACAACCGTTGAAGGCGTAACGGGCTCCGCCATTCTGGTCGACTTCGCCAACGCTGGATCGTCCAGAGCGACCATCACTCTGGACAATGCGAATCTGTTGGCAGGCAACGGCACGATACTGGATGTACGGGGCGGTGCAACGGCCTCGATGACGGTGAATAACAGTACCTTGAATGGCAATGTCATCAATGAAGCTGGCAGCACGGCTGAATTGGTATTGCAAAACAACTCGGCGCTGACCGGGCGTTTGGAAAACGTTTCTCATGCAACCATCAACGACACATCTCGTTGGGTTCTGGTGGGCGATGGCCAGATTGAAAACCTTACTTTGAACGGTGGCACCGTGCGCTTCGGCGCTGACAATGCTTTTTATCAATTAAACGTCGGGCAACTGGCGGGAACTGGCCATTTCGAGTTGGGCACTGACTTCGCCACGGGTCAGACAGACTTGCTGAATGTGACGGGGACAGCGACGGGGCGCCATGAGCTCGCAATCAGCAGTTCCGGTGTCGATCCGGCGGCCGGTCAACCGATCAGGGTGGTGCAGACTGCCGGGGGCGATGCAGAGTTCTTCATAAATCATCCTGTCGACCTTGGCACCTACTCATACGGTCTGGAAAAAAACGGCAATGACTGGGTTCTTGATCCCACAACCAAAACGGTCAGCCCTGGAACGCGTTCGGTGTTGGCGCTATTTAAAACTGCGCCAACCGTGTGGTATGGCGAACTTGCCTCACTGCATTCGCGCATGGGCGAGTTGCGTTTCAACGGTGGGCAAGGTGGTGCGTGGGGGCGTACCTATGGCAATAAATACAATGTCGCCGATGCCTCAGGTGTCGGCTACCAGCAAACCCAGCAGGGTTTTACGTTAGGCGCTGATACTCCACTGCCATTTGGAGACGGACAATGGCTGATCGGCGTGATGGCAGGGCACAGCAAATCGGATCTGAACCTGGATGGCGGCACTTCCGGCACGGTTACAAGCAATTATCTGGGAACCTACCTCACCTGGATTGACCCGCTCAGCGGTTATTACGTTGATGCTGTACTCAAGGTGAACCGCTTTCGCAACGACGCAAAAGTCGGCTTGAGTGACGGTGGCAGGGCCAAGGGCGATTACGACAACACGGGATTGGGTGGTTCAGTCGAGCTGGGGCGGCGCATCAAACTGGAAGATGGTGTTTTCATTGAGCCCTACACCAAGTGGTCCGGCGTGGTCATTGAGGGCAAGCATTTTTCCCTGGATAACGACATGCAAGCCGATGGCGACCGTACTCGATCACTCCTGGGCGAGGCCGGCATGACCGTGGGACGCACATTTGCGCTCGAACGCGATTTGAAAGTTCAACCCTACGCCCGTGTCGCGATGGCGCACGAGTTCGCGAAAAACAATGAGGTCAAGGTCAACAACAATGAATTCAACAATGATTTGTCGGGGAGTCGAGGTGAACTGGCCGTTGGCGTGGCAATTGCCATGACCGACCGCCTGCAGGTGCACTTTGATGCGGACTACAGCAACGGGAAAAATATAGAGCGGCCAATAGGCTTGAACATCGGTGCCCGTTATAACTTCTAGATAACGCTGTAATAAGAGATCAATAAAAAAGGAAGCCAATGCTTCCTTTTTTATTGCGTGCCAATATTCATGCGTCTCAAGCAACCTTCAAATTCTTTTTGAGTCCTGCGATATAGACATTACCCTGCGCACTGAAATCCAGGTTGACCAGCAGCTCTAAGTCATCTTCGTCCTGATTCAGCAGTACGATATTTGTCAATTTTCCCGAAAAAATGCCTTCTTCATTGTCAAATGCCAACGTTGCGACTCCGCTTTTCTGCGAATAAATCAAAGGCTCTGTCGATAAAGTGTTGTCGACAAAGGTGATACGAACCTGATTGGACTCTGGCGTGACAATGTATTCATCATTCGCCAAACTTCTACCGAACGAAATATGGATTTCTTTTGTCTTGTAGCTCGGGTGTGGTTCTCGATGCCTGGCAAACATGACCAAAGCTGTACCAAATGGAGGGGGAAATACTTTTGATGTCAGCTCGACCAGTTGGGCATTGAAGGGTTTGTCAGTGCCAACGGTTCCAGAGCAATTACCGGCCTTGGCCATGCTTTTGATATTTTTCATAAAAGTTGTCTCTGCATTGATGACATTGGATATCCAGGTAATGGAACTTCCCGGATTCCCTATCAGAGCGCTTAAGACCGACGTTTGTAAACTGTCATACCTGACAGTTTACAAACGTCGGAAAAGGTGAAGCATGAGTGCTGTTCATGCAGTATTTTTTGTCAACCAAACAACCCTGCCGCAATGTTGATCGAGAACCCGAGAATCGCCGTGTTGAACACAAACCCGATCAACGACTGTGCCAGCACGATCTTGCGGATCTCTCGCGTGGCCACGCCGACATCTGCCGTCTGCACAGCGACGCCGATGGTGAACGAGAAGTACAGAAAGTCCCAGTAATCGGGTGTCGTCAGGCCTTCGGAAAAGCGTAGCGCCGGCTCCTTGCCGTCCCAGGTGTAAAACAGACGGGCGTAGTGGACGCAGAAGATCACCCCGATCAGCAGCCATGAGCCAATCACGGTCAATGCGGTAAAACCGTAGTGCAGGAGTTTTCGGGTGGTTTCCAGGTCCTTGCTGCCAGCCAGTTCGACAGTAATGGTCGCCAGGCTGGCCAAAGCGGCGATACAGACGACGAACAGCACCAGCCCGGCATTTTCATCCTCGACTTCGGCGATGCGTTTGACGTCCGGCGCTTTGGCGCGGATGGTCAGCCAAAGCATCAGGATCAGGTACGTCCAGATCCCGGCATTCCAGCCGATGAGGATTTTGCTGATGACGGAGTCGGCGGGTGTGAGCAGGCCGACGGCAAGCCCAAACAAAGCAGCGGCAGACAGGCGAGGGTGGGTGCGGGCGAGGAAGCGCATGGGGACTCGATGGGCCAGGGTGGTTCAGACACCTTAGCCCAGCGCGGCGACCTGTGGCCACCGCGCCGGGAGCGCTCTATCAATCAGGCTTGGCGAACCTGCGCACAAGTTTGATCACGACTACGAAGAACACCGGTACGAAAATCACCGCCAGTGTCGCGGTAATCATCCCGCCAATCACCCCGGTGCCAATCGCTTGCTGGCTCGCCGAACTCGCGCCGGTGGCAATCGCCAGCGGCACCACACCCAGAATGAACGCCAGCGAAGTCATGACAATCGGCCTCAACCGCAGACGGGCCGCTTGCAGCGTGGCATCAATCAGGTCATGACCTTCGTCATACAGGCTCTTGGCAAACTCGATGATCAGGATCGCGTTTTTCGCCGACAGGCCGATGATGGTGATCAGGCCAACCTTGAAGAACACATCGTTGGGCATCCCGCGCAAGGTCACCGCCAGCACCGCGCCGAGAACACCGAGCGGTACGACGAGTAGCACGGAAGTCGGAATCGACCAGCTCTCGTACAATGCCGCCAGACACAAGAACACGATCAACAGCGACAGCCCGAGCAGAATCGGTGCCTGACTGCCGGACAAACGCTCCTGCAGCGACAAACCGGTCCATTCCTGACCCAGACCTTTCGGTCCCTGGGCCACCAGCCGTTCGATTTCCGCCATGGCTTCGCCGGTGCTGTGGCCGGGTTTCGGCTCGCCGGAAATCGAGATCGCCGGGTAGCCGTTGTAACGGGTCAGCTGCGCCGGGCCTTGAGTCCATGTGGCTCGCACGAATGCCGACAGCGGCACCATTTTCCCGGCGTCGTTGCGCACGTGCATCTTCAGCAAGTCATCGACCTGACTTCGACGGTCGCCTTCGGCCTGCACGACAACCCGTTGCATCCGCCCCTGATTGGGGAAGTCGTTGACGTACGAAGAGCCAATGGCAGTGGACAGCACGTTGCCAACATCGGCGAACGAAACCCCCAAGGCGCTGGCCTGCTTGCGGTCCACTTCCAGCTGCACTTGCGGCGCTTCGGCCAATGCACTTTCACGCACGTTCATCAGGATCGGGCTTTTCTCGGCGGCTTCCAGCAGTTGGGTGCGCGCCTCCATCAAGGTCGCATGACCGAGGCCGCCGCGATCCTGCAGGCGGAACTCGAAGCCGCTGGATGTGCCGAGGCCATCCACCGGCGGCGGCAGCACGGCGAAGGCCACTGCGTCCTTGATCTGGCTGAGGGCAATGTTGGCGCGGTCGGCAATCGAACTTGCCGAGTCGTCGCTGCCGCGATGCGACCAGTCCTTGAGCGTGGTGAACGCCAGCGCGGCGTTCTGCCCGCTGCCGGAGAAGCTGAAACCGAGAATCACCGTGCTGTCGCCAACACCCGGTTCGCCGGCGTTGTGCGCTTCGATCTGCTCGACCACCTGCACCGTACGGTTCTTGCTCGCGCCGGGTGGCAGTTGAATGTCGGTGATGGTGTAACCCTGATCCTCGACCGGCAGGAACGAGGAGGGCAGGCGCGCGAAGCACAGGCCCAGACCCACCAGCAGCACAACGTAAATCAGTAGATAGCGACCGGTGCGTTTCAGTGCGTAACCGACCCAGCCCTGATAACGATCCGTCAATTGTTCGAATCGGCGGTTGAACCAGCCGAAGAACCCGGTTTTCTCGTGATGTTCACCCTTGGCAATCGGCTTGAGCAAAGTGGCGCACAGTGCCGGGGTCAAGGTCAGGGCGAGGAATGCCGAAAACAGGATCGAAGTCGCCATCGACAACGAGAACTGCCGATAGATGACGCCCACCGAGCCCTGCATGAACGCCATCGGAATGAACACCGCCACCAGCACCAGGGTAATGCCGATGATCGCGCCGGTGATCTGGCTCATCGCCTTGCGCGTTGCCTCTTTCGGTGAAAGGCCTTCGGTGGCCATGATCCGTTCGACGTTCTCTACCACCACGATGGCGTCGTCCACCAGAATGCCGATGGCCAGCACCATGCCGAACATGGTCAGCACGTTGATCGAGAAACCCAGCGCCAGCATCGTCGCAAAAGTACCCATCAACGCCACCGGCACCACCAGCGTCGGAATCAGTGTGTAGCGGATGTTCTGCAGGAACAGGAACATCACCGCGAACACCAGCAGCATCGCTTCGCCGAGGGTATAGATCACTTTGGTGATCGAGACCTTCACGAATGGCGACGTGTCGTAGGGGATCTTGTATTCCACGCCGGCCGGGAAGTAGCGCGACAGCTCATCCATCTTTGCCCGGATCAAGGTCGCGGTGCTGAGGGCGTTGGCGCCCGGCGACAGTTGTACACCGACGGCGGTGGACGGCTTGCCGTTAAGACGGGTGCCGAACTGGTATTCCTGGCTGCCGATCTCGACCCGCGCCACATCCTTGATGCGCACGGTGGAACCGTCCGGATTGGCCTTGAGCACGATGTCGGCAAATTCTTCGGGCGTCGAAAGCTGACCCTTGACCAGTATTGTCGCGGTGATTTCCTGAGTGCTCGGGTTCGGCAGATCGCCGATGCTGCCCGCCGAGACCTGGGCGTTCTGCGCGACGATGGCGGCGTTGACGTCGGCCGGCGTCAGGTTGAAACCGATCAGCTTCTGCGGGTCGACCCAGATCCGCATCGCCCGCTCGGCGCCGTACAGCTGGGCCTTGCCGACGCCGTCGATGCGTTTGATCTCGTTCATCACGTTGCGCGCCAGGTAATCGCTGAGCGCCACGTCGTCGAGCTTGCCGTCACTGGAAGTCAAAGTGATCAGCAGCAGAAAACCGGCGGAGACTTTCTCCACCTGCAAACCTTGCTGATTGACCGCTTGCGGCAGGCGCGACTCGACTACTTTCAGGCGATTCTGCACATCAACCTGCGCCAGCTCCGGGTTGGTGCCCGGCTGGAACGTCGCCTTGATCGTGGCGCTACCCAGGCTGCTCTGGGATTCGAAATACAACAGGTGATCGGCGCCGTTGAGCTCTTCCTCGATCAGGCTGACCACGCTTTCGTCGACGGTCTGCGCCGAGGCGCCGGGGTACACGGCATAGATTTCGATCTGCGGCGGCGCGACGTCGGGGTACTGCGCCACCGGCAATTGCGGGATGGCCAGCGCACCGGCCAACAGGATGAACAACGCGACGACCCAGGCGAACACCGGGCGGTCGATAAAGAACTGCGGCATAGAAGAGCGTCCTGCTTACTGACCAGAGGTCTGGGCAAGTGGAAGAGGGGTGTCGTCGATCTGCACCACTTCGCCCGGACGGGCGTGTTGCAGGCCTTCGATGACAATGCGGTCGCCGGCCTTGAGGCCGCCGGTGACGATCCAGCGGTCGTTCTGTACCGCGCCGAGCTGCACTGGCTGCTGGGCAACGCGCATCTGGTCGTCGACCGTCAGGACCTGCGCCACACCGGCGCTGTCACGTTGTACCGCGCGTTGTGGCACGGTCAGGCCATGCTGGATCACGCCTTGCTCCAGACGCACGCGAACGTAGCTGCCCGGCAACAGATCGAGATCCGGATTGGGGAACTCGCTGCGCAAAATGATTTGTCCGGTGCCCGGATCGACCGTGATATCGCTGAACAGCAATTTGCCCGGCAGCGGATAGAGGCTGCCATCGTCCTGGATCAGCGTGGCCTTGACCTGATCCTGGCCGACCTGCTGCAACTGGCCGGAACGGAATGCCCTGCGCAACTCGTTGAGTTCGCGGGTCGACTGGGTGAGGTCGGCGTGGATCGGGTTCAGCTGCTGGATCAGCGCCATGGGCGTGGTTTCGTTCTGGCCGACCAGCGCACCTTCAGTCACCAGGGCACGCCCGACGCGCCCGGAAATCGGCGCGGTGACGGTGGCGTAACCGAGGTTCAGCTTCGCCCGCTCGACGGCTGCCTTGTTGGCGGCAACATCGGCGGCGGTCTGCCGGGCGTTGGCGCGGGCGTTGTCGTAATCCTGAGCGCTGATGGCCTTGTCGTCGATCAACTGGGCGTAGCGCTGTTCCTGAAGTTTTGCCTGGAACGCGTTTGCCTCGGCCTTGCGCAGGGCCGCTTCGGCGCTATCGAGGTCAGCCTTGAACGGCGCCGGATCGATACGGAACAGCACGTCGCCCTTTTTCACGTCGCTGCCTTCGCGGTAGGTGCGTTGCAGCACTACGCCGGCGACCCGGGCGCGGACTTCGGCGATGCGCGGGGCGGCAATCCGCCCGCTCAGTTCGCTGCTGATCGACAGGGGGCGCGCCTCAAGGGTTTCGATCCGCACGGTGGCCGGCGGCGCCTGTTCCTCGGCGTTCGAGGATTTATCACAGGCACTCAGCGTCAGCGCCAATGCGATCAGGCCGAGCCCGGCCAGCAGATTCTTCGACATGTACAACCCCCAATATTGATCTGCGCATCCTACGGACAGTCGCCGAGGGTAGCGGTGAAGCTTTGTAGGTGCTGTGTGAAATTGTGTAAGGGTTTTGCTCAGGGACGGGCGAGGGCGTATATCCTTCAGGCCTTGAAATTTTTTGCGACATAGCAGTCGCCACCGCCTGTTCTGGATCACCTCAATGCCCAACATTCTTCTGGTCGAAGACGACACCGCCCTCGCCGAACTGATTTCCAGCTATCTGGAGCGCAACGGTTACTCCGTCAGCGTGATCGGCCGTGGCGACCATGTGCGCGAACGGGCGCGGCTCAATCCGCCGGATCTGGTGATTCTCGACCTGATGCTGCCGGGCCTCGACGGCTTGCAGGTTTGCAGATTGCTGCGGGCCGATTCGGCAACGCTGCCGATCCTGATGCTCACCGCCCGTGACGACAGCCACGATCAGGTACTGGGCCTGGAAATGGGCGCCGACGATTACGTCACCAAACCCTGCGAGCCACGGGTCCTGCTGGCGCGGGTACGCACCTTGCTGCGGCGCAGCAGCCTCGGCGAGCCGATGACCGCCAACGACCGGATCCTGATGGGCAACCTGTGCATCGACCTGTCGGAGCGCACGGTGACCTGGCGCGAACAACCGGTGGAACTGTCCAGCGGCGAATACAACCTGCTGGTGGTGCTGGCCCGTCATGCCGGTGAAGTGCTGAGCCGCGACCAGATCCTGCAACGCCTGCGCGGTATCGAGTTCAACGGCACTGACCGTTCGGTGGACGTGGCGATTTCCAAGCTGCGACGCAAGTTCGACGACCACGCCGGCGAGGCGCGCAAGATCAAGACCGTGTGGGGCAAGGGGTATCTGTTCAGCCGTTCCGAGTGGGAATGCTGATTCGATGTTCAGAATCCTGTTTCGCCTCTATCTGGTGACGATCGTCTCCTACAGTGCGGCGATCTATCTGGTGCCGGATCTGGTGGTGATGGTGTTCAAGCAGCGGTTCGTCACCTACAACCTCGACTATTCCCGTGGTCTGCAATCGCTGATCACCAAGCAGTTTCGCGCGGTGCCGCAGGATCAGTGGCCGGCGCTCGCGGCGTCGATGGACAAGGACTTCCAGCCGCTGCACATCGTGCTCGCC
This sequence comes from Pseudomonas sp. B7, assembly GCF_016735645.1. NCBI lineage: Bacteria > Pseudomonadati > Pseudomonadota > Gammaproteobacteria > Pseudomonadales > Pseudomonadaceae > Pseudomonas > Pseudomonas sp. B7. The sequence goes on from NZ_JAERRE010000006.1 coordinate 114,592, forward strand.
CGTATCGATGACCCCGGCTTCACCGCCATCGAGCAAGAGCGGCTGCGGCGCGGAGAGAACATGGTGCGGGTGGGCGACTGGGGCTGGCGCACGTTGGCGGTCACGCCACTGAACGACGAAATGGCGGTGCAGATGGTGGTGCCGCCGGATCCGATGGACGTGAACCTGTTGTACTGGAGCATCAACGTGCTGATCGGCGCGAGTCTGCTGGCGTGCCTGTTGCTCTGGTTTCGTCCGCACTGGCGCGATCTGGAACGCCTCAAGGGCACGGCCGAACGTTTCGGCAAGGGCCATTTGAGCGAGCGTACGCAGATTGGCCCGAGCTCCAACATCGGCAGCCTGGCCCACGTGTTCGACACCATGGCCGGCGACATCGAAAACCTGCTCAACCAGCAACGCGATCTGCTCAACGCCGTGTCCCACGAACTCCGCACGCCGCTGACCCGCCTGGACTTCGGCCTGGCGCTGGCGCTGTCCGATGACTTGCCGCAAGCCAGCCGCGAACGCTTGCAAGGGCTGGTCGCGCACATTCGTGAACTGGATGAACTGGTGCTGGAGTTGCTGTCCTACAGTCGCCTGCAGAATCCGGCGAAGTTGCCGGAGCAGGTCGAAGTGTCGCTGGACGAGTTCATCGACAGCATTCTGGGCAGCGTCGATGAAGAACTGGAATCCCCGGAAATCGTCATCGATGTGTTGCTGCACAATCAGTTGGAACGCTTCTCCCTCGACCCGCGCTTGACGGCCCGCGCGATTCAGAACCTGCTGCGCAACGCCATGCGCTACTGCGAAAAGCGCATTCAGATTGGCGTGCAGGTCTGCCCGAAGGGCTGCGAGATCTGGGTGGACGATGACGGAATCGGCATTCCGGAAGACGAGCGGGAGCGGATTTTCGAGCCGTTCTATCGACTGGACCGCAGCCGCGATCGGGCGACCGGCGGGTTTGGCCTGGGGCTGGCGATCAGCCGGCGGGCGCTGGAAGCCCAAGGCGGGACGTTGACGGTGGAAGGTTCGCCGTTGGGTGGGGCGAGGTTCAGGCTCTGGCTGCCAACCCCGACCTGATGATCGTTCCGTACGCCGACAACGAGGCGGCCATCGGCCTCTACCGCAAGTTCGGCTTCGAGACCGCGGGCCTGTTTCGCGACTACGCCGTGCGCGACGGGCAGTGGCTCGATACCTTGAGCATGGCGCGGCTGCGTCGCTCAACCCGAGCTTGAGTCGCTTATCAGAAAACCTCCTCTGGCGGGGCACTCAAATTATTGAGTGACCGCCTGATCCCCGGCGAGAAAGCTGAAGGTGGCTTTGTCGGTCACGCTGTTCGCGGGTGTCAGTGCAATGATCGGCACGACGATTTTCGGGTTGGTCGAGTTGTAGAAGTCCCGTTGGTTGTACTGGGCATCCGCGAGACCGGCGTTGGTGCCGCCAGCGATATAGAAAAAAGCCATGATCGGAAAAATGTTCGGGTTTCTGGATGTCCAGGTTTTGATGATGACTTCGTTATGCTCCACGAATCCAGCCGCTCCCCTTAGCGTTTTGGCTCGGACAGATTGATAAAACGCAATGCCGCCGAGCGCATTGCGCTCGTCACGAATATCGAATCCGCACTGACGCAGATTCGGGTTACCGCCCGCGATGTTCCAGACAGCGAGCCACTGCTCCGCAGTTGTCACTCCGGCGTTCTGACAAAGCTGACTTTGCACTGGGTAGTCTTTATGAGGACCGCAGACACTGTTCGGATCGCGATGCCAGGTCCAGGCATCCTGGGGGTAGGCACACAGATAATCCAGATCGATCTTGTCAGCGGGGGCTTCGAAAATCGGGTACAGGATGTAGCCATTCTGATTACCCCACGCGAGACGGCCGAAATTGGCATCACTGCGCAGATAGGAGAAAGAAACTCCACCTGACCCGACCGATGTCGGGCTAGGGTCCCAGACTTTGTACTGATTGTTCGGATCTTTTACCGTGACCCGCAGTGTCACCCCTGAACACAGGAATGCTGGCTGCGAGTCGGATTTGTTGCAGTTGGGGAAGGTGCGACTGTAAAGGGTGTTGAGTTGCGCCGCGATGGCCGGGCCGCTGAGTACTTGTGCGCCGTTGCCATTGATCGTGTCGGCCGGCGGAGTCGCCACTTGTGCGCAACCGACCAGCAGAGCCAAAAGTAGTAAGTTGATTATCTTGTGCACGACCGGACCCTCGGCCCCTGTTAACGGGCCGGTGAGTGATTGGCGTTATTGCTGAAGATGAGTCTTCCTAGAGGAGGACCTTCACATACGGCGAAAAAATGATGAGGTCCGTGCTACCCGTACGCCTGATGGAATAGTTGAAATAGCCGGTTTTGCCTGGGTTGCTGCTCACCCAGCCTCGCGGAACCCCGAAGTCCATGTAGGAACCCTGGACGTAAGGGATCTCTTGGCTGTCGAGACGTGTCTGACCATCGATGGTCAATGAAATACGTACCGTGTATTGCGCTTCGAGGGGATTTGGGGCGTAAAGCCTGAGGTTGTCTCTGGCAGCGTTGATCGTGGGTACGCCACAGATGTGCTTCTGTCGGGTGATGTTGACGTCGAGGTCTTTGGAGGGACGCTCGGGTTCTGTGTTCGGCAGAATAACGGTGTAAGAGAATTGGATCTTGTTGGCGATGGAGTCGACGATCACTCGACGCGGGATCAAAAACGTCAATTTTTGCCCGGCTGAAGAAACTGTCTGGGTCTCGCTGCCGTAAGTTTCCGCGCGTCCGATGCAATAGACTCTGACTTTCTGTCCTGCGTTGGAACCCGTGTATTGCACTTCTACGGTGGCGTGGGTGTTCTGATAAAAATCCTTCTCGAAATTCAATTGCGTACCGTTCGCTTCCTTCGCTTCCAGTACTTTGGGGGGGATAAGATCGAGGGCAGGCTGTTTCACCTGCACATCGATGTTGGTGGTTGCCGACCAGATCGCCAGCGGGCCCGATGTGTTGCCGAGACTGTCAGTCACCCGGAAACGAATGGCGAACTGTTTATTGTCCTGCCAGAAATCCTTGGCGAAGAGCTTTATGACCACTTGGCCAAGCAAAGCCTGTGTTGCGGTCACTGTATGCGGATAGGATCGACCGTCCAGATCAAGGCCAATAACGTCACCTTCTCGCATGTAGGTGTAGCGCAAGGTGACATCGACCCCGTTTGCAGCCTCTGTGGGACCTACGCTCGTGTGGGACACTGTAAAAGTCAGATTCGGATTGGGTCCCGAACCCGCCACTTCTCCTCCCGGGCGCGGAATGTGGACCAGTGTTAGCAGATCAATCGAATCCGTTCCTCCGGGCTGGACCTGGTTAGTGACCCGCACCACCAGCGTGTTGAGGCCATCATTTAAAAAGGCTTTAGGCACGTCATGGAAGAAAGTCTTGCCGTCTTCCCCCGTTTGGATGGTTTTCATGAATAGGGGAGCGCCCTTGTTGATGATCAACCATCCACTATCGTTCACCGCCTGCTTGTCCCAGGGAATAATCTCAAGGCGCAGCAAATCGCCGGGCACGGAGAAGAGTGCGAGCGGTACGCCGTAGTGTGGTTTCACGTTGGGGTCGGGGTAGTAAATGGGGCTCTTGACTCCCCCAACAATTTTGGCGGGAAAAACCGTAAACGGACTGCTCATCTTCTGCGCCCTGGTATTCGAGATAGTGGTTGCGTGAGCTGCAACGGGTACCGTCATCAAACACCGCGCGTCCGTGCCTTGCTACTGTCAGATCTGACAGGTGAACCCCGAAAAATCAACCGTTCGTCGTAATCTTCCCGTTGCAGACCGGTTGACACGTCCCGGGTTTGTCGTACGCCTCGACGCTGAACCTGCCATGATCGACCTTCGCGGTATCGCTCCTCTACGAGAGCAATCAGGTGGACGACGTACAGCAACTGGGCGAAATGCTTCGCCACCGAATTGCCTCGCACAACAGTTACAGAGCCTAATTCCCCGCGACCGCGGTCAGTCCAGAGTGTGGGAACGATCAGTGCGCTAGGCGGGAACGGGCATCATCAGAGCAGTTCAGTCGACTGGATCAGCCCGACCCCGGCCACCTGCATCCGCTCGATCGCTGCCGCCAGCGAGCCGTTCAAATCAATCGCCCGGCAAGCATCCAGCACCACAAACGCATTGAACCCCGACGCTCGCGCGTCCAAGGCGGAGAACATCACGCAAAAATCCAGCGCCAGGCCGACCATGTACACCGTGTCGATGCCGCGTTCCTTCAGATAACCCGCCAGACCCGTGGTCGTGACGCGATCCGCTTCCAGAAACGCCGAATAGCTGTCGATGTCCGGGTTGCAGCCCTTGCGGATGATCAATTGCGCATGGGGCAGATCGAGTCCCGAGTGAAACTCGGCACCGCGTGAGCCCTGAATGCAGTGATCCGGCCACAGTGTCTGCTCGCCATACGGCAGTTGAATCACGTCGTAAGGCTGGCGGCCGGGGTGGCTGGAGGCAAACGAAGCATGCCCGGCCGGGTGCCAGTCCTGGGCGATCACCACTTGCTTGAACTGCCCGGCAAGCCGGTTGATCAGCGGGACGATCAGGTCACCTTCGGGCACGGCCAACTGGCCGCCGGGAATGAAGTCGTTCTGCACGTCGATGACCAGCAGGGCGGTGCGTGGCGAAATCGGCATAAATCCATCCTTCTGGGAAAATCACCCGAGCAGCATAGTGACAAAATTCTTTAAACGTTCAGCCGGGTCTTAAACATTTTCGCCATGTCTTCCAGCTCGGAAGCCGGGTGATGGCCGATCAGCATCCAGGCGTGTTCACGCTCGGTCCAGTACACCACGTTCATTCCGTGCCGGCGCTCATGGGCCAGCGGCTGGCTGCCGCTGTTGGTTCGGGTGACGCACAGCGCCAGCGGGCCATATTTGGCATCGAGCCAGGTCATCTGCGCAATCGGCACACCGCCATATTCAAGCAATTGCGCACGTTTGAACTGCGCACCGGGCAGTTTCAGTTTCGCCGGCGACAGACTCACGCCGAGCCGCGCATCGACGGTTCGCAACTGCGCCAATTGCGAGGCCTCGTCGGTAGGTAAATGCTCAAGGGTCTGCGGCACATACAGCGCCATGTAATCGCCCACCAGCTCGCGCCAGTTGTGCGATTGCTGTGCCTGCCAGGCCAGAAACAAGCGGTCCGCCGCGACAGCGGCGAGTGCAACGCCCGCTGCCGCTGCGCCGATGAACCAGCGCCGGCTGAAAACGGGTTTCTGCGGTGACGGCGCGGCGTCGAGCCGGGCCTGCAAGCGATCAAGCGGCGCCTGTTGCGCCAGTTCGTCGTAGGCCGCCTTGAATGGCAGACTGCTGCGACTCAGCCATTGCACCCGCAGGCTCAGCAGCGGATCGTCGGCGATGAGGTTGTCGAGTTGGCTGCGCTGTTCGCGATCCAGTTCATCGTCCAGATACGCCACCAGTTGCTCGTCGGAAGGCGCATTCATTGCCGGTCTCCTGCGGGGCTGTTCGGGACCGCTTGCAGCGGCGGGTATTCGGCCAGTTTCAGGCGCGCGGTGGCCAGCCGGCTCATGACCGTGCCGATCGGTACTTGCAGGATTTCGGCGACTTCGCGATAGGACAGGCCCTCGACGTAAGCGAGATACACCGTTTCACGTTGGGTTTCCGGCAGCGCATCGACCCGGCGGATCACCTGCGCGGCCATGACGTGGGTTTGCGCGGCGTATTCGCCATCGAACGTCAGCTGGCTGTCGGCGTCCGCCACGCCCTGGCCCTGGCGCACCCGGCGGGCGCGCACTTCGTTGAGCCAGATCGAATGCAGAATGCTCAGCAGCCAGCGATCCATGCGTGTGCCGGCCACGTACTGACCCGAACGCTCCAGCGCCCGCACGCAGGTGGCTTGCACCAGATCCTCGGCCACGTGCCGGTTGCGCGACAGCAGCAAGCCGTAACGCCACAGGCGCGCCAGGTGTTGCCCGAGTTCGGCCCTGAAGGCCTGATCGCTGAAAATGTTCGCCTCCACGTGTCGTGTCAGGTTTTCGATGAATCGTTGATGGCTTCGGCCAGGTCCCGGTATTCCTCGCAGGTCGTGCCGCAGATCTTCTGGATGTGCTGCAACTGCTCCTGCGCCAGATCGACGCGGCCCTTGATCACATAGGCTTCGCCCAGGTACTCGCGGACTTGCGCGTACTGCGGATCGAGTTTCACCGATTGCAGGTAATAACCGATGCCTTCGTCAGTGCGCCCCAGTTTGCGCGTGGCGTAACCGCGATAGTTGAGGGCCTTGGCGGTGTTCGGTTGTTCCAGCGTATCGAGCAGGGCCAGGGCTTCTTCATAACGGCCGGCCTTGGCCAGACGGTAGGCGTAGTCGGTCCGGTCGGCGTCGGGCACCAGATGGCTGGTCTGCATCACGCACTTCTGCGTCTTGGTGTCGAACACCTGGCCTTTGGGGCAGTTGGGTTTCTGCACCGGCTCGTCTTCATCGCCGTGGGCCAGGGCCAAAGGGCTGGACAACATCGCGGCCACCAGCAACGGGGCGGCGAACATAACGGAACGGATAGTCATGGGCAAGGCTCCACAGGGGGTCATGTTTCACTTTGAACACCACAGGGTGAAAATTTATTCATTGCTTTGTCAGGCTTTGTTAAAGGAAAGCCCTTTTTCCGGCGCTATGCTCGTCATCGTTCGTCGTCGATCTGCAGTTCTACCATGGGAGTTTGGCCATGAAAGATCAGGTTCACCACGCGGCTGCCAGCGGCTACAAAACCGCTGCCGACACCTACGTCAAAGGCCGGCCCGACTATCCGCCGGCGGTCAGCGAATGGCTGACGGGCACACTGGGCCTCAATGGTCACAAGACCGTTATCGACCTCGGCGCCGGCACCGGCAAGTTCACCGGACGGCTGGTGGCGACCGGCGCCCAGGTGATTGCCGTGGAACCGGTGGCGCAGATGCTGGAAAAACTGTCGCTGGCCTGGCCGCAGGTGCTGGCCGTCAGCGGTACGGCAACGGATCTGCCGTTGCCCGATGCCTCGGTGGATGCGGTGGTGTGCGCGCAGGCCTTTCACTGGTTTGCCAGCACCGAGGCGCTGGATGAAATCGCCCGGGTCCTCAAACCGGGCGGCAAACTGGGCCTGATCTGGAACCTGCGCGACACCCGGATCGACTGGGTGCCCAAGCTGGACGCCATCGTCAATGCGCTGGAAGGCGATACACCGCGCTTCTATACCGGCGAATGGCGCAAGGCTTTTCCCCATCCGGCGTTCGGGCCATTGCAGGCCCAGCACTTTCAGCATGGCCACACCGGCTCGCCGGAAGATGTGATTTTCAACCGGGTGCGCTCCACCAGTTTCATTGCCGCGCTGAGCGATCAGCAGCGCGCGAAGATCGACGAGCAGATTGCTCAACTGATTGCCGGCGAGCCGCAGCTGCGGGGCAGGGAGATAGTGACGGTGCCTTACGAGACCGCCGCCTTCGTCGCGGTGAAGAACGGCTAGAGTCCCGCATTTGGCCGAACCGCCGTGCTGATGCCTTGTTATAGTTCGGGCCTCATTTTCAGCCCGGTAAAGGATTTCTGCCATGACTCAATACACCGCCTTCAGCGTCGAACTGGCCGACAACATCGCCCATGTGCAGATCAATCGTCCGGAAAAGATCAACTCGATGAACGCCGCGTTCTGGAGCGAAATCGTCGAGGTGTTCCAGTGGATCGACGACACCGACGAAGTGCGGGTGGTGGTGCTCAGCGGTGCCGGTAAACATTTCTCCTCGGGCATCGACCTGATGATGCTGGCCGGTGTGGCCAATGAGCTGGGCAAGGACGTGGGCCGCAATGCGCGCCTGCTGCGCAAAAAGATCCTGACCCTGCAAGCCTCGTTCAATGCGGTCGACAATTGCCGTAAACCGGTACTCGCGGCGATCCAGGGTTATTGCCTGGGCGGCGCTATCGACCTGATCGCCGCCTGCGACATGCGCTACGCCGCCGAAGACGCGCAATTCTCGATCAAGGAAATCGACATCGGCATGGCGGCTGACGTCGGCACCTTGCAACGGTTGCCACGGATCATCGGTGACGGCATGCTGCGTGAACTGGCTTACACCGGTCGCACCTTTGGCGCCGAAGAAGCGCGCAGCATCGGCCTGGTCAATCGCGTCTACAGCGACAAGGACGGCTTGATCGAAGGCGTGATGGACATTGCCCGGGACATCGCCGGCAAGTCGCCGATCGCGGTCACCGGCACCAAGGAAATGATCAGCTACATGCGCGACCATCGCATTGACGACGGTCTCGAGTACGTTGCCACCTGGAACGCCGCCATGCTGCAATCCAACGATTTGCGCGTGGCCATGGCCGCCCATATGAGCAAACAGAAACCCGAATTTCTGGATTGAGAAACCATGACATCTCGCTGGACCACTGCAGTACTGGACACCGATCAACCCGGCGGCTGGGCCGTGGCGCGCAGCCCCGAGGGTTTCCTGTTCGATGACAACGGCGTGCTGTTCCCCCGGGAATGGCTCAAGCGCCAGGACTTGTCGATCCTCGCCGAACACGGTATCGGTCATCTCGATGGCGAACCGGTGTATCTGCTGGAACTGCACAGCACCAGCGAGGTGCCGGGTTGCAACTGGAAAGGCCTGCGGGCGTTCATGCTCGACGGCGATCACACGATCTACAAAGTGCTGGGCTACGCCGCGCAAATCGGGACGTGGGCTCGGGAACACCGGTTTTGCGGCAATTGCGGTCAGGCCATGACCCAGGTGCCGCGGGAGCGGGCGATGTATTGCCAGCCCTGCGATCTGCGCAGTTATCCGCGGATTTCGCCGAGCATGATCGTGCTGGTGACCCGTGGCGATGAAGTGCTGCTGGCGCGCTCACCGCGTTTTGTCACCGGGGTCTACAGCACGCTGGCCGGGTTTGCCGAACCGGGGGAATCGGCCGAGGATTGTCTGATTCGCGAAGTGCGCGAGGAAGTGCAGATCGAGGTGAAGAACATTCAGTATATGGGCAGCCAGTGCTGGCCGTTCCCGCACTCGATGATGCTCGGCTTCCATGCCGAATACGCCGGTGGCGAAATTGTCTGCCAGGAAGACGAGATCGAAGACGCCCAGTGGTTCAACGTGCACGATCTGCCGCCATTGCCGGCGTCCAAATCGATTGCCCGATACCTGATCGACGTCTATGTGGCGCGGCGCTTAGGCCACGCTGAACCAGTGCTGCCAGGCTAGGCGCACGGTCAACCCCAGCACCACGGTGATGAACACCGGACGAATGAACTTGGCGCCGCCGCTGATCGCGGTGCGCGCCCCGAAGAACGCGCCGACCATCACCGACAGGCCCATGCTCAGGCCGATGATCCAGTCCACCTGCCCGGAAAACACGAACACCGACAGCGCCGCAATGTTGCTGACGAAGTTCATGCTGCGCGCCACGCCGCTGGCCTTGACCAGATCGATCGGGTACAGCAGCAGACTGCTGACAGTCCAGAACGCGCCAGTGCCGGGGCCGGCCACGCCGTCGTAGAAACCGAGGCTGAAGCCCTGGGTCGATTGCCACTTCTTTTTGATCGGTGCATCGCTGTCCAACGGCGCTTTCGGCGTGCCGCCAAACAACAGGTACAGGCCACAGGCGAAGACGATCACCGGCAGCATCTTGTTCAGCCATTCGGCGGGCAGGTAATGGGCGACGATGGCACCGGTCAGCGCACCGACCAGCGTGCCGACGATGGCGTGCATCCACTGCTTGGGATGGAACAGCTTGCGTCGGTAGAAGGTGAAACTGGCGGTGGCCGAGCCGAAGGTCGAACTCAGTTTATTAGTGCCCAGCACCAGGTGCGGCGGCAGGCCGGCAGTGAGCAGCGCCGGTGTGGTCAACAGACCGCCACCGCCGGCGATGGCGTCGATGAATCCGGCAATGAAAGCGACAAGAGCCAGAACGGCCAGGGTGGTGAGGTCAACGCTGAGTTCGAAAGGCATGGAATCGGCTTATTTCGGCAGGGCGCAGAGCTGGGCTGCGGGGAGGGCAGTCATGTTACTCATTTCCGAATGTTGCGGCGACCCATAAGACTCGACCAGCGACGGCTCAACTGTTGCCCACCCAACACGCACCCAACAATTCACCCTCTCACCGTGCATTCCTGTTGCCTGAAACCCCAATAAAACCGGGTCTCCCGCCGCTGGCACGCTTGCTGCTCTAGCTCACTCATCTTCATCAACTGTCCCGAGGACACGCCAATGAGTCAGCAAGCCGTGAAATTTGCCTACTGGGTGCCGAACGTCAGCGGTGGGCTGGTGGTCAGCAGGATCGAGCAACGCACCGACTGGGGCATCGACTACAACCGCAAACTGGCGCAATTGGCCGAGGCGGCGGGTTTCGAATACGCCCTGACGCAAATCCGCTTCACCGCCGGTTACGGCGCCGAGTTTCAGCATGAATCGGTTGCCTTCAGCCACGCGCTGCTCGCGGCCACCAGCCAACTCAAAGTCATCGCCGCCATCTTGCCCGGCCCGTGGCAACCGGCACTGGCGGCCAAACAGTTGGCGACCATCGATCAACTCACCAACGGCCGGATTGCGGTGAATATCGTCAGCGGCTGGTTCAGGGGCGAATTCCAGGCCATTGGCGAGCATTGGCTGGAGCACGACGAGCGCTATCGTCGCTCGGAAGAGTTCATCCGTTCATTGCGAGGGATCTGGAGTCAGGACAACTTCACCTTCCGTGGCGATTTCTATCGCTTCGACAACTACAGCCTCAAACCGAAGCCGCTGGGCCGCCCGGAAATCTTTCAGGGCGGCAGCTCCCGTGCCGCACGTGACATGGCGGCGCGGGTGTCGGATTGGTATTTCACTAACGGCAACAGCGTCGAGGGCATCAAGGCACAGGTCGACGACATTCGCGCCAAAGCGGCGGCAAACCATCATTCAGTAAAAATCGGGGTGAATGCTTTTGTGATCGCCCGAGATACCGAAGAAGAAGCCAAAGCGGTGCTGGCGCAGATCATCGATCAGGCTGACCCGGAAGCGGTGAATGCCTTCGGTGATGCAGCGAAACAGGCGGGCAGGGCGTCGCCGGAAGGTGAGGGCAACTGGGCCAAATCGACCTTTGAGGATCTGGTGCAGTACAACGACGGCTTCAAGACCAATCTGATCGGTACGCCGCAGCAGATTGCCGAACGGATCGTGGCGTTGAAAGCGGTGGGGGTGGACCTGGTATTGGCGGGTTTCCTGCATTTTCAGGAAGAGGTGGAGTATTTCGGTCAGCGGGTGTTGCCGCTGGTGCGGGAGCTGGAAGCCAAAGCGCAATCGGCCCGGACTGCCGAAGTTGCCTGAAGATCCCTCCTGCACACTGAGCAGGAGGGATCGGCTGCTGAATTACAGACCCAGTTCCGACAACCCCGGATGATCATCCGGGCGCCGGCCCAGCGGCCAGTGGAACTTGCGTTCGCTTTCCTTGATCGGCATGTCGTTGATGCAGGCGTAACGCTGGAACATCAGGCCGTGCTCGTCGAACTCCCAGTTTTCGTTGCCGTAGGAGCGGAACCAGTTGCCCGAGTCGTCGTGCCATTCGTAGGCGTAGCGCACGGCGATGCGGGTGTCGGAGTAGGCCCAGAGTTCCTTGATCAGGCGGTAATCCAGTTCCTTGGCCCATTTGCGGGTCAGGAAACCCTTGGCTTCTTCGCGGTTGTTGGCGAATTCGGCGCGGTTCCGCCATTTGGTGTCCAGGGTGTAGGCCAGCGACACGCGCTCCGGGTCGCGGGAGTTCCAGCCATCCTCGGCCAGACGAACTTTTTCAATGGCCGATTCACGGTTGAACGGTGGCAATGGCGGACGAACTTCGGCTGCAGTAGACATGTTTGTCTCCCGATCTATTAACAGTTAAACAACGTGTCAGGCTTATTAAGGCGTTACAGGTCCAATAACTTTCGCGCCATGCATTGCGCATTATCGGCGGCACTGTGATCACCCATCACAAGCGCTACGGTAATGGCGCCGTCAATCAGGATCAGCAGCTGTTTGGCCAGCAGTTGCGGATCCTCGGCACCATGTTCGGTACACAGCTCGCACAGGTAGTCGAGCAGTTTCTGTTTGTGGTCTTTGGCGACCAGGCGGACCGGATCCTCGGGATCACCGGTTTCGCCACTGGTATTGATGAAGGCACAGCCCCGAAAGCCTTCCGAGGCGAACCAGCCCTTGAGCACGGTAAACAGGTTGAGCAGGCGGTCGGCCGGGGTTTCGGCCTGATCGACGGTGCTTCTGTACCAGTGCATCCAACGCACGTCGCGGCGTTGCAGGGCGGCGACGGTCAGCTCCTCCTTGTTGGCGAAGTAGCGGTAGATACTCTTTCTGGAAACGCCGGCGGTTTTCACCAGAAGATCCATGCCGGTGGCCGCGATGCCACTTTTGTAGATCAACTTTTCGGTGACATCCAGAATGATGTCTCGGGTTGTGTCGTTGCGTGTGATTTCGTTCATGTGGTGAACAGTAGAACGATCGTTCTCCTTGGTCAAGCAGATATTTTGTTCATCTGGAAGTTAGCGATCGCCAGCAGGCTGGCTCCCACAGGAAAATGCATTTCAGCCGAGGGAACCTGGCGGCTGGTGATGAAGTCATTACAGACACTCACAAGACCCGAAGGAGTTGATGGTGTAAGCTCTCGGGTTCTTCGGATTCGACCCATTGCGAGCCCTATGCCGTTGCTTTTCAAACGCTCTCTGCTGCCCAAACTGCGCAGCTTTCCGCTGACCGCCGAGGCCGTGACGATCCTGCCCGGTGCCGCCGATTTCCGCCGTTGCCTGCTGGAGAAAATCGCCCAGGCGACCCAGCGCATCTACCTCGTCGCGCTTTATCTGCAAAACGACGAAGCCGGCCAGGAAATTCTCGATGCCTTGCACGCCGCCAAACTCAAGCGTCCCGAGCTTGAAATCGCGGTGGTCGTCGACTGGCTGCGGGCCCAGCGCGGCTTGATCGGTGCCGGCAAGCAGCCGGGCAACTCGGCGTGGTATCAGGAAATGACCCGCACCCACCAGAGCGTGGTGCCGGTCTACGGCGTGCCGGTGCAGACCCGCGAGTTGTTCGGCGTGCTGCACCTCAAAGGCTTCGTGATCGACGATTGCGTGGTCTACAGCGGTGCCAGCCTGAACAACGTCTACCTGCACAAATTCGACAAGTACCGTTTCGACCGTTATCACGTGCTGCAAAGCCGCGAACTGGCGGACTCGATGCACCATCTGGTCAAGCACGGCCTGATCGAATCGAAAGCAGTGCATCGCCTCGACCTGCCGAACCTGCCGACCACCCGCAGCCTGCGCAACGACATCGGCGATCTGCGCAGCCGTCTCAAATACGCGGCGTACGACACCAGTGCCGGCAGCACGGCGCATACCGGCCTGTCGGTCAGTCCGTTGCTCGGCGTGGGCAAGAACAACCCGCTGAACCGGGTGATTCTGGAGCTGATCGCCAGCGCCCAGAAGCAACTGACCATCTGCACGCCGTACTTCAATCTGCCGCTGGGGGTGATCCGCGAGATCAACCGGGCGCTGGCTCGCGGCGTGAAGATCGACATCGTGGTCGGCGACAAGACCGCCAACGACTTCTACATCCCGCCGACCGAGCCGTTCAAGGTGATCGCCGCGCTGCCGTACCTGTACGAGATCAGCCTGCGCCGTTTCGCCAAGCGACATCAGCGCAACATCGACAGCGGCCAGTTGAACCTGCACCTGTGGCGTGAGGGCGACAACAGCTATCACCTCAAGGGCATGTGGATCGACCAGCGCTATACGCTGCTGACCGGCAACAACCTCAATCCGCGGGCGTTCCGTCTCGATCTGGAAAACGCCTTGCTGATCGATGACCCGAAAGGCGAGTGGCTGGAGCCGCGCCGCGTGGAGCTGGAGAACATCTTCGTTCACACCACGCGAATCGCACGCTTCCAGGATCTGGAAGCCTTGCCGGACTACCCGGCGGGTGTGGCGAAATTTCTCAAGCGTGTGAGCCGGGTGCGGGTCGAGCGGTTGCTCTATCGCATTCTTTAAAACCGGCCCACAAAAAATCCCCCGAACGCAGGACGCGTCCGGGGGATTTTTTTATGCGCGGACTCAGTTCAGACCGAGCTTGCCACGCAGTGTCGACAGGTCTTCCGCCAGGGTATTGACCGGGCCGACCAGCGCTTTGCGGTCGTTGTCCTTCACCTTGTCGTAAGTCTCGAAGCCACCGTCCTTGGTCTTGTACTTGGCCAGGATCTTGTCCACGGTGGCGAAGTTCTTGTCGACTTTGGCGACGAAGGCCTTGTCCTGTTTCTCGATCTGCGGACGGAACAGGTCGACGATTTTCTTCGCGCCGTCGATGTTGCCCTGGAAGTCGTACAGGTCGGTGTGGCTGTAACGGTCCTCTTCACCGGAGATCTTGGTCGCGGCGACTTCTTCGAGCAGCGCAGCGGCGCCGCCGACGACTTTTTCCGGCGGGAAGGTCAGGCCGGCGACGCGGGTCTGCAGGTCTTTCACGTCCTTGTTCAGGCCATCGGCCAGGGCGTCGAGATCCTTGGTGCTTTTTTCCGAGAACAGCGAGTATTCGATGCGGTGGAAACCGGTGAAGTCTTCGGCTTTCACGCCTTGCTCGTGGTCGTCAACGCGGGAGTCGATGGACGCGTCGAGGTCACTGAACAGCTCGGCGATCGGCTCGATCGACTCATAAAAAACGCGGGTTGGCGCGTAGAGCTTTTGCGCGGTGGCCAGGTCGCCTTTTTTCACCGCGTCGGTGAACTGCTGGGTGTGGCTGGCCAATTCATCCAGTTGTTCGGTGACGTAAATCTTGTAGTCCGACACCGGCCCCACCAGATCCAGTGGCGCGGTCGCGGCGAATGCCGACAGCGGGGTGTTGAGCAAACCAAGGGTCAGCAATAACGCGAGTGGCGTCTTTTTCATGGGGGCGGCTCCTGTTGAATGCTATGCAGTTGTTTTTGGTTGAGTAGCGTTGAGCAGCGAGCGACCGATGAAGTCCTTGTCGCCCGTGACACCCGGCAGGGTGAAGAAGTAACCGCCGCCGACCGGCTTGAGGTATTCCTCTAGCGGTTCGCCGTTGAGGCGGGTCTGCACGGTGATGAAGCCTTTTTCCAGGTCGGCCTGGTAACAGATGAACAGCAGGCCCATGTCGAGCTGGCCGTTCTTGTTCACCCCGTTGGAGTAGTTGAACGGCCGGCGCAGGATCAGGTTGGCCTGGCTCGCGACGGTGCGCGGATTGGCCAGGCGAATGTGCGCGTCGAGCTTGGTCAGCTTGCCTTCCGGGTCCTTGCTGTAATCCGGGACTTCGGTTTCATGGCTGGCGCCCATCGGCGCGCCGGTGGTTTTCACCCGGCCGATGATGCTTTCCTGTTCCTGCAACGGCGTGCGGTCCCAGCGTTCGACGAAGTTGCGGATGATTCGCACCGCCTGATAACTGCCGTGGGCCGCCCAGGCCGGTTCGTCGCTGCCCGGTTGCACCCAGACGATGCGATCCATGGCCTTGCCGTCGTTGGAATCCGGGTTGGCCGAACCGTCGCGAAAACCCAGAAAGTTACGCGCCGAT
Organism: Pseudomonas sp. B7; assembly: GCF_016735645.1. Lineage (NCBI taxonomy): Bacteria > Pseudomonadati > Pseudomonadota > Gammaproteobacteria > Pseudomonadales > Pseudomonadaceae > Pseudomonas > Pseudomonas sp. B7. The sequence goes on from NZ_JAERRE010000006.1 coordinate 130,107, forward strand.
TGCGCCGGCACGCCGGGTTTGGCTGGGGCTTGCGGAGGCACGCTGCCTTCCTGTTTCCAGCGCACCAGCAGCAGGTCCGGCAGGTTCTTCACGATGTCGCGCAGGGCGTGGATGTTGGTGTCGGCGGTGTTGGAGCAGAACTGCAGGCTTAAATCGCCGTGGCAGCAATCGGCTTCCAGCGCATCGTTGGGGAAACCGACCATGCGCACCAGACGCTTGGGTTTGGCGGCGGCCAGACCGAAGCGCTCGTCGAACAGTGACTCGCCGACGGACACGGTGATGGTCAGGTTGTCCGGCGTCACCACCGGGCCGAGGATTCCGGAATCCGGCGGCGGCAACTTCGGATCGATCTGCGCCACCGGGCCGCCTTTCATCAGGAACGCGATGCGCTCGTTGAGGGTGCGGAACAGCCGCTCCAGGTCTTCACGGTCGCTGGCCAGCACATCGAACGACACCAGCATGCCGGCCGCCGGACGCGGGGTGACGATGCCAGTCTGGTGCACGCCATGGAAATCGTGGTGATCCTGGGTCTTGTCGCTGCTCGGCGCTTCGGTGACTTGCGCAGGCGCGGCGGCCATCGCCGGGCAACTCAAAGCGGTGCCGGCCAGTGCGACACCGGCGGCGCCCATGCCCATCAGTACGCGGCGACGTTGCAGGTTGAAGTGTTCGGAATCGTTCATCGGTAGTCGTCTTCTGCTTACAGGCCGGAGAGGCCGAGGGCGGGATCAATGGCGTCGAGGGCGTCGGCCAGGGCCTTGGCCTTGTCGGCGATCTGCTTGCGTTGTTCACCGTTGACGGTGTCGTAACTGGCGTAGCCGTCCTTGACCCTGAAACCGTCCAGCGTGGTATCGAAATCAGCCAGCGCGCCGTCGATTTTCGGCAGCAGGTCGGCGGCGGATTTGCTCAGCAGCGGGCGCAGCAGTTCGACGACTTTGCGCGCGGTTTCCTGATTGGCCGCGAAGCCGTTGAGATCACTGTGACTGTAGCGTTCCTCTTCGCCGCTGGCGGCGCGCACGTCGGCGAGGGTGTTGAGGTTGCGCACGACGATTTCCACCAGTTGCTCCGGCGGCAGCGACTGAACAAGCAGCTGTTGTTTCAGCGTGGTGACGTTGTCGAGCAAGCCTTGGGCAATCGGTGTCAGCCCGTCGAGTTTGCGTTGCTGGAACAGCGCGTATTCGAGACGGTGGAAACCGACGAAGGCCGGATCCTGCTCGCGTTTTTCGAAGTAATCGGCGCGGGCGTTGATGCTGTTGTCCAGTTCCGCCAGGCGTTGTGCGGCGGGGGCCAGACGCTGATACGCCGCGCGGGCCGGCAAATACAACGCCTGGGCCTGGGCCAGATCGCCGCTGTCGATGGCTTGATTCAGCGCCGTCACGGCCTTGATCAGCGCGCTGCCCTGGCTGGCCAGGTAGACGCGAAACTCCGACAGCGGCCCGACGAAGGCAACCATCGACGGCTTGGCCTTGGCGGCGGCATCCGAGGCGGCGGTCGGCGTCACGTGCAGGGTGCCGCGCGGGTTGCTCAGCAGGCCACAGGTGATAGCGTAGTCGCCGGGTTGCAGGTTGGCGTTGATCACCTGGCTCAGGCCCGGCGCGATGTTCTCGCGCTCTTCGATCACCAGCACGCCGTCGAGGATTTCCCACTCCACCGCCCGGTCGGAGCGATTGACGATGCGGAAACTAGCGCGACCGGCCGGCACCGTCAGGGTGTTCGGTTCGCAGCTGTGCGGATGAATGTTGACCACCACTTCGTCACGGTTGTGCTGACGTTTGGCGGCGGCCAGTTTCGAGGCGTAGTAGAACAGGCCACCGGCGGCGATCATCACGACCACCGAACCGGCCACCGCCCAGCGCAAGGCGCGGGGAGGCGAGGCCTGAGGAGTATTAGGCTTTGACATGAAGGCCCTTATTGGCTGGAAACGGAAGACGATTGGGCAGCAGGCTTGGGTGCCGGCATGAAGAACATGACCAGCGCCACCAGCAGATAAATCAGGTACGCGCCAAGGGTGCTGACGGTCGGTGCATCCTGATAACCGAACATGCCGGCCAGCACCGAGCCCAGCGGGCCGTCCATCGGCAGCGTCGCGCTGAAGTCGAAGAGCACGGCTTGCAGGTGGTTCCAGACCCCGGCTTCATGTAGGGCCTGCACCGAGTTGGCGAGAATCCCGGCGGCGACCACGAGGATGAACAGCCCGGTCCAGCGGAAGAACGCCGACAGGTTCAGGCGCATGCTGCCGCTGTAGATCAGGAAGCCGACGACAATCGCCAGGATCAGGCCGAGCAGGGCGCCGATCGGCGCGGCCGGGCCTTCGCTCTGCTGGAACACGGCGAGCAGGAAGAACACGGTTTCCAGACCTTCCCGAGCCACGGCGAAGAACACCATGGCGATCAACGCGATAACCTGATGCTTCGACGCGGTCAGCGCGTGATCGAGAGAGGCTTGCAGCGAATGCTTGATCGAACGCGCCACTTTGCGCATCCAGAACACCATGGAACTGAGAATCCCCACGGCGACGAGGCCGACCACGCCTTCGAAGAGTTCCTGCTGTTTTTGCGGGAATTCGGCACTGACCAGTTCCAGGCCACCGCCGACCAGCAATGCCAGCGCGGCGGCGAGAAAAACCCCGATCCACACCGCCGGCATCCACTGGCCACGGCCGGTCTGTTGCAGGTAGCTGGCGATGATGCCAACGATCAGCGCGGCTTCGATGCCTTCGCGCAACATGATCAAAAAGGGAACGAGCATTCGACGATCACTGTGTAACGAAATGAGGTTACAAGTTGTAACATAATGAAAGTCATTCTCACATGGCATTCATTGACATTTAGCTGAACCGGAGCTGAACGAGTCTGAACATCCACGCCACCGAGTCAGCTGCGCTAAGATGCCCGCCACTCGAACAACAACAGGATTGCGCGCGTTCCATGTCGGAAAAAGACACCATCGCCATTCAACTGGTGCGCGAAGCACTGCTGCAAAGTTGTGCCCCGGGCGTGGCCACGGAGGAAGTCTTGAGCAAGGTCGGGATTGATCCGGCGCTGCTGTCCACCGATGACGCCCGTGTGCCGGCCAGTCAGTACGCGCGGTTGTGGCGCCTGCTGGCGCGGCGCGGCGATGACGAATTCTTTGGTATGGACCCACGCAAGCTGAAATCCGGCAGCCTGGAGTTCCTCTGCCGCAGCGCCATGGCCCAGCCGAATCTGGCTGCGGGGCTGAGCAGCGGTCTGAATTTTCTGTCGTTGATGCTTGAACGTCTGCCGGCGCAACTGGTGCACCAGCAGAGTCTGGCAGAGATCGTTCTGCTGGAAGACGCCCCGGAACCGCGCCGCGCCTTCACCTATTTCACCTACTGGATGATCGTCCATGGCGTGGCGTGCTGGCTGGCGGGGCGACGGATCCCGATCCTGGCTATCGAGCTGCGCTGCCCCGCGCCGGATTTCTGCGATGACTATCGGGTGATGTTCTCGGAAAACCTGCGCTTCGACCGGCCGCGCACGCGGATGATCTTCGCCGCCGACGTACTGGATCTGCCGATCAAGCGCAGTGCCGAAGAATTGAAACGCTTCCTGGCCCATGCCCCGGCCAACATTCTGGTGAAGTACCGCGACCCGGACAGCCTCGCCAGCCGAATCAAGCAGGATCTGCGTCAGTTGTCCGCCGATCACTGGCCGGAAACCGACGCACTGGCCCAGCAGTTGTGCATGTCGGCCTCGACCCTGCGTCGGCGACTGGCCGAGGAAGGGCAGACTTATCAGGGCTTGAAGGACAGCGTGCGCAAGGAGCTTGCGATCACTTGGTTGGCGGAGCCTTCGATCAGTTTTGCCGAGATCGCCACGCGCCTGGGGTTTGCCGATGCGAGCTCGTTCTACAAGGCGTTTCGCAAGTGGTCGGGGACCAATCCGGGGCATTACCGCAGCTTGATTCTCAACGAAGCGGTCTGATCCACCACAGACTCACCGCCCACCGCCCACCGCCAACTCTCGTTCCCACGCTCTGCGTGGGAATGCAGCCCGGGACGCTCCGCGTCCCTTCCAGAGCTGGAACGCGGAGCGTCCCTTGAGGCATTCCCACGCAGAGCGTGGGAACGATCATCGCGGCACGGCGTGGGAGCGATCAAAGTCCGGAACCTTGGCCAAACCAGTCATCCACTTTGAGGGCTTTGACCATTGCCGCAGCCGGCGTGCGGCGCGAGTATTCCTCTGTTGTTTACGGTTCCCCAACCTAATAAGAACAGAGGGATTCTGGCAATGCGCGATTACTTGTCTGCCACCGCACAGTTTGATTATCAGCACACCGTGGACGCCGCACTCAGCGGCACGCTCGAGGCGCTCAACGCCTGCGTCGAATGTTGTGACCGGCACGCGCTGCCGGGGCGCATTGCGCTGTTCTGGGAAGGCCGCGACGGCGCCAGTGCGACGTACACCTTCAGCGACCTGCAGGACAAAGCCGCGCGTTTCGCCAATTTCCTTCTCGCCCAAGGCGTGCAGAAGGGCGACAAGGTCGCCGGCCTGCTGCCGCGCAATATCGAATTGCTGATCACCGTGTTCGCCACCTGGCGCATCGGCGCGGTGTATCAACCGCTGTTCACCGCGTTCGGCCCCAAGGCCCTCGAACATCGCCTGAACAGCTCCGGCGCCAAGGTTGTAGTCACTGATGCAGTCAATCGGCCAAAACTCAGCGAAGTCGCCGATTGCCCGACGCTGGTCACTGTCGGTGGTCCGAAAGGCCAGGGCATCGTCCGTGGCGATTTCAGTTTCTGGGCCGAGCTGCCCAACCATTCCAGTGTCTGCGAGCCGCTGATGCTGACCGGCGAAGACCCGTTCCTGCTGATGTTCACCTCGGGTACTACCGGCCCGTCGAAGGCGCTGTCGGTGCCGCTCAAGGCCATCGTCGCGTTCCAGAGCTACACCCGCGATGCCGTGGATCTGCGCCCGGAAGATGCGTTCTGGAACGTTGCCGATCCGGGCTGGGCCTACGGCATTTATTTCGGCGTCACCGGCCCGTTGTCGATGGGCCATCCGATCACGTTCTACGATGGCCCGTTCACCCTCGAAAGCACCTGCCGGGTGATCAACAAGTACGGGATCACCAACCTCACCGGTTCGCCCACCGCGTATCGCCTGCTGATTGCCGGTGGCGATGAGTTCGCCAAGTCGATCAAGGGCAAGCTGCGCATCGTCAGCAGCGCCGGCGAGCCGTTGAATCCGGAAGTGATCCGCTGGTTCGCCGACAACCTCGGCGTGGCCATTCACGACCACTACGGCCAAACCGAACTGGGCATGGTCCTGTGCAACCACCACGGCCTCGAACACCCGATCCACCTCGGCGCCGCCGGTTTCGCCTCGCCGGGCCATCGCATCGTGGTGCTTGACGAGCAGAACAACGAACTCGGCGTCGGCCAGCCCGGCATCCTCGCCATCGACCGCACACAGTCGCCGATGTGCTGGTTCGCCGGCTATGAAGGCGTGCCGACCAAGGCCTTCGTCGGCGATTACTACCTGAGCGGCGACACCGTCGAGTGGAACCCGGACGGCAGCATCAGCTTCGTCGGCCGCAGCGATGACGTGATCACCACTTCCGGCTATCGCGTCGGCCCGTTCGACGTGGAGAGCGCACTGATCGAACACCCGGCCGTTGTCGAAGCCGCCGTGGTCGGCAAGCCCGATCCTGAGCGCACCGAACTGGTCAAAGCCTTCGTCGTGCTCAACCCGCAATACCGCGCCGAGCCTGCGCTGGCCGAAGAACTGCGGCAACACGTGCGCAAACGTCTGGCCGCGCATTCGTACCCCCGTGAAATCGAATTTGTCAGCGAGTTGCCGAAAACCCCGAGCGGCAAATTGCAGCGCTTTATCTTGCGCAACCAGGAAATCGCCAAGGCTCAAGAGGCTGCGGCGCACAACGTTTCAGCTTGAACCCAAGGAAACAGTCATGCAGATCGAGAACAAGGTTTTTATCGTCACCGGCGGTGCGTCCGGGCTGGGTGCAGCCACCGCTGAGCTGTTGGTTGCCGCCGGCGCCAAAGTGATGCTGGTGGACATGAACGCCGAAGCCGTCGCCGCTCAGGCCCAGCGCCTCGGCGCGCAAAGCGTGGTGGCCGACATCAGCAACGAAGCCGCCGCCGAAGCCGCCGTGCAGGCGACCGTTAAAGCCTTCGGCAGCCTCAACGGGCTGGTGAACTGCGCCGGCATCGTTCGCGGCGAGAAGATTCTTGGCAAGAACGGCCCGCACGCCTTGTCCAGCTTCGCCCAGGTGATCAACGTCAACCTGATCGGCAGTTTCAACATGCTGCGTCTGGCAGCCGCTGCGATTGCCGAAAGCGAAGCCAACGCCGACGGCGAGCGTGGTGTGATCATCAACACCGCGTCGGTTGCGGCGTTCGACGGCCAGATCGGCCAGGCCGCGTATTCGGCGTCCAAAGGCGCGATCGCCAGCCTGACTCTGCCTGCCGCTCGTGAACTGGCGCGCTTCGGCATCCGCGTGATGACCATCGCCCCGGGCATTTTCGAAACCCCGATGATGGCCGGCATGACCCCGGAAGTGCGCGACTCGCTGGCCGCCGGCGTACCGTTCCCGCCGCGTCTGGGCAAACCTGCCGAGTACGCCGCGCTGGTGCGGCATATCATTGAAAACAGCATGCTCAACGGCGAGGTGATCCGTCTCGACGGTGCCTTGCGCATGGCTGCCAAGTAAGGAGGATTTCCCATGACCATCTCCAACGATCCGATTGTCATCGTCAGCGCCGTCCGCACCCCGATGGGCGGTTTCCAGGGCGAACTGAAAAGCCTGACCGCGCCGCAACTGGGCGCCGCTGCAATCAAGGCGGCGGTTGAGCGTGCCGGTGTGGCCGCCGATGCGGTCGATGAAGTGTTGTTCGGCTGCGTGTTGCCGGCCGGTCTTGGTCAGGCGCCTGCACGTCAGGCTGCACTGGGCGCCGGGCTGGACAAGTCCACCCGCTGCACCACGGTCAACAAGATGTGCGGTTCGGGCATGGAAACCGCCATTCTGGCCCACGACATGCTGCTGGCTGGCAGCGCCGATGTGGTGATCGCCGGCGGCATGGAAAGCATGTCCAACGCGCCGTATCTGCTGGATCGCGCCCGTGCCGGTTACCGCATGGGCCACGGCCGGGTGCTGGATTCGATGTTCCTCGACGGCCTCGAAGACGCCTATGACAAGGGCCGCCTGATGGGCACCTTCGCCGAGGATTGCGCCGAAACCAACGACTTCAGCCGTGAAGCGCAGGACGCCTTTGCCATCGCCTCGACCACCCGCGCCCAGCAGGCGATCAAGGACGGCAGCTTCAAGGACGAAATCGTTCCGCTGACCGTGACCGTCGGCAAGGAACAGGTTGTGATCAGCAACGATGAGCAGCCACCAAAAGCCAAGCTGGACAAGATTGCTTCGCTTAAACCGGCGTTCCGCGAAGGCGGCACCGTGACCGCTGCCAACTCCAGCTCAATCTCTGACGGCGCCGCTGCGCTGGTGCTGATGCGTCAGTCGCAAGCACAAAAGCAGGGTCTGAAGCCGCTGGCGGTGATTCACGGACACGCGGCGTTTGCCGACACCCCGGGCCTGTTCCCGGTGGCACCGATTGGCGCGATCAAGAAGCTGATGAAGAAAACCGGCTGGTCGCTGGATCAGGTCGATCTGTTCGAAGTCAACGAAGCCTTCGCCGTGGTCGGCATGGCGGCGATGACCCACCTGGAAATCCCTCACGACAAGCTCAACATCCATGGCGGCGCCTGCGCCCTCGGTCACCCGATCGGTGCGTCCGGCGCGCGGATTCTGGTGACTTTGCTCTCGGCCCTGCGCCAGAAAGGCCTGAAACGCGGCGTCGCGGCGATCTGCATCGGCGGCGGCGAAGCCACGGCGATGGCTGTCGAGTGCGTCTGAACCCGAGTTAAGGATTTGCCATGATTCCCAATGACGACCAACAACAAATCCGCGACATGGCCCGGCAGTTTGCCGAGGAACGGCTCAAACCGTTTGCCGCCGAGTGGGATCGCGAGCACCGCTTTCCGAAAGAGGCCATCGGCGAAATGGCCGGGCTGGGCTTCTTCGGCATGCTGGTGCCGGAGCAGTGGGGCGGTTGCGACACCGGTTACCTGGCCTACGCCATGGCCCTGGAAGAAATCGCTGCCGGCGACGGCGCCTGCTCGACGATCATGAGCGTGCACAACTCGGTGGGTTGCGTGCCGATCCTCAAGTTCGGCAACGACGACCAGCGCGAACGCTTCCTCAAGCCGCTGGCCAGCGGCGAGATGCTCGGTGCTTTCGCGTTGACCGAACCTCAGGCCGGTTCCGATGCCAGCAGCCTGAAAACCCGCGCGCGGCTGGAAGGCGATCACTACGTGCTCAACGGCTGCAAACAGTTCATCACTTCCGGGCAGAACGCCGGGATCGTGATCGTGTTTGCCGTGACTGATCCGAGTGCCGGCAAGCGCGGGATCAGCGCGTTCATCGTGCCGACCGACTCGCCGGGCTACAAAGTCGCACGCGTCGAAGACAAGCTCGGCCAGCACGCCTCGGACACCTGCCAGATTCTGTTCGAAGACGTGAAAGTGCCGGTGGCCAACCGGTTGGGCGAGGAGGGTGAGGGCTACAAGATCGCTCTGGCCAACCTCGAAGGCGGCCGTGTCGGTATCGCTTCGCAATCGGTGGGCATGGCCCGCGCCGCGTTCGAAGCGGCACGCGATTACGCCCGCGAACGCGACACCTTCGGCAAGCCGATCATCGAGCATCAGGCCGTGGCGTTCCGCCTGGCGGACATGGCGACCCAGATCGCCGTGGCGCGGCAGATGGTGCATTACGCCGCCGCCCTGCGCGACAGCGGTCAGCCAGCACTGGTCGAGGCGTCGATGGCCAAACTGTTCGCCTCGGAAATGGCCGAGAAGGTCTGCTCCATGGCCTTGCAAACCCTCGGCGGTTACGGTTACCTCAACGACTTCCCGCTGGAGCGCATCTACCGCGACGTGCGGGTCTGCCAGATCTACGAAGGCACCAGCGACATACAGCGCATGGTCATTTCGCGCAATCTTTGAGAAGGAATCTGCACATGAGTTACGAAACGATTTTGCTGGAAACCCATGGCCGCGTCGGCCTGATTACCCTCAATCGCCCGCAGGCGCTGAATGCCCTGAATGCGCAACTGGTCAGCGAAGTGAATCGCGCGCTCGATGGATTTGAAGCCGACGCGAACATCGGCTGCATCGTCATCACCGGCTCGACCAAGGCCTTCGCCGCCGGCGCCGACATCAAGGAAATGGCCGATCTGACCTACCCGCAGATCTACATGGACGACCTGTTCAGCGACAGCGATCGCGTGGCCAACCGGCGCAAGCCGATCATCGCCGCGGTCAACGGTTTTGCCCTCGGCGGCGGCTGTGAGCTGGCGCTGATGTGCGACTTCATTCTGGCCGGCGACAACGCCAAATTCGGCCAGCCGGAAATCAACCTCGGCGTGCTGCCGGGCATGGGCGGCACCCAGCGTCTGACGCGGGCGGTGGGCAAGGCCAAGGCCATGGAAATGTGCCTGAGCGGCCGCATGATCGACGCGGTGGAAGCCGAGCGCTGCGGCATCGTCGCGCGAATCGTGCCGAGTGCCGAGTTGCTGGATGAGGCGCTGAAAGTCGCCGCAGTGATCGCCAGCAAATCGCTGCCGATTACGATGATGGTCAAGGAAAGCGTCAACCGCGCGTTTGAAGTGAATCTGACCGAAGGCGTGCGCTTCGAGCGCCGGGTGTTCCATGCGGCGTTTGCGACGCAGGATCAGAAGGAAGGGATGGCGGCGTTTGTGGCCAAGCGTGCGCCTGAATTTCAGGGCAAGTAAAACGGCAAAATCAAGAGCCCCTCACCCTAACCCTCTCCCAAAGGGAGAGGGGACTGACCGGGGGATATTGAAGAGATACGCCGACTTGAAAGATCGCCTGTGAATCCAGAATCGACTCGATCTTTCAGGCCGATGTATGACGCCAGGCACCTCGGTCGGCTCCCTCTCCCTCCGGGAGAGGGCGGGGGTGAGGGAAAGGGGCCGACACGATCACAACTGATAGTTCTTCAGCTCACGAGCAATCACCATCCGCTGTATCTCGCTCGATCCCTCGTAAATCTGGGTAATCCGCGCATCCCGGTAGTACTTCTCAACCGGGTAATCCTCCAGATACCCATACCCGCCATGAATCTGAATCGCTGACGAGCACACCTTCTCGGCCATTTCCGACGCAAACAGCTTGGCCTGTGAAGCCTCCGACAGACACGGTTTACCCGCCGTACGCAGCCGCGCCGCATGCAAGATCATCAAGCGCGCCGCGTTGATCTGCATCTGCATGTCCGCCAGCAGGTTGGCGATGCTCTGATGCTCGACAATCGCTTTACCGAACTGCACCCGATCACGGGCATAACCCAGCGCCGCTTCGAACGCTGCACGGGCGATGCCCAGTGCTTGCGCCGCGATGCCGATGCGTCCGCCTTCGAGATTGGAGAGGGCAATGGCCAGGCCTTTGCCACGTTCACCCAGCAGATTGGCTTCAGGAATGCTGCAATTACTCAGCGTCACCGCGCAGGTGTCGGAGGCGCGGATGCCCATCTTGTGTTCGGTCCGGTCAACGATGAAACCCGGCGTGTCGGTCGGCACAAGAAACGCCGAGATGCCACGCTTGCCCAGATCCGGATCGGTCACCGCAAACACGATCGCCAGTTTCGCCCGCTTGCCATTGCTGACAAATTGCTTGGCGCCGTTGATTACCCATTGGCCGTCGCGCAGTTCGGCGCGGGTGCGCAGGTTGTGTGCTTCGGAGCCGGCCTGGGGCTCGGTCAGGCAGAAGCAGCCGATCACTGCACCGCTGGCCAGATCCGCCAGCCAGGTCTGCTTCTGTTCTTCGCTGCCGTAGTTCAGCACCGGCCCGCAGCCCACCGAGTTGTGAATGCTCATGAACGCGCCGGTGGCGCCGTCACCGGCGGAAATCTCTTCCACCGCAAGCGCATAAGCCACGTAGTCGACGTAGGTGCCGCCCCATTCCTCCGGCACCACCATGCCCAGCAGACCGAGTTCGCCCATCTTTGCCACCAGACCGTCATCGATCCAGCCGGCCTTTTCCCAGGCTTGCGCGTGGGGCGCGATTTCGCCGCGCGCAAAGTCCCGGGCCATGTCGCGGATCATTACCTGGTCTTCAGTCAATTCGAGATCGTGCATGGCTCAGCTCCCGCTCTCAGCGAAACCGTGGAAGAAACTCGCGACCTGTTCGGCGTGCAGTGCAGCCAGGGTCGGCGGATTCCAGCGTGGTGATTTGTCTTTGTCGATCAGCAGGGCGCGCACGCCTTCGATCAGGTCGCCGCGTTCGAACCATTGGCGATCCAGATGCAGTTCGAGGGCGAAGCAGTGTTCCAGGCTCAGGTGCCGGCCGCGACGCAGCATTTCCAGGGTCACGCCCATGGCCAGCGGCGAGCGGGTTTCCAGCAGGTCGGCGGTAGTTGTCGCCCATTCGTGGCTGTCGGCGACCGTCACGGCACGCAGTTGTTCGACAATGCTCGGCACGTCCGGCAACGCGAAGAAGTGATCGATGGCCGGGCGCAAGGCTTCCAGCGGCGCATCCGGCAGGGTTTGCACGGCGTGGCGGGCCAGCAGGCTTTGCAGGTCTTTGAGCGGCGTGTCGTGCCACTCCAGGTGATCGAGTTGTTCGTCGAGGATGCCGAGTTTGCTGCTCTCCAGATACCAGTCGGCGAGGCCGCAATACAGCGCATCCGCCGCACGGATCTGCACGCCGCTGACGCCCAGATAAATCCCCAGCTCGCCGGGAATCCGTGGCAGGAAATAACTGCCGCCGACATCCGGGAAATAGCCGATCGCCACTTCCGGCATCGCCAGACGGCTCTTCTCGGTGACCACCCGCAGATCAGCGCCTTGCACCAGGCCCATGCCGCCGCCGAGGACGAAACCGTCCATCAGCGCCAGCACCGGTTTGCGGTAATGGTGGATCGTCAGGTCGAGGGCGTATTCCTCGACGAAGAAATCTTCGTGCAGCGTATCGCCGTTTTTATGGCTGTCGTACAGCGATCGAATGTCGCCACCGGCACAGAAGGCTTTCTCGCCGGCACCGCGCAGAACAACCGCGTGGATATCGGCATCGGCGGCCCAGGCGTCCAGGTATTGCTGGAGCTGGCGCACCATGTCGAGGGTCAGGGCATTGAGGCCGGCGGGGCGGTTGAGGGTCAGATGACCGATGTGATTGCGAACCTCGGCCAGCACTTCGTGTGGCGTGGCATCCATGGACGAAGTCCGCGGGGATGAAGCCTGAGCAGTCATCACTAACTCCCTGCTTTTATTGTCTTTATTCGAGAAGCTCGCGCGCGAGCGTTACCGGATCGTAACAGTGCAAATTTGCCGTGTACAACGGGGATATGTGCACGGGCTGTCTGCATTTTTGCCTTGTCTGGAAAGCCGCTCGCAGACGTTGATTCCAGTCCCGGCCATCATTCGCCGCGAAGCTGTGCCTGAAGGGTCCGGGCGCAAAGCAGCAGGGCGCGTCTGGCCTCTTCATGGGCGGCAGGGTAGTTCATGAAACCGTGACGCATCCCCGAAAACTCTTTGTGTTCGACAGTGACATTTGCTGCTCGCAATCGCTTGGCGTAGGCACGTCCCTCATCACGAAGAACGTCAAGTCCGCAGGTGATGATCAACGTTCGGGGCAGTCCATGCAGCGAGTCACTGAGCAGGGGCGACAGCCGTCTGTCCACGCGCGATGTACCGGGCGGCAGGTAGTGACCGAGGTACCATTCGAGCAGATCGACAGTCAGTCCATGTCCTTGCCCGAATCTCGTGTGGGAGCTGCGGCGAGTGTTGCAGTCGAGCAAAGGGTAAAGCAGCAGCTGAAAGCAGATGCATGGTTCGTCACATTCGGCGTCGCGCTGGCTGATGACGGCGGCCATCCCGCCTCCTGAACCACCTCCTGCGACTGCAATGCTTGAAGTATCCAGTCCGCAACCGGCGCCTTGCCGTGTCACCCACTTGAAAGCTGTCCAACAGTCTTCCAGGGCTGCCGGAAACAAGTGTTCCGGAGGGCGGGCGAAATCAACGGCGACCACGGCGCAACCAGCCCACTCACACATCAACCGACAGAACCCGTCATGCGTGTCCAGGTCTCCTGTGACCCAGCCCCCGCCATGAAAGAAAACCAGCACGGGAAACGGTCCCTTGCCGGGTGGTGTGTAGAGGCGCAGCGGCAGTGAACGGCCATGGCTCTCGATCGCCAGATCATGAACACAGGTGACTTGCGCCTGCCGCAACGCCGTTCTGGCGTCCTCTACAGTCAACGAAGTTTCATCCATGGCCGCAGCCTCTGCCCGAACGGGCCTCTGCCTCGATCTCGATAACGTATTCAGGGCTGACCAGTCGAGAGACTTCCAGCAACATTGTCGTCGGTGGATGCCCTTCGAAAAACGTTTTGTGCGCCCGCGCGATTTCTGGCAAGAGATCCATATTGGTGGTGTACATGCGCGTGGCAATGATGCGGGTACGATCCTCACCCAGTTGCTTCAGCGCCTGTTCGATGATTTTCAGGCATCGCCGTGTCTGGGCATAGGCATCGCCGGGTTTGAAAGGCTTGCCGTTCTTGCGAAATGCCACCGTACCTCCAACCAGAATAGTGTTGCCAACCTTCACGGCTCTGCAGTAACCGGCGAGGCGTTCCCAAGGCGCTCCGGAATAAACACGTTTGAATTTCATGGTTCAGACTCCTGTTCCCAGATCGACCGGAAGCGTCTTCAGCCCCCGAAACTGCAGGTTGCTGTTGCGCCACTTGGCAGGCCGGCGCGCGATGAGTTGCAAGTCGGGGAAGCGTTTTAACAGCGAGGTGAACACGATCTCGGCCTCAAGCCTGAATAGCGACGTGCCCATGCAAAAATGTTCGCCTTTGCCAAACGTCAGGTGTTCGTTCCTTGCTCGACGAATGTCGAATGTGTTGGGGGCGTGGAATTTTTCCGGATCTCGGTTGGCGGAGGCTCGTATCAGGTAAACCAGGTTCCCCTTTTTCATCGTAATGTTGTCAATGGTGACGTCTTCCATGAGGATCCGATGGCTCAGTGAACCGGCAGGATCGAAGCGCAGCATTTCTTCAATGAAGGAGCCGATCAATGTCGGGTCTGCCAACAGGGCTTCGAGTTGTTGAGGATGCTTCAGTAAATGCAACAGGCCGAGGCACATCTGGTCTGCACTGGTGGTGTAGCCTGCCACCAGAATGAACACGATCTGTGCCAGCACCTCATCAAGACTGGCGGCGCTGTTCTGGCCACTCTCCAGTACCCGGCTCACGAGATCATCCCCGGGTTGCCTGCGCCGCTGTTCAATGAGCTCAGCGAAACAGGCGTACATTTCCTTGATGCCTTCCAGGGCCTGGTCCGGCCCCTGATCCGCGTCCTGGCTGCCACCGAGAAACATGACGATGTCTCGTGTCCAGCGGCGAAGCCTCAATGCCTCGTCATCCTTCATGCCGTAAAGCCTGGCCAGAATCAGGGCGGGGACCCGGTCGAAGAGCGCGGTCTTCAAATCGGTCTGTCCGTGCAGGCGGGACAGCTCTCGATCAGTGATGTCTTGAATGATTGCCCGCAAGGCCTCGATGGAGCGAGGGGTGAAGGCATTGCCCAGCAAGTGGCGACTGGCCTTGTGAGTGTCGCCATCCTGGGAATACATCCACCTGGACGCCAGCTTGATGAATTCGTTCAGATGCGTGCGCTTGTTTTCAGGTACACGTGCGTCGATCAGTTGTTGCATGCGGTTTGAAGAAAATCGTCGGGAATCGGCCTGTGCGGCGATGACATCGCAATAACGGGTCAAAAACCAGGCCTGTAAGTGTTCGCACCAGTACACCGGCTGATGTTTTCGCAGCCACGTATACGCCCGGTAAGGGTTACGAATCGTGTTGCGGTTCGAGAAGTCCGGCTTGTTGTCGTACAGCGGTTTTGTGAAGTGCTTTACGTAGTTCTTTTTGTCGATGGGGGCCCTGACCAGCTCTGACGGCGGTTTGAGCAGCTCGTTTAACAAGATCAGTTGAGCTTCGGTGGCGTTCTGCTCCAGCTTGGTGCTGGCAACAAGCTCCCATTCGTAAAGTTTCGGCGAAAAGACGTGGACGATGTCTTCGAATATCTCGGATGTCACAAGCGGATGGTGTTTACCCTCATTGATGATCAGATCCAGCGCTCGAGCATAGGTGAGCGCAACCGCCTGGCGATGGGAAAAATCGCCGGCACGGCGACACTGATCGACAATCAGCGATTCAATTCGCTGGGCGATGTTCTCGTTGGCAAATCGTGGCCGGTTGATGGCGTCCCGTGCAACCTGACAGCACAGGATGTTGTTATCGCCCGCGAAGGTGGTGCTGATGCCGTGATCCATGACCAAGGTGACAATTCGGTTGTGATGGTGGAAGCCTTGCGAACCACAAAGCTCCCTGCATGCACTCATGACTTCGAGACCCAGCCAGGTGCCGACACTTTTGACGACAGCGGCGAGAATATGCAGCTCCTTTCGCCGTGCTGGCTGATGCCAGCACGCTTCGAACCGCGACAGAACCGCCTGCTCCAGCAACTTCAGGGCCAATACCTTAAGTTGTTCGGCATACAGCCGTTGTCGGAAAAGTGCCTTGGTCAGGAGAGACTGGCTTCCCTCGTTCCCCTTGACCAGGCGATGGCAAGCGAAACGGTACGCCAGATAAACACACATGCTGGCGGCACCACGGGCGCCAGCGATGAGGAACAGGCGCTCCTGGATGAATGTCTGCATAGCGCTTTTCAGGCGCTCCTTTGGCGGGATCTCACTGCTGAAAACGCCTTGCGCAGAAAACCTGGCATAGCGTTGCATCAGTGCGTCGAGTGGCAGCTTCATGTTGCAAAAACGGATGCCGGCAACTTGATTGGCGTGAATCCCTCCCTTGGGATCGCAGGTGGTGATCCTGACACCTGGCAGGAGCGGGCCATTCTCTTGCTCGCGAATGCGTACCCGAAACCAGTGCAAGCCCTCATCCACACCCTTGACGATCAGACGTCCCAGCACCATGACCACCACCGCCGCGTGCAATGCGTTGCCGATCCAGAACTTGCAGGACTGCGGCGTGGGTGAGTTCAGAATCAGGCAATGTTTGTGTGGGTCGTAGTTGATCGTGGTTTGCAGGTTAGCCACATCGGAGCCGCTGGCGATCTCCGTGCAACCAAAGGCGTAAACCGCTTTCAGTTGGCAGATTTCCTGGTGGTACTGCGCAATCTGGTGCTGACTGCCGTGTGCAAAAAATGCGTCGCCGGCAATGAAGTGGTCGACGATGCAGGCAAGCAGGGAGTAATCCACGGCACCGATCAATGCTGCACGTTCAAGCATCAACCGGAATTCAGACTGACGGGGTTGGCTCAGCCACATGGCATTGGTCATGAGCCCGTTGCCGATGATTGCGCGCATCCGATCGATATTCAGATCCATGTATTCGCGCAGAGACACGCGATGGCGCTTTTCGGGGTCGAACAGGGGCTTTTGCAGCAACTTCAGCAATGGGTCGCTCATGAAACGTTCCTCTCGCAGATTTCGAAACCATGGATTCGAAAACCACCAGATTCACGGAGCTGGCGAAAAACACACGTGCCCGCATGCTACAGGCGGGGCATTTGGGCGGACTGCTGGTTACGCAGAAATGCGGTGTTTGAGGAAAGTAACGTTTCAGTCAAAGCGCAAAGCCAGCTCGCTTCTCAACAACGTTGAGCGTTTTTCCATAGCCAGACTACCGATGTCATCGCTACTGGACATTACAGCGGGCCAGACTTCCAAGTGAAAGGCAGACAAATCTGTGCGGTACAAAGCTGAAAGGTAGTCGTTGGTCATGTCTTGGCAAGGGCGTTCGACAACCTTCGGTCGGATCACGTATTACCTGCGACCAGCCAGCACTTCACCAATACTGCGCCGCCTGGCGTGCCGTTCACTGGCATGAATCAACTGCTCCAGATCTTCCGGCGTGACATCGATGAAGGCCTCCATGTCCGCCAGTGCCAGTTTCAGGTCCTCGGCCGTGATGGCCTGAATGTCGACCGGTGCCACAGCCGGCGCGGGCTCCGCAGGGCGTTTCGGGTAGCGGATGCGGGTGAGGTTGTTGTAGGCCAGTGCGGCCAGCAGCAGGCAGGCGGCGCTGAGCATCACCGGTTCCAGGGCTTTCCAGTCCATGGCGATGGTCATCGGGTCGGCCAGCACCATGGTCAACGCGACGGCGCCGGCCGGCGGGTGCAGGCAGCGCAGCCAGCACATCAGGATCAGCGCCATGCCTGCCGCGAGGCACGCGCTGCCGAGGGTTCGGCCGAGGACGTGGGCCACCAGCAACGCGACCACGCCTGCACACAGGTAGCCGCCGATGATCGACCACGGCTGGGCGAGGGCGCCGGAGGACACAGCGAACAGCAACACCGCCGAGGCGCCCAGCGGGCCGATCAAGTGGTAAGCCACTTCAATGCCGAATACCTGACTGCACGCCCATACGCTGAACAACGTGCCCAGGGCCATGCCGATGGCGGCGCGGCTCCATTCGGTGGGGCGGGTGTTGATGGCGGCGGGCAACCAGCGAGCGAGCATGCAGAATCGATCCTTTGCGAAATTCAGGGCAAAAAAAAGGACTTGTCCGTAAACGCGGAAAGTCCTTCGAAGTGTTCCAACTATTGGGGGAGGAACGCGCACAGTGTGCCAAGCATTCACGATGCTGACAAATTCATATAAATGCAGTTTCAGTGCATTATTTATGCAGTAAAGCTACACGGCGCCCGCTCATGAAACACAGGAACCCGCCCATCGCGGTCAGCGCGCTGAGGGCGTAGAACATGGTCGGCGCCGGCGTGTGCATCAGCAGGAAACCGCAGATCACCGGGCTCAGCGCGCCACCCAGCGCCGCCAGGTTCTGCGCGCCGTAATAGCTGCCGCGCAGTTCTTCCGGGGCCAGGGTGTCGACGAACAGGAATTCCGACGGGTAAATGATCATCTCGCCGAGGGTGAAGATGAACATCGCGATGCACCAGCTCACCAAGCTGTCGGCCAGGCTGAAACCAATCAAACCGAGGATGAACAGGCTGGTACCGGCGGCGATCCAGTAGCGCAGTTTCTCCCGGTTGAGGAAGCGGCCGATCTGGTACTGCAGCAGGATCACCGCGATGGCGTTGCAGGCGAGCAGGGCGGCCATGGTTTGCAACGCGCGCTGCGAATCCTCGACCACCAGCAGGTATTGCGACAGGTACAGGGTGAAGCGGCCGTGAACCACGGTGCTGAGCAGACAGCCGCAGGTGAACATGATCAACGTGCGGTCGTTTTTCAGGGTGATCAGGGTTTTCAGGAAGCTTTGCGGCTGGCCGATGGCAGCAATCGGGCTGGCGTCCTTGGGGATGCCGATCATCAGGAAGATGCTGCCGAAAGCGATACCGGCAGCAATCAGGAACGGCGCAATCGGGTACACCCCGGCGATCACCACACCGAGCATCGGGCCGGTGGCGTAGCCGATGTTGGTCAGGGTGTAGCGCAGGGAAAACGCTTTCGCTCGCTGGCCCATGGGCAGGTTTTCGCTGAGGATCGCCTTGGAGCCGATCAGGAACAGCGCCGAAGCGGTTTCAGTGATGACCAGGGTGGCGGTCGTCAGGTACAGGTCTTTGGCGAAGGTCAGCAGTACGAAGCCGATGGCGCTGGAGAGCATCGCCAGAATCAGCAACCGGCGCTTCTCGAGCCGGTCGATGATGTAGCCGCCGTAAAGCGCAAGCAGGGTGGCGATGAACACCGCGATGCCCAGCAACAACCCGACGTCCTGTTGGTTGAGGCCGAGCTTCTTACTCAAGAACAAGGTGAGCAACGGACTGGTGATGGCGCGGCTGACGACGATGGTCAGCGAGACGATCATCAGGCGGCGGATAACGAGCGAGTAGGTAGCCACGGAAAATCAAATGTCCTTATTTGGTTAACAGGTGCTCGAGATCGCGCACGGAAGCCAGCGTTTGCAGTTGTCGCAGTTGCACCAATAAAGGCTCGGCCTTGACCGGTGAAATTATCCGCAATGCCAGACTGAAAAACTTCTCCTCCAGCGCCGCCTCGCTCAGCGGATTGCCCGGCGCGCCCAGCGGCACCTCGACACACAGACTCGCCTCACGCCCGTCGCGGGTTCGAACAATGACCACCGGCTCGCCATCCTCCGACAGTCGCTCATCCACTTCAAGGCGAATGCGCGTCAGCCAATGGGCAATACGCGGATCGTCGCGCGGTTGTTCGTCGTAAGCCTCGAGTCGGCAATGACCGTGCACCAGTCGCGCGGCGAGGGCGTAGGGCAGGCTCATCTGCGCAGCGGCCAGACTGCGGGTGTCGCGACCGCCGCACATGTCGAGCAGAAAGCCGCACAGATTCACCTGGACGTCTTCCACCTGATCCGCGCCGGCCTGCAATTGCTCCAGCAACAGCCCGAGCGCATCAATCGCCGAATGGGTGCCACGGCAAGCGGCGTAGGGTTTGATCGAGCAGCGCGCGAGTTTCCAGACCTTCCCCAAATCGGCATCCAGCGCATCCGGTTGCGCGCTGCCCGGCGCCAGCGTCTTGAGGAATCCACCCCAGACATCCTCGAACAAAACCGACGGCCCACTGACGCCTTCACGTGCAAAACGCGCCGCGAGCAAGCCACCCTCGGCCGCACGGCCACTGTGCAGTTTCTTGCTTTGCGAGCCGTCGTGAATGAACGCCCACAACCCGCCGCTGAAGCTGCCGGCGATGCCCAGCGCCGATACGGTTTGCCCTGCATCCAAGGCAAAGATCCGCGCACAGGCCGCCGCCGCGCCGAACACGCCGCAGGTGGCGGTTGAATGCCAGCCAGCGCCGTTGTGCGCCGAATAACTGCCGCAGGCTTCCAGCACCCGCCGGCCGATTTCGTAGCCGATCACCACGGCGGTGATTAACTCGCGACCGTCCACCGGCCGATCCACCAGTGACAGCGCCGCCATCACCGCCGGCAGCACTACCGCGCCGGAGTGATCGCACCCGCCGGTGTCGTCCAGCTCCAGCGCGTGGGCGGCGATGCCGTTGAGCAACGCCGCATGCCCCGCGCCGACCCGCAACGACGAACCCCAGACCAGCGCGGTGCCCGGCTCGGCGCCGAACACCTGCCGCGCCTGAAGCGCCACCGCGCTGTCGGCCCCGGCCAGTGCTGCGCCGAAGGTGTCGAGAATGTGTCGCTTGGCCTGTTCCACCAACGCTGGCGGCAGATCTTCAAAGCGCGTTTCGACGCAAAACTGCGCCAGCCGCTGCATGCGTTTGGTCATACGAGATAGTCCCGATAATGTCGCTCATACACCGACGCCGGATGATCCTGCGCAACCGGCGCCGCCGTTTGCGCCCACCACTGCGCGACTTCGGCACCGCTGGCGATCCACACGTCGTCATGCTGCTGAATGCCTTGCAGCAATTCCCGCAGCACACCGATGCGCCCCGGCGTGGCGATGATTTCCGGGTGCAGGCGCAGCACGTAGCACAGGCCGAAACGGTGGAATCCAGCGAAGTCCATTTGCAGGTTGCCCAGGGTGTGGCTGTAAGAGGCGATTCGCGATTGTGCCGGCGGCACGGCCGGGCTCAGATTGAAGGCGAAGTAAGGCTCGTCTTCCAGTTCGTAATGCAGCGGCAGCTCGACCACTTCGGGCGCGGTCGGGTGCAAGAACGGCACGTCATCGCCACGCCATGAGGAAGACCAGTGAATGCCGTGATCTTTCAAGGCTTCGATGAAGCCCGGCGCGCCGTTACCCGCAGGAATCCGGAAACCGGTCGGACGCACGCCGGTCAACGTTTCCAGTGCTGCACAACCCTTGGCGACTTCCGCGCTCTGCGCCGGCAGATCCAGCGTGTCGTAATCCTGGTGGCGGTAACCGGCGCAGGCGATTTCATGGCCGTCAGCCTGAATCGCGGTGATCTGCTGCGGGTTTTCCTCGGCGACAATGCCGGGCACGAACCAGCTGCTGCGCACCCCGAGTGCCCTGAACAGGCCGAGCAATCGCTCGACGCCGCGTTGGGTGCCGTAGCGCCACACCGACAGTGTCTTGTCGCGCCCGGCGACTTCCGGGGCCTGAGTGAGAATGCCGTGGATGTCGTTGTAATCGACGGTCAGCACCACTGCGCAGCGTTTGCCGGCGGGCCAGAGGTTGTTGGCGTCAGCCATGGTGATGCTCCTTCAGCCACCAACGGGCGACGTCGCGGCAGGTGGCGAACCACACGTCATCGCGCTGGCGCATGTGTTCGAAGAGTTTCTCCAGCAACAGGATGCGCCCCGGTTTGCCGGTGATTTTCGGGTGGAACAGGGTGGTCAGGCACAGACCTTCGTCCATCGCCCCGTCGTACTCGCGCTGCCAGTTGTCGAGGGTCAGCTCGTAGCTGGCGGTGCGGTCGAGGCCGGACGGGAAGTTCGGTGCGCGGGTGTAGGCGAGGGAGGCGTAGTCATCCATTTCCCAGCGGCCGGGGATTTCCACCAGCGGGGTGTCGTGGCCGGGGACGTTGACCAGGTATGGGCGATCATCGCCGCGCATGCTGCTGGAATAGATGACGCCGTTGTCGGCCAGCATCGCCGGGGTTTCGGCGCGCCAGTCGCCGGAAGGGGTGCGAAAGCCCTCGGCGCGGATGTGCAGGTATTGCCAGAACACGTCGCGGGATTTGTTCATCACGGCCTGCTGCTGGTCCAGCGTCAGGGCGTAGAAGGATTCGTGTTTGTAGCCGTGGTAGGCGACTTCATGACCGCGCTCGACGATGGCCTGGCACTGTTTCGGCCAGTTTTCCACGACCCAGGCGGGAACGAAGAAGGTGGTCGGGATCTTGAAGGCGTCGAGCAGGTCGAGCAGGCGGGGCAGGGCGCGGTAGGGGCCGTAGCCGCCGAAGCCGAAGTATTCGGGTTTGTGCCAGATCGAGTTGTTGAGCATGGCGTCACCGGTCGGGCCGTCGAGGTCGAAGGCCAGGGCGAGGCAGGCTTTGTGCTGGTCGGGCCAGGTGGGTTGCAAGGAGGACATCAAGGGCGCTCCGGCTGTTCATGAAAAAGGCGCCGACCGGTTGGGTCGGCGCTGACCGGTTTACTTGCCCGCGTTAATGGTCACATCCTTGATCGCACCCAGCTCCAGATCCCATTTCTTCAGAATCGCGTTATAGCTGCCGTCATCCACCATGCTCTGCAACGCCACCTTCACCGCTTCACTCAGCTCCGGCTTCTTCTTGCTCACACCCAACCCGGTGAACTGCACGGAGATCGGCTGGCCGACCGTCTTGTACATGTCCTTTTCCTGAGTCTTGAGGTACGACAGGGTTTCGCTGCCCTGCATCGCCGCATCGATGCGGCTCTGGCGCAGTTGCGCACGGGCGTCGGCCGAGCCTTCGGTGCCGATCACGTTGATTGCAGGTTTGCCGGCCGCTTCACAGTTTTCCTTGCTCCACGCAGCGATTTCCGCCGGGAAGGTGGTGCGGCGGCTGGTGCCGACTTTCTTGCCGCACAGGTCGATGATTTCATTGGTCGTTGCGTTCTTCTGCAAGGTGTAGAACTGCGGGCCGCTGGTGAAGTAGTCGACGAAGGTCACGCTGGCCTGGCGCTCGGCGGTGTCGGTCATGCCCGACAGAACCATGTCCACGCGCTCGGTGGTCAGGGCGTTGATCATTTGCTCGAAGCCGGTTTCCTGCCACTTGATCTTCACCCCGAGGCGTTCGGCCAGGGCGTTGCCCAGGTCGTAGTCAAGGCCGGTGAGCTTGTTGGTGGCCGGGTCCTTGAAGTCCATCGGCGGATAGTTGGGCATGATCGCGACGACGATCTCGCCTTTTTCCTTGATGCTGGCCGGCAATTCGGCGGCCACGGCGACACCGCAAGACATCAGGGAGGTGAGTACTGCTGGAATGACGAAGTTCTTCATGGACGTTCTCTTATGAGTGTTGTGAAGGCCAAAGGGGCCTCAGGTTCGAACGGCAGAAATGAAGCTTTGGGTGCGCGGGTTTTGCGGACTTATTAGTATTTCTTCGGGGCTTCCAGCCTCCACGATCTGCCCGCCGTCCATGAACACCATGCGGTTGGAAACCTCCCGGGCGAAGCCCAGTTCATGGGTGACGACGATCATGGTCATGCCGGTCTGCGCCAAATCGCGCATCACCGACAGCACCTCACCGACCAGTTCCGGGTCGAGTGCCGAAGTGGGTTCATCGAACAGCATCAGCTTGGGTCGCATGGCCAGGGCGCGGGCAATCGCCACCCGTTGCTGCTGACCGCCCGACAGTTCGATCGGGTAGCTGTTGCGTTTGTCGGCCAGGCCGACCCGGGCCAGCAGTTCCAGGGCTTCTTCGTGCGCCTCCTTGGGCGAACGCTTGAGCACCTGGCACGGGCCTTCGATGATGTTTTGCAGCACAGTCATGTGCGGGAACAGGTTGAAGCGCTGGAACACCATGCCGGTGGCCAGGCGCTGACGGGCGATCTGCGACTCGTTGAGTTCGTGCAGCTTGTGCCCGACCACGCGGTAGCCGACCAGTTCGCCATCGACCCAGAGGCCGCCCTTGTCGATCTTTTCCAACTGGTTGACGCAACGCAGCAGGGTGCTCTTGCCCGAGCCGGACGGGCCGATAATGCACAGCACTTCGCCTTGCTCGACTTCGATGTTGATGTCCTTGAGCGCGTGGTACTGGTCGTAATATTTGTTCAGGCTCACGGCCTTGACGATGCTTCTCATGACGGATTCCTCAAGAACGCTTGCCGGCGCCGCGAGCGAAACGACGCTCCAGACGGCTTTGACCAAAGGACAGGACGGTGACGGTGGCCAGGTACCAGATACCGGCGACGATCAGCAGCTCCATGACCCGGGCGTTGGCGTAGTAAATGTTCTGGGCGTTGTAGAGCAGTTCCGAGTACTGGATGACGCTCGCCAGCGAGGTCATTTTCACCATGCCGATGAATTCGTTGCCCACCGGCGGAATGATGATCCGCATGGCCTGGGGCAGGATGATCCGGCGCAGTGCTTGCAGGCGCGGCATACCGATCGACTTGGCGGCTTCGTACTGGCCGGTGTCCACCGAGAGCAGGCCGGCGCGCACCACTTCAGCGGTGTAGGCGCCCTGATTGATGCTCAAGCCGAGCAGGGCGGCCACGAACGGGGTCATCAAACTCACGGTGTCGAGTTCGAACAGGCCGGGAATGCCGATGGTGGGGAAGATCAGCGCCAGGTTGAACCACAACAGCAGTTGCAGAATCAGCGGCGTACCGCGAAACAGCCAGGTGTAGGTCACGGCCACGTAGCGCAGGATCGGGTTGGCCGACATGCGCATGATCGCGGTGATCACGCCGAACACGATGCCGAGTGCCATGGCCAGCACGGCCATGATGATCGTGTTGAACAGGCCCCACATGATCGCTTCGGAGGTGAGGAACTGGCCGATGTACGACCATTCGATCTTGCCTTCGGCGAAGGCCCGCACCAGACCGATGATCGCGATGACGATCACGGTGGCGAAGAAGATCCGCCCGTAATAACGCCGTGGCACATGCTGGTACTGGGTAATGTCGAACTGGTTTTCCGCCAGTTTGCGCTCCGCCTGGAGTCGTTCTGCCTGAGTCTGGCTCATGGTGTTTCTCCGTACACTGTACTTTTCGATCAACCCCCTCCCGGTGGGAGGGGGACCCGGCTTAGAGGCGGAAGCCCTGGTAGTTTTCGGTCCACTGCTGCTGCGCGGCGAGGGCGGTTTTCAGGCGGCCGATCTGCTCGCGCACCTGTTGCGGCGCGGTGCCGCCCCAGCCGCTGCGGGCCGCGATGGCGGCTTCCAGGGTCAGGCTGTCACGCACGTCTGCCGTGAGGCGTGGGTCGATCTCGGCCAGCAATGCCGGCGAGGCTTCCCACAATTCAAGGTCGTGTTTTTCGCAGGCCTGAACCAGTGCGCCAGTGATTTCGTGGGCTTCCTTGAACGGCACGCCGCGCACGGCCAGCCAGTCGGCGACTTCGGTGGCGAGGGTAAAGCCCAGCGGCGCCTGACGCCGCAGTTCCTCGACGTTGACGGTCATGGTCGCGACCATCCCGGCCATCGCCGGCAGCACCAGCAGCAGGGTGTCGACGCTGTCGAGCACGCCGTTCTTGTCTTCGCTCAGGTCGCGGTTGTACGACAGCGGCAGGGATTTGAGCGTCGACAGCAGGCCGGTCAGGTTGCCGATCAGACGGCCAGCCTTGCCCCGGGCCAGTTCGGCGATGTCGGGGTTTTTCTTCTGCGGCATGATCGAGCTGCCGGTGGCGTAGGCATCGTCCAGATCGACCCAGCGGAACTGGCGCGACGACCACAGGCAGAATTCTTCGGCCAGACGCGAGATGTTGATCCCGAGCATGCTGGCGATGAACAGGAATTCGGCGACGTGATCGCGGCTGGCCACGGCGTCGATGGAGTTTTCGCAGACCCCGGCATAGCCCATTTCCTTGGCCGATTGTTGCGGCTGACGAGCGATCGCGGAGCCGGCCATGGCTGCGGCACCGAGGGGCGACAGCGAAGTGCGGGCGTCCCAGTCCATCAGTCGCTGCACGTCACGCAGCATCGATTGCGCGTGGGCCAACAGGTGATGGGCGAACACGATCGGTTGCGCTTGCTGCAAGTGGGTGAAGCCCGGGCAGATGCTTTCGACGTGCTGCTCGGCCTGATCAACTAGCGCCGTTTGCAGGGCCAGCACTTCCACGGCCAGGGTGCGCACGTGATCACGCAGGAACAGGCGCAGGTCGTTGGCGGTCTGGTCGTTGCGTGAACGGCCGGCGCGCAGCTTGCCGCCCAGTGCGCCGAGGCGTTCGGTCAGCAGGCGCTCGATGAAGGTGTGAACGTCTTCGTCGTCCAGCGTCGGGGCGATGCGCCCGGCAGCGAAATCGGCACCGATGCCGTCCAGGGCTTCGATCATCGTGCGGGTTTCCTGCTCGTCCAGCAGACCGGCACGTTGCAGTTCCCCGGCGTGGGCCTTGGAGCCGGCCAGATCGTACGGCGTCAGGCGGAAATAGCGCTCGGGGCAACGGGACAGGGCCGCCAGGGCAGCGGACGGGCCGCTTTTGAAACGGGCACCCCAGAGACGGTCGGTGGTTTGAGACATTTGTTGTTTTCCTCGTCGGTAACGCGAACTGAAATCGGTGTGCATGGCCCTGAAAAAACGTGCCGAACAATCGGCAGACGGAATCAGGCCAAAGCAGTTTTCAAGAGGGCAGTTGCAAAGTGACAAGAGCTGATCGAAGTGTCAGCTTTTAATGTTTGGCGATCAGTGAGTTGGCACTGATGTTCGGAATTTTCTGGCGGTTGCCAAGGCTGGTTTTCTGTGATCATTATTATTAGCCGGCGATGTTTTTGTTGTTGGACACAGATTGTTGAACATTGCGCCAGAGGTAAATCAGCATTATGGAAACCCCACTTTCCAATTCCGGAAACCCACCGGTCAAAACCGCTCACCGGGCACCGTTGGCCCTCAGCGGACTGGATTTCAAACTGCTCAAGGTATTCAAGGCGGTGGTCGAGGCCGGCGGCTTCAGCGCGGCGCAAAACGAGCTGAACGTGGGCCTGGCCGCGATCAGCAAGCAGATCTCCGACCTCGAAATCCGCATCGGCATGCGCCTGTGCACCCGGGGGCGCGAAGGGTTTCACCTGACCGAGGAAGGGCGTCTGGTGTATCAGGCGTCGATTGATCTGTTTGCCTCGGTCGACAACTTTCGTGACCGGCTTAGTTCTGCGCAGAACGAACTTATCGGCGATCTCGGAGTGGGGGTGATCGACAATACGATTAGCGATGATAATTCACCGTTAGTTGCCGCGCTTAGAAAGATAAATGAACATTCGCCGAAAGTAAGGTTTCAACTTCAGTCGACCCAATTGGATGAAGTGGAAAGAGGCGTGGTGGAAGGTCGCTTAGTTGCCGGAATAGTCCCGGTATATCAGAAACGCGAAGAGTTCGATTATTACCCGCTCTATGAAGAACGCTCGCAGGCTTACTGCGCGGTCGGCCACCCGTTGTTCGAGATGCCGGCGGAGCAGATGGGCGGTAACGTGCTGCAGGATTACGAGTGCATCAACCACCGCTACGCGATCCATCGCGACAAGCTCAACTTCGCCCGCTACGACAGTTTTTCCGCCTCGGCGACCCAGGTCGAAGCGGTCGCGTTGCTGATCAAGACCGGGCGTTTCGTGGGCTTTCTGCCGCAGCATTACGCCGCCGCGCTGGTGGCCGCCGGGCAGTTCCGCGCGGTGTGCCCGGAGCTGATCCACTTCGACACGCCATTCAATCTGATCCTGCGCCACAACACCGTGCGCAGTCCGCTGGTCAAGGCGTTTGCCCAGGCGCTGGGGGTTGATCTCAAGGCGACGGCGTGAGCACCAGGTGCATGGCGCAACGTCGCTCGCCGGGCAATCCGTGAGCGATTTCATCGCGCAATACTTGGTTCAGACGCTCGTCGCTGTCGTCGGCGTTCAATAGCGCAAAACCCATGCGTTGATAGAACGGCGCATTCCACGGCAGATCGCGAAACGTCGTCAGCGTCACCGCCGGAAGTTGCCGCAGACGCGCCTGTTCAATCGCCGCCAACAGCAACTTGCGACCGACGCCCCGGCCCTGAAAGTGTTGGCTGACGGACAGTTCCTCAATGTGCAACTGTTGATCGACAGTCACCGCCTTTAAAAAACCTGCAAGTTGTCCGTCGTTGTTTTCCGCCACCCACAGTTCGCCCCGCTCAATAGCCGGTAAATGCGCCGAGGCCTTCGGCACATCGGCATCTGCCAACCAGGCCAGTGACGGGTCAAGGCGAAACAACTCGGCGGCCGAACGCTCAATGGCGGGAAGGGCGATGGCATCGGCTGCCAGGGCCTGTCGCACGGTAAAGGTCATCAGTCAGCGGTCCCTGTGGAAATCACGTCGCGCAGGTTAAGGCGTCAGCCACAGCAACACATAATCGTTTTTGTCGAAACGCCCGCTCAGCACCGGTTGCAGCGCCCCGAGCGGCGTGCCTTGCAGGGCTTGATAGTCGCTGCGATCCATCATCAGCCACGCCGGCCCCTTGAGTGCTTCGAGCGCTTGCGTGGTTTCAGTGAACAGCGGTTGCAGATCCTGCTCGACGTTGACCATGAACTTGATCGCCTTGGCGTCCTTGCCCATGCCGTGCAGCACCAGCGGCGCGGGTTGCTCGTGGATCCGCACCATGGCGGCCTGGCTGAAGGATCGCGTGTCATACAGCTGGCGCTCCACCGGCTCGAACACCAGCGCGTACGCCGACCAGACCGCCAGAACAGCGCTGAACGCGAGGACTTCGGTTCGCCAGCGCGGCAGCCACAACCGCGACAACGCGGCTACTTGCAGCAATCCCAGCACGATCATTACCGACGTCAGACCGGTCAACGACTCGGGAAACCGTCGCTTCGCCACCCATAACAGGACGATCAGCAACGCGGGAATCAACAACCACAATCCCTGCATGGCGACGCGCAGCCAGGCAAACGCCCGGCCGTGCAACACCTGAAACGGATACGCCGCAATGATCGCCGCCATGGGCAGCATCGGCAGCAGGTAACGGGCCTTTTTCGCCTGTGGAATCGACAGCCCGAGCATCACGATCAACCCCGCAGCGGCGCAATACTGCACCAGTCGCAAAGCCGAGCCGCGTTGCCGGGGCTTGCTCAACCATGCCGCCGCCAGTGCCAGCAAGGCCAGCGGATACGCCAGCGCGTAGTTGCCCAGTGAGCTGGTGAAGTAATACAGCGAACCGCTGACGCCTTCGCTGCCGTCCATGCGCCCCATGAACTGCATGCGGATCACGTCCTGACGAAACGCCGGCCCACCGCTGACCTCCGCCAGCCACAACAACAGACCGACGCAGGCCGCCAGCAGCAGCGAAGCCAGCACCCCGAAGAGCAACAGGCGTGACCATTGGCGATCCAGCAGGTAATAGCTGCACAGCATGCCGGTCGGCACCACCAGCCCGATCGGCCCGCGAATACCGAACCCCAGCAGTAACAGAATGAACACCAGCGGCCAGCGCCGACCGGCAGCGAAATGATCGTGGGCATAGCCGAGGTAGAACACCGAAAACGCGACGGCGGCGAGCATCAGGTCCTGCGACACCGCGCGCGTTTCGGTGATGAAGGTGCTGGTGAGCATCAGCAAGGCGATGCTGACCACCGCCCAGCGCACGGACGAGGGCGCGAGCAAGCGATACATCAACGTCACGATCACCGCGCCGGCAACCGCGCTCGGCAGCCACGCTGTCAGGCTGTTGACCGTGCCGAACGGCAACGACAACAGCCAGATGAACAGCGTCGAGAGCGCCGAATAATCGGCGTACGGCTCACCATAAGTGGTGGGAAACACGCTGGGTCCGTGCCGGAGCATTTCCTGGGCGAACAGCACGAAGCGCGAGTCGAAACCGATGGGCGCTTGCCCGTACACGCCGGCAATGAACAACACAAACGCCAGCAGCCCTGCGATCAGGGACTGCCGGCGCAGGGCGGGGGATAACCCCATCAAGCCACGTCCGAGGCGTGCGGCCACTGCTGCAAAGGAATTGGCAAGGTGCGCGATTCGCCACGGCCCATCGGGAAGTAGTGGAAGCCGTTACGGGCCAGGCGTTCGGCGTCGTAGAGGTTGCGGCCATCGAAGATCACCGGGGCCTTGAGGCGTTGCTGGATCAGGTCGAAGTCCGGCGCCTTGAACTGCTGCCATTCGGTGCAGATGATCAGCGCATCGGAACCGGCGAGTACCGATTCCGGAGTGCCCATCAACATCAGCTTCGATTCGTCCGGGTACAGGTTCTGGGTTTCCTGCATGGCTTCCGGGTCGAACGCCCGCACATTGGCGCCAGCGGCCCACAGCGATTCGAGCAAGACCCGGCTTGGCGCGTCGCGCATGTCGTCGGTGTTCGGCTTGAAGGCCAGGCCCCAGACCGCGAAGGTTTTGCCGCGCAGTTCGCCCTTGTAAAACGCGTTGATCCGTTCGAACAGCTTGTGTTTCTGCCGCTGGTTGATCGCTTCCACGGCTTGCAGCAAGTCGCTGGAGCAGTGCGCCTCTTCGGCGCTGTGGATCAGCGCGCGCATGTCCTTGGGAAAACACGAGCCGCCGTAACCGCAGCCGGGGTAGATGAAGTGGTAGCCGATGCGGCTGTCGGCGCCGATGCCCTGGCGTACCGATTCGATGTCCGCGCCCAGGTGCTCGGCCAGTTCGGCGATCTGGTTGATGAAGCTGATCTTGGTCGCCAGCATGCAGTTGGCGGCGTATTTGGTCAGCTCGGCGCTGCGCAGGTCCATGAACATGATGCGGTCGTGGTTGCGGTTGAACGGCGAGTACAGGTCGCGCATCACGTCGCGTACTTCTTCGCGTTCGCAGCCGATGACGATCCGGTCCGGCCGACGGCAGTCGGCGACGGCCGAACCTTCCTTGAGAAACTCCGGGTTGGAGACGATATCGAACTGCAACAGACGTCCGGCCTTGACCAAGGCTTTATCCAGATGCGCACGCAAAGTGTCACCGGTGCCGACCGGTACGGTGGATTTCTCCACCAGGATCAGCGGTTTCTCACGGTGCCGGGCCACGGCATCGCCCACCGACAGCACATAACGCAGGTCGGCCGAACCGTCCTCGTTGGACGGGGTGCCAACGGCAATGAACGCAACCTTGCCATGTTGCACCGCAAGTATTTCATCGCAGGTGAATTGCAGGCGCCCGGCATCCAGGCCTTCGCGGACCAGACTGGCCAGCCCCGGCTCGAAGATGCTGACGTGGCCCTGGCGCAACAGTTCGATTTTCTTCTCGTCGATGTCCATGCACACCACGTCGTGACCCACCTCGGCCAGGACGGCAGCCTGCACCAGACCGACATAACCGCTACCAAATACTGTGATTTTCATGGCGAACTCCTCAACTCCGGCGCACGGGCCGGACGAGTGTTGATAGTGATGACCCCGAGCATGACCAGCGCCACACCCAGTGATTTGGAGAAACTGAAGGATTCGTTGAACAGCGGCAGGCTGGCGGCCAGCAGGTACACCAGCGCATAGCTGATGCTCAGCAGCGAATAGGCCCGGCCCAGCGGCAGATCGCGCAGGGCGGCGAGCCAGCAGAGCATCGACAGCGCATAGGCGAAGATCGCCGCGAGCAGCACGGCCAGCGCAACTGAATCGACGCTGGGCACGGACAGCCACTGATCCGGCCGGGGCAGGCGCGTCATGCTCCAGCGCATGCTCAGTTGCGCCACGCTGACCAGCAGCACGCTGGCCAGGGCGAAGAGGATTCCACGACGCCGGTTCATGACTGTTGCCCCAGCAGCGCCACGCCACCGATCACCAGCAGCACGCCGAACCAGTGTTGAACGTCGACGGGTTCCTTGAACACGAAGCGGGCGATCAGGGTGATGATCACGAAATTGAGGCTGAGCATCGGGTAGGCGACGCTGACCGGCAGGCGCTGCAATACCAGCAGCCACACCAGCAGGCCGGAGCCGAGGGCAAACAGCGCCAGCCACAGCCACGGCGAGCGCCATTTGCGCGACCACGACAGGTCCGCGCCGCGCCAGTTCTCGACAGCGCATTTCTGCGCAACCTGGCCCAGGCAGGTCAGCAGGCAGGCGAGCAACAGCAGCCACAGGCTCATGAGGCCTCCTGGGGCAGAATCATGATCACCAGATTGCCCTGTTCATAACGAACGCCGTCCTTGGGCAGTCTGTCGAGTTCGTCCAGTTCGTCTTGCCCCTTGACCCGCATCACCACGCCGACCGAACCGGTCTTGCGGGCTTCGCGCATCCACTGTTGCACCTGATCAGGATCGACCCGTTGTTGTATGCCGTCAGGATAGGCAAGCCCATATTTCAGTTCGCCTATCGTGTTGTACAACGCCACCTGCGGGCGTTTGACCCGCCAGGACAGGGCCGAGGCGGCGCCCAGGTCGTTGCTCAACAGGTGGGTGGTGGCTGCCAGTTCCTTCTGGTGGGCGAGGACGAACTGGTCGGGCATCTTGTTCGCCACCACCGATCTGGGCAGCGCCGCTGGCAGTAACGCGATCAGCAGCAAACTGCCCACCGCCGGCGCCGCCCAGCATTGCAACGGACGAAACGCTTGCAGCAGGTTGCTGATGATCCAGCCGGTCAGGGCGATGAACACCAGCACCAGACTGTGCAATTCGTGGTCGTACAGCGGACGCTTGAGCTGCACGTAAACCAGCCCGATCAGCGTGACGATGCCCAGCAACAGATTCAGTAGACCATTGAGGCCCAGCGCCCGGCCTTGCTCCAGACGCAAGCGATCGGCCAGCGCGTGGCCCAGCAGCAACGCCAGCGGCAGCAGGCACGGCAGGATGTAGGTCGGCAGCTTGCCGTTGCTCAGGCTGAAGAACAGCAGTGGCATCAGCAGCCACAGGCCGAGAAACGCGATGCCGGTTTCGCGGCGGGTCTGCCACGCTTGCTTGAATGCCACCGGCAACATCCCGACCCACGGCAGACTGAACGCCACCAGCAGCGGCAGATAGAACCACCACGGCGCGTCATGCTGGGCATCGTCACCGGCAAAGCGGCGGATGTGTTCGTGCCAGAAGAAGAACCGCCAGTAATCCGGTTCCTGACCGTGCACCGCCAGCGCCCACGGCAGGCTGACGATGATCGCCACCGCGATGGCCACCGGACCGTACAGCAGCAATTCCTTCCAGCGTTTTTGCCAGAGCATCCACGGCAACGCGATCAGCACCGGCAGCAACCAGGCGAGAAAACCCTTGGTCATGAACCCCATGCCGCACGCCAGACCCAGCACCGCCCAGCCGGCCAGGCGCTGACCGTTGGATCGGCTGTCGAGGGCGAACCACAGCGCCACCAGACTCAGGTTGACCCAGAAGGTGAATTGCGGATCGAGGTTGGCGTAACCGGCCTGGCCAGCGACGATGACGAAACTCATGTAGAGCAGGGCGCAGACGAAGCTTTTGCGCGGGTCGTTCCACAAACGGCGGGCGATGAGGAAGCACAGCAGCACGCTCAGCCCGGTGCTCAGGGCCGAGGCAAACCGCACGCCGAACAGGTTTTGCCCGAACACGGCCTGCCCTAGCGCGATCATCCAGTAACCGGCCGCCGGTTTTTCGAAGTAACGCAGGTTCATGAAATGCGGCGACACCCAGTTGCCGCTCAGCAGCATCTCCTGGCTGATCTGCGCATAACGGGTTTCATCGGGAATCCACAGACCATGGCTGCCCAGCGGCAGCAGATAAGCCAGCAGAAAAATCCCCAGCAACAGCGGCAATGCCCAGCGTTTGCTCATGCGCCTTGCACTCCCAGCCAGCCTTCGCGGCCTTCGAGTGCGCCGCGTTGCACACGGCCGACGGGCAGGGTGTTGAGAAACTCGGGCAGCAAATCGCCCAACGGTTGGAAGTGAATGTTTTGCTGGCGTGCCTCGGCCAGCAGTCGACGAAAATCATCGGCCATCAGAATCCCTTCTACTTCGGCGTGAATGGTGTAGACGTTGAGGTTTTCAGGGCGGAACCGGTCGAGGATGAAGGCGTTGAAATCCTTCGCTGCCACGCTCGGCCCGACCACTTCATCGAAGGTCGGCAGGTCCACCGGAATCTGCGGCGCACCGACCGAGCCATCGGCCAGCAACGGACGGAACACCCGCTGCCCACGGCAATCGCTGTTGTAGCGAAAGCCGAAGGCCTGCTTGGCTTCGATCACTCGCTCGTCCGCACGCCAACCGGCGGCGGCCGAACACGTCACCTTTTCGCCGAGGATGTCGCTCAAGGTATCGACGCCCTGACGGATCTGCTCGACCAGTTGCGCAGCGCTCCAGTGCCCGGCATTGGCCTGCCAGCCGTGGTGATCCCAGGCGTGCAGGCCGACCTCGTGGCCGGCGGCCCGGGCCTGACGCATCAGGTGCCCGAGGTCGCGACCGATCGGCTTGCCCGGCCACGCCGTGCCCGCCAGCAGGATGTCCCAGCCGTACAGGCCGGCGGCGTTGGAGCGCAGCATCTTCCAGAGGAACTGCGGACGGATCAGGCGCCACAGATGCCGGCCCATGTTGTCCGGGCCGACACTGAAGAAAAACGTCGCTTTGATCTGCGCTTCATCGAGGATTTCCAGCAAGCGCGGCACGCCTTCGCGGGTGCCGCGAAAGGTGTCGACGTCGATGCGCAAACCGGCCTGCATTAACGCTTGCTCTCGATTTCGGCCATGGCCTCACGCAGGAAGAAGTCCAGCGTGTTGCCGATCGTCTCGCGCATTTCCACGGTCGGCGTCCAGTCCAGCAGGCGCTTGGCGTTGGCGATGCTCGGTTTGCGGTGCTCGACGTCCTGGTAACCGGCGCCGTAGAACGCCTTGCTTTCCACGTCGCGGAAACCGGCGAACGGCGGGAAGTTGCTGCGCAACGGGTGAGCCTCGAACTGGCGCAGCAACTCTTCGCCCAACTGGCGGATGCTGGCCTCGTTGTCCGGGTTGCCGATGTTGATGATCTGGCCGTTGCAGACGTCGTTGTCGTTATCGATGATCCGCGCCAGTGCTTCGACGCCGTCGGCGATATCGGTGAAGCAGCGCTTCTGCTCGCCGCCGTCGAACAGGCGGATCGGCGTGCCTTCCACCAGGTTGAGGATCAACTGGGTAATGGCGCGGGAGCTGCCGATACGGGCCGAATCCAGACGGTCGAGGCGCGGGCCCATCCAATTGAAGGGACGGAACAGGGTGAAGTTCAGGCCTTTGGCGCCGTAGGCCCAGATCACCCGGTCGAGCAATTGCTTGGACACCGAGTAGATCCAGCGTTGTTTGTTGATCGGGCCGACGGTCAGGTTGGAGCGGTCTTCGTCGAAGTGCTTGTCCTGGCACATACCATAGACTTCCGAGGTCGACGGGAAGATCACGCGCTTGTTGTATTTGACGCAGTAGCGCACCAGTTTCAGGTTTTCTTCGAAGTCGAGCTCGAACACCCGCAGCGGGTTGCGCGTGTATTCGATCGGCGTGGCGATGGCCACCAGCGGCAGGACCACGTCGCATTTCTTGATGTGGTACTCGATCCACTCCGAGTGAATGCTGATGTCGCCTTCGACGAAGTGGAAACGCGGGTGGCTGCGCAGGCGGTCGATGGCATCGGAGCCGATGTCCAGGCCATAGACTTCGTAGCGCTCGTCACGCAGCAGGCGCTCGGACAAATGGTTGCCGATGAAACCGTTGACGCCGAGGATCAGCACCCGTGTACGGCGTGGCCCGCGACCGGATTCGGCACCGCGCAGCAGCGAGCCGTCCACCAGTCCCAGTTCACTGGCCAGTTGCGGGCCGCTCAGGTACAGCCCGTTGTCGTTGCGCTGGCCGGCGTTGATCACCAGCGAATCTTCACCGCAGGCGATGCGCAGCGGATCGACACTGATGACTCGGCCCGGCGCCTGACCTTCGTTGCCCTTGACCACGTCGGCGCTCCACACGATCAGCTTGTGCTCGCCCACGGCGCAGAAGGCGCCCGGATACGGACGGGTCACGGCTCGCACCAGGTTGAACAGTTGCTCGGCCGGTTGCGCCCAGACCAGTTTGCCGTCCGCCGGGGTGCGACGACCGAATACCGTGGCCTGGGATTCGTCCTGCGGGGTTTCGGTGATCTTGCCCTGAAGCATCGCTGGCAGCGCGTCGCGCAGCAGGTCGCTGGCGGCCGTGCGCAGTTTGCCGTGCAGGCTCAGCGCGGTGTCGCTGCGTTCGATGGCTACACGTTGTTGGGCGACGATGGCGCCGGCGTCGGCGCGTTTGACCATGCGGTGCAGGGTGACACCGGTTTCGGTTTCGCCGTTGACCAGCACCCAGTTGGCCGGCGCGCGGCCACGGTAACGCGGCAACAGCGAGCCATGCAGGTTGAACGCGCCTTTTTTGGCGAGGGCCAGCAAGGGCTCGCTCAGCAGGTTGCGATAGTAGAACGAGAAGATGTAATCCGGATCGAGCTTGGCGATCCGCTCGATCCACAGCGGATGGTTGGCGTCTTCCGGTGCATGAACCGCGATGCCGTTGTTGGCGCACAGTTGCGCGACCGAGGCGTAGAAGGTGTTCTCCTTAGGGTCATCGGCATGGGTAAACACCGCCGCAATGTCATAGCCACTGTCGAGCAGGGCTTGAATGCCGGCGCAGCCAATATCGTGGTAAGCGAAGACAACGGTTTTTGCGCTCATGAGAGAACCTGATCAGACGTGGAGTTGGAAGTGAGGCCGTCAACGGTGATGGCGGGGGCCGGCGTGGCGGGATGGCCGCGCAGGACTTTTTCAATGAAGAAACGCGGGCGGGCGCGCACGTCGCTGTACATGCGGCCCAGGTACTCACCCAGCAGCCCCATGCCGATGAATTGGCCGCCGGTGAACACGAACAGCACGGCGAACAGCACGAACAGGCCATCGCCGGCCCATCCGGCGCCAAACGCCAGGCGCATGAAGATCAGCGCCGCCGCGAACAGCACGCCGAGCCCGGCCATGGCGAAACCGACAATGCTCAGCAGGCGCAGGGGCGTGGTGGTCATGCAGGTGATCAAGTCGAACATCAGGTTGATCAGGCGCATCGGGCTGTATTTCGAATCACCGTGTTCGCGCTCGGCGTGGGCCACGGGGATTTCCGTAGTGTGGCGGGCGAAGCTGTTGGCGAGGATCGGAATGAACGTGCTGCGTTCGCGACAGGCGAGCATCGCGTCGATGATAGTGCGGCGGTAGGCGCGCAGCATGCAGCCGTAGTCGCTCATGGCGACGCCGGTGGAGCGCTGCACCGCGAGGTTGATGAGTTTCGACGGATAACGGCGCAGCGCCGAATCCTGACGGTTGCCGCGCACGGTGCCGACCACGTCAAAGCCCTTTTCGGCCTCGGCCACCAGGCGCGGGATTTCTTCCGGCGGGTTCTGCAGGTCGGCGTCGAGGGTGATCACCACGTCGCCCTTGCACTGTTCGAAACCGGCCATGATCGCCGCGTGCTGACCGTAGTTGCGGTTGAGGATGACTGCCACGAACGGGCTGTCCACGACCGAGGCCGCCTCTTCGAGCAATTGCGCGGAGGCGTCGCGGCTGCCGTCGTCGACCAGCACGATTTCGTAGTCATGACGCAGTTGCTTGCAGGCGGCTTCGGTGCGGCGCAGCAGTTCCGGCAGGCTGTCTTCTTCGTTGTAGACCGGGATGACGATCGACACGCAATGAATCGGATAAGGTCTCACGGGCGTTTCCCCATCAGGTGTTCAATGGCCCCGACGACCCGGTCCAGTTCCTGGTCGGTCATGTCGGGAAACAAGGGAATCGAGCACAGCCGCGCCGAGTTCCACTCGGTGTCGGGCAGGGACAGGTGCGGATCACGCTGGCGATACCAGGTGTGCAGGTGGGTGGCGATGAAGTGGATGCCGGTGCCAATGCCTTGTTCCTGCAAACCCTTCATGAAGGCTTCGCGGTCGATGCCGCAGCGTTCGCTGTCGATGCGCAGGATGAACAGGTGCCAGGCGTGCTGCTGGGCGTATGGCGGCACGGCCAGCGGTTGCACTGGCAGGCCTTCGAGTTTTTGCAGGTATTGCGTGGCCAGTTCGGTGCGACGGGCGTTGATCGCGTCCAGACGCTCCAGCTGCACCAGCGCAATCGCGGCGTTGATGTCGGCCAGGTTGTATTTGAAACCGGGCTCGATCACCTGGGCTTGGGGTTTGCGGCCGTGGGTCAGGCGGTCGTAGGCATCGACACCCAGGCCATGAAACTTGAGCATGCGCACGCGGTTGGCCAGGGCTTCGTCGTCGGTGACGAACATCGCGCCTTCGGCACAGGTCATGTTCTTGATCGCGTGGAACGAGAAGATCGCGGTGCCTTGCGAACCCACGGGGCGGCCCTTGTAGCGGGTGCCAGCGGCGTGGGCGGCGTCTTCGATCACGGCGATGCCATGCTTGTCGGCCAGCGCGTAGAGCGGGTCGAGATCAAACGCGGCGCCGGCGTAATGCACCGGAATGATTGCTTTGGTGCGCGGGGTGATGGCGGCTTCGATGCGCGCGGCGTCGGTCATCAGGGTGTCGCGGTCGACATCGACGAACACCGGCGTGGCGTCGAGCAGCGAGATCATGTTGGCGGTCGACACCCAGGTCTGCGACGGGGTGATGACTTCATCGCCGGGGCCGATTCCCAACGCCAGTAACGTTACATGCATGGCACCGGTGGCCGAGGAAAGTGCCACGGCATGACGACTGCCGACGTACTGGGCAAATTGTTCTTCGAGGGCCTGGTTTTTCGGCCCGGTGGTGATCCAGCCGGAGCGCAGGACTTGCTCCACGGCGGCAATTTCTTCATCACCGATACTGGGGCGGGAGAAGGGGAGAAACGCCTGACTCATGCACACCTCATTGCAAAGAAAAAAGAAATAGATCCACAGAAAAATCGGATCCAATCAAAGCGTAGACGCGAAAAAATCCTTTGCATCAATAAGTTGCCAAGACGACATAACGTCGGGTTCGGTTGACTTTTCAGGCATTGCCCGGCAGCTTGGGCGGCGCCGGCACAGGACTCAGTGGAATTAAGGTTATGCCCGTTTTTGTGAAAGGAACATGAAAAACCGGTCGGCGAATCGTTTATCTGAAACCCATACAGCCACTGTTCAGACTTCTACCGTTTATCGCGGTTTTTAGTAGAAAAGTCCTACGGAAGTGTTCCCCTTATATTAAGAATGTTGCAGTTGTTAGTTGCTGTGTTGAACTGTTTTTACTCAAGGCCCGACGTTTGATTGACTTACCCGTTGCATCCCCCGAACCCCTGAAAACCAACCCGATGACCGTGTATCTAGCGCGTCTGGCTCCCTCCAGCCAACTCACCATGCGTTACGTTTTACAAGATGCCGCCGACCGTCTCGGTTTCGAAGACATGAACGTCGAAGAAATTCCCTGGCATGCGCTGCAACCGGAAGATGTGGTTGCATTAGTCGCTGCATTGCGCGCCGACAATTACGCACCGAATACTTCTTCGCTTTATGTAAACGCCATTCGCGGTGTAATGAATGAAGCCTGGCGCATGAGCCTGATCAGCCAGGAACATCTATTGAAAATGCGCTCGGTCAAAGGCATTGCCGGCACACGACTGTCTCAGGGGCGCAATTTGAAGCGCACGCTGATTCATGAATTGATGGAAGTCTGCGCCGCCGATCCACGGCCACAAGGTTTGCGCGATGCGGCGGTGATTGCGCTGTTGTACGGCACTGGCATGCGCAAGTCGGAGTCGGTGGATCTGGATCTCAATCAGGTCGATTTCAACGAGCGCAGTCTGTGCGTGACTGCCAAGGGCAATAAACAACTGATCAAATACGCGCCAGCCTGGGCGTTCGCCAAACTCAATGCCTGGCTGGAGTTTCGTCGCTCGGAACTCAAGGAAGGCGAGAGCGACGACGCGTTTCTGTTCAACCGCATCCGCCGTGGCAGCCATATCACCCGCGAGCGCATCACCAAGCACGCGATCTATTACATCGCCCGCCAGCGCGGCACCCAGGTCGGGGTGAAGATCATGCCCCATGATTTCCGCCGTTCGTTCATCACCCGGGTGATCGAAGAACACGACCTGTCGATTGCCCAGAAGCTGGCCCACCACAGCAATATCCAGACAACCGCCAACTACGACGTGCGCGACGACAACGAGCGTCGCCGCGCGGTGGATCGCTTCGACCTGTAGTCAGGGCGTTGCAAAGACGTGGGCCGCCCCCAGAATGGACAACTGCACGGCGCTGCCGGCCGGTGGCGCGTGCATGCCGGAGCTGCGCACCAGCAGTGAGCGACCGGGGCTGGCTTGCGTGCGAAGTTCCACCGTCAGTGTGCAGACGTTGCCGCCGAAGTCCCGATCAGTGACCACCGCGTGACAGCCGTCCGGATCGGCGGGAATGTCCGACAGTTGCAGTTGTTCGGGCCGCAGCATGATCTGCGCGGCGCCGGCAAACCCGTTGCTGTTGACCATCACCCGGCCCAGGTCGCAGTGCGCCCAGCCGGCTTCGATCCGGGCGGGCATGACCACGGCGTCGCCGAGAAAATGCGCAGTTTGCTCATCGTTGGGGTAGCGGTAGAGGTCCATCGGATGGCCTGACTGCACCAGCCGACCGTCGCGCATGACCGCCAACTGATCGGCGAACGACAGCGCTTCGCCCTGATCGTGGGTCACCAGAATCGTGGTCACGCCAGCCTCTTCCAGCAGGCGCGCGACCATTTTGCGCATGGCGCCGCGCAGGCCGGTGTCGAGGGCGGAGAAGGGTTCGTCGAGCAGCATCAGGCGTGGACGTTGGGCCAGTGCCCGGGCGAGGGACACCCGCTGCTGTTGGCCGCCGGACAACTCGTGGGGCCAGCGTGTGGCCATGTCGGCGTTCAGGGCGACGTTGTCCATCAGCGCCTGAATGCGCTCGGTTCGGGCGCTGCCGGTTTCCGCCAGCCCGAAGCCGATGTTGTCGGCCACGGTCATGTGCGGGAACAGCGCGCCATCCTGTGGCACGTAACCGATTTGTCGTTGATAGGCGGGTACGGCGTGGGTGCTGTCGACCAGGGTCTGGCCGTTCAGCGTGAGGCTGCCGGCATCGGGGAATTCGAACCCGGCGATCATCCGCAACAGGGTGGTCTTGCCGGACCCGGACGGGCCGACGATCACCGTGCGGCTGCCGGTCGGGACGGACAGGTTGATGGAGTCCAGCGCCGTCTGTGCGCCGAAGGATTTGCTGAGATTGATGATGTCGAGAGCGTTCATCGGCCGGCACTGCGCCTGGATTGGTGATAGAGGATGGCCGTGAGCGGCAGCGACAGCAGCACCATCAGCAGGGCGTAAGGCGCTGCGGCGGCGTAGTCGATTTCGCTGGTCATGGCCCAGAAACCGGTTGCCAGGGTGCGCGTGCCGTTGGGCGCGAGCAGCAGGGTCGCGGTCAGTTCATTGGTGATCGCCAGAAACACCAGCGCCGCGCCCGCCGCCGCACCGGGCGCCGCCAGACGCAAGGTGATCAGCCAGAGGGCGCGCAACGGTGAACGGCCGAGGCTTTGTGCGATGTTTTCCAGCTCCACCGGTGCCTGTGCAAACCCGGCGCGCAGGCTGACCAGCGCCCGGGGCAGGAACATCAGCAGGTAGGCCAGCAGCACGGTAATGGTGGTCTGGTAGATCGGTCGGGCGAAATGGATCGTCACGGTGACCAGCGCCAGCGCCACGACAATCCCGGGCAATGCGCTGGTGATGTAATTGCAACCCTCAAGCAGGCGTTGCAGCTTGCCGGGCGCCCGGATCGACAGCCAGGCAATCGGAATTGCCGCGAGGCTGGTCAACAGCGCGCCGGCCACGCCGAACGACAGTGTCTGCAGCAACGCCGGCAGTAACTCATTGCCCTGCCAGACCTCGGCACCGCCAGCGATCAGCCATTTGCCGAGGGTCAGCAACGGCACGCCGAGCGCCAGCAGGCAGGTCAGGCCTTGCAGGCACAACCCCAGCGCGGCGGTGCGCCGTTGTAGGCGCACGGTGCGTTGTTCTCGAGCGCTGCCGGAGCCGACGCGGGCGTATCGCGCATGACCACGGGCGCCGGATTCCACCACCAGCATCGCCAGGCAGCACAACGCCAGAACGCTGGCGAGCATGTTGGCGGCCGGGCCGTTAAAGGTCGATTTGAACTGGTCGAAGATCGCCGTGGTGAAGGTGTCGAAACGGATCATTGCGTACAGGCCATATTCGGCCAGCAAGTGCAGGCCGACCAGCAACGCGCCGCCACAGATCGCCAGCCGCAATTGCGGCAGCACCACCCGGAAGAACACGGCCCACGGTTTCAGGCCGAGGGATTCGGCCACGTCTTCAATCGCCGGATCGAGACGACGCAACGTCGCCGCAATCGGCAAATAGAGGAACGGGAAATAGGCGATCACCGACACCAGCACCCCGGCCGGCAGCCCATGAATCGACGGAAACAGGCTGACCCATGCGTAACTGTGCACGAACGCCGGTACCGCCAGCGGCGCAACCGCCAGCAGTGACCACAATCGCCGTCCCGGCAGGTCGGTGCGTTCGGTCAGCCACGCCAGCGTGGTGCCGAGCACGATGCAGATCGGCAGCGTGATCAGCACCAAGAGCACGGTGTTGATCAGCAGCTCGGCGACCCGCGGACGGAAGACCAAGGCTTCGATAGTCGCCCAGCCGGTGTACCACGACACGCCGACCACAAAACCGATCGGCACCAATGACAGCAGCGACACCGCGATGGCCAGCACGACCACCCATGGACTCCCGCGCCCATTGAGGGCGCGGGTCCGGCGTGACAAATGGGCGGAGGGCGCCGTAGCGATCCCCGCCGACAGAGTTTCAGGCACCAATTAAATCAGTCCTGCCTGGGTCATCAGTTCGACGGCTTTCTTGCTGTCGAGCTTCGATGCATCGACTTTCGGCGCGTCCAGATCCTTCAACGGCACCAGTTTGGGGTTGGAGGCCGAGTCCTTGCCCACGGCGTATTCAAAGGAATTGCCGGTGCGCAGGACTTCCTGGCCTTGTTTGCCGGTGATGTACTGGAGGAATTTCTGCGCGTCCTCCTGGTGTTTGCTGGAAGCCAGCACGCCACCACCGGAAATGCTCACGAACGCCCCCGGATCCTGATGCTTGAAGTAGTGCAGGGCAGTGTTCTTGCTGTTTTCGCCGGTCTTGGCCTGATCGACGAACGCGTAATAGTGATAGATCACGCCGCTGTCGACTTGCCCGGCATTCACCGCTTTGAGCACCGAACTGTTGCCCCGGTAGGCGGTGAAATTCGCTTTCATGCCCTTGAGCCATTCGAGGGTGGCGGCTTCGCCTTTCTGTTCCAGCACGGCGGCGACGATGGCCTGGAAATCCGCACCGGCAGGCGACGCGGCCCAGCGACCTTTCCAGGCGGGGCTCGCGAGGTCCATCAGGGATTTGGGCAGGTCTTTTTCCGCCAGTTTCGTCGGGTTGTAGACGAACACCGTCGAGCGCGCGGCGATGCCGACCCACTGACCGTGGGCCGGTCGATAAGCCGCATCGACTTGCTCAAGGGTTGCCGGAGCCACCGGCGCGAACAGCTTGGCGTTGTCCACCAGGACCATGGCCGGGGAGTTTTCCGTCAGGAACACATCCGCCGGCGACGCCGCACCTTCCTGCACGATCTGATTGCCCATTTCCGTGTCGTCGCCGTTGCGCACGGTGACCGGGATCCCGGTTTCCTCGGTGAAGCCGGCGACCCAGGCCTTGGTCAGGGTTTCGTGCTGGGCGTTGTAGACCACAAGGCCGACGGAGTCGGCGGCAAACACCTGACCGGCCGCGAGCAGCGCAGTCGCCAGCGCGGCCTGTTTCAGAAAGGACGGAAGGGATGGACTCATGGCGGGGGCAGCTCCTGTTTTTAGACGTTATGGGCAAGCATTCGCGGGAGTTTCAATGCGAATGATTTGCATATGTTGGCTGGCTGGCAATGTAGAGAGGCAAATGAGAAAAAAACGTCAAAACAACCGTTAATACATGTCATTGCCATTCAGGTTAGCAGTCACTTGGCGGGGACGCCGGGCGAACCCGGCGCTGTCTTTCAGGAGCCTTGGGGCAGGTAGGCGACGCTTTGATCCTCGCGACCGTGGAACAACTGTTCGCCGCGGGTGGGCGTGGTGGTAATGACCTGATGATCGCGGCTGAGGTGACTCAGCGGAACGGGATCGCCGGTGCGGTACTGGGCGACAAAGAGGGTCCGTTGCGGATCCCACTGCTGACCGCTGGTGCGTTCCAGCCAGGCGATCATGGCTGCGGTATCGCCGTCGCGCGGGAAATCCCGGCTCTGCGGCACGTAGTAGAACGGCGCACCGCCGGTCTGCAGGTACATCGGCACTTTATTGTCGACCTCGACCATTACCACATGCCATTGACTCAAGGGAGCGCGTTGGCTGGCTTGCAGGCGCACGGTTTCGCCGAAACGGATTGCGCCGCCTCCGCTGTTGGTCCACGGGTAAAGCACACCGAGTATGCCGAGCAGCAGGACAGTGGCCACGCCGAAACCGATTTTCAGGCCACGCCCGCCGAACGGGCCTTCGGCATTTCGAGCCGCCAGGCGCCGGGTAATCCACCACGCCCCGAGCAGTTGCGCGAACGGCACCAGTGGCAGCACGTAATAACTGCGCCGGCTGCCGCTGGCCGTGAAGAACAGCATTAATAACCCCAGGCCCTGAATCAGCCAGCGGGTGTCCGGTTCGATGTGTTTCCAGTTACACGCCGCGACCCACAGGGCAATGATCCAGCACGGTGCCCATGGCAGGGTGTAGATCGGCAGGTACAGCAAATAGGTGTAGATCGGGCCGATGTTGTCGAATGGCTGGAAAAACCGCACGACGTTTTCCCGCAAGACCAGCCCGAGGCCGCTTTCCCCGTAATTTGGCGCGCCGTAGAGGTGGGACAGCAGGAAGGGCGTCATGTAGAACGCCCCGGCAATCACCAGCGCGGCGAGTAGTCTCAGATTGAGATGACGCTTCCAGCGGCCTTCATGCAACAGGTGCGGCAGCAGCACCAGCCCCGGCAGGATAAAGCCGATCAGCCCCTTGAACAGTGAGGTCAGGGCCAGCAAACCGCAGAACACCACGTAGCGCGAAAACCGGGTGTCTTCAGGACCGCGCCAATACCACCAGACCGCTGCCAGCACCCCGCACACGGTCAGAATGTCGGCCGTGGCGACCCGCGCCCAGAACACGAAATAGAAGGTGGTCG
Organism: Pseudomonas sp. B7; assembly: GCF_016735645.1. NCBI lineage: Bacteria > Pseudomonadati > Pseudomonadota > Gammaproteobacteria > Pseudomonadales > Pseudomonadaceae > Pseudomonas > Pseudomonas sp. B7. Next base: position 174,752 of record NZ_JAERRE010000006.1, read on the forward strand.
CCAGCATCCAGCCGGCGATCAGTCCCGTGCCCTTGCGAAACCGCTGCTCGCCCAGTTGATACACCAGCCACACGCTCAACCATGCGGACACCACCGAAGACAGGCGCAGCGACCAGTGATCGAGACTGCCGGTCAGCCAGGCGGTCGCGGTGATCATCCAGTACGACAAAAGCGGCTTGTCGTAGTAGGGATCGCCCTTGAGGTACGGATCGAAGTAATCGCCGCTTTGCAGCATCTGCAACGCGATGTTGGCCCAGCGGGTTTCCGCGCCCCACAGTTCGCGGCTGCCAAGGCCGAGCAGCAACATCAGGGCGCTGGCCGCCAGCAGGAGCAACAGGGCGGCGCGGTCGTTGTTGCGCACCGTCATGGCTGTTTCTGCGCAAAGATGAAAATGTGCAGATTGCCGCGCCGATAATGCTTGCCGTCCACGGGCAGCAATTCAACTTCCTGTTCTTCCTGCGTACTGTTGACGCGCAAGACCACACCGACGGCGCCTTTTTTCCGCGCTTCGGTCATCCACTGGCCGACGCCGTCCATAGTGACTTTACGTGCTTCCATGGCCGGGTCTTCGAGGCCGTACTTCAGCTCACCGATGGTGTTGAACAGATCCACCTGCGGACGCTTCAGGCGCCATGCCAGCGCGGAGGCCGCCCCCAGGTCGTTGCTCAGCAGCGACGCGGTTTCACTCAGTTCCCGTTGATGCTCGGCAATGAACTGATCCGGCATCTTGCTGTTGACGATCTGCGCCGGCATGGCGGCGGGCAGCAACGCCACGAGCAGGCCGATGCCCAGCGCCGGCATTGCCCACAATGTCAGTGGCCGCAGCACTTGCAAGGCGTTGGCGATGATCCAGCCTACCAACACGATATAGGCCAGCGACAGGCTGAACATCTCAGTGTTTTCGTAGATTTCCTTCGTGGCCTGAAGATAGAGCAGGGCCACCAGCGCAACACTGGCGAGTACCGTGTTGAACACACCGTTCAGGCGCAGGAACCGGCCACTGCGTTGATCCAGCCACTTGACTACGGTCTGTCCCATCAACAGCGCGACGGGCAGCAGGCACGGCATGATGTACGTAGGAAGTTTGCCGCTGCTCAGACTGAAAAAGGCCAGTGGCAGCAGGAACCACAGTGCCAGGTAGGCGGTTTTTGCCTCACGCTTTTCGCGCCACATGCGCAGCAAGGTCGGAGGCAGAAGCAGCGCCCACGGCAGGGTCGAGGCAAACAGCAACGGCAGGTAGAACCACCACGGGCGGGCATGTTGCGCGTCGTCACCGGCGGCAAAACGACGGATGTGTTCGTGCCAGAAGAAGAACCGCCAGAAGTCCGGTTCCCGGTAATGGACTGCCAACACCCACGGCAGGCTGACGAGGGCGCAGAGCACCACGGCGACCAGTCCGTAACGCACCAGCTCACCGAATCGCCGTTGCCAGAGCATGTAGGGCAGGGCGATCAGCACCGGCAACAGCAGGGCCAGGAACCCTTTGGTCATCAGCCCTATGCCGCAAGCGACACCGAGCAGCGCCCAGCCACCCAGGCGAGCGCGGGGCGTGCGGCTGTCGATGGCAAACCACACAGCCACCATGCTCAGGTTGACCCACAAGGTGAATTGCGGATCGAGATTGGCATAGCCGGCTTGACCTGCAATCAGCCCGAAACTCATGTACAGCAGGGCGCTTGCGAGGCTGATGCGCGGGTTGTTCCAGAGCCGGCGGGCCATCAGGTAGGTCAGCCAGACGCTGGCGCCGGTACTCAGCGCCGAAGCGATACGCACGCCGAACAGGTTGTCACCGAAAATTGCCTGGCCGATGGCAATCATCCAGTAGCCGGCAATCGGTTTCTCGAAATAACGGATGCCCATGAAGTGCGGGGCTACCCAATTGCCACTCAGCAGCATTTCCTGGCTGATCTGGCCGTAGCGGGTTTCATCGGGGATCCACAGGCCGTGGCTCATCAATGGCAGCAGGTAAAACATCACGAACGCCAGAATAAGGCCGGGGATGGCCCAGCGTTCGACCGCAGTCGTCGAAGGGAAAAGGGCAGTGTGTCGCAGCGGGTTGTTTTCAGACGTCATGACAAAGCCTTGGTACCGTACGAAGTTCTGATGTCGATGACCTGCCCGGCGTGTTCCTGAGCGGGCGCGTCATCGTGTTGAATGAATGCAGGTGTCGGGCATTTCCTGTATCCAGAGAACTGTCGTACCTCCAGGCCGAAGTTCTCGCGATAAAGCCAAGTCTAAAAAAACCAGCTGTCCAGTAAGTCGGAGGGCAGATACATCTCTCATTACAATTTAATGAAGTGTGCTTTGTTTAATTAAAAACAGCTCAGAACTGTCAATTAGCTGTAACCAGGACGTTAATCGCTATTGAGTTGTGACCAGGCCTCGGCATTCAGAATGCCCAGCACTTCAAGTTGCCCCTTGGCATCAATGCGAACAAACAGCGTGCTTCCATAATCAGCGGCGATCGCATGGGGAAAACCGGTCTGTTTTTCAAAGTCGCTGATGCAGCCGCTATGGGTGACCAGCACCAGATTGCGCTGTGCAACTTTGTGCGCCACCACCTCGTTACGCAGCGACGAACCGCAGGATTCAAGCCAGGGCTGGGCAGTAGCGTCCTGCCCGAACATGGCACGCGCCGTTTGCACGGTTCGGGTCAGCGGGCTGGTGAACACCTGTGCCTGCTGCATGCCCAAGCTCTTGAAACCCTTGCCCACCCGCACAGCCGAGTCATTGCCTACCTGAGTGATGCCGTCTTCCGGGCCCAGACAAAGATGGTCGGAGCGGTCGCAACGTTCAGCATGGCGCACCAGTGCCACCACTTCGCCCGCCTGCCAGGCCCTGGTCCAGTCAGCCCTTGAGGCCTTCCCCGCGTGGCCCAGATCAATGGGGGAGCGGGTTACCCAGACAAAGCCGCTGACCAGTGCAATCGCCACCCCTGCACCGACGACCGTCAGCAGTTTTCCAAGTCGCACTAGTCGACGTTGTTTATAGACTGCTGTTAATAGCATCTGTCGCTCCACGCCATGCCCCTTAACTTCGCAGGCGCAACTGGCCTGCGATTTAATCAACTTTATGGTTGCGTACTTGAATGCTGGCTGAATGTTGGGGCTATTCACGTCGGGCCGCAGTGAAGAACATGTGAAAAATTTGCGGGCGTTGAAAGTGTGCAATTAATCAAGTTTCTGATAACCAGACTCAAATACGCTTTTTTTACCGGGCTGGCTTAACAACTGTTGCTGTTTGAGGTGAAGCTGAATCCGTTCGGTCCATCTATTGAGTACACACCTGATGTTGACCGCCGAGTCTGATAACCGAGGTGGAGTCCTCCAGCCGAATGGATTTCAAGCAAAGCCTGACGAAACGGATCGTCATCGTATTCGCCTCGATGAGTGCGCTGGTGGCCGGCGTATTTGCGCTGGGAATCGTAGCCACCGTGCATGTGGTGGAACACAAGTTGACGGCCACGACCTTGATGGGCGGTCTGCATCGTTTGCTGGCAATGGATGACATCAGTCGCTGGAGCCATCGACCGGAAAAGAGCGAGCTGTTTTTCTTCGAAGGCGGACCGGGCGCCATGGCGCTCGTCCCGTCACTGGCGGCTCTTTCGCCGGGGTTTCAGGAGGTCATGTTCGAGGGCGATGGCTTTTTCGCCATGGTCGAGATGGTGGGCGGACGCAAGTACGTGCTGTTGCGTGACCAGGAAAGTCTCGAACAGCGTGAGCGTCTGTTGTTCATTGTGGTGGCGGTCGGGTTCATCCTGAGCATTCTGCTGGCGATTGTGCTGGGCCGATTGCTGGCACGACGGGTAATGGCTCCGGTCATCCGTCTGGCGCGCCAGGTGCGTCACCGCGACCAGTTACTGGTGCTGGCGCCGCCTCTGCATCCGGACTACGCGGCGGACGAAGTCGGAGAACTGGCACTCTCGTTCGATCAGACGCTGGGTCGCCTGCGCGAAACGCTGAGCCGGGAAAAACTGTTCACCAGCGACGTGAGTCATGAACTTCGCACTCCGTTGATGGTGCTCGGCGGCGCCTGCGAGTTGCTGCTCGCCAATCCGTCGCTCGATACCCGCTCGGCCGCGCAGGTCAACCGCATCGCACGGGCCAGTCATGAAATGCGTCAATTGGTGGATACCTTCCTGATGCTCGCCCGCGCCCAGGAAGATACCGGTGGCGACATTTGCGTTTCCCTTGGGGAAGTTGCACGCGTTCAGGCGGAGATCTGGGGGCGGCTGATCCGCGAAAAAGGGCTGGAATTTTTCTGCGACATCAATCCGGCCGGCACGGCTCGCTACAACCAGACCTTCCTGCAGTCAGTGATGGGTAACCTGCTGCGCAATGCCTGGCATTACACCGATCAGGGCTTTGTCAGGCTGACCGTCGGGGAATGCGGATTTGTGGTTGAAGACAGTGGCATCGGCATTCCCGAAGAACGCCGACAAGCGATGTTCCAGCCATTCGTGCGTGGTGACGAGCGTCGAGGCGAGGGGCTTGGGCTGGGATTGTCACTGGTGCAGCGGATTTGCAATCGCGAGCACTGGCAGGTCGACCTGACAACCCGTGAGCCCCACGGTTGTCGTTTTACCGTCCTTTTGAAGACGGACGCTCAGGACGCCGGTGGACAGCCCCGCGCAGTGCCCGCCGCCTGACCGATCAACGCGGCCAGGCGCTTAACGTTGTTCTGCTGGGCCACCACCAGATCGTCGATGGTCGGCCCGGACGGGGTTTGCAGCAGCGACCGGCAGGCGATCAGGGCATCGTCCCCGGCGTTGGCTTGGCGCAGGCGCCATTTGACGTCGATCAGCCCGTATTGCCCGGGTATCGAATCGAAGCGTTGCACATCAATGCGCACCGAGGTTTTGCGCGGACCGCCGGCATTGCTCAGTTGATCCACCAGCGCGCTGCGCAATTCATCACTGAGGCTCGCGCCCCACCATTCGGTCTCAAGGATCGCCAGGCCGCTGTTGCCCTGGCGGATCACGATTTGCGGCCGGTCGACCTGGGGCGGCACGCTGATGCCTTCGATGGTGATTTCCGAGCCGGCGCGGCCGGTCATCGGTTGCGTCGGTGTCAGGGTGTGAAAGCTGATCGGAGCGCTTTTACAGGCGCCCAGCAGCAGGCCGATCGCGAGCACGGTGAACTTCAGCTTTAAAGCCATGGGACAGCTCCTGTGCTCAGTTGCGCGGCGGCCCTTTGAGGTCCAGCGGCGCGGCGTTGTCGGGACGGCCGCGAATCAACGATTCCGGATGACGGCCCAGATAATCGGACAGCTCACGCAGCGAACGCGACATGCGCCCGAGTTCGTCGAGGGTCTGAGTCAATTGTTCGCGTTGCGGCGAATCTTCGGCCAGAGTCGAACTGGCCGACTGCAGGGTCTTGCTCACGTCGGCGAGGGTAGTCTGCACGCCGGGCAGGGTCTTGGCGTTGAACTGGGTCAGGCCTTTGCGCAATTCCACGAGGTTGCTGTCGAGGTTGCCGGCAATCCGCTCCACCGGCAGCTTGTTGAGCTTGTCGATCATCGCTTCAAGTTTTTCCTGCAATTGTTCGAGGCTGCCGGGGACGGTCGGAACGCTGATCGGGCGGGCGGTCGGGTCGAACGCGACTTTTTCGGCCTTGGGGAAGAAATCCAGCGCGATGTACAGCTGGCCGGTCAGCAGGTTGCCGCTGCGGGCCTGGGCGCGCAGACCGTTGTCGATAAAGGTGCCGATCAGGCGCACGGCAGCGGCTTCGTCGTCCGGATTGTGCTCGAGTGCCTTGAGCATCTTGATATGGGCCTGGCCGAGGCGTTGCGGGTAGATCACGATGCCGACGTTGAGCGGGAAACTGCGTTTTTTTGCGTCGAAGTCCAGGTTGACGCTCACCACCCGGCCGATCTCGATACCGAGGAATTCCACCGGTGCATCAACCTTCAGCCCGCGCAGGGCCTGATCGAAACGCAGGGTCAGGTATTGCGCTTTGCCGTTGGGCGGGGCGAGGGCGGTTTGCTGGTCGTCGAACAGGTCGTAGGTTCTTTCTTCGGCGGCCACGACATCGTTGGGGCTGTACTCCGGCGCTCGGAAGGCGATGCCGCCCACCAGCAAGGTCGACAACGATTCGGTTTTCACCGCAAAACCGTTGGCACCGACGTTGACATCAATCCCGCTGGCGTTCCAGAACCGGGTGTTTTCCGTGACGTAGGCGTCGTTCGGCGCATGGATGAACACCTCGATGTTCACTCCTTTGCCATCGGCGTCCAGCGCATAGGCCACGACTTGGCCGACCGGGATCTTGCGGTAATAGACCGGCGAGCCGATGTCCAGCGAGCCGAGATCCGAAGCGTGCAGGTTGAAGCGTTTGCCCGGTTCGCCGTAGGTGATCGGCGGCGGGTTCTCCAGGCCCTTGAAATGCTTCGAACGCGAGTTGGACTGACCGATGTCGGCGCCGATGTAGTCACCGGAAAGCAACGTATCGATGCCCGAGACACCGCCCGCACCGATGCGCGGGCGCACGACCCAGAACTGCGAGTCTTCACGGGTGAAGGTTTCGGCCTGCTTGGCCAGTTTGATCGTGGCCTTGACGCTTTTCTGGTCGTCGCTCAGTTCGACATCCGTGACCTGGCCGATCACCACGTTGCGGTATTTGACTTCGGTCTTGTTGGCGGTCAGGCCGCTGCCGGTCTTGAAGGTGACGGTGATGGTCGGGCCTTCCTGCATCAGGTTGTGCACCACCAGCGAGAGGCCCACCAGCACCGCGACGATCGGCACGATCCACACCAGCGAAATGCTGAAACGCCGAGTCTTGGCCGGCGCCTGGCCGGGCGCTCGCGGTTGATCGGCGGCTGACGACTCCATCCATGACCTCCAGGGTGTGTTGGGCACTGAGCGTCAGGAACGCAAAAGCACTTCATCAATATAGAAGTGCTTCGCGATAGAGCAAATGTGCAGGATGCTTTAACCGCGAAGCGTCATCCCAGCAGCTCCCGCAGGCGATACCAGAACATGCCCAGTGCCAGCAGTGGCGAACGCAGCGCCGGGCCGCCGGGGAATGTCATGTGCGGCACGTTGCTGAACACATCCATGCCCTGACTGTGGCCGGCATGAATCGCTTCGCCCAGCAGCCTGGCGCACCAGTGGGTGACGTTCAGGCCGTGGCCGGAATAGCCCTGGGCGTAGAACACGTTCGGGTGCTGCTTCAGGCGGCCGACCTGCGGGAAGCGGTTGGCGGTGATGCCGATCTTGCCGCCCCACTGATAGTCGATGCGCACATCTGCCAGTTGCGGGAACACCTTGAGCATCTTCGGTCGCATGTACGCGGCGATGTCCGCCGGATCCCGTCCCGAATAGTGGCAGGCGCCGCCGAACAGCAAGCGCCGGTCCGCCGAGAGCCGGTAGTAGTCGAGGCCGACTTTCTGGTCGCACAACGCCAGATTCTGCGGAATCAGTTCGGCGGCGCGTTCCGCGGACAGCGGTTCGGTGGCGATGATGTAACTGCCGGCGGGCAGCACCTTGCCGCTGAGTTGCTGTTCGAGTTCATCCAGGTGCGCGTTGCAGCCGAGCACCAGACTGCCGGCGCGCACCGTGCCGCTCTGGGTGCGGACTTGAACGGTCGAACCGTGGAGAATTTCCAGCACCGGGCTCTGCTCGAAAATCCGCACCCCGAGGGAGGCTGCCAGTCGGGCTTCGCCCTGGACCAGGTCGAGCGGGTGCAGATGCCCTGAGCCCTTGTCGATCAGGCCGCCCTTGTAGACGCCCGCGTTCACAACTTGCTGACGAATCAGCTCAGGGGCGACCAGCCGCGTTTCATGGCGGTAACCCAGCTGCGCCAGGCTGTCCTGCTCGGCCTTGAAGGCGTCGAACTGCGCCGGGGTGTTGGCTAGCTCGCAGAAGCCCCAGCGCAGGTCGCACTCGATGGCGTTGTCGGTGATGCGCTGGCGCACCAGCTCCACCGAATCGATCCCGGCCCGGTGCAGATAGCGCACGCCTTCGCTGCCGACATGCCGTGAGAAACCTTCGACGTCATGGCCGATCCCGCGAATCAGCTGCCCGCCATTGCGCCCGCTGGCGCCCCAGCCGATGCGCCGGGCTTCGAGCAGAATCACCGAAAGCCCGCGCTGCGCCAGTTCAATGGCCGTGTTGACGCCGGTGAACCCGCCGCCGATCACGCAGACATCGGCGATCAGGTCGCCCGCCAGTTCCGGATAGGGTGTGCTGGCCCGGGCCGACGCGGCGTAATAGGACTGGGCGTGTTCCTGGGTGTACTGATTCATTTGTTCGACTTCACTTTGCTCCAGGACCGGGTCATCAGACGCATGATCGACTGGGGCGGGGTAGAGGAGATGTAGAGCTTGTCGAGGACTTCCTGAGACGGATAGACCTCGGGATTGTTGACCAGCTCGGGATCCATATATTGCTTGGCCGCCGGGTTCGGGTTGGCGTAACCCACCGAGGCGCTGACCTTGGCGATCACTTGCGGATCGAGCAGGTAATTGATGAAGGCGTGGGCTTCCTTGGTGTTGCCGGCATCGGCGGGAATCGCCAGCAGGTCGAACCACAGGTTCGCGCCTTCCTTGGGAATCGAATAGGCGATGTTCACGCCGTTCTTGGCTTCCTTGGCGCGATTGGCGGCCTGGAACACGTCGCCGGAGTAACCGAAGGCCACGCAGATGTCACCGTTGGCCAGGTCGGACACGTATTTCGAGGAATGGAAATAGGTGATGTACGGCCGGATGCTAAGCAGTTTCTCTTCGGCCTTCTTGTAGTCTTCGGGTTTCTCGCTGCGCGGGTCCATGCCCATGTAGTTGAGGATGGCCGGGAACACTTCATCGGCCGAGTCCATCATCGACACACCGCACTGGGTGAGTTTCTTCAGGTTTTCCGGTTCGAACAGCACGGCCCAGGAATCGATGTGATCGATGCCCAGCACTTGCTTGACCTTGTCGACGTTGTAGCCGATGCCGTTGGTGCCCCACAGGTACGGCACCGAGTGCTCGTTGCCCGGATCGTTTTTCTCAAGCAGGGCCAGCAGTTTCGGGTCGAGGTTTTTCCAGTTCGGCAGTTGCGAGCGGTCCAGTTTGAGGAACGCACCGGCCTTTACCTGACGGGCGAGGAAGTGGTTGGACGGCACCACCACGTCGTAACCGGTGCGACCGGCGAGCAGTTTGCCTTCGAGGGTTTCGTTGGAGTCGAAGACGTCGTAGATCACCTTGATCCCGCTGGAGGACTGGAAGTCGGCGAGGGTGGTTTCGCCAATGTAATCGGTCCAGTTGTAGACGCTGACCTGGGGTTGGGCGAGGGCACCGGCACTGCACGCCAGGGCCAGCGCGGCGGGGATCATGGATTTCAACAGACGCATATCGACACCTCTTCGAGTTGGATTTTTTATGCTCGTAAAGTCGGTAGGGATCGCTCCCGGACAGTGTCCGGGAGCGATCAGGTCTCAGGCTTAAACGCTCAGCAACAGGAACTCCCGCTCCCAGGAACTGATCACGCGCTTGAAGTTTTCGTGCTCGGCGCGTTTCACCGCGACGTAGCCGCGTACGAACTTGCTGCCCAGGTATTGCGCGACGGTGTCGCACTCTTCCATCTGGGTCAGGGCTTCTTCGATGGTGATCGGCAGGCGCAGGTTGCGGCGCTCGTAAGCCCGGCCTTCGACGGCGGCGCTCGGTTCGACGCCTTCGACCATACCGATGTAGCCGCATAGCAGGCTCGCGGCGATGGCCAGGTACGGGTTGGCGTCGGCGCCGGGCAGACGGTTCTCAACCCGCATCGCCTCAGGCCCGGAGGTTGGCACCCGCAGGCCGACGGTGCGGTTTTCTTCGCCCCATTCGACGTTGACCGGTGCCGAGGTGTCCGGCAGGAAGCGGCGGAACGAGTTCACGTTCGGCGCGAACATCGGCAGCACCTTCGGAATGTACTTCTGCAGGCCGCCGATGTGATGGCGGAACAGGTCGCTCATGCTGCCGTCGGCATTGGCGAAAATTGGCTGGCCGCTGGCGATCTCGACCACGCTCTGATGCAGGTGCATGGCGCTGCCGGGCTCGTCGCCGATCGGCTTGGCCATGAAAGTCGCGGTCACGTTGTGCTTGAGGGCGGCTTCACGCAGGGTACGCTTGAACACGGTGATCTGGTCGGCCAGATCGAGCGCGTCGCCGTGGCGGAAGTTGATTTCCATCTGCGCCGGGCCGTCTTCGTGGATCAGCGTGTCCAGATCCAGGCCTTGCAGTTCGCACCAGTCGTAGACGTCTTCGAACAATGGATCGAATTCGTTGGCGGCGTCGATGGAGAACGACTGCCGACCGCTTTCGGCGCGACCGGAGCGGCCCAGGGGTGCCTTTAGCGGTAAGTCCGGGTCTTCGCAGCGCTGGGTCAGGTAGAACTCCATTTCCGGCGCCACGATCGGCTTCCAGCCTTTGTCGGTGTACAGCTGCAGGACTTTCTTCAGCACGTTGCGCGGCGACAGTTCGATCGGGTTGCCGAACTTGTCGAAGGTGTCGTGGATGACGATGGCAGTCGGCTCGATGGCCCACGGGATCACGTACACCGCGTCGCTCACCGGTTTGCAGACCATGTCGATGTCGGCCGGGTCGAGCAGGTCGTAGTAGATGTCGTCGTCGACAAAATCCCCGGTTACCGTTTGCAGCAGCACACTTTCCGGCAGGCGCATGCCTCGCTCATGCAGGAACTTGTTGGTCGGTGCGATCTTGCCGCGGGCGATGCCGGTCAGGTCGCTGACCACGCATTCCACTTCGGTAATCTTGTGATCTTTCAGCCACGTGAACAGCTGATCGAAAGGGGCATTCATAAAGACCTCGTCGTTGGTTTTGTTGACGCGGGGGAACGCGATTTCATCTTTCGCAGGCTTCCCCTGTGGCGCGTTGACGACTATCTTGGGCGGGCCTTGCCGTTCCATCTATCCACTTTCAGCAGCACCAAAGCGCACCAAAAGAGTGCGCAAGGTTCCCCATGACGACGTGCAATCCGCTTCAGGTTCAAGCGTTCAACACCGCCGATGTCACCGAACAGATCCGCGCCACGCCGGGTTGGGTTCAGCATTACCAGCAGATGTCGCCGGGGCATTTCGCCGGGCAGATCCGCTATCTGGATTTGCAGGGTGTGGAGGTTTACGAAGAACAGATGAACACTCGGGTCGAGCAGAATTTCAGTGCGCCGGAAGGGGCGCTGGCGTTCTGTTTCGATCGCAGCGACAACGCGCTCTATCTGCTCAATGAAGAGAGCCGCAACATCTGGATCACCCCAGAGAACTACCAGGAAATCGCCGTGGTGTTCGGCCCGGATTTCGTCCAGCGCAATGGCCTGGACGTGGCCAGGCTGGAAGGTCTGTTCATGGCGCCGCTCAATGGCGCGCAGAATGGATTGTTCAGCCGCTGGTTAAGCTCCACTCTCACGAAGTTGTCGCAAACCCTTGATCAGCCAAGCAAAGAAGCACTGACTCAACAGTTGCTGGAGGACTGCCTGTTCATCCTCGACAACGCGAGCGTGTGCCTGGACGGCGGTGGCTTGCAGCGGCGCGCCGAAGAGCGAATCACCCTCAAACGCGTGGGCGAGTGGGCAGCGGATTCGCCGGAAGAAACCGTCAATCTGCTTGAGTTATCGCGGGTCGCCGGGGTTTCCCTGCGCCAGTTGCAGCAGACCTTCAAGGCTTACACGGGGATGTCGCCGAGCCACTGGCTGCGGTTGCGCAGGCTCAACAGTGCGCGGCGGGAATTGCTCAAACGATCGCCGGCAGACACCACGGTGGCGGAAGTGGCGATGAACTGGTCATTCTGGCATTTGGGTCGTTTTTCAAGCAGTTATCGAACGTTGTTCAAGGAGTTGCCGAGCGAGACGTTGAAGCGTTCATCGTCCTTGTGACGGGCGCTCTGCGCCACAAACAAAAAAAGGCGGGAGAGGTTTCGGTATTCACCGAAGCCTCTCCCGCCTTTTTCATCTGCCGATATTGCCAAGCCTGTTGCGTTACCGACTAACCAACTCTGAGACGCTTGAAGGAGGACGAAAGGGATCTTTTCATCAGTCTGGCCATCGGGGTTTCTATTTCTTTATGGATGACATGGGACGCACCTATCATCAAAGCGATGGTGCCCCAGAGCAGGACGTGTGGATTCATGGCCGGATAAGCGACATTGAAGATCATGAAACCGATCATTTGATGCAGCAGGTAAAGCGGGTACGTCAGGGCGCCCAACGCTGTCCAGTCGATCCTCCCGATGGCTGACGTTTTATGCGTCGAGATAAAAAGAAACGTCATGAAAAACAGGGCAATGACACCGCAGATGATCAACGAATCGTATTCGGTCGAATATTTCAGTTCGATCGATTCGGCCCACTTGATCGCGTTGAAGCTGGCCAATGCCTGCGCAGCGGCCAACAGGGAAATACGGGACTTGGTAAAACCCTTGTCCCAAATGATGTAGAACGTCGCGCCGGCGATGAAATAGGCCGCGTAGTCGGTGATCAGTACCGAGCGCAGCTTTTCGAAAGCAAAGACTTCCGCTGCGGCCGAGATCAGCAGCCAGAGTACGAGGAAGGTTTCTATTTTCTCTATTTTCTTGAAAGCCAACAGAATGGCGATCATGAAGTAGAACTTTATCTCGACGAACAGCGACCAGTAGACCCCGTCTATGGGTGGCACACCGATCACGTCGCCCAGAAATGTCAGGTTGATCACGTATTGATAAAGGTCAGCCGAAAATCTCGGCTGCCCAATGGCCAGCGTGACGAGAAAAGTGATCGTGCAGCAAACCCAGAACGCCGGGCACAGGCGAATGACGCGGGAAATGAAGAACGCTTTGAGGTCGTTGCTCGAAGCGGTCATCAGGATCACGAATCCGCTGATCATGAAAAACAGCTCGACGCCCAGATAACCGTATTTGGCTACGTCAGCCAGCATGGGGTAGGGCATCACGGACATGTCCCCCCTCGCATACCCGCGAAATGCATAGTGAAAAATCACCACGGCGAACGCCGCAAGGAAGCGCAGCAAATCCAGCTCGTTCAGTCGCCGGTTGTTCATGTACAGGCGCTCCAGACTCGTCAGCGCGGATCGAAAACTGAGGACTGTGTCGTATGACATCCGACTCAAGGCCAAAGCGGCGTAGGGTGCTCAAGGACTGCGTAGCCACATGCGGATGTAATCGACTTCGAACGTGGAGGGCAGGTCAGCATCGTCGACCACACCGAACCATTTCCACATGGCCTCACTGTCAAAGACGATCTGCATGGGGTAGAAAAAGTGGTTGTTCTTCGACTCCCTGACCAGAACGCCATCGACGTACCAGCGCAGGGTGTCGGGTTGCCAGTCGAAGCCGTAGACATGAAAGTCGCCAGCCAGCCGCCAGGGGCTGGTCCAGGTGCTGCCGTCGGCGATATGTTCGGTGCTCTGTGGCGTGGCCCAGAGGTGGGCGTTCATGTTGTAGGCGCGGTCCGAGGCCGCCTCTTTGGTCTTGCCGCCGATTTCGAAGATATCGATTTCGGTGGCGTTGTCGGCCATGCCTGTCCACGCCAGCCAGAACGCGCTGGAAGCCGCAGAGTTCATGGGTTTGGCCCGTGTTTCGTAATAGCCGTAGAAGCCACGTTCGAGGGTACGAACCATCGCCGAGGTGTAATCCTTGAAACCTAGCTGCACGTATTTCGGCGGCACGGTTTCCTTGCGAAAGACAATCTTCAGATAGCCGTTGCTGACGCTGGCATTGCGCTCGGTGAACAACGCCGGCTTGCGTCCCAGCGATTCGTTGCCGATAGCATTGTTGACGTGCCAGCGCGTGCGGTCGAGGGTGGTGCCATCGAACTCGTCGGACAGTGTGGTGTTGAGCAACCACCGGCCGGCATTGGCCTGATCGGACAACGGCAGATCGGCATGGATGTGGGACGGCAGAGCGTCCAGGGGACCGACACGTGTCCAGGTATCGGCCTGAACCGGTATGGCCACGGACCACTTGTCTGCCAGGTACCGAAATACGCGCTGGCGCTCCGCGAGCGAGGCAAGCGGGCGGTCATACACCAGGACTTCGGCGATGTCGCCGCGAAAATTTTCGGCATTGCCGACGGCATTGCGCCCCACGCCATACGGTCCCAGTGGGACGTCCTGCAGCTCAAGGACAGAAACCGTCGGCTCATAAGCACCGGTTTGCGCAAGGCTCACGGCGAAATTCGGCAGCACGTTATCGTTGCTGGCGGCCTGCGGCCTTGAACTGAACAACCGTTGCCAGGGATCGACCCCGGCCTGTTCCGGCAGCCGACGGGACACGATCAGTACGGTCGCCGATCCTTTAGCCGTGCGCAGGGTCCGGCCGAGTAATCCCGAGTTGCCGTCGAAGCGCACCACCGAGTGCCCATTCAAGCCGCTCTCCATCCGCAGTGGCGGTGAGGTGGCGTCAGCGACCGTCGCGTCATTGGCCTTGGCAGATTTGTCGCTCCAGCGCTGGAGCCGGTTCTGCGCATCCAGGTTCATCGATGTCACGTCGGCCGCGTCCAGCCACAACACCAGGCCGGTGGTCGGCACCGCAGGAGGCGCCTGCGCTGCGTTGCTTGGCAGCGCAACCGAAAACAGCACGGCCAGCAGACATTCTCTGAACATCGGCATCACTTCACCGCAACGGGTGCCGGAATCTTGAATGAAGATTGATACCCCTGCGGATTGCACGACTGCCAGCGCCAGCTATCGGTGATCATTTGTTCCAGGCCGCGCTGCGCGCTCCAGCCCAGTTCGCGTCCTGCCTTGGCCGGATCGGCCCAGCACTTGGCGATGTCGCCGAGACGTCGAGGGGCGAAGCGGTACGGAATGCTGATGCCGGTGATGTCCTCGAAACTGTGGATGATCTGTAGCACGCTGTAGCCGACGCCCGTGCCGAGGTTCCAGAAATGAATGCCATTGTCGTGCTGTAGCACTTGCAGTGCCTTGAGATGACCGATGGCCAGGTCGACCACGTGGATGTAGTCGCGCACGCAGGTCCCGTCCACGGTGGGATAGTCGCTGCCGTACACCGTGAGTTCGGGTATCCGGCCTATGGCAACCTGGGTCAGGCAAGGCAACAGGTTGTTGGGTCGGCCGCTCGGGTCTTCGCCGATCATTCCGCTTTCGTGGGCGCCGATCGGGTTGAAGTAACGCAATAATCCAATGCTCCAGCGCGGATCGGAGTTGCACAGATCCGTCAGCAACTCTTCGATCATGAGCTTGGTGCGGCCATAGGGGTTGACCGGTTTGCCGGTGCCGAAATCCTCGGCAATCGGCGTATTTGCCGGTTCTCCGTACACCGTGGCCGATGAGCTGAACACCAGTTGGAAAACGTTGTTGCGGGCCATTGCCTGGCACAGGTCGAGCGTACCGGCAACATTGTTGGCGTAGTAGTCCAGCGGCTTGCGCACGCTTTCTTCGACGGATTTGAGACTGGCAAAGTGCACCACGGCCTCGATGTCGTACCGGCTGAAGATATCGTCGAGCAGGACCGGATCGCGAATATCGCCCTTGATGAAGTCGACGCGGGTCAGGGTCAGTTGCTCGAGGCGCCGGATGCACTCTCGACAGCTGTTGCACAGGTTGTCGAGCACCAGCACCTTGTGGCCGGCGTTAATGAGGGCCAGAGCCGTATGCGAGCCGATGTAGCCGGCTCCGCCAGTAATCAACGTGGTTTTGCGCATGGTGAGGCCTTCCTGTCTCAGGGCTGAACTCAGCGGGAGGTGAAAACCGATTTGAATTCCTGTGGCCAGTGCGGGTGCAGGGCGCTGTAACCCACGGCATAACTCAGTGCGCCGAGCACGACGCTGCCGATCAAATGCAGGTAACCCTGGAGACCCAGCTGCGGTAGCACCAGCAGCACGGTTGCAGCCATGACCAGGGAAGCGATCATGCTGCGGTAACTGGCTTCGAAAAAGCCGCGCCAGCTGTAGCCGATCGCCGTGTTCAGGCCGCGGATTTGCAACGGCGTGATGACCAGCATGCGCGCCAGCAGAGCGACGGCTGCGGCCATGCCGCCATACAGGTTGCCCAGGGCGTAGACCAGCGCCAGGGCCAGAGCGGTGGTCAGCACTTCGGCCTTGATCGTGAGGTGGCTGCGGTTGACCGCCACCAGTGCGGTGGTGGCGTACATGGCGCTGTTGCCGATGGCGGCGGTGCAGGCCAGCACTTGCAGCAGCGGGATGGCCTCTGCCCATTTGGCGCCGAAGATCAACAGGATCAGGTCGCTTGCCGTGAGTGCGAGTCCGACGAACAGGGGCGTTAACAGAAAACCGCTGACGGCGGTTGAATCGCCAACGATCCCGATCAATCGTTTGGACTCTGCGCTGCGCCGGGAAAACGCCGGCAGCGCGTAGCTCAGCAGGCCGTTGTAGATTGCAGTGCGTGGCAGTTCGATGATGCGCATCGCCATGTTGAACATGCCGACCGCGTTCGCGCCGGCGGTGATGCCCAGAACCACATTGACCCCGCGCTGCAGGGTTTGCGAGCTCAGCGCGTTGACGGCAACCGGTGCGCCTGACCTCAACAACTCGCGCAGGGTCGGGCCGTCGATGTGAAAGGGGATGCGCCGCGGGTCCGCGCGCATCAACACAATGATCGACACCAGTTCCATGATCAGCGCCTGGGCAATGACCGCCCACGCACCCAGCCCCCAAAGCGCAACGGCAATCCCGCCGACGCCGCCCGCCACTTTGCCCAGCAGCGTGCGCGACGCCAGCATCCTGAAGTTGCTGCTGCGGCGCATCTGCGCCACATAGACCCGCGCCATCATGGTGAACAGGATCTTTATCGAGGCTATCGCCGTCATCCATTGCAGCAGCGGGTCGGGGGTGTAGAGCATGACCGCGCCCGAAATGACGCCGATGCTCGCCAGGCTGACGAGCACCGCCGCCCAGTAGGCTGTGCTGATGTGCTTGTCTTCCAGCCGCTCAAGCCGTACCAGCGGGTCTTCGAGCACCGACGAGTACACCAGACCGATCAGTTCGACGATGGCAATGATCACCGTGCCCACACCCAGCTCGGCTGGCGACAGCAACCTGGCGTAGGCGACGAAGGTAATCATCGACAGCAGGATCAGGCCGAATTTCTCGGTGAAGATCCAGGTCAATGTCATCAGGCGGTGGTTGGCCATGGCGGGTACCGGATCAATGGGCGGTGGTTGACGCCGTAGCCTTGCGCAAGGTTCTGGCGCGGGCATATAGGTAGCGCAAGGTTGGTTTGCCGTTGGCGAAGATCAGCGTTTGCCATGAGCAATCCAGCATTCGCCGGTACACGCCGAGGACCTGGTCATGCTCGCCACGTCGGGAAAACGCCTCGAGAAAATCGGTGTGATTACCCAGCACGAAATCGATCCGCTGCTGCCGGGTCAACTGCGCGCCGTAGCGGGCGAGGTACACCTCGATGAAGCGGATTTTGTTCTGGTAGTACTTTTTCGGATTCGCGGTCATGTTGCCGCCATTGACCGTGCGCTCCAGCAGCACCTCCGGCACCGTGTGGATCTCCCAGTGCTCGGCGATCCGGGTCCACATGAAGCGGTCTTCGGAATAACGCAGGCTGGCGTCGAAGCCGCCCAGTTGCATGATCACGTCACGTTTGACCAGCGCGGTGGAGACGCCATTGACGACGTTGGCATGGATGAAATCGTAGAAGTGCCTGCCGTTCTTCAACCGGTCGTCCAGTTGGCGCCTGCCATCGCTGTAATTGACCTGCGCATAGCAGTCGATCAGCCCCACCGGCCGGCCCTGTCGCGTGAGCTCGTCATACAGTGCCAGCTGTAACTCCAGCTTTCGCGGGTGCCATTGGTCATCGGCATCGAGCATCGCCACGAACGTCTCTTTAGAGTGCCGCATCCCATGGTTACGGGCACTGGCCTGGCCTTCGTTGGCTTGCTGTAACAGCGTCAAGCGAAACGGCGCGACAAAGTCTCTGACCCGCTGTGGTCCGTCATCGGTGGATCCGTCGTCGATGACGATGACGTGATCGGGCAGTCGGGTTTGCCGGGCCAGGGACGTCAGTGTCTGCTCGATGCTGTCGGCGCCGTTGTACATCGGAATGATGACGCACACTGAATCTGCTGAACGGGGAGCTTGGTTTGGCACGGTGATTCTCCTTGGGTTACGCGCGGGCGGAATCGCGCGGTAGTGCGCTGCCCGACGAACGCTGACGCAGCGCTGCCGGTGAGGATTCGGGGGAGGTCGCGTGGTGGTGCCGGAAGGTCAGGGCCAGCGTGCAGAACACCAGAAACTCGGCGGAGCGGTAGTTGGGAATCACGTACGCCACATAATTGGTGACGGCGAACAGGCCGATGATGACCAGCGCACTGGCGCGAAACCGGGCTGTCTGATTCGCTGTCACGGCGCGGTATTGCTTGAACAGTGCCTCACCCAACATCAATGCCAGCGCCGTCAACTGGATGAGGCCGCCGTTGAGCAAGGTCTCCATGTAGCCACTGTGGGCGTTGCCGATGTAACCCCAGCGGGTGATGAACGCATCGGCATCGGGACTTGCCCAGAAGGCGCCGAAGCCGTAGCCCTTGAGTAACTGGCTGTCGATGAAAGGCGCGAGCAGTTCCCAGATCAGGGTCCGATCGGTCAGTGACGGATCGCGCCCGGCCATTTCCAGCAGCACCGCAAAGTTGCTGTACAGAAACAGGCAAACCAGCAGGTAAAGGAGGGTGCACCCGAGGAACATCAGCTGCGAGCGATTGATCCCCAAACGGATCATTGTGAGGAAGTACCAGTAGCTGATCGTGCCGGAAATGATCAGCGCCACGCCGGTGGCTGACTGGGCAAGCAGGATCGCGACCAGCGAAAAGAACGAACAGAAGAGCGCCCAGCGATTGCGCTGCCGGATCATCGGCAGCAACAGCATGATGGCGATCGCATTGAGTCGGGCGCCGGCATTCTTTTCGGCGAAAACACCTTTGAACGCGCCGTCGCGAATGCCCCCGGAGAGAAACGCCACTTCAGGCATGACCACCGCGAGCAACAACCCGATCAGCGCCGCGATGCCGATGGCGCAGCCGAGCATGAAGGCGATTCTTTCAAGGGAGTAGTTATAGGCAATGAAGCCTGCAAAAAACACCACCCCGAGCAGGGCGATGAACCGCTTGAGGCTGAGCATCGGGTCGTGGGACCAACCGATTGACGCGATGACACAGAGCAGGAACACCAGCAGGAAGAAGTTGCTGCGATAAAAGGTCTTGCTGAGGAATACCTTGTTGCGGATGAAAAAGAACAACGGTACCAGCAGCGTGATGAGGCCGCAGACCTGATTGGCGACATTGCCTTCGAGGTCTTTGTTGATATCGCCGAAGCTCGCGGCACTGCCCAGACCGAGGACAAAGGTAATCACCTGGATGTAGAACAGGATGCCGAACAGGGTGAAGGCGTCGCGCATTGTCGAATAGCGGATCGTCAGGGGGCTCATGGTGACGGGTCTCCAACCAGTGCTTTGAGGTAGGTCTGCACTGCACTGGCACTCATGAATCGCGCGGCCGCATCGAGGCGTGATTGACGCTGCAGATCGCGCGGTATGGACAATTGCTCGACGATGGCCTGTGCCAGGGCGATCGGATCATCGACAGCAACCAGCGGCGCCACCAGACCGCCGACGAGGATGTCTTGCGGACCATGGGGGCAGCGGGTCGCCACCACCGGCGTGCCGGTGGATAACGCCTCGACCAGCGCGTTGGGGCTGCCCTCGAAACGCGACGACAACACGAAGCAATCGGCTGCGGCTACTTCTACCAGGGGATCGTTGGTATAGCCCGGCAGATCGAAGCGCTCCGCGACCCCCAGCTGTTTCGCCTGCTGAAGCAGTTCGGCCCGGAGGGCGCCTTCGCCAAAAATGATCAGGCGGGCATCGCGATCCGGCAGTGCGGCGAATGCTGTGATCAGCGTGTCGAAACCTTTTTGCGGCGCCAGGCGCCCCACGGCGACAATCACTGTGCCGGACTTATCCAGCAGCCAGCGGTGGCGGGGCAGTCCCGGCGTCTTCTCGCGAAAGTCGTTGTCGAGCACCGGGTTGTCGGCAATGGTCACGTCCCGGCGTCGGGCGAGGGTGGTATCGACCAGATCCTGGGCGACGCCGCGCGAAACACAGATCACCGGATTGGGAATCAGCCGATACAGCAGCGGTGCCACCCGATATGCCATGCGCACCATGAAATCGGGGTTCACGTGCCGGTCATGGGAAAAGGCATTGCGCTCGCTGACGTGCAGTCGGGCCAGCGTACCGGACAGTGCCGCCGCGACGATCGCCACCACGTTGACGTGGGTGAGGGCCGCCAGTTGGGCATCAAAGCGATTGGCACGCAAAAAACGCGTGAGTGCCGGCACCGCACGGACGCTGCGCGGGCTGTGCAATTCAACCTTTTTCACGCGCGGGTCTAGATGGGCTGCGTGAGTGCCGCCACCGGTGAGCATCAGCAACGTCACGTCATTGCCCGCATCCACCAGCGCCTTGGCCAGGCGCGCCATCATTTTTTCAGCACCGCCGGCGCTGAGGTCATGGAGGATGATCAGTAATTTTTTCATTGATTCCAGACCTGGTAGTACGCCTGCGCCGCGTGCTGGCTGGTGTATGGGCGCAGGGTGTCAGTGAGCGCCTTTTCGCCGGGAGCGACGGCATGACCTGAGGTCAGGTTGCACAGCATTCCCTCGGCCAGTGCCTGTACGTCGTTGACGATCACCAGTTGACCGAGTCGGCCGTGGTCCAGCAGTTCTCTGGGCCCGGTCTCGCAATCGCAGGCCAGCACCGGCGTGCCCAGCGCCAAGGCCTCGATCAGCACGGTCGGCATGCCTTCTTGCAGCGAACTCAGAATGAACAGCCGGGCGTGCCTGAGCACGGGATAGGGATTGCTCATAAAACCGCTGAAATGCACCCGTTGCGCGATACCCAATTGCCTGGCCTGGGTGACCAAGGCTTCGCGCAACGGGCCATCGCCGACGATCACCAGATCCGGCAGCGCTGCGCTGCGCAGCGCCAAGGCGTAGGCATCGAGCAGCAGATGAAACCCTTTGGGTTCGACCAGACGCCCCAGGCTCAGCCAGTAGTTGCGGGGCAATCCGGCCGGCCTGGGCGCCTGGGCGGCTTGAAACAGTTGATCGGTGACGACCGCGTTGGGGCAATAACGGATGCGCTGCCGCCCCCAGGGCACGGCATCGGCGAGGGTCTGGCGCAAAGCCGACGAAACCGTCACCACCTTGCCACTGCCACACAGGTACAAGGCGTAGAGCAGACGCAGGCTTGAGGGGCCGGTTTTCTGTTCGCTGCAGTCGAGGGTCGCATGGCGGCTGTAGATGACTTTGCAGGCACTGCCCAGGGTGGCGAACCACGTGCAGAGGTTGGCCTGCTCCTTGGCGGAAATGAGATGGGTGACACCTTCGTGCCGTATGAGCCGGCGCAGCAAAACGATGGACTTGAACAGGCCGAGGAGGCCGTTGCCGCCACCGCTGTAGCATTGAATGCCCCGGGTGTCGGGCATGTCTGCGTTCATGACGAAAAAACTCACGCGCCGACTGTCCTTGAGAAACTGCTCGGACAGCCGCTGCTGAACGCGCTCGACGCCACCGCCCGGCTTGAAATCCTTGAGAGTAAACAGGATGTGCATGGTCATTCCCCAACGCTGATGGCGACTTTGTGTCGAACGATCATGTTCAGCAGGTGCAGGAAGTTGCTCGGGTAATCGATGAGGTAGCGTTTGATCGTGTGGGGCTCGCGGTACATGCGATAGAACGCGCGCAGGTGCAGACGATTGATCAGCGCCGGGTAGTACTGCCGCGTCGCCAGGGCTTCTTGCCGGATGAAACCGCCACAGGTGAAGGCGACTCCGCGAAAGCCTGCGCGCAGGGCATCCTGCTCGAACTGCTCTTGCCGTCCGGCGCCCAGGCCGACGATCAGAATGTCCGCTGCGCTGCGACAGATGTCGTACCGAATGTCTTCGGCCTGGGCAGCGTCGAAATAGCCGTTGTGATAGCCGGCGATGCTCAGTTGCGGATAAAGGGCCTTGATCTTGCTGATGAACAGATCCAGCTCGGCTTGCCGAGCGCCGACGAAATAGACGCGTTTGCCCTGTTGCTCGGCGCTGCGCAGCACGACGTCGGCTATCGAGGTAAAGTCGAAGCTGACCCGACCAATCGGTCTGCCGGTAATGCGAGACATGAAGGTTGACATCAGCATGCCGTCGCAAAAATAGGCAACGCTGCTCGGATTTTGCTCGAAAAAACTGCCGATCGAGGCAAAGTTGATGAAGGAATAGGCCTGGTTGGCCTCCAGTAATTTCGCCGAGTACTGCCCGACTATTTCCAGTTTGAACATGGCGCCGCTCCTTTCAGAGGACTGAAGGGGTCTGCCGACCCACGGAGACGTAGGTGAAACCGCGTTTGCTCAAACGCTGCGGATCGAACAGATTGCGCCCGTCGAAAATCAACGGCTGTTTGAGCAACCGGCTGAGCTGGTCGAAGTCCGGTGCCCGAAAGGATTGCCACTCGGTGACGATGATCAGGGCGTCGGCATTTTTCAGCGCCGCTTCCTTGGTGCCTGTCAGGGTCAGGTCGTCGCGCGAGCCGTATAGGCGCTGGGCCTCTTCCATGGCTTTGGGATCAAACGCCTGCACGCTGGCGCCCGCTTGCCACAAAGCCTCCATCAGTACCCGGCTGGGGGCCTCGCGCATGTCGTCGGTGTTGGGTTTGAAACTCAGCCCCCACAGGGCAAACGTCTTGCCGCGAAGGTGGCCGTCGAAGTGATCGAATACCTTGCGATAGAGGCTGGCTTTCTGTTCCTGGTTGCGCGCCTCCACGGCCTTGAGCACCCGGGCGTCAATGTCGACACCGTCGGCCGCCTGTACCAGCGCTTTCACGTCTTTGGGAAAGCACGAGCCGCCGTAGCCCAGACCTGGGTAGATAAACTGGTAACCGATGCGCGGGTCGGCGCCGATGCCGTGGCGCACTTTTTCAATGTCGGCGCCGAGCCTTTCGGCGAGGCAGGCCATTTCGTTCATGAAGCTGATTTTGGTCGCCAGCATGCAGTTGGCGGCGTACTTGGTCAGCTCGGCGCTGCGAACATCCATGACGATGATTTTTTCGCGGCTGCGATTGAACGGTTCATACAGTTCGCGCATGACCTCTTCGGCACGCGGGCTGTCGGTGCCGATGATGATCCGGTCCGGGCGCATGCAGTCCTCGACCGCGCAGCCTTCCTTGAGAAATTCCGGGTTTGAAACCACATCGAACGTCAGATCGCCGCGACCGTTGTCGGCCAATACTTGCTCGATACAGGCTCGCACCCGATCGCCCGTACCGACGGGCACGGTGGATTTGTCGACGATGATCTGGTGCCGATCCATGTTCAGCGCGATGGTCTGCGCCACGCTCAGCACGTATTGGAGATCCGCCGAACCGTCTTCGTCGGGCGGTGTGCCGACGGCGATCAACAGCACATCGCCATGGTGAACGGCGTCCACCAGGTCTGTGCCGAACCGCAACCGGCCGCTTTGGTAGTTGTCGCGCACCAGGCTTTTCAGGCCCGGTTCGTAGAGCGGCAGCGTGCCCTCTTTCAATGCCTCGACCCTGCCGGCGTCGACGTCGACGCAGAGCACGTTGTGCCCAACCTCGGCCAATGCAGCACCCTGGACAAGGCCTACGTAACCAATACCGAATACGCTCACATTCATGGTCGAACCTCAGATCGTGGTGACGGTTATCAACGGTCGGGCAGGGGACGGCAGAGTTGGGGCGGGCTTAGTAGATGTTTTTCGAGAACAGGGTGAAGGGGGTCTTGATGAGGATTTTGATGTCGAGCCACAGCGACCACTGGTTGATGTAGTTGAGGTCCTGGGCGACGCGCAGCTGCATCTTTTCCACGGTCTCGGTTTCGCCACGATGGCCGGTGATCTGGGCCAGCCCGGTGATACCCGGCTTGAGGCGATGCCGGGCCATGTAGGCGCGCACCTTGCCGGTGTAATAAAGGTTGTGGGTGACGGCATGCGGACGCGGGCCGACCAGGGCCATGCGGCCGGACAGCACGTTGAACAGTTGTGGCAATTCGTCGATGGAACTGCGGCGCAGAAAACCGCCGATCGGCGTCAGGCGATCATCGTTGCGGGTGGCCTGCCGAACCTGCTGGTCGTCGTGGACGTGCATCGAGCGAAACTTCCAGACCTTGATCACTTCGCCGTTGCAACCGTGACGGTTCTGCTTGAACAGCACCGGGCCGGCGGAGGTCAGCTTGACGGCGATGGCCACCACCAGCAGCACCGGGCTGAGCAGAATAATCGCCAGGGCGGCGAGGCTGCGTTCAAACAGATCCTTGCAAAACAGGCTGGCAGGGTGCGAGCTGATCAGGCTCTCGTTGAGGTAGATGGCCGGCATTCGCTCGATTTCCGAGATCGAATGGTTGAGCAACACCATGCTGCCGAAATCCGGTATCCACACCACGTCGACGTTCATGTCCAGCAGGTCGATGTACAGCGCTTCGATGGTGGCGGCATGGGCCATTGGCAGCACGATATAGACGCGGCGCACTTCCTGGCCCGTGATGATCTCGCGGATGGCGGAAACGTGGCCGAGCAACGGCAGAATGCTGGGTGCAGGGCCGCAGCTGTCCTCGGCGGCAATGAAGCCCAGCACCAGCGCGCGGTTCGGTCGGGACAGTTTTTTCGCCAGTTCATGGGCCGTCGGGCAGGTACCGATGATCACCGAACGACGTCCGTTGCAGACCTTGCGCGAGTACAGGCGGGCCAGGTAATGCAGGGGCAGAAAGCTCAAGGCCTGCACCACGAAACCCAGCACCGCCCAGACCATGATCACCTGGCGTGAATAAATGGCGCTGGTCTGGGTGAAGAACGCAATCGCCGCCAGTACGGCCAGCAGGGTCAACCACCCGGCCAGCAACCTGCCAAGCCCGACCAGCAAGCCATGGCGTTTGTGGTAGACCTGCATCACGCTGTAGATCGGTATCGAGCCGAGCACCGTCAGAATGATCAGGATGCGGTATTCGCTGGTCAGACTGCCGACGCGCCAGTGCACGAGCAATATCAACAGCGCGGTGACCAGCGACAGCGCGCACAGCCACTGGCCCCAGAACGTCAGGCCTCGGCGGTGTGTCATGTGAGCGGTATAGAGCGAAGTCATAGGCTTAACCTCAAGACAGCATTCATGCATCAGCGCGAATCGAGCGGGCACGGCGTGCCTCCCGATGGCTTTTCCGTAGCTCGGCGGAGGTGAAGCGAGTGGTGCGTTGGCAGAAGAGGGCGTAGCGGCGGGCGTATCCGCCCGATGGTTACCTGGGCGCGAAATCGTAGTTATAGAACGCCCGGGAATGGTGGTAGCCGTACTTGCGCGCCTTGCGCAGGTCGACCTGGTTGAGCACCGTGCCAAAGACCGGCACATGGCTTTGTTGCAACATGGCAATCCCTCGCTGAACCTGGCTGATCGAGGTGCTGTCAGCCTTGACGACATAGATCACCGCATCGGAATGTCTGGCCAGCAACAGCGCGTCACTGATCATCTCCGCAGGGGGAGAGTCGATAATGATGTGGCGATAGCGTGATCTGAGCGCCTCGAGCATGCGCGCCATGCGGGGCGAGCTGAGCAAGTCCTGTGGCGGTGGCTGGACCGGGTTGAGCGGATCGCCAGGGGATGGCAGGCGCGGTGCAACGAACATATCCAGTGACGGCGGCAAGACCTTCCCGGCCGGCAGCATGTCCAGATTGCCCACTGAAACAATGCAGTCTTCAAGCCTGGCCGTGCCGGCAATGACATTCGCCAGTCCCGGGCTGTCCGGTGGGAAATCGAAGTTCAGCGACAGGGTTGGCTGACGCATGTCGGCATCGATCAGCAGCACGCGCTCCAGCGGCGTCAGTGAACTGGCCAGATTGGTGGCGATGGTGCTTTTACCCTCGCCGGCAACTGTGGAGGTCATGAGCACCACTTGTGAGGGCTTTTCGCTGCTTTGCAGCATCAGCCAGGTACGCAGGTTGCGAATGGTCTCGGAAAAACGCGGGTTGTCGTTGTCTTCGAAAAGGCGCGCCAGTTGCCGGCGACTTTTTTTCACCACCAACGGCACGACGCTGAGCAGTGGAACATTCAACACGCTCTCGACCGTCTCATCGGTTTTGAAGGTATTGCTCAGACTCTCGAAGAGCAGTGCCAGCCCGACGCCGATGACCGCAGCGATCAGCCCGATGATCCCGACAATCAATGTCTTGCGGGGCTTGCTGGCGTCGACAGGCACAATGGCCGGGTCGACGATGCGCACTTTCGTCGAGTCCATGTCGGCGGTGGCCGTGGTTTCTTTCAGGCGGGTGACGAAGGTTTCATACAGTGCGCGCGTGCTGTCGACTTCACGCTGGAACTCGCGCAACTGGAACTCTTTGCGCGCGATGTCCTGGATTTGCGCCTTGTTGCTGTTGAAGGATTGACGCAGCGACGCTTCGCTCGCCGTGGCGAGCTGGTATTGCCGCTCGATACCGGCCACCACTTGCTGCACCTGCAATTGCAGGCTGGTGGTGGCGGTGCGCAACTCGGTTTGTGCGGAAATCAGGCTGGGGTGCTTTGGACCATAGCGGCCCGCCAGTTCATCAACCTTGGCCTGAGCCACAGCGCGATCGGCCTGGAATTTCTGCACCAGGGGATTGCTCAAGACCGCAGGCACGCTGGAGAGCCGGCTCAGATCGCCGTTGCCCAGGGCCTTGGCCTGGCGGTACTCGCTCTCG
The DNA here is from genome assembly GCF_016735645.1 of Pseudomonas sp. B7. NCBI lineage: Bacteria > Pseudomonadati > Pseudomonadota > Gammaproteobacteria > Pseudomonadales > Pseudomonadaceae > Pseudomonas > Pseudomonas sp. B7. The sequence continues at coordinate 201,416 of NZ_JAERRE010000006.1, forward strand.
GCTTCAGCACGGTTGCGCCGGGCGTCGACCATGCGATTACCGGTCATTTCCAGTTCGTTGGCGCTGATGGTGGCAACACCGCCAACATCCACCAGACCTTGTTCTTCGCGGTAACCCTGAAGCTTTTTCTCGGCCGCACGCAGGTTGTCGCGCAGCTTGATCAGACGCGTGTTCATCCAGGCTGTGGTGGTTTGCGACGATTTCTCGCTGGTATCGAGCTGGCTGTCGGTGAAGCCCTGAGCCAGCGCGTTGGCCGCCGCCGCTGCCAGAACAGGGTCTGGCAGTTCGACTTCGATTTCGAGCAACTGGCTTTTGCCAACGAACTTGACGCTGGTGTGCAGCATGAGGTTCTGCGTGACCTGATTGAAGACGTCCGCTTCCGTGAGCTGCTCTTTCTTTTGCGGCAAATATCGACCGAGTCCCGGGATCCATTGATCAAGGTCCAGGTTGGCCAGCCATTGGCGCGGAGCAAACCAGGGTTGGGGCTGCTGGCGTGGATCGGTGACCGGGTGGGTCGTCAGGCCGAGTTTTTTCACCGCGCGTTCGGCAAGGTCCCGCGATTGCAGGAGCGCCTGCTGAGTCTGCAAGTAATCTGTGGCGTTGCCGCCTGAGTCCTTGACTTGCTGGAACGACATCAGCGGAGGTGTTTTGTCGTTGAACAGCAGGGTGGTGCTGCCAATGTATTGCGGCGTGATATTGGAGACCACCACGGCCGCCAATACGCAACTCAGCAGAACCAGCCAGCCGATGCGCCACTTGGCGCGCCAGATAATCCTCCACAGATTGAGCAGATCCAGGGTGTCCTTGTCGTCGCCGTGCTGCGGATGCAGATGCGCTTGAAGAGGACGTTCGACGTAGTTGCTGGGGCTGTTGTCCATGATCAGAAAAAGCCTTGTGCAATGGAAATGGTATCGCCGGGGGCAATCGTGGTGCTGCGCGTGACGTTATCGGTCACGGTCGCGCCACCATCACCGCGCAAGATGGTCACTCGCTTCATCGAGGCGCGCTCGGTCAGGCCGCCGCCCAGTGCAATGGCTTTTTCCAGTGTCAGTCCGGGCACGAACGGGTAGCTGCCGGGCTTTTTCACTTCGCCGTTGATGTAGAACGAGCGGTATTCGATCTGGCTGAGACTGACTTTCGGGTCGATCAGATAACCCTGCTTGAGCCCGTCGACGATGATTTTCTCGACCTGGCCGGGGGTCAGTCCTTTCGCGGAAATCTCTCCCAGAAACGGATAGGAGAAGGTGCCTGCATCGCTGAGTCGGATCTTTTTGATGCTCAACTCCGGTTCACCGAAAACGATGATTCGCAACACGTCGCCGGCGGCGAGTTTGTATTGCGTGGCAGGATCTGCCGCATGGACGTGAGGCAAGAGAAACAACGCGAACAAAAGGACAAGTGTGCGAGCGTTCATGTCGAGACCCTCTTAAAGGCTGACGTTGAAGCTGATCTGGAACACGTTGCGGGTGAAGCTTTCATTGTCGGCATCGGAATCGTTGTCGCGATATCGATAACCCAGTTCGATATCCAGCCAACGGCGCATGGCGTACACCACTGCCAGGTTGTAGTCCTGAAGATTGTCGGTACGGCTTTGGCCTTCGTAGACATAACGCCCGTAACCGGCTTGCGCCACTGTCGTAATCCGTTCGGTCCAGCCGTGGCGCCATCCCACCTGGGTGAACGTTGACTTCACGGCATCAGCGCCGTCATCGCCCTCGGCGAGGGCCTGGCGCGCGACGAAGGTGAACGTCGAATAGGTTCGCGGTTTCCATTGCAAATCCACTTGCCAGGTCGGGTTGTCTAGGTCTTTGGATTCGCTGTTGTCGAAGTTCTTTTTTTCGTAACCGATACGGACCTTGCCCGTCGTGCGTGCCGTGAAATCCCATACGGCACCGGCCATGACAGCATCGGATTTACTGCTGCGCGGGCTGTTGGCTTGCTGGTAATCAAAATCGGTGTGGTTATATTCCACCAGCCCTCGGGTATTACTGCCGATGCGGTGATACCAGGTGCTGGTGAGGGCCGTGGTATTGCGTTCCTTGTCGTCGTTGATGCCATCGGCGTTGTCGTAGCGAAGTTCTGCGTAACTGGCCCCGAGATCGATCTGATTGTCAGCGCTTTTCGCACCGAAGGTGTAGAGACCACCTACGCGTTTGTTATTGAGTTTGTCGTTGATGCCTTCGACCGCCGTGGATTCCGTGCGCTCCCATTTGCGGTATTCGGCATCGAGCTTCAGACGATGCCGGTCGGTGAACTCCATGATGCTGTCCGCTCGTACGCGTTGGGCCGTGTTCGAGGCATCCGACTCGTCGTGATAAATGTAGCGAGTGGGTTGCCAGATCAGCCGGGTGGCGCTGTTGCGATCCTCGGCCTTGAGCTCGAAAGAGGGTGCCAACTTGGTGACCATGGAGGACTGCTTGCTGTTTTCCAACTCGCGAAAGTTGTCGTCATAACTTTCTGAAAACAGGAAAGATGGCGTGAAGTCGAATCCGTAAACATCAATGGCTTGCGGATTGATGCTCCAGGCCATTTCCGGATAAAGACAGGCCATCATCAGTGCGACAGGGCATCGTGACTTCAAAGCCATGTTATAGCTCCTGAGCTAGGGCATATAAGGCAAGTCGTTAGTTGTAGGGGTGAAAACCAGGTTGTTGACGTTCAATCACGCTGAGTGGCAGGCAGACCGGCTGCTCACGGTTAAGAAACTGCAGGAGGATCATCACGCGGTCGGTTCCGTGTAACCCCAGGAATACGCCCTCCAATGGCGCGAGCGGACCGCTGACGATCTGCAGGTTCTCTCCGGGTTTCAGCGCTTCATCCGGCTCCGATAACGTTGATTCAAGGCAACGTGCACGCAAGTGTTCGATGACGTGCTCGGCCACTGTTGCGGGACCATGGTTGAATTCGACGAAACGACTGACCCCTCGAGTGGAGCGCAAGGGTGCCCAGTTGTCGTCGCGACTGAGTTGGATGAACAAGTACCCGGGGAAGAGGGATTCCTGCACTCGCTGTCGTTTCCCGCGAATGACGCGCTCACTGACGAGTTGAGGGTGAAAGACCACGTAGTTCTGTTGAAGCAGATTGAGGTGGGCACGCTCATCCTGACGTGGCTTGCATTGTAAAAGGTACCAATTAGGTTGGTCCGAGCTGATGACTGGCATGCTTGTAAACTCTTTGATGATCGAAAGTTTATGGCAGGCAGAAGCTCTAATGAGGGCTAAGTAATGGCAGGCAGTGAAAGTGTATTTTTATTATTGGAAGGGTGAAGTGTTTCAATCATGAATCACAAAGTGTTTCATTGATGTACGTGTTGTCGGCTTAACTTTTTACAAGGCAAAGCTACCGCACGGTCTGTTCGTCGCAGCCTTAAAGTTAGGTAACTAAGTAGTTGCCCCTGAAGCGAAAGGGCGCGAGTAAGTGATTGCTCGCGCCCTGTAAAAAAATAACCTTGGTAGTTATCGGACAGTCTTTGCGGTCTGTCAAACGTTACCAGTCAAAAAACACGCCATCCATCCAGTAATGATTTTGCCAAGATTCAAATCGTTGTTTTTTAATGGTTTTCCCTTTTGTCTGAAAGGAAGAAACTTTTTCTGTCTACTATGGTCGCGGCTTTCGTTTAGATCAGAAACTGTCCCCAATATTGGGTGCTGTTATAAAGCCTGTACTCAATAAGTCGTCCGGCGCGATAACTAATCGACCATCGGCTCGAGTGGAACAGGGGTTATGACCGGTTTTGTTATAGATGGGTCTTATCATGAGCCGTAACCCGCCCGATTATTGCGCATGATCGAGAAATTCAGCGCCACGGCGACACACAGCCAGGCCAGATAAGGAAACAGGATCAACCCGGTGATCACATCCAGGCGTAACGCCAGAACCACCATCACTGCGACGACAAGCCATAGCAGGACGAGAATGAGCATCGCCGCAACGATCCGCTGCGCACCGAAAAACACCGGCGTCCACAGCGTGTTCAGCGCAATCTGCGCCGCCCACAATGCCAGGACCATTTCGCTGCCGGGAATCATCGTCAAACGATAGCCAACCCAGGCGAGCAGCAGATAGATCGTCGTCCATGCCACCGGAAACACCCAGTTCGGTGGTGTGAATTTCGGCTTGTTGAGCTGCGCGTACCATTGGCCGGGCTGGAAAACCATGCCGGTGGTGGCCGCCGCACCGCAGGCAATCAGGAAAATCAGGAAAGTCACCATTTCTTACTCCTTGGCCGCAGCCAGTCTGCCTCGGTTACTCCGCCGCAGCGGTCGTTCATTCGGATCTTGAGCACATCAATTCACTGACCCGCGCTACCAGTGTGTCGACCGCGAAGGGCTTGGTCAGCACCTGCATGCCAGGGCCAAGTTGACCGGCGCCGATCACTGCGTTCTCCGCATATCCGGTAATGAAGAGCGTGGTCAGGTTCGGGCGGATCTCCCGGCCGGCATCCGCCAGCTGCCGGCCGTTCATGCCACCCGGCAGGCCGACATCGGTGATCAGCAGGTCGATGCGCACGTTCGATTGCAACACCTTCAGTCCGGCAACGCTGTCGCCCGCCTCAAGCAGGTTGTAGCCGAGATCGCCGAGCACATCGGTCAGCAGCGCGCGCACGGTGGGTTCATCGTCGACCACCAGAATGGTCTCGCTGGCCTTGGGCACCAGCGCCGGTGCGATGTGCTTGTCATCGTGGCTCTGCACGGGATCGCCACGGTGACGAGGCAGGTAGATGCACATCGTGGTGCCCCGGTCGACCTGCGAGTGCACGCGCACCTGGCCGCCGGATTGCTTGGCGAACCCGTAGATCATCGACAACCCCAGCCCGGTGCCCTGGCCTAGCGGTTTGGTGGTAAAGAACGGGTCGAAGGCCTTGGCGATGACATCGGCCGACATGCCGGTGCCGGTATCGGTGACGCACAGGCACACATACTCGCCCTCGGGCATGTCCAGCGCGCCGGCGGTCTCGGCGTCCATGATGCGATTGGCGGTCTCGATGGTGATGCGTCCGCCGTCGGGCATTGCATCGCGGGCGTTGATACACAGGTTGAGCAGGGCGTTTTCCAGTTGACTGGCATCGACCAGTGTCGGCCAGAGCACCGACGAGCCAATGGTTTCCAGGAGAATGCTCGGGCCCACCGTGCGCTGGATCAGTTCGGTCATGCCGGTCATCAGCGTGTTGACGTCGGTGGGCCGCGGATCGAGGGTCTGGCGTCTGGAGAAGGCCAGCAGGCGGTGGGTGAGGGCGGCGGCACGCTTGACCGCGCCTTGTGCAGTCACCATGTATTTGTCGACTTCGCTCAAGCGGCCCTGATTGATCCGTGCGCCCATCAACTCCAGCGCGCCGGAAATGCCGGCCAGCAAGTTGTTGAAATCGTGAGCGAGGCCTCCCGTCAGTTGGCCGACCGCTTCCATCTTCTGCGATTGACGCAGTTTCTCCTCTGCCTGCATCAACTCGGCGGTGCGCGATGACACCCGTTGTTCAAGGGTGTCGTTGAGCGAACGCAACGCGGCAATAGCCCGGTCGCGCTCCGCCTCGACGGTGCGGCGCTCCTCGACATCAATCAGCACGCCGGGAAAGCGCAGCGGCGTTGCGTCCTCTGCACATTCAACACGCCCGTTCGCCTCGATCCACTGGTATCTGCCGTCCTCGCGCCGTACACGGTACTGATGGGAATAAGCGCCTCCACGACTAATGGCTTCGTCGATTGCCGTGGTCAGGCTATCGCGGTCGTCGGGGTGCACGCTGGTGATCACTTGTTCGAGGCTTAGGCCTTCACGCCCCAGTGCCGGGTCGAGATTGAACACCTGGGCGAAGCCTTCGTCGATGGCAAAACGGTCGGTCAGCAGATCCCAGTGCCAGGTGCCGATAATGGCGCCGGCCGCGAGCGCCAGTTGCACGCGCTCGACGTTCTCCCGGGCGATCGCCTCACTGGCTCGCAAGCGGTCTTCTGCCGCGCGCCGCTCGGTGACGTCGTTGAACAGGATCGCGATCTGCCGGTCGGCCGGGTCACCGACCCGCACCGCGCGCACGTCGAACCAGCGCTCGAAGGTATTGGCGTAGTTCTCGAAATTCGCCGGCTCCCCGGTCTTGGCCACGTGGCCGTAGGTTTCGAACCAGAAGCGTTCCAGATTGGGCGCGAATTCGGTCACCCATTTACCGCGCAGGTTGACCCCGCACTGGCGCTCGAACGCCGGGTTGGCCTCGACGAAGTAGTAGTCGACAGGCTCGTCGTTGGCGTCGAATTTGACTTTGACGATGGCAAACGCCGACTCGATGGTTTCCAGAATGGTACTGAAACGCTCTTCACTCCGGCGCAACGCCGTTTCGGCACTGCGCGAGCGCGTCAGGTCAAGCATCGCGCCGATCATGCGTTCGGCCTGGCCGGATTGATTGCGGATCAAGTGCCCGCGATCGAGCACCTCGGCATAGGAACCGTCCTGACAGCAGAACCGATACTCCGCACTCCATGTCGTGCCGTCGCCCTCGATGGCGGCGTGGATCGATGCCTGCACCCGCGCCTGATCCTGCGGATGGATCCGCGCGAACCGCCAGTCACCGCTGGGATCAACGTTCTCCAGCGCGAAACCGTACGCCTGTTGCAACGCCTGGTTCCAGATGATCTGGTTGGTTTGCAGGTCCCAGTCCCACACCGCATCACTGGTGGCCATGACGGCCAGTCGATAGCGTTCCTTGGTTTCGATTATGGCGCGCCCGTACAGATGCTCCTGAGTACGGTCGCGGAGAATTTTCACGAAGCCCAAATGAGTCTGGTCTTCATCGTAGAGCGGCATCAGCTCGCCAGAGGCCCAGAATCGCTCGCCGTCCTTGCGCAAATGCCATCGCTCATCGTAGGCACGGCCTTCGACAAGGGCGCGCTGCATTTCCTGTTCGACCCGGCCGGCGGCGCGGTCCTCAGGTGTGAAAAAGCAGGCCGCGCTCTGGCCGCGAACCTCTTCGGCGGACCAGCCCAGCACGTTGGTTGCGCCGCAGTTCCATTCCGTGATGTATCCGCCGAGGTCAGTGACGACCATCGCGAAATCCACTGCACTCTCGAAAACCGCGCGCTGCCGCGCCTCACTACGAGCGAGCGCGGCCTGACTGGCTTGCAGTCGCGCCGTGATGTCGCGCTCATCGTCGGCTACAGTGCTCTGCAAGGCGGCGCGTAATCGCTTGACCTCGGACTCGAGCGCTTCGCGACTAAGGTGTTTGAGGGTGTCCATCTCGCCTTCTTGGTTGAATTTTTCAGGGGCCGATTCAGAGGGTCGGGCATGCCCGACAGGTGCCGTCAATATCGGGAAGCGTTGTGGCTGCTGATCCGTTGACAGGTTGCTTCGTCGTTAAGTTTCACTGATGGAGCAAGGTCGTTCGGGCGAGCACTGATTTCAAAATGATTCGCCGTTATCCAGGCGCGCCAACAGTGCCTGGCCGCGTCGCCACAGTGCGTCTTGCTTGGCCTGCGGCATGCGGTCGAGGTTCTTGTACATCATGCTCATGCGCTGATTGCCGCGCAGCAGCTCGCCGTGGCGCATCAGGAAATGCCAATACAGCGCATTGAACGGGCAGGCATTGTCCGCCGTGCTTTCGCTGACCTTGTACGCGCAACCGCGGCAGTAATCGGACATGCGATTGATGTACTGGCCGCTGGCGCAATAGGGTTTGGAACCGAGATAACCGCCATCGGCGTGCATGACCATGCCCAGCGTGTTGGGCAGCTCGACCCAATCGAAGGCGTCCATGTAGATCGCCAGATACCACTCGCAGATCTGACTCGGCGCGATACCGGCGAGCAGGGCGAAGTTGCCGGTGACCATCAGTCGCTGAATGTGATGCGCGTAGGCGTGTTGCAAGCTTTGCCCGATGGCGTGGCGCATGCAGTTCATCTGGGTGTCACCCGTCCAGTAGAACTCGGGCAATGCCCGGGTGTTGCCGAACGAGTTGCCATGCGCGTAATCCGGCATCTTCAGCCAGTACACGCCGCGCACATATTCACGCCAGCCAATCAGCTGCCTAATGAAGCCTTCGGCGGCATTGAGCGCAACGCTGCCGGCCCAGTATGCCGACTCCACATCGCTGCACAGCTGACGCAGATCCAGCAGGCCGATGTTGAGCGCTGCACTGATGCGCGCATGAAACAGGAACGGCTCGTCACTGGCCATGGCGTCCTGGTAATCGCCAAACCCCGCCAGGCCATAATCAAGAAAATACGCCCAGAGTGCCTGCGCATCGGCATGGGTGACGGGATAGTTGAAGTCATCGAGCGCGCCGTAGTGCTGGCTGAAGCGCGCCTTGACCAGTGCCAGTACATCGCGGGTGATGGCGTCGTTTTTGAAGCGTGCCGGGTAGGGCGCTTTGACGCCCTTGGGCAGGGCCTTGCGATTCTCGGCATCGAAGTTCCACGCGCCGCCCACTGGCGAGCCGTCACCATTGAGCAGCAAGCGGCTCTTGCGACGCATCTCACGGTAGAAAAACTCCATGCGCAGCTGTTTCTTGCCCTCGGCCCATGCGGCAAATTCTTCGCGACTGCACAGAAAACGCGTATCGGCGTGCCAGTGGATGGGCAAACCGCATTCGTTGATCGAGTGCTCCAGTCGCCAGTCGCCACACTCGGTGATGTGCACTTGCTCGGCCTGTAACAACGCTTGCCAGCGTTTCAGCTCACCGGGCACCGAACCGCTGTTATCGGGATCATCCAGGGTCACGTATTCAACCCGCGTACCCTGATCCCGCAACGCCTGGGCGAAATGGCGCATGGCGCTGAAGATCAGGGCAATCTTTTGTGGATGGTGGGGCACATGGCTGGCTTCTTCCATGACTTCAACCAGCAACACCGTGTCGCGCTCGGCATCGAGTGCCTGTAAGGAAGCCAGGTCGAAGGACAACTGGTCGCCCAGTACCAGACACAAGCGGCGGGTAACGTTCATTCAATGGAGCTCTGCGTTTTACGGTTCATTGGCTTGATTCGGCGCCCTGGCGACGGAAGAACAAAGTCACCTGACCGACTTCGACCCCGAACTTGGACATGCTGGTGCGGTTGATCAACGTGTCCTCGTCCATCAAGTACATCCAGTCGTCCATGCTCATTTCATAGGTCGAGTCGTCGACCGGTACGTTCAGCCGATAACGCCAGTGAAGTGTGTTGCCCGCCACCTGGCCTTGGGCAACCCCTACGACATCACCGGCGCGGCCGCTCCAGCGTCCCTGGCCCTCGGGCGTCAATGTCCATACACGGTGTTGGCGGGTGCCATCGCTGTACAGGAAGCGCTCGTCGAGAATCAGGTTGTTGCCTTCGCGGCGGCTGACAATGTTGACTTCGAAACGCTTGGTCACTTCGCCGCCGCGCTTCTGAAACATCCCCCAGGCTTTGACGGGCTGGCTGAAAAAACGCTGCAGATCGAGCGCCGGTTGTTGATCGGCATAGCGAGTGACATCCACGCTGGTGCAGCTTGCGATGCTGAGTATCAGTGTCAGTAACAGCACTAATCGAGTCATTGCTTTACTCCCTGATGGCAGAGGGGGTCGAGGGACCGCGCTGGAAATGCTTTCTTGTACGCCATGAAGCGCGCGTACAGGGTTGCGGCCGTCTAATTTCGTTTTTCCGCGCTAGGTTTGCGCGGCATGGCGGATCAGTACCCAAAATAATTGTACGAAGATGGTAATTATGTATAGGTTTTGTTCAAGATAGGCGGAAAAAAGCCACCTGACAATCAAGCGGCAATTTTTTCGCGCAAATGCGCAGAACCGACATCACAAGCTGAAGGCTTGCCTGGGTAGCGGGGAGAGGGCGCGAATAGTGTTCACTGTGGTTTGCGGTGCTGTCGCCAGCAGGCGGAAAAAGGCCCGGATTACTCCGGGCCAGTCATGCACATCAGTGCGAATCCGCCTCGCTCGCAGCCTCGGCAGCGGATCTTTCCCTGCGCCTCTGGAGCCAACTGTAGAACGCATGCACGGGATGAAGGACGGCGGTGAGTACGCCGAGCAGCAGGATGGTGAAAAGGATGATCAGCGGGATGCTTTCGTGCGAGAACATGGTGGGTTACTCCTGTAGTCACTATGTCGTAACCCGCAGACTAGACGCATCGAACCCTGTTTTCGATGAATGAATGTTCATCCTTGAACGCTTCGGGTGTGTTACGGCGAATCCTCCGGACGCATGGTCAGGATGATTTTTCCGACATTCCCTGACGACTCCATTCGCCGGTGAGCATCGGCAGCCCGCGCGAGCGCAAATGTGCTGTCCACCACCGGTTCCAGGCTCCCTGCGCCGTCGAAGCGATCGAGCCAATGCTCACGGAAGCGCTGGATCATGGCGTGCTTTTCCGGTTGGGTGCGGGATTTCATTACCGTGCCGATGATTTGCAGATGCCGATAGAGGATGTGTTCGAGCTCCACGCTTACCTGGCCGCCACCGCCCAGAATCCCGACCTGCACCAGTCGGCCACCGTGAGCAAGCGAGGCAATGTTGCGTGCGAAGTAGGGTTGGCCGATGAAGTCGATGACCACATCGACCCCTCGACCCTCGGTCTTGTCGGCAATGACTTGGGCGAAGTCCTGGGTCTTGTAGTCAATCGCGACGTCAGCCCCCAGATGTTCGACACGCGATAACTTGCTGCCCTCTGTGGTGGCATACACGGTGGCGCCGGTGGCGTAGGCCAGTTGCACGGCGGCGGAGCCGACACCGCCGGCCGCCGCATGAATCAACACCGAGTCGCCGGACTTGAGGCGAGCCAGGTGCATCATCGCTTCATGGGCGGTGACGAACACCTCCGGGATAGCCGCTGCGTGTACATAATCCAGCTGCGCGGGGATCGGCATGGCCATGCGGTAGTCGATGCGCGCCAGTTCGGCATAGGCGCCACCACCAACGACGCCCATCACTCGGTCTCCTGCGGCGTAGCCGGTCACTTCGCTGCCTGTCTCGATCACCTCGCCAGCGATCTCCAGTCCGATGATCAGCGAGTCACCGAAATTCGGATGCCCATAACCACCGGTGCGATGGGTCAGGTCGGCACGGTTCACGCCAGCGGCGTAAACCCGCACCAGAAGGTCGGTGGGGCGGACTTCGGGGTCGGGCGCATCGACGAGCTCCAGGACATCTGCGGCGCCGAATTCTCTGATGTTGATCGCTTTCATAGCGGGTTCTTCTCCGAGTCGGAAAACGTGGCATTGGCGATGGCCGATGCAGTGATGGCGCCGGGAAAGCCCACATAAAACGCCAGGTGGGTAATCGCTGCGGCAATTTCGTCCAGGCTGACGCCGTTGGTGATTGCCCGGCGCAAGTGAGCGGGCAATTCTTCTGAGTGCCCCCCGGCAATCAATGCAGCGACGGTAATCAGGCTGCGGTCGCGAAGTGACAATCCAGGATCGGCCCAGATTTGCGGATAAAGCGTTGCGTCGACGAAATCCGACAGCTTGGGTGTGAACGCCCGGGCCGCTTCGCGAGGACTGCTGAAATTGATCGTGGACATGGGAGCTCCCTTAAACCTGGCTGATGAATTTGTGGGTGAGGTAGTGCTCGATGCCTTCAACGCCGCCTTCGGAGCCGTGACCACTTTCTTTCATGCCGCCGAACGGAAGCTCGGTGGCGACGATGCGGTACTGGTTTATCCCGATCATTCCGGCTTCCAGTCCGTCGGCCACGTCGATGGCTGTTCGTGCATTGGAAGTGAACGCGTAGGCCGAAAGGCCATACGGCAATCGATTCGCTTCTTGCAGGCCGTCGGCCAGCTCGTCGAAAGGCATCAACACGGCGATGGGGCCGAAAGGTTCTTCGTGCATGATGCGGGCGTTCATGGGCACGTCTGCCAAAACGGTGGGCTGGAAGAAAAAGCCGTCTCCGGGAAGCGCCTCGCCACCGACCAAGACCCGTGCGCCTTTCTCGACGGCATCGGCTATCAATTGCTCCATCTTGACCAACTGCCTTGGGTTGGCGAGCGGTCCGACCTGAGTCTGTGGATCGAAGCCGTCGCCGATTTTCAGGGCTTTGGTGGCCGCGACAAAGTGATCGACAAACGCTTGATAGGCGCCACGCTGAACGATGAACCGGGTCGACGAGATGCACACCTGGCCGGTACCGCGAAAGCGGTTTGCGACCCCCTCTACTGCGGCTTTCTCAACATCAGCGTCGGCGAATACCAACACCGGGCCGTGGCCTCCCAGTTCCAGGGTGATGGGTTTCACGCCCTCGGCGGCGCGGGCCGACAATAGCCGTCCAATGGGCACCGAGCCGGTGAACGTCACCTTGCGGATGATCGCAGACGCAATGAGCTGGCTGGACACCTGATCCGGTACGCCGAAGACCACCTGCAGCACGCCTTTGGGCAGGCCTGCGTCGTCCAGCGCCCGTGCCAGGGCCAGCGCGGTGGAGGGACTTTCTTCTCCGGGTTTGAGAATCACGCTGCAACCCGCCGCCAGGGCCGCCGACAGTTTGCGTGCAGGCGTGATAGCCGGAAAATTCCACGGCGTGAAAGCTGCGACCGGGCCAATGGCCTGGCGTTTGACCAGTTGCAGTACACCGGGGCGGTTGGCAGGTACAACACGGCCGTCGATGCGCCGAGCGCTTTCGGCGAACCATTCGAAATACTCTGCGGCTCGCACCACTTCATCCATGCTTTCGCTCAGTGGCTTGCCTTCTTCCAGGGTCATCTGCGCTGCAATGTGCGGGGCTCGTTCCAGGATCAGATCGGCGGCGCGTTTGAGGATTTTCGCGCGCTGGTCCGGCACCGTTTGCCGCCATTGTTCGAAGCCCACTCGGGACACTTCCAGGGCGCGGTCAAGGTCGCCGGCAGTGGCGAGGGGAACACGTCCGATTTCACGCCCGGTCGCAGGGTTGACGACGGCTGCCGTAGAGCGACCTTGCGCATCGATCCATTCACCACCGATGAAAAGATAAAGCTGATCGTAGGAGTTGTTCATGGTGTGGCCTTTGGTTGGTTGTCAGGGACGGGCAAGCGCTCCGTGAAGCCAAGTCTATGGAAGGTAAGTCGCTTGATTTAGCTGGCCACGAGGGAATCATTGTTGTCCCCAGAGGTAATATCGGGGGGCCGGGGGAGGGTGTAGCATCCGCACTTGTCTCAAGCGGATTGCAGGTCTGAAGGACGATCAGGATGGATAAACTTTCAAATATGTCGGTGTACGTAAAAGTGGTCGAGATGGGCAGTTTCACGGCCGTTGCGAACCATCTGGACTCCACTGTCGGCAATGTCTCGCGCGCCGTCTCGGCACTTGAAAATGTGCTCGATGCGCGTCTGTTGCAACGATCTACCCGACGTCTTTCGGTGACCGACGCGGGTCGTCGGTTCTACGAGCGATGCATCAAGATCCTGGCTGACCTGGAAAGTGCAGAAGCAGAAGCGAGCAATGCAGCCTTGAAGCCCAGGGGAACCTTGCGCGTGCACTGCGTACCTGGACTTGCTCGGCACCTGGTGACCGGCGCAGTGCTGGCGTACCGCAATGAATTTCCGGACGTCACCGTGGATCTGATGCTCTCGCAACGCATGCCCAACCTGCTCGAGGACCAGTTGGATGTCTCGATCCTGATTGCCCGTACGCTGCCGGATTCAGCGTATGTCAGTCAGAAGATCGGCGTCAGTCATTGCGTTCTGGCCGCGTCGCCCGACTATCTGGAACGACACGGAACCCCGACCACGCCTGACGAACTCAGCGCTCATCAATGCTTGCTGCTCGGAACGGTGGACTATGTGCGGGATGAGTGGCAGCTCAAGAGCAAAGCAGGTGACGCGACCTTCGTTCCCACCGGACCGAGCTTCAGCGTTAATGACATGGACGCGATGGCGGTCGCCATTCGGCAAGGGGCCGGTATCGGCTTGCTGGCTGGATTTACCGCTATCGATGATTTTCGCTCTGGCCAACTGGTTCGGGTTCTGCCTGACTACCATACGTATGAGCGAAACGTGTATGCGGTCTACACGTCTCGACAGTTCGTCGATGCCAAGATCACACGCTTTATCGACAGTTTGAAGGACCGTGTGGGGAGTCAGCTGGCAGCAACGGCTCAGGCACTTATCGATTGAAAGCCCCAGGCCGCATCGGTGAGGCAGGGGACTGCAAGGATTGAATGCCGCGCATCCCTGGTTGCGCGGCAAGATGTTGTTTCGAGACTCAGCAAACGATCAAGAGCACAACGGCGTGCTCACAATGCAAACGTAGTCCCGCGAGTATTCACAAAAAGCGAGTAGATCGAGTGACTGCTTGCCATGAACAGCCTGTTCCCTTCGCGCCCCCCGAAGCACAGGTTCGGGCAGCGCTCTGGCAGCGAAATATGCCCGATGGCCTTGCCCTGTGGGTTGAAAACCCGCACGCCGTCGAGTTTTTCCAGGTCGGCCCTGGGATCTCCATTGCCGCCCCAGCCGCACCACAGGTTGCCCGCTTCGTCGCACTTGATACCGTCGATTGCCGCATAGTCCAGCCCCTCGATGTGCTTGCGACGCTCGCCCAGTGTGCCGTCTTCCTTCACGGCAATGGCCCAGATCAAGCGATTGGGTTTGGCGCGACCTTCGACGACATACAGGGTTTTCTCGTCGGGAGAAAAGCACAGACCATTGGGGCCGTTCAGGTCGTCGATGACCCGAGTGACCTTTCTGCTCTCACCGTCGATGCGGTAAACGGCGTGGGGTTGGCTCGGGGTGATTTTGTGGCCTTCGTAGTTGTTGCCGGTCTGGAATGGCGGATCGGTAAACCAGATCGATCCGTCACTTTTGCAGACGATGTCGTTGGGCGAGTTGAAGGGCTTGCCCTCGAAGCTGTCGGCCAGCACGGTGGTCGTGCCGTTGTATTCGGTGCGCGTGATGCGGCGGCCTTCGCTGGTGGTGGTAGAGCCTTCGCAGACGATAAGCCGCCCTTGGCGATCCCGGCACATCCCGTTGGAGAAGTTCGAGTGCTCACGGTAGACGGTGAAGGTCTCGGTGATTTCATCCCAGCGCATAATGCGATTATTGGGGATGTCGCTGACCAGCAAGTAGCGGCCATCACCGATCCAGACCGGTCCTTCGGCCCAGCGCATGCCGGTGGCAAGTTTTTCCACACTGGCGTTGAAAATACGCAGGTCGAGGAAACTGTCGTCGAGGATGTGAATCAGTGGATCCGGGTAGCGTTGACTCAACGGTTCGGCGGCTTCAGCGAGACTGGGCAGCAAGGCAGAGCCGGTGGCGAGCGTGGCAGAAACAGCGAGGGATTTTTTCAGGAAGCTGCGGCGGGTATTGCCGTATACCTGTTCGAGGCTTTCAGGCTTGGCGGACAGGGATGAGTCCATGTAGCGATCTCCGTGGTTTTATTTTTTTTGAGGAGACTTAGTAATATCCCGTGATAGGACATCGTACAAGTTAATCATTTTCCAACCCTGACAGGGCTTGGCGTTGGAGGCGCGTCGGTTAAGGCAGAGGGCCAGGATTCCATATAGCCCAAGCGCAGCTTTTTATTCCCAAAACGAAGTTCATATTAATTTTATAGTGCGTTTTAATCTAATCAGGTTTTTCCTGATTGGAGCATTCGCACTTGAAGATCCCGACACATTTGACACTTGGTCTGGCGCTCGCCGTCAGTTGCTCTGCAGCATTCGCCGGGCCCACCCTTGATCGCGTGACGCAAAAAGGTGAGCTCACCGGTGTCCTGATGGAGAGTTACCCGCCGTTCTCTTTTCTCAATGACCAGAATCAGCTCGACGGCTTCGATGTGGATGTCGCTAAAGCTGTGGCCGAGCGCCTTGGGGTCAAGCTGAAACTTGAAACTCCATCCTGGGACGTGATTGCCGCGGGGCGCTGGAACGGTCGATACGACATCTGCGTGTGCTCGATGACACCGAGCAAGGCGCGGGCCGAAGTGTTCGACTTCCCCGTGGAGTATTACCAGTCGCCGGCGGTGATCGTGGTCAATGCAAAGGACAAGGACATTGCCACTGGCAAGGACTTGTCCGGCAAAAAAGTCGGTGTGATCAGTGCGTCGACTTATGAGGCCTATCTGAACAAGGATCTGGTCATTGAAGGCGCCGAGGACAAACCGTTGAGCTATCCGTTCGACAATGTCCAGATCGCGCCTTACGACAATGAAACCGTTGCCTTCCAGGATCTCGCACTGGGTACCGGCGTGCGCCTGGATGCCATGGTCACCAACCTGATCACCGCGCGTGAACGCATCGCTCAGGATCCGCGCTTCAAGATTGCCGGAGATCCACTGTATGCCGAACCGAACGTCGTGGCGGTCGAAAAAGGCGATCCGCAATGGAATGCGAAAGTCACCGAAGTCATCGCACAACTCAAGACTGACGGCACGCTGAGCAAAATATCCCGCAAGTGGATCGGTTCTGATATCAGCCAATGACAGCCATTAACCCGCATCCGGCCAAAGCGGCTGTTACCCCGCAAAAGCAGCCGCCACTGACACGTCAGCTGTTCGGCTTTCGCACGCGCCTGTATCTGACGTGGGCGGCGCTGTCGGGTCTGGGCGTGTGGTTTTTCATGCGCTTCGATCTGAAGTTTTCGATCATTCTGGAGAAGTGGCCCAACCTGGTCGGCCTGCATCTGGGCCCGAACGGGTTCTTGCAGGGCGCTGCGCTGACGATATTCCTGTGTTTCTGCTCGATCTGGTTTTCGTTATTGCTGGGCTTTGTCACCGCGCTGGCCAGGCTGTCGAGCAGCGCCGTGGCATTTGGTATCGCCAGCTTCTACGCCTCGTTCTTTCGCGGCACGCCACTGTTGATCCAGATCCTGTTGATCTATCTGGGGCTGCCGCAGCTGGGCGTGGTGCCGGGTGCAATCAGCGCCGGGATCATCGCGCTGTCGCTCAACTACGGAGCTTATCTGAGTGAGATTTTTCGTGCCGGCATTCTCGCGGTTGCCCCGGGTCAGCGCGAAGCAGCCGCCGCATTGGGCCTGAGGCCGGCCGCGACGTTCATCCATATCATCCTGCCGCAAGCCATGCGCACGATCATTCCGCCGACCACCAGCCAGTTCATTTCGATGCTCAAGGATTCTTCCCTGATTTCGGTCATGGGGGTCTGGGAAGTGATGTTTCTGGCGCAGTCGTACGGGCGTTCGTCCTACCGTTACATTGAAATGCTGACCACCGCAGCCGCCATCTATTGGCTGTTATCCATCGGTCTCGAACTGATCCAGCATCGCCTCGAACGCCATTACGGCAGAGGCTTCAAGCATCAGCGCTGAGCCATTCCGTTGAATGATTTCTTGCAGGAACCCAGATGTCCGATCCTAAACCTCTGCTGTTTGCACTCTATGAACAAGCCAGCGTCGGCTGCGGCGGTGCGCCGAGTCTGTGGACGCACCCGGCTGACGAACGCCTGGCGATCAACTCACTGGGCTATTGGTCAAACCTGGCGCGGATTGCCGATCAGGCGCACCTCGATATGTTGTTCTTTGGTGACGTGCTGGGTTTCTACGATGTGTTCGGCGGCAATGCCGATGCGGCGATGAAATGGGCGGTGGAGGCACCGGCCAACGATCCGTTGATGATCATTCCGGCGTTGGCGGCCGTGACGGAAAACCTGGCGTTTGGTGTCACGGTGACCACCAGTTATGAGCACCCGTTTACCCACGCCCGGCGCTTCAGCACGCTTGATCACCTCACCAATGGGCGAGTGGGGTGGAATATCGTCACCTCTTACCTGTCCAGCGCCGCCCGCAATTTCGGGCTGGAGCAAATGATCAAGCATGACGATCGCTATGAACGCGCCGAGGAGTTTCTCGATGTGGTGTACAAACTCTGGGAAGGCAGTTGGGCCGACGACGCCGTGGTGGCCGACAAGTCCCGCCAGCTGTATGCCAGAGGCGAGCGGGTGCGACCGATCAATCACGAGGGTGCGCACTATCGCGTGGCCGGGCCGCACCTGACCGCTCCGTCCCCGCAGCGCACCCCGTTGCTGATTCAGGCGGGCTGGTCGGGACGCGGTCGAGAGTTCGCCGCCAAGCATGCGGAACTGATCTTCATCGCCAAATCCAACCCGCAGGAAATCCGTCAGGGCCTGGAAGACATCTGGGCCCAGGCTCAGGCGCGTGGGCGTCAACGTGAAGACGTTAAATCGCTGACGGTATTGCGCATCGTCACGGCCAAAACCGAAATCGAAGCCCAGCGCAAATACGACGAGCTGCAAAGCAACTATCACTTGCAGGCACAACTGGTCAGTTACGCCGGCGACACCGGCATCGACATCAGCCGCTACGCCGACAGCGATGCGCTATCGACGCACACCGAAGGCCTGACCTCATACGTCATGCGCCCCGATGGCAGTGGCAAGCCGCTGACGGCGGGTGATGTGAAAAAGCGCTTCGCCAGCGTTACCCGTGGCAGCGACCTGATTCTCGTCGGAACACCGCAGCAAGTCGCCGATCGCATCGAAGAGCACGCGCGAATTTCCGGCACCAGCGGCTACATGCTCAACCCGTTGATCAGCCCAGGCAGCCTTGAGGACTTTGTCGAACTGGTGATTCCCGAACTGCAAAAGCGTGGGCTGTACCGGACTCAACCGCAGAGTGGCACTTTCCGTTCGCGGTTGCGGGAAGACCGCTCCAGTCACCTGCCTGAGTCGGCCTATGGGGCTTCGTTCCGCTTCGACAAGGCGCTTCATGGCTGACGCTATTTAACCGCATACACTTTGCGTACATAGCGCGTGCTTTTCCAGGCGCACGGCGCTCCGCGCGCAACAAACACGCTGTCGCCGGTATTGACGGTCACGCTCGAGCCCTCAGGCGTCTGCAACGTTACGCTGCCTTCGATCAGATACATCAGCTCATTGAGCTTGTGCGGGCGACCGTGACGTTCGTAGGGCGTCGAGTCCCACACGCCGACACGCAGATCGGTTGTGGCGTCTTCGAAGGCATTACGTGAGCGGCATTGCGGTGTCGGACCGATCAGTATCTGCTGCTCCGGCGCGGCGGAGGGTGACAGATGCGCCTGCGGGTCGAGCAAGGTCAGGCCGGGTGTCGCGGCTGCGCTGGCCATGGCGCAAAACGCCCACCGGGTGCCGGTGTGTGCTTCGATCCGCACGTCCGTGCCCCGGCCGATGACCGCGCTGGCGCCGACGGCCAGTTCCAGTGTCCGCTCCCGGGTTTTCAATGTCACATGGCCCGCGTGAACCACGATCACTTCGGTGTGCGGGAAGTCGTCGATATCAAGGCTAGCGCCTGCTTCGACGATGCCTGCAGATATGCCATCGCTCCCGGACCAGGCCATCTGACGTCCGGTCGGGAAAGGGTCTGCAGCGTTCAAGGGTTGCTGTTTGAAAGCGGTGTCGACGCGACTGCCATCGGCACGAGCCAACAGCATGATGCAAGGTTCGGACATTCGGGTGACGCTCCAGGTATTGAGAGGATTTATTGAGGGGCGGCAAGCGCCAGCCCGATAGTCAGCCGATGGCTTGAGTGACCAGGGCAAACTGCCGAACGCCATGGTTTGCTTGCGGTGCGGCACCGCGGGACATTTGTGCCACGGTATCGACCTTCTTGAGGCCGGCGGCTTCCAGCCAATCGGCCAGGCCGCAATCCGCTGGAATATCGATGCGCACAAAGGCGTCCGGTATTCCTGCCAACAATGTCGCGATCAGGTGTTGGGCTTGCTCAAGGTTTTCGGTGATCAGCGGGCCGATGCAACGACCGCGACCGAACGGGCGCAGCAGGGCGAAGGCGCGTAACTGACCGTCGCGCACAATGCCCACCGAATGCTCTACGACAGAGAACAGATCGCTGAGCACCGCTTGCCGATCCAGCCCGCTGCCGGCATTGGCCAGTTCCAGCACCCGCGGATGATCCGCCTCGTGCAGCGGGCGGCTTTCTTCACCGTCTGCCAATGGCCCGGGCACGGGGGCTTGCGCCTGGCCCTGATGCTGCTGAATCCGGCCAAACTCGACAAAACCCTGGCTGGCATACAGCGGTGCGCCGGCCACGGTCGCATTCAATATCGCCGTGCTTGACTGGCAAGCCTGCAGTGCGTGTTCCATGAGCTTTCGCCCGATGCCCTGGCCCTGGTAATCGTCACTGACAATGACCAGGCCAATGGTCGTGAAATCACCTTGCGGGCAGGCGAACGCGGTGCCGATCAAACGCTCGCCATCGAGTACGACAAAGCCCTTGCTGACCCGTTGCAGCATGGCCCAGTCGTCAAGTCGATGGGGCCACTTCAATTGCACGGACAGTGCATGAGCCTTGGGCAGGTCGTCGGCAGTCATCGGCCGATAGACGTAGGAAGGGAGCGGGGTGGACATGGCGATTCTCCGATCAAGAGTGTGCGCTGGCGCCGGGTTTTGCGGCGAGGTGAAGCCTGTATCCCATCTGGATGAAAGCCTGACAAGGGGGCAGGGAATATTCGGCAGATTCCGCGAAGCACGGTCCCGAAGACCACACTTACTACTTAATCCGGGCCTTGTGTCGGCAGCAAATGCTTGGGCCTTTTTACCCTATAAAAGGCTTGTACCGAGTCTCGTCGCTCAGGCGCAGGATGTAGGTTCAATCGCCTCGATTCAGAACCGGGCTGACAGGCGCCGCAGCAACTGATGCCCAGGCTGCGATGGGGCGCAGTTTCTGCGGGCAAAGTCGCTGTCGGAAATCAAAAACGGCAAATAAAGGTCCATAAGTGCGCATAAACAGGGGCTTTGCCCAAGGCTGGAGCGCACCGCAAAGTCTGCTGAGTGGAATGACCAAAACGGTGATTTGTATCGAACGGAGGTCGCTTTTAACGCCATCTGCTGATTTCACGGTGTTGTAATGACGGTGTGCTGCAGCGTTGCATCGCTACTGCGCAAACCAGGCAAATGCTTGTAGCGCCATTGACCTCAACGAACTTCAGGAACGCACTCAATGAGCTTTCTTCGCCCCAAATTCATTACCTTCGACTGCTACGGAACGCTGACCAATTTCCACATGGGCACGATGACCCGCGAACTCTTCGCCGATCGCGTTCCCGCTGAGCAGATGGATCAGTTCGTCAAGGATTTCTCGGCCTATCGCCTGGACCAGGTCATGGGCGACTGGATGCCGTATGACGAGATTCTCAAGACCGCTCTGGCGCGTACCTGCAAGCGTTGGGGAATCGATTACCGCGAAGAAGGCCAGCTGTATTACGACGCCGTTCCGACCTGGGGCCCGCACCCGGACGTACCGGCCGGCCTGTCGAAAATCGCCGACAAGATTCCTCTGGTGATTTTCTCCAACGCCAGCAACAGCCAGATCATGTCCAACGTCGAAAAACTCGGCGCACCTTTTCACAAAGTCTTCACGGCCGAACAGGCACAAGCCTACAAACCACGTCTGGCGGCGTTCGAGTACATGCTCGACAACCTCAACTGCGGCCCGGAAGACATCTTGCATGTGTCCTCCAGCTTCCGTTACGACCTGATGCCGGCCCACGACATGAAGATCAAGAACAAGGCCTTCGTCGCCCGTGGCCACGAAGTACCGGGCAATGCCTTCTACAGCTACCACCAGATCCCGGACATCGGCGGTCTGGCCGCACTGGTCGGCCTGTAACGACATATCCTCATTGGCAAAGGCGGGATTGAACATGGGCAGTGAATCCTACTGGCTCGACAGCGCACCGGCCTTCACCGGCGCACAGCTCGGCGGTTTGCCCGGGCAAGTCGATGTGGCCATCGTCGGTGGCGGTTTCACCGGGCTGGCGGCAGCCCGGGCCCTGGCGCTCAAGGGCGCCAGTGTGGTGGTGCTGGAAGCAGGGCGGGTGATCGGCGAGGCTTCGGGACGCAATGGCGGGCAGTGCAACACGGGGGTGGCGCAGGACTACGCCAGCCTCAGCGCCAGCCTCGGTGCCGACCGGGCCAAAGCCTATTACCAGGCTTACGAAAGTGCCGTGCAAAGCGTTGTCTCGTTGGTCGAGCAGGAACAGATTGCCTGTGACCTGTTGCGCAACGGCAAGCTGAAACTGGCGGCAAAACCGCTGCACTACGAAGGGCTGGCTCGCACCTGCGAGCTGATTCGCAACGAAGTCGATGCCGATGTTGAATTGCTGTCTGCCGAACAGACCCGCACCGAAGTCAACTCTGCGCAGTTCCATGGCGGCCTGCTGCAGCGCAATGGCGTGCAGATGCACGTCGGGCGTTTCGGCGTCGGTCTGGCAGAAGCGGCGGTGCGTCACGGCGCGCTGATCCATGAGGGCACCTCGGTGCTCGACTGGAAAGCCCGGGCTGGTGGTTATCAGGTCAACACCAGCAAGGGATCGCTGCACGCCGGGCAGGTGCTGCTGGCGACCGGTGCCTGTCAGCACGGTGGTCTGGGCTGGTATCGGCGGCGGATTGTGCCGGTGGGCAGCTTCGTCATTGCCACCGAGGTTCTGCCGCGGGCGCTGATCGACCAGTTGCTGCCGGGGCGCCGCGCTTATGTCACCAGTCGAATGATCGGTAACTACTTCCGCCTGACCCCGGACAACCGCCTGCTGTTTGGCGGGCGCGCGCGGTTTGCCATGTCCGACAGTGTCAACGATGCCAAGAGCGGCAAGGTGCTGCAGGCGGCGATGATCCAGATGTTTCCGCAACTGGCCGGCGTCAGGATCGATTACTGCTGGGGCGGCCTGGTAGACATGACCTCAGACCGTTTGCCGCGAGCCGGCCAGCACGGTGGCGTGTTCCATTCGATGGGCTACAGCGGCCACGGCGTGCAGATGTCGGTGCACATGGGGCAGGTGATGGCCGATGTGATGGCCGGCAATGCCGAGGCCAACCCCTGGCGTGAACTCGACTGGCCGGCGATCCCCGGGCATTTCGGCAAGCCTTGGTTCCTGCCTTTCGTGGGCGCCTATTACCGCTTTCAGGACTATTTGCATTGAGCTGATGCTGTGGCTTTACCGTCGTTTGCGTTTCCAGGACGTTCCGGCCAACCGGAACACTTGAGCCTTCTTAATTTCGACAGGTAGCACTGAAATGACTGATCACAAGAACGACTCACCTCTGATCTCGGGCGAAGAAAGCCTGCGGGTGTTCGAAGGCCTCAATCGCGGCATGTCACGCCGTCACGCGTTGCAAATGCTCGGTGTGGCCGGTGTAGCGGCTGCCGGCGCCGGCAGCCTGTTCGGTGCCGCGGGCAAACTGTTGGCCGATGACACGGCGACGCCGGGCAAAGGCAAGCAGGGTGGGCGCATACGTGTCGCCGGCATGTCCAGCTCCACCGCCGACACCCTCGACCCGGCCAAAGGTGCGCTGTCCACCGACTATGTGCGGCACTACATGTTCTACAACGGCCTGACCCGTTTCGACGCGCACCTGGTGCCGCAACTGGAACTGGCCGAGCGCATCGATAACACCGACGCGACCCTGTGGACGATCACCCTGCGCAAGGACGTGACGTTCCACAACGGCAAAACCCTCAGCGCGGCCGACGTGGTGTTCTCGCTGTCACGACACAAGGATCCGCTGACCGGCTCCAAAGTCATGCCGCTGATGGAGCAGTTCGCCGAAATCAAGGCCACAGGGGCCAACGAAGTACAGATCCGCCTGACTGCACCGAACGCCGAATTGCCGTCGATTCTGGCCGTCTCGCATCTGCTGATCGTTCCCGAAGGCACCACTGACTTCAACCAGGGCATTGGCACCGGACCGTTCAAGGTCAAGGAGTTCAAACCGGGCGTACGTTCGGTTGCCGCACGCAACACCGGCTACTGGAAGCCAGGCCTGCCGTACCTCGACGAAATCGAATTCATCGCCATTGGCGACGAGCCGTCGCGGGTCAATGCGCTGCTGTCCGGCGACGTGCACATGATCAACGAGGTCAACCCGCGCTCCACCGACCGGATCAAGGCCAGCGCCAGACACCGGGTCGTTGATGCGCCATCGGGCAACTACACTGATTTGATCATCCGTCAGGATCAGCTGCCGGGTCAGAACGCCGATTTCACCCAGGCGATGAAGTACCTGCTCGATCGCGAACAGATCAAGTCGGCGGTGTTTCGCGGCTTTGCCGTGGTCGGCAACGATCATCCGATCGCGCCCGGCTCGCGCTACTACAACAGCGACCTGCCACAAACGGTCTACGACCCGGAAAAAGCCAAATTCCTGCTGAAAAAAGCGGGCATGGAAAACATCAGCATGGAGCTGTTTGCGTCGCCTGCCGCAACGGGTTCCGTCGATATCGCAGTGCTGTTGCAGCAGTCGGCCAAACAGGCCGGGCTCAAACTCGACGTCAAGCGCCTGCCGAGCGACGGCTACTGGTCCAACCACTGGATGAAGCACCCGATCAGCTTCGGCAACATCAACCCACGTCCGAACGCCGACGTGATGTTCTCGCAGTTCTTCCAGTCGAAGGCGCCGTGGAACGAGTCCGGCTGGAAGAACGAACAGTTCGATCAGTTGCTGATGCTCGCCCGCGGCGAAACCGACGATGCCAAGCGCGGCAAGATGTACGCGGACATGCAAACCCTGGTGCACGACCACTGTGGCATCGGCATTCCGGTGTTCATCAGCAACATCGACGGCGTCGATCAACGGATCAAGGGCTACGGCAGCAACCCGCTCGGCGGCTTCATGGGGTACATGTTCGCCGAGCAGGTCTGGCTGGACGCTTGAACAGAGCCGTCGAAATGAACGGCAAGCCAGGTGCAGGAGGGTAGGCGATGAATAGCAACACACTGTGGTTGATCGGTCGACGGCTGGGCGCCGCGATCGTGACTTTGTCGATCGTATCGATGGTCGTGTTCGCGATCACGGCGGTACTGCCTGGAGACGCGGCACAACAATCCCTTGGCCAGTTTGCCACCCCGGAACAGGTGGCGGCGCTGCGCTTGAAACTGGGGCTCGATCAACCCGGTGTGGTGCGTTACCTGCACTGGTTGATGAGCCTGCTCAGTGGCGATATGGGCGTGTCGGTATCCAACGCGATGCCGGTCGTCGAGCTGATGGCCGGGCGTGTGCCCAACACCCTGATGCTGGCAGCCGCCACCGCGCTGGTGTCGGTGCCGGTGGCGTTGGTTCTCGGCATCGGCTCGGCGATGGGTCGTGGCGGCCGGATCGACAGTGTCTTGAGTTTCACCACCCTGGCCATGGTCGCGGTGCCAGAGTTTCTGGTGGCGACCCTCGCGGTGCTGATCTTTGCGGTAAACCTGGGCTGGTTGTCGGCGCTGTCCTATGCCAGCGACATCACTTCACCGTGGCAATTCATGCGCACTTACGCCTTGCCGGTGATGACGCTTTGCTGCGTGATCGTTGCGCAAATGGCGCGGATGACCCGCGCGGCAGTGATCGATCAGCTCGACAGTCCCTACGTGGAAATGGCCCGGCTCAAAGGCGTCAGTCCGATGCGCATCGTACTGCGCCACGCTTTGCCCAATGCCATCGGGCCGATCGCCAATGCGATTGCGCTGAGCCTGTCGTATCTGCTCGGCGGGGTGGTGATTGTCGAAACCATCTTCAACTATCCCGGCATCGCCAGCCTGATGGTCGATGCCGTGACCAACCGTGACATGGCACTGGTGCAGGCCTGCACCATGTTGTTCTGTACGGCTTATCTGGGTCTGGTGCTGATTGCCGACCTGTGCGCGATTCTGTCCAATCCGAGGCTGAGAAACCAATGAACAATCTCATTGTGAAATCGACGCCCGCAGCCCCCGACCTGTCAGCCGGCAAGGTGTCTCACGGGCCCGCGTGGCTGGGACTCATCGGCGCCACCATCTGCGTTATCTGGCTGCTGGTTGCGTTATTCGGCCCGTGGCTGGCGCCGCATCCGGTCGGCGAGGTGGTCTCGGGCAACGTGTTCGACAACATCAGCGCGGTGTACCCGTTCGGCACTGATTATCTGGGCCGCGACATGCTCAGCCGGGTGCTCGTCGGCGCACGCTTCACCGTTGGCCTGGCGTTGATTGCGGCGGTGCTGGCCAGTGCGCTGGGCACCGGTTGCGCGCTGCTGTCGGTGGTGTCGCCGAAGTGGCTGGACGAGGTGATCAGCCGCTTGATGGACGCCTTTATCTCGATCCCGAGCAAGATGCTCGCGTTGATCATGGTTTCGGCATTCGGCTCTTCAGTGACCCTGCTGATCAGCACGGCAGTGTTGAGCTTCGCCCCGGGTGCGTTCCGTATCGCCCGCAGCATGGCGGTGAACATCGAAGCGCTGGAGTACGTGCAGGTCGCCCGAACCCGTGGCGAGCGGCGCTTGTACATCGCGTGCGTGGAGATCCTGCCGAACATGCTCAATCCGGTGCTGACTGACCTGGGCTTGCGGTTTGGTTTCATCGTGCTGCTGCTCAGCGGCATGAGCTTTCTCGGGCTGGGCGTGCAACCGCCGGATGCCGACCTCGGTTCGCTGGTGCGGGAAAACATCGGCGGCCTCAATCAGGGCGCTCCGGCCATCGTCATCCCGGCGCTGGCCATCGGCACCCTGACCATCGGCGTGAATCTGTTCATCGACAGAGTGTCGTCGCGACGCAGTCGCCGCACCGGAGGCCATTGAAATGTCCCAATTGATTCGAGTTGAAGACCTGCGCGTGGTTGCTTGCGGCGAGCATGGAGAAACGGAGATCGTCAAAGGCGTGAGCTTTGCCCTGGAACAAGGTGAAGTGCTGGCGTTGATCGGCGAATCGGGCTCGGGCAAGACCACCATTGCCCTCGCTCTGTTGGGGTATGCCCGACGGGGCTGTCGGTTGTCCGGCGGCGTGGTGCAGGTCGGCGAGCACAACATGCTCGCGCTCAGCGAGCAGCAATTGCAGGGCCTGCGCGGTAATCGGGTGTCGTATATCGCGCAGAGCGCTGCGGCGGCTTTCAACCCGGCGAAGAAGCTGATCGACCAGGTGGTGGAGGGCGCCTTGATTCACGGTCTCGGCACCCGCGCCGCCCTTGAGGCCAAGGCCATTGAACTGTTCCGCGATCTGGCCCTGCCAGACCCGGATCACATCGGCCAGCGTTACCCGCACCAGGTGTCCGGCGGGCAACTGCAGCGGGTGATGGCGGCAATGGCGCTGATCAGTGATCCGTTGCTGGTCATCCTCGACGAACCGACCACGGCGCTCGATGTGACAACCCAGATCGACGTGTTGCGAGCGTTCAAACGCGTGGTGCGTGACCGTGGCGCGACAGCAGTGTATGTGTCCCATGACTTGGCCGTGGTGGCGCAAATGGCCGATCAGATCGTCGTGCTCAATGGCGGTCAGATATACGAACAAAGCGCTACGGCGGCGCTGCTCAAAGGCCCGAGTCATGAATACACCCGCAGTTTGCTGGCAGCCGCGCGGCCGGACACGACGATCCGCCCACCTGGCGGTATTGCCGAAGAAACCCCGCTGCTGACCATTCGCGGCCTGACTGCCGGTTACGGCAACAAGAACACCCAGGGCATGCCGGCCATTCGTGTACTGGAAGACATTGATCTGACCGTGCGCCGGGGCCAGGCGATTGGCGTGATCGGCGAGTCGGGTTCGGGCAAGTCAACGCTGGCCCGCGTGGTGGCCGGCTTGCTGACGCCGGCATTGGGCGGGCTGACCTTTGACGGGCAACCGCTGGGCGGTTGTCTGGCCGAACGCAGCGACGAGCAATTCCGGCGGATCCAGATGGTGTTCCAGAACGCCGACACGGCGCTCAATCCGATGCACAGCATCAGCACGATTCTGAGTCGGCCGCTGAAAATGTATTTCAACCTCAAAGGCGCGGCGTTGCGCGAGCGTATCGGCGAATTGCTGGATCTGGTGCGCCTGCCGCGAGCCCTGGCCGAGCGTCGTCCGAGTGAATTGTCCGGCGGGCAGAAACAGCGGGTGAACCTGGCGCGGGCACTGGCGGCCAAACCCGATCTGATCCTCTGCGATGAAGTGACCTCGGCGCTGGACACCGTGGTCGGTGCCGCGATTCTTGAATTGCTCCGCGATTTGCGTGAGCAGCTCGGTGTGTCCTACCTGTTCATCAGTCATGACATCTCCACCGTGCGCGCGCTGTGTGATGACGTGGTGGTGATGTACAGCGGCCATAAAGTTCAGGCCGGCAGCCGCCAGTCGTTTGCGCAGGCGCCGTTCCATCCCTACACCGATCTGTTGATTCACTCGGTGCCGGAGCTGCGCCAGGGCTGGCTGGAAACCTGCGGGACGACTTGCGGCGAACTGCCGCCCATCGGGCCCAAAGCCAATGTCGCCGAGCTGTGCACCTTCCTCAATCGCTGCCCGGTGCGCGTCGATGGCCTGTGCAACCGTACGGCACCCAACCGCCGAATCATCGACGGTGGCAGTGAAATTCTTTGCCACCACGACAGCGTCGAACTGCTGAAAACCCAGCGGGACGTGACCATCTTGAATCAGGGAGCCTATGCATGAGTGCTCGTTTTGTGAGACTGGCCGAGCAGGGCCGGGTGACCGTCGGGTTGACCGTGGATGGCGTGCCCATCAAGGCCTTGCAGGGCGACACACTGATGGTCGCATTGCTCACTCAGGGCAATGCGCTGCGCCAATCGGAATTCGATAGCGGTCGACGTGCCGGGTTCTGCCTGATGGGCGCCTGCCAGGATTG
The DNA here is from genome assembly GCF_016735645.1 of Pseudomonas sp. B7. Lineage (NCBI taxonomy): Bacteria > Pseudomonadati > Pseudomonadota > Gammaproteobacteria > Pseudomonadales > Pseudomonadaceae > Pseudomonas > Pseudomonas sp. B7. The sequence goes on from NZ_JAERRE010000006.1 coordinate 229,846, forward strand.
CTGGGTGTGGACGCGCAGCGGCGAACGCCTGCGTGCGTGCTCCAGTGAAGTCCGTGAAGGGCTGGATCTCCTCACCACACAACCGGAGGCGACATGGCCACTGCACGGGTAGTTATCGTCGGCGCCGGTCCTGCGGGGATTCGCTGCGCCGAGACGTTGGTGAAGGCCGGCATCAAACCGGTCCTGATCGATGAAAATCGCCGCGGCGGCGGCCAGATCTATCGGCGCCAACCCGAAGGTTTTACCCGCGACTACCGCGCGCTGTACGGCACTGAAGCGGCCAAGGCGCGCGACCTGCACGAGAGTTTCGAGCGCTTGCGCTCACACATCGATTACCGTCCTGACACGCTGGTGTGGAATCTGGTGCCTAGGCAATTGAGCTGCGTCAGTCAGGGTCACCATACGACGGTGGACTTCGACGCGTTGATCCTGTGCACCGGCGCCACGGACCGTTTGATGCCCATTGAAGGCTGGCAACTGGCGGGCACCTACAGCCTCGGCGGGGCGCAAATCGCGCTCAAGTCGCAGGCGGTATCCATCGGCCATCGCGTGGTGTTCATGGGCAGTGGTCCACTGCTGTATCTGGTGGCCAGCCAGTACGTGAAGGCCGGCGCCAACGTCGCTGCGGTGCTTGATACATCGCCGATGAGCAAACGCATCGTCGCGCTGCCGAAGATGCTCGCGCGGCCCGCGGTGTTGCTCACCGGGATGAAACTGTTGGCGCAGTTGTACCAGGCGAAAATACCGGTGCATCTGGGGATCAAGCCGGAGCTGATATCGGGAGATGCCACCCGCGGCGTCAGTGGTGTTCGCGTGCGCTCAGCCAAGGGCGAAACCCTGGACATCGATTGCGATGCCGTGGCCCTGGGGTATCACTTGCGTCCGGAAACCCAGCTGGCCGATCTGGCCGGGTGTCGCATGCGTTTTGATGAAGCGTCCGGCCAATGGTGGCTGGCGCTTGATGAAGAGGGCCGCACTTCGGTCAGCGGTGTGTATGCCGCCGGCGACGGGGCAAAGATCCGCGGTGCCGATGCAGCTGAACATGCCGGACGTCTGGTGGCGATGGCGCTGCTGGAGGATCAGCAACAACCGGTGGATGCCGGTTGGCGCGCAGAGCAACGGCGTGCACTGGCGGTGATGGATCAGTTCCGCCTCGGTCTGGCGCAGGCATTTCCCTGGCCCGCCGAACAGGCCGGGGCCTTGCCGGATTCGGCGATCGTCTGTCGCTGCGAGATGATCAGCGCGGGCGAACTGCGCCGTACGGTCAGTGAAAAGGGCGCGTGTGAAGTCAATCGGGCCAAGGCCTTCAGTCGGGTCGGCATGGGCCGTTGCCAAGGCCGCTACTGCTCGCAGGCCGGCGCCGAAGTGATTGCCGCCGCGGCCGGCGTCAGTGTGCAACAGGTCGGCCGCCAGCGCGGTCAGGCCCCCGTCAAACCGTTGCCGATGGTGATCATCGAGGAACCGACATGAACCCGCAGAAAAGTGATGTATTGATTATCGGCGGCGGCATCATGGGTGCGGCGTCAGCGTTTTTCCTGCGTCAGCGCGGGCACTCCGTGACCCTGCTCGAGCGCGACCTGATTGGCCAATACGCCAGCGGTGTCAACTTCGGCAACGTACGGCGTCAGGGCCGTTATCTGGGGCAACTGGAATTGGCCAACCGTTCGTTTGCGCTGTGGAAGCGCTTGCCGGAGCTGATTGACGACGATCTGGAGTTCATCGCCAGCGGCCACATGCGCGTGTGTTACCGCGAAGACGAAATTGCCGAGCTCGAGGCGTATGCCGCTGCACCGGAGGCGGCGCAACTGGATTTGCAGATCTATCACGGCGCTGAACTGCATCGGCGCTTTCCGTTTCTGGGACCGGACGTGAAGGGGGGCTCCTACGCACCGCATGACGGTCACGCCAACCCGCGTCTGGCAGCGCCGGCATTCGCCCGGGCGGCGCGGCGGATCGGTGCGCGTATCGAAGAACAGACCGAAGTGGCCCAAGTACAGAAAACCGCAGGCGAGTTCAGCGTCACCACCACCGATGGCCGACAATATCGCGCCGCACAACTGCTGATCACCGCCGGGGCCTGGGGCGAGAAACTGTCCGCGCAGTTCGGCGAACCGGTACCGCTGGACACCCATGGCCCGCAGATGGCGGTGACGGAACCGGTGCCGTACGCCTTGCCGACGGTGATCGGCGTGTTCACCAAGATCCCTGAGGAAGTCATTTATTTCCGGCAGATTCCGCGCGGCAACATCATCATTGGCGGCGGCTATCGCAGCAAACCGGACATGGTCAATCGCCGTGCCTATGTTGAGCCACGCAGCATCCTCAACCAGATCCGGCAAATGCGCCGACTGCTGCCGGGCGTCGGCAATCTGAACATCATCCGGGTCTGGAGCGGCATCGAAAGCTATCTGCCGGACTCGCTGCCGATCATGGGGCCAAGCGGTACGGTCGATGGCCTGTATTACGCATTCGGCTTCTGCGGTCATGGTTTCCAGTTGGGGCCGGGCGTCGGTGACGTCATGGCTGAATTGATCAGTACCGGCAGTACCTCCACGTTGATTGAACCCTTTTCCATACGCCGGTTCGCCCCCTTGGCCGAACAACGGAGCAAAGCCTCATGAAACCCCGTGTACTGGAGATTCTCAAACGATTGATTGCGTTCGATACCGTATCGTCGGAATCGAACATGGCGTTGATCGAGTACGTTCGCGAGTTGCTGCTGAGCAAGGGCATCGAGTCGCTGATCGTCAAGGACGAAAGCGGCAAGAAGGCCAATCTGTTTGCCAGTACCGGTCCGAAAGACCAACCGGGCATTCTGCTGTCCGGACACACCGACGTGGTGCCAGCAGCGGGGCAGGCGTGGACGGTTCCACCGTTCCAGCTGACGCAGCAGAACGGGCGGGTTTACGGGCGCGGCAGTTGCGACATGAAAGGCTTTATCGCGCTGGCCATCGACGCGATGCTTGACGCTGCTGAACATTCCCTCAGCCGTCCGCTGCAGCTGGCGCTGTCACACGATGAGGAAATCGGCTGCGTTGGCGTGCGGCGCTTGCTTGATGTGCTGCATCTGGCGCCGGTGCGGCCGTTTCTGTGCCTGATCGGCGAACCGACCAACATGCAGTTTGTGCTGGGGCACAAGGGCAAGGGCTCGTACCGCACCTATTGTCGGGGGCTGGAGGCGCATTCTTCGCTGGCGCCGCGCTCGGTCAACGCGATCCACGTGGCCTGCGATTTCATTGCTGCGTTGCGTGAATCCCAGCGCCAACTGCAGGAGCAGGGCGCCCGGGATGCCGATTACGATGTGCCTTACACCACCGTGCACGTCGGCCAGATCGGCGGTGGCCGGGCGCTGAATATCGTACCGAATCTGTGCACGGTGGATTTTGAAGTGCGCAATTTGCCGGCCGATGATCTGGAACAGATCCTCGCGCAGATGCAGGAGCGTGCCGAGGTGATCGTGCGCGAGGCGCAGAAGCTCTCGAGCGTGGCGGCCATCGAGATTGAAACGGTCAATGTCTACCCCGGACTGGACACCCACCCGAGCGTCGAAGCGGTACGGTTCCTGAAAAAATTCGCGGCGCCGGATACCGCAACGTCCAAGGTTTCGTTCGGTACGGAAGGCGGGTTGTTCAAGCAGCGTCTGAATGTGCCGGTGGTTGTCTGTGGGCCAGGATCGATCGAGCAGGCGCACAAGCCCGACGAGTTTATCGAGATCAGCCAGATGGAGGCGGGGGAGCGCTTTCTGGAAGGTTTGCTCGGTTCGCTGAAACGATAGGAAACAGCAATTCTGCTGTTCCACCGCCAATTTCAGCAGCCGACACTGTCCGCTACGCGCTTTCAGCATCCTTATCCGTCGAGTCTCCCTAGACTGGAATCTGTCTCGGATCAGGACTCGACCATGCTCAAGAATCGTTTGAAAGACCCCGGTCTTCTCGCAGAACTCGCTTATGTGAACGGCCAGTGGATCGGCGCCGATGACCGCGCGACCCTGGATGTCGTCGACCCGGCCAGCGGCGAATTGATCGGCCGCGTGCCCGCCATGCAAGGCGTGGAAACCCGGCGCGCCATCGCCGCCGCCGAACAGGCCTGGCCCGCCTGGCGGGCGCGACCGGCCGCCGAACGTGCGGCGCTGCTGGAGCGTTGGTATCAGGCGATGATCGACAATCTCGACGATCTGGCGCTGATCATGACTTGCGAACAAGGCAAGCCGCTGAATGAAGCCAAAGGTGAAATCCGCTACGGCGCGGGTTTCGTCAAATGGTTTGCCGAAGAGGCGCGGCGGATTTACGGCGAAACCATGCCGGCCCCCAGCGGCGACCGCCGACTGTTGACCCTCAAGCAACCGGTGGGTGTCTGCGCGGCGATCACACCGTGGAACTTTCCCAACGCGATGATTACCCGCAAGTGTGCACCAGCTCTGGCGGCGGGGTGCCCGATCATCGTCAAGCCGTCGGATCTGACGCCGCTGTCGGCGCTGGCGTTGGCGGTGTTGGCTGAGCGCGTCGGCATTCCGGCCGGGGTGTTCAATGTCTTGACCGGCATGCCCGCCGGAATTGGCGAAGAGCTGACCGGCAACCCGACGGTGCGCAAGATTTCCTTCACCGGCTCCACGGAGGTGGGCCGTTTGCTGATGCGCCAGAGTGCCGAACACATCAAGCGATTGAGCCTGGAACTGGGCGGCAACGCACCGTTCATTGTGTTTGACGACGCTGATCTTGAGCAGGCGATTACCGGGATCATGCTGAGCAAGTTTCGCAACGCCGGGCAGACCTGCGTCTGCGCCAACCGGATTCTGGTGCAGGACGGCATTTACCCGCGGTTTGCCCAGCGTCTGGTCGAGGAGGTCGGCAAACTCAAGGTCGGCAATGGCCTGCAAGACAACGTGACCATTGGCCCGCTGATCAACAAGGCGGCCGTGAGCAAGGTGGCCCGCCACATCGATGATGCCTTGAGCCAGGGCGCGCAGTTGCTCTGCGGCGGCGTTCCCGAGGGCGACAGTCAATTTGTCCAACCGACGGTGCTTGGCGATGCCCACGCCGGAATGCTCCTGGCCAACGAAGAAACCTTCGGCCCGGTCGCGCCGCTGATGCGGTTCACCGACGAAGCCGAAGCCTTGGCCCTGGCCAACGCCACGCCGTTTGGCCTCGGCGCGTATTACTTCACTCAAGACTTGCGTCGCTCATGGCGTTTCGGCGAAGCGCTGGAATTCGGCATGGTTGGCCTCAACACCGGAATCATCTCCATGGAAGTCGCGCCGTTCGGCGGCATCAAGCAATCGGGGCTGGGCCGTGAAGGCAGCAAATACGGTCTTGATGAATACCTTGAAGTCAAAGCCTTCCACATCGGCGGCTTGTAACTTCACAACAACGGGGAGCCACAACTGATGAGCAAGGTCTTCAAGATCGCCGCGATTGCCGGCGACGGGATTGGCAAGGAAGTGCTGCCCGAGGGGCTGCGGGTTCTCGAGCAGGCCGCGAAGAAATGGCAGCTGGACTTGAGCATTGAAGTGCTCGACTGGGCGCATTGCGATTATTACCTGGAACACGGGCAGATGATGCCCGAGGACTGGTTTGAACAGCTCAAGGGCTTCGACGCGATTTACTTCGGCGCCGTGGGCTGGCCGGAGAAAGTGCCGGACCATATTTCCCTGTGGGGGTCGCTGCTGAAATTCCGTCGCGACTTCGACCAGTACGTGAATATCCGCCCGGTGCGCTTGTTCCCCGGGGTGCCATGCCCGTTGGCCGGACGCGAACCGGGGGATATCGATTTCGTGGTGATTCGCGAGAACACCGAAGGCGAGTACTCATCGGTCGGCGGCAAGATGTTCGAAGGCACCGAGCATGAGTTTGTGCTGCAGGAATCGGTCTTCACCCGCCGGGGTGTCGACCGGATTCTCAAGTTTGCCTTCGACCTGGCCCAGACCCGGCCACGCAAGCGCCTGACCGCAGCGACCAAGTCCAACGGCATTTCGATCAGCATGCCGTACTGGGACGAGCGCACCGCGCTGATGGCCGCGCAGTACCCGGAAGTGACGTGGGACAAGCAGCACATCGATATCTTGTGCGCTCGCTTCGTTCTGCAACCGGATCGGTTCGATGTGGTGGTGGCGTCGAACCTGTTCGGCGACATCCTCTCCGACCTGGGGCCGGCGTGTGCCGGAACCATCGGCATTGCGCCGTCGGCCAACCTTGATCCACAGCGACGTTTTCCGTCGCTGTTCGAGCCGGTGCATGGTTCGGCACCGGACATCTATGGGCAGAACATCGCCAACCCGATTGCGATGATCTGGTCCGGGGCGCTGATGCTCGATTTCCTGGGCAACGGTGACGAGCGTTATCGCGCAGCACATGACGGGATCCTGCAGGCGATCGAGCGGGTGATCGCCGAGGGCCCGATCACCCCGGACCTGGGCGGGAAGGGCTCGACTCAGGATGTCGGCAGGGCCATCGCCGAATTCCTCTGAAACATCGTCATCCTCTGCATGAGTGAGCCTGCTCGCTCATGCAGAGGGTCTGAGTCAGTAGCCCTTGTTGCGATCGATCTGACCGTTCATGGGCTCGCCGCGTTCGAAGCGGCGGATGTTTTCCAGCAGGACAGCAAATGCACTATCCGGCTGGGTCATCGCCGCGATATGCGGCGTCAGCAGAATCTGCGGGTGGCTCCAGAAAGGATGATCCGCCGGCGCCGGTTCGTTCTGCACCACATCCAGCACCGCGCCGCTGAGTTGCCCGCTGTCCAGCGCTTCGAGCAAGTCGTCTTCCACCAGATGCCCACCGCGCCCCATGTTGATCAGTGCCGCGCCACGCGGCAATTGGCGAAACAACTCACGATTGAGAATGCCACGGGTCTGCTCGGTCAGCGGCAATACGCACATCACAATGTCGCACTGGCTCAGAAACGCCGGCAGTTGCTCGTGACCGGCAAAACACTCGACGCCGGCAATCCGATGCGCACTGCGCGCCCAGCCCTTGAGGGCAAAGCCCAGGGGCTGCAAGGTGGCGAGAATCTGCTGCGCCTGAGTACCGAGGCCCATCACCCCCACCCGACGCTGATGCGCCGGCTGCAGCAGGTGCGCCTGCCAACACCGCGCCATCTGCTGCTGGCGATAGCGCAACATGTCCCGGTGCAAAGCGAGCACGGCAAAACTGGCGTATTCGCACATGCCTTGGGTGATCCCGGGATCGAGCAGGCGCACCACCGGAAGACTTGGCGGGATACGGCTCAGGTCCAGTTGATCGACGCCGGCCGACAACGCAAACAACACCTGCAGATTCGGCAGCACCGTCTGCAGATCCTCCGGCGCCTGCCACGCCGCCAGGTATTTGATGTCTGCGGGATCGCCGATGTCCGGCCAGGCGCGCCATTCGATGTCCGGGGCATGTTCGGCGAACAGTGCTTTCCACCGTTCGCCGCGCACGGGGTCAGCTTTGTAGAGCAGGGCCATGGTCAATTCCTGAGGAGGTTGAAGGTGCTCCCATCATCGTCCAACCCCAGAGCAGGATCTGTCGAAAGCAGCGCTGCGAACACTGCGCGTCACTTCATATACGCACGCGCCCGGCAGATTCGGCGGCCTGAAGGAATCTGCCGTTTGGCAGGGTGAAAACAGTCGATCCGGATTTCTCAGGGGCCAAGTTCGGCGTAGTTCGTTCCGCACAAGTCTTAATCTTAAGACCCTGTGTAACCACCTCCTGCATTCACTCCGGGCTGCCGGACTCACGAAGGGAAATGCCATGAACAGCCAAGTCGACCAAACGCCTCATTTACTCCGTCAGCGTGATCAGTTCGTGCCACGCGGACTGGTCACCGCTCATCCACTGGTGATTGATCGCGCCCAAGGGGCTGAATTGTGGGACGTGGACGGCCAGCGTTATCTGGACTTCGTCGGCGGCATCGGGGTGCTGAACATTGGCCATAACCATCCCAAAGTGGTTGCAGCGGTGCAGGCCCAATTGCAAAAAGTCTCGCACGCCTGTTTTCAGGTGGTGGCCTACAAGCCGTATCTGGATCTGGCCCAGCGTTTGTGCGAGATGATAGGCGGCGAGGAACACTACAAAGCAGCGTTCTTCACCTCCGGTGCCGAGGCCGTGGAGAACGCGGTGAAAATCGCTCGCGCTCACACCAACCGCTCTGCGGTGATCTCCTTCCGCGGCGGTTTTCATGGACGCACCTTGCTCGGCACCACGCTGACCGGCATGAGCCAGCCCTACAAACAGAACTTCGGGCCATTCGCGCCGGAGGTGTTTCACACCCCATATCCCAATGCCTATCGCGGCGTTACCAGCGAAATGGCGCTCAAGGCGCTGGACGAGTTGCTCGCCACTCAGGTTGCGCCGGAGCGGGTTGCGGCGATCATCATTGAACCGGTGCAGGGCGACGGTGGTTTCCTTGCGGCGCCGGCACCATTCCTCCAGGCATTGCGCGAGTTGACCCACAAGCACGGCATCGTGCTGATCCTCGATGAAATCCAGACCGGATTCGGCCGCACCGGCAAGTGGTTCGGTTTCCAGCACGCCGGCATCCAGCCTGACCTGGTCACCGTCGCCAAGAGTCTGGCCGGGGGGCTGCCGTTATCGGGCGTGGTCGGCAGAGCTGAAATCATGGATTCGCCGTTGCCCGGGGGGCTCGGCGGCACCTATGGCGGCAACGCACTGTCCTGCGCCGCGGCCCTGGCGGTGATCGAGGCTTATGAAGAAGAGAAACTGCTCGAACGCGGCGATGCATTGGGCAAGCGCCTGCGTGAAGGTTTGCTGCAGTTGCAGCGTCGTCACCCGCAAATCGGTGACGTACGCGGCACCGGTTTCATGTTGGCCATCGAGCTGATCAAAGACGATGAAGCGCGCTCCCCGGACGCTGATCTGAACCAGCGTGTGATCGATGAAGCGCGCAAAGGTGGCTTGCTGGTGATCAAGTGCGGCGTCTATCGCAACGTCTTGCGCTTCCTCGCGCCACTGGTGACGACCGAAGCGCAGATCGATGAAGCGTTGCAGATTCTGCAGGCTGCATTGGCACGGGTATTGAACTGATGTCCGCCGGGTTCAGCGGCGCGGTCGCTGGCCAGCGTCGCTGAACCTTTTTGGCGCACGGATTGATGAAACGCATCATCGGAGGCTGTGTACACCATGGGGCTGACTGATTATCGAGCACTGCTCATCGATTGCGACGAAGTCCTGGTTGACCGTGATTCGGGTGTCTGGACAGCGCTGCAGCCGTTGCTCGACAGCCGGGGCGGGCGCCCGGACAAGGAACAGGTGCTGGGCGAATTTCGCGAGGTGGTGCAGGGGCTCTATCCGCGCTTTGCCGAACTGGGCTTCAGTGGATTGCTGTGTTTTGCCCATCGCCAACTGGCCGAGCGCTGGAGCTTGAAAGCCAGTTGGGAGGAGGGCATGAGTTTCGCGCGTTCTGCTGCCAACTGGTCATTGTTCGAAGACGCGCCCGGAGCGATGCTGTACTTGCGCAAGTTTTATCGCCTGTTGGTGGTGGGCGACCGGGATGCCGAGGATCGCACGGTGTTGTGCGAGCATCTGGGGATTGTGGCTGATGACTTTATTTCGCTGGCCAGCGATCCGCTGCGGGACGACGACTGGTTGAATGCCAACGAGCTGAAGCCGGAGCACATACTGCGGGTGACCCGCCCGGCCGCGCGCGGCGGGGCGCTGACCGATGTGTGTCTGATCGGTCGCGAACGGGGCAAACAGCCGACCCCATGTGCTGCGGATTATTGCATCAACAGCATGGCTGATCTGGTCGCACAGCATCAGCAGTGTTTACGGCGCTGATTTTGCTAGTAGATTGTCCTACAAATGGCAGTCAAGAGGTTCGCAATGGAAGGTTTAGTCAAACTGGACCGCATCGACATCAGTATCCTGGTTGAGTTGCAGAAGGACGGGCGCATGACCAATGTCAGCCTGGCCGACGCCGTGGGATTGTCGGCCAGCCCCTGTCTGCAACGGGTCAAGCGGCTGGAATCGGCCGGGTACATTTCCAGCTACAAGGCCCACCTGAACCTGGCGAAGATCACCGAATCGGTAACGGTCTTCACCGAAATCACCCTGAGTGACCACAAGCGCGAAGACTTCGCCAAGTTCGAGTCGAACATTCGGTTGGTGGATGAGGTGCTCGAGTGCCATTTGATCAGTGGTGGCTACGATTATCTGGTGCGTTTCATGACGCGCAGTATTCAGCACTATCAGGAAGTGATTGAAAGCCTGCTGGATAAAAACATCGGCATTTCCAAGTACTTCAGCTACATCGTTATCAAGTCCCCGGTGCTCAAGGACGGTGTGCCGTTGCGCAAGTTGTTGCGGCACTGAAGCTCCCTACATCGATCAGGCGCGAACCAATAGGGGGACAGCTGACTGTCCCCCCATTGTGTGCTAGCCACCAAAGCCGACGATGGCTTTGGTTTCAAGATATTCCTCAAAGCCGTAGACACCAAATTCACGACCATTGCCGGATCGTTTGTAGCCACCGAACGGGGCCATGGGATTCCAGGCCGGGTGGTTGAGCAGTACTTGTCCTGCGCGGATGCGTGAGGCAACGGCGCGTGCCTGATCAAGGTCGCGGGATTGAACGTGGGCACTCAGTCCGTACACCGTGTCGTTGGCGATCGCGACAGCCTCATCGAGCGTTTCATAGGCAATGATGCACAGCACCGGCCCGAAGATTTCCTCCTGGGCAATGCGCATGCTCGAATCAACCTCGGAAAAGACAGTGGGTCGGGCATAGAAGCCTGTTTCATGACCAGGCACGCGGCCTGGTCCGCCGCAGACGAGTTTGGCCCCTTCATTCAGGCCCGATTCGATCATGGCTTGCACGCGCTTGAACTGAGCCTCATTGGCTATCGGACCGAGTACCGTCTCTTCCGATTGCGGATCCCCCACAATGATCGCGTTGGCGGTTGCAGCGGCCAGCGCCTCGACTTCCGCGAGCCGGTCCCTGGGTACGATCATTCTGGTCGGGGCGCTGCAGGATTGCCCGACGTTGCGAAACGCCGTCATCACGCCCAGTGGCACGACGTTGGCGAAGTCGGCATCGGGCAGCAGCACGTTGGGTGACTTGCCGCCCAGTTCCTGGGTGACGCGTTTCACTGTAGGGGCGGCCGCCTGTGCGACCAGCGCACCTGCACGGTTTGAACCGGTGATCGAAATCATATCGATATCCGGGTGCGCAGCCATGGCGCTGCCGACCTCGGGGCCCGTGCCATTGACCAGATTGAAGACACCCGGTGGCAGGCCGGCGTCATGCACCAGTTGGGCGAAAAGAAGGGCGCTCAGCGGTGACAGTTCGCTGGGTTTCAGCACCACTGTGCATCCGGCCGCAATTGCCGGAGCCACCTTGGCGGTGATTTGATAAAGCGGCCAGTTCCAGGGGGTGATGAGCCCACAGACACCGATGGGTTCGCGTTCAATCGCGGTGCCGCCTTCAACCGTCTGGAAGCGATAGGTGGACAGCAGATCACGGGCAATCCGAACGTGTTCGGCCGCCAAGGGCACTTGCATCGCTCGGGCGAAACCGATGGCAGCGCCCATTTCCAGAGAAAGGACCTGCGCAAGCGACTCTTTTCGCTCAAGGATCAGGTCGTAAATTTTGCCAAGAAAATCCGCGCGCACTTCGGCGGAGGTCGCAGACCAGTGAGGAAACGCCGCACGCGCTGCAGCGACGGCCCGATCAACGTCTGCGGCCGACCCGCTGGCAACCTCTGCAACTACGCGTTCAGTCGCCGGATTGACCACGGGCGAACTGGCAAGCGTTGCCGGCGAACACCAGCCACCATTGATATAAAACTGTTGAGCCGTTTGCGAATCCACGGCGTGGATATTCGAAGATTGTGTTGTCATCCAACTAGCTCCTTAGAGGACTGATGGGGGCTGTTAACCGCAGGGACGGAGGGAGGTCAGAGCAACGCCGGGGCACCTGTATATCGGGTGCCTTGTGGTTTGAATAAGCTAGCAAAAGGGCTCAGTCGAAATATGCCGTTCTTGAAGTCGGCAAGGGATAATCTGCTGTATCTCAGGGGCTGACGTTGTCTCTGTGCGATCGGGCTTTTCAGAGGCATGCGTCCGGCCAAGTCATCTACCCGACCCCGCAAAGCCAGGACATGGTGTGCACTTCAATTTAAGTGGGCACCCGTTCCAGCCTTTTAAACGGGTATTTCCATGCAGCGTGTTCGGTGCGGCGAAGCCGCACTGCGTCTATCTGTTTGCCAATCGCCGTGCGACCCGAGTCAAAGTGCTGGTGCACGATGGGATTGGCGTCTGCCTGCGGCACGTCGTTTGAACCAAGGTAAAAAAGGATGTCCTCACGCGCCTGCCGACGCAGCGGGTGCGTGAAAACGCCGCCATTGAAGCGGCCCGAGCGGCCGATCAGGCTGGCTCGGTGATCCTGCAGATTCGTAGCGGCACCAGCGACGCCGTCGAGGCGGTGAGCATGTTCGCCTCCAAACTCGACAAGTCAGAAGTGATTCCCAAAACCGCCGTCAGTTGGGTCGGGTAAAAGGCTACAACTGGTGCGCACTTGATTTAAGTGCGCACCCTGTCTTGGTTTTTTGTGCAGCTGGGTAGATGACTTGGCCAGATACTTTCAGAGCCGATAGCTAACGCCTGGAGCCGCTCAGTCAATGTCTTTTTGTGGCGGGGAATGACAACCTTTTGTCCTGACAACTCAATAGCCAGTTTGCTACGGATTCGCCAGTTGGACCTGATCACGACCACTTGATTTAGCTTTGTACATGGCGCTATCGGCACGCCGAATGAAGTCGTCAAACGATTCCGATGGCGCCCACGTTGCAACGCCGAAGCTACAAGTGACCTTTCCTGCCTCTTCAAATGGGAGGGTGCTTATCAGCACTCTTAGCTTTTCTGCCAGCAGGCTCGTATCGTTCGATTCGCTGTCCGGGCAGATCAATGCGAACTCTTCTCCGCCCGTTCTGCACAGCAAATCGGTTTTGCGTGTTGCCGAACGTATTCGTGCGCACAACGACTTGAGAACGTTATCCCCACACTGATGCCCCCAGTGGTCATTGATGCATTTGAAGTGATCGACGTCGAACAGGATCAGCGATAGTTGCTTGTCGTGCTTGTCAGCCTCGATGAGCAGACGCTCCATCAAATCTTCGAAATGCCGGCGGTTATAGACACCGGTCAGGTGATCGGTAATGTTCAATAAGCGCAAGTCTTGCGTGCGCTCATCAACCAGCGAGAGGGCGCGGGCGCGCTGTGTGATCAGCAAGTACACCATCAAGGTCAGCAGCAGCGTCAGTCCTACTCCGAATAATGCAATCAAACTGACGGACAGGGCGTTGCTGTTGGCGACCAGAAAAGTCGAACTGGGTCGAAACTGGATCAGGTAATTCTGATCAGCCACTTTCAACAGCCGTTGTGTGTACAGCTCTGAAGGGGCAGCAGGGGCCTGGCTCTGATAAATGGTTTCCCCTTGATGCTGCGTGTCGATCAGTGAAAGTCTCACGTTCAGCCGTTGCAGACTGGGTAATGGAATGCCCTGTTCCATCAAAGACGCCAGGCGTACGGTGGAGACAACGAAACCCTGCAAACCATCATCCTTGGCTGGAACCTCAAGGTAGTTCTGGAATACGGGGGCGACGAAGAAAATCCCGGACTGCCCATTAGTCATTTTCAATGGTTCCGACACGACTATTTGATTTGTTTCTCGCGCCTTGCTCATCAAGACCTGGCGACCCGGACGAGCCATGACATCCATGCCAGGAACGATCTTCACGTCATCGCGCTTCAACAGGTAGAGCAATATCCAGTGTTCCGGCCTGCTGGAGAGGGGAATTTTTTCGCCGGTGACTGGATCAATTTCATGATATGAAAAATCACTTGTACCGTTGAGGAGCGCCTTGGCGCGAAACGACTGTAGATCCTTCTCGAGAATCCTCGGTACCCAGCTATAGGCTTCGTCCTCTCCAACTAGAGGCGTGACGAATCCCAGAAACTCCTTTTCAGTGACATCGTCGGCATTGATAAAGAAATGCTTCACAACGTCCAGCTTCAAGACCTGCGTATTGAAGCGTCGTTGCAGGCGACTGAATCGTTCGTCGACCTCCAGTTGGAACGCAACGTTGACGGTGCGCTGCTCCGCCCCAACGAAAAGAATCAGTACCAAGACCGTGACGGCGACACCCGCCAGGAACACCAGAGCGCAAAGGCTCACATCTGTTGCTTTGAATGCGTTCTGACGAGAAAACATCATTTCCTGTTCCTTGCGCATCGCCAAAATCGACGCACGGTCATTCAGTATTCTTTCGAGTTATCGGCACTTGCGCCGGCATCTTTACAGGCTATGCGAGCCGGATACTTGCCTACTCAATCTTCAGGTTTGGGTCCGTAGCCGTTAGCGAAATCATCAACAAGGTGAAGCTGGTGTGGGGGGAGCGTCCGCTACTCGTGCGCAGCACTTACTGCGCCGAGAGCGGCAACACTCCTGCATTTGAGTATTGCTACTAGCGTGGTGAGCTTGACTCAGGGCGGTCGTCAAGCCGAAGAGTTCCTTCAGAACGGTCATACTGAACGAATTCTCGTCAGTCACCAGATGCTGCTTGATTCGCCCTGGGTAAGGACAGCTGCGGATAATTTGCAGTATCACGCAGCCTCGCGCAAAAGCTTCACGTATTTGTGTAGCTCTATCGGAGTGTCCCGTGCCTCAGGACTTAGGGGCATTCATTCTTTTATGCCTCGCAAGCGCAACGAGCGTCGACGCATCAGTTCAACAGCGACCAGCAATGCCACCGAGCCGAGAATCAGTAACGTGGCCGCCGCCAAGATGGTTGGGCTGATCTGTTCGCGCATGCCTGACCACATCTGGCGCGGTATGGTGCGTTGCTCAACCCCGCCAAGAAATTGCACCAGCACCGCCTCATCGAATGAGGTCACCATCGCAAAGAGCGCGCCGGACATGATCCCCGGACGAATAATTGGGAAGGTCACGCGGAAAAATGTATAGGTGGAAGAAGCTCCAAGGCTTGTCGCTGCTCTGGTCAACGAGTGGTCGAAACCAACCAATGTCGCCGTCACTGTGATGATGACGAATGGCGTGCCGAGTACTGCATGGCCCAGAATGATGCCAAGGTGGTTTTGCCCGATACCCAGTGCGCTGTAGAAAAAATACATGCCGGCAGAAGAGATGATCACCGGTACGATCGGCGAAATCAGGGTGCCCATCAGCAGCCCCTTGCAAGGCAGATTAGCGCGACACAAGCCGAGTGCTGCCAACGTCCCGAGTGCCGTTGAAATCACCGTTGCGCAGAAGGCGATCAGCAGACTGTTCTTGAACGACAGCACCCACAATGGATCCTCGAGAAGCATGTGGTACCAACGCATTGAAAAGGCCGCTGGATCAAGGCTGAGCATGCCGCTGGTAAAGCTGAAGTAGGGCTCGACGTTAAATGACAATGGCACCACTACCAATATTGGCAGGATCAGAAACAAAAGCACCAATACCGCAAAGCTTCGCGTGGTTAATGGTGACAAGGAGGCCGTTGATACCTTGCTCCACGACCATCGTGTTCAGGCGGTAAGTTTTGTAGGCTCGACACCAATCGCTGAGTACATCTACCGGACGGCTGCGGCAAATGGCAAACGTTGCCAGGCATTGGGTGGAGCAAAAAACCACGCCATCGTCATGCCAGATGCGGACATCGATAATGCGGTCAACCAGTTGGTGGGGGCTGCATTTGGATCATCAGGGGAACGATGCATGGCTCTGTCTGTAGCGGTCACAGTAGGTGATGCAACAGCCGATGCCTTGATCAGCAAAATGCGCGAAGCGATGACCCGTCTAAAGGTCGGCGCCTATCAAGACAAGAGCAACGACTTCGGCCCTCTGATCACTCGCCAACATCAGCAAAAAGTGATCGGATACATCGACAGCGCAGAAGAGGAGGGCGCAGAGGTCGTGGTGGATGGTCGAAATATTCAGGTACCAGCTTGCGAGAACGGTTTTTTTGTTGGTGGGACATTGATCGATCAAGTCAAACCCGGCATGCGCTGCTACGAGGAAGAGATCTTCGGGCCGGTACTGTTGATCGTGCGTGCGCAGAGCATGCAAGAGGCGATGCAACTGATCGATGCTCATGAATACGGTAATGGCACCTGTATCTTCACTCGCGATGGTGAAGCAGCCCGATACTTCACTGACAACATCAAGGTCGGCATGGTCGGCGTCAACGTACCGCTCCCAGTACCTGTGGCCTATCATAGCTTTGGCGGCTGGAAACGCTCGTTGTTCGGCGATTTGCATGCCTACGGCCCGGATGCGGTTCGCTTCTATAGCAAGCGTAAAACGGTCACCCAGCGCTGGCCGTCTTCGGGAATTCGGGAGGGCGTTGAGTTCTCTATGCCGACGATGAAGTGAGTCTCTTTATCTGAGGTGACCTAAATGCAAGGTTCGAATCTTTGCTGACCAGGTGATTTCAATTTGAGTACGGAAGGGCCCTTAAACAGACTGTGTGAAAACCTAGTAATCTGTCCGGCCCTTTAAGAGAATGCTCCGTATCGAAAGATACGGAGCATTTTTCGTTATGGCCTACATACGATGAGACCCGCTATCACATTGCTGCTAAAGCAGCGCCTCACGCGTGCTCTTCAAGCCTGCGCACATCACCCAACGAATCACGTTGCATCGACTGCAAGTTCTTTTCAATGGTTTCGCACAGAGCCTCCATTTGAATCTGGTGTTCGCTGTGGCGAAACGGGCTTTGCAGATCGGTGCCGATGCGTTCGATGGCCAGCAGCATGAATCCCACCACGGTCGACGCCAGCGGCGTGAACCAGCCCAGGGACTCGACCAATCCCACCGGCACGATCAGGCAGAACAGCGAAATAAACAGCCGCGGAAAATAGACGTAAGGGTAGGGCAGCGGAGTATTGGCGATCCGCTCCATGCCGCCCTGACTGTTGGAAAGGTCGACCAGCGTCGACTCAAGCCGCGCCAGGCGAATACTGTCCAGATGCCCGGCCTTGTATTCCTTGGCGAGCAAAGTCGCGGAGCCGGTGAGGATGTCGTTGGCAAAGTTATTGGTCGTGCCACTGCGGGCGAACTCTTCGGCGGGAATGAACGCCCGCACCTCGTCGGGACAAGGCTGGCCTTGCAGATGCGCGGCGAGGCAGTTCACATACGCGACGTGGCGGCGCAGCAGGGTGGATTTGACCGGATTCACCTCGTCGCCGGTGTCGTCCAGCAGCGTCAGCACCTGCCGGGCGAAGCTGCGGGAGTTGTTGATCATCGCCCCCCACAACGTCCGCGCTTCCCACCAGCGGTTGTAGGCGCTGCTGTTGCGAAAACTGATCAATACGATCAACGCCGAACCCAGCAAGGTCAGTGGCATCAGCGGCAGGTTCAGCTTGGCGTTGAGAAACAGCATGAAGTCGACGGTGACGGCGATGTCCCATAGCAGCAACCAGAACAGAGACCAGCCCACGTAGCCCAGGGTTTTGATGATCAGGCGGTATTTTTTGACGATGGCAGCTTTCAAACGGAAACCTCGTGGCGATCAGTTTGCTTAAACGCTTAAGCTGGGACGACGCCTGGCATCGGCAGTTCCCTGGTGAAGCAGCCAACCGTCAGTCAATCTGCGAAGCCCGGCCATCTGAATGGCCAATGCTTGCGAGAAAAATCCTCGTATTCCGATTGGGCCGCAGATGAACCACGCGGCAAGCTGATGCCGGCGTCGGCGCCATGGCGCCTCGTTCCGTTTCGGCAACGCTGTTTGACGGGGACGGGAAGATTCGCCGCGAGCGCCGCGTGCCACGGGCGCGGAACACTCCATCAAAACCGGGCTGAGTCTGCTGCTGGACGTCAGCCCGTCGATGAGTCGATCAAGCGTTGACCGGCACGGCTTTGGGCCTGCGATACAGGATCGTTGTCGCTGTGCAGCACGTCCGGCGGTCGGCACGCAACAAACCAGATCGCTTTGAAAAGCACCTCCGGAAAACCGGGCGGGAAGGCCTAAGCTCATTCCAAAAAGATATTTATTTAATCTTTTTAAGATCGTTTAGCTTTTAACAAAAGAAACGTGCGGCGCCTCGCTTGCTGCGTTTTTTCGCTTCAGGTCAACCCTCTTCGAGGTCATTGCCTAAAGCTCCCAGTCCATTTTTTCTACCCTTGATCGGCCACCCATAAGGCCGTCAGCGGTTCGTTGCCCGGAGCCCTCGTGACACTTATTCAAACCTCTTTGGCAACGGTACAGATCGACTTGCCTGAACGATTGGCCCCACCCATCGACGATAGCGCCGAGGAGGGCGATGTTGTCCTCGAACTGCGAGGCGTCACTAAAGCTTATCTGCGCAAAGGCGGATCGCCTTTGCCGGCTGTCAACCATGTCAGCTTGAAGGTCCGGCGCGGCGAAGTGCTGTGCCTGATGGGCACCTCCGGCAGCGGCAAATCGACCTTGCTTCGCCATATCAATCGTTTGATCGAACCCACCAGCGGTGAGGTCTTGATTGAAGGTCAGGCTATCAGCGGCCTGAGCCACAAAGCGTTGCGGGATTTGCGCTCGCGGCGAATCGGCATGGTGTTCCAGCATTTTGGTCTTTTGCCCCATCGCACGGTGCTGGACAACGTTGCGCTGCCTCTGGAGTTGCGCGGCGAATCCGAGGCCGTCCGGCACGCAGCGGCCACCCGACAGTTGCAGGCGATGGGCCTGGAGGGATGGGGCGAGCATTATCCCCACGAGTTGTCCGGCGGTATGCAGCAACGGGTCGGTCTTGCGCGGGCATTGGTGACTGATCCGGATATTCTCCTGATGGACGAGCCTTTCAGCGCACTGGATCCGACCATCCGGCGCGACCTGCAAAGCCACTTTCTGGCTTTGGTACGCGAGCGCGGGATCACCACGTTGCTGGTCACGCACGATCCTGCCGAAGCGGTCCGTCTCGCTGACCGGATAGCGGTATTGCGCCAGGGACGTCTGGTGCAGTCGGGCACCCCGAAACAGCTGCTCGAGACGCCGGCCGATGCCGAGGTCGCGGATTTTTTCCGCGATTGCCTTCCTGCCGCACCGGTATTGCACGATGCCGGTGGCGCGGTACGTCAGGCTCCCGAAACGGCACCGAAGGAGCAACCGGTTCAGCCGGGCTTGCGCGGCTGGCAAGCCCTGTTGCTCGGGCCGGCAGCGCTGGCGGCGCGGGGCCGAGGCGGGTTGTTCTGGCTCGGGTTCGCCGCAGAACTCGCGGCCCTGGCCACTGCGGTGCAAGGCATTGCGAGCGCATCCTGGATATCGGTCGTGGCGGGATTGGCCGTGCTGGCGGCCAGCCGTTTCACCGCGTATTCGCTGGGCCGTCAACCGGTGCGGCGCGCCGTTTCGAGTTGGGCGTTGCCGCTGGCGGTGCTGCTGGTCAGTCAGGCATTGGTGATCTGGCGGGTGTTGACGCCCGATACCACCCAGGCGCTTTTGCAGTTCCCAGCCAGTCGCCAGGCGCTATTACTGACTGCACAGAGCGTGGATGACTTTATCGGTTGGTCACAGGTGACGTTCGAGAGCGCTTTTGTCGGCGTGATCGTTGCGGTTCGCACGGTCATTGAAGGAATCGAATCCCTGCTCGGTTGGCTGCCCTGGCCGGTTTGCGCGCTGGCGCTGGTATTGCTGGCATGGCGCTCGGCGGGCCTGGCCCTGGCGCTCACCAGCAGCGCAGCGTTGTTGTATATCGGCCTGTTCGGGTTTTGGGAGCGGACAATTGCCACGCTGGCGCTGGTTGGTTCGTCGGTGCTGATCGCACTGGTGATCGGCGTACCCACCGGCATTCTGCTGGCGAAGCGGCCATTTGCCCGCAGGCTGCTCACGCCTTTGCTGGATGTCATGCAGACCCTGCCGACCTTTGTCTATCTGATTCCCGCTGTGGCGTTCTTTTCGGTGGGCAAGACCCCGGCGGTCATTGCGACGGTGATTTTTGCCCTGGCACCGATGATTCGTCTGACGTCCCTGGGCATTCAGGAAGTCCCGAAGGATGCCGTGGAAGCGGCAATCGCCCATGGAGCAACCCCTTGGCAAACCCTGGTGAAGGTGCAACTGCCGCTGGCGCGAAGATCCCTGTTGCTGGGGATCAATCAGACCATCGTCATGAGCCTGTCGATGGTGGTGGTTGCTGCCCTGATCGGCGCTGGAGGGTTGGGTTACGACGTCATGACGGCGTTGCGCAATATCAAGGGCGGCGAGGGCGTGTTGGCCGGCGTGGCGATCGTGCTGTGTGCATTGATCCCCGATCGAATCATTCAATCGAGCTTGCGCAAGCAAGACCATCTGCATAACTGAACAGTGAGACTTATCGTGGCAAAACATCTATTGCGTAACTTGAGTGCGGCTGCAGTTTTGACCTCCCTGATCGTGCCGGCCAGCGTGATGGCCAAGGACAAAATTGTCATTGGCGAGCAGAACTGGACAGGGGCCATCGCCATTCAACACATTCTGGGTGAGGTGATCAAAACCCGTCTGGACGGTGATGTGTCGTATCTGGCCGGGGACGTGCCGGTGCTGTTCAGTGCGGCGGCCAAGGGCGACGGTTCTGTGGATGTGCTGACGGACATCTGGCTGCCCAATCAGTCCGCGGCTTGGGCCAAGTACGTCACCGGCGGCACACGCTCACTGGTACCCAATGCTCATCCTTATACCGGCGAACAAGGCTTCTACATTCCCGGTTATCTGCAGGACAAATACGGCGTCAAATCGATCTACGACCTGAAAAAACCGGAAGTGGCCAAGCTCTTCGAGCCAGTGGGCGGCGGCAAGGCCGAACTGCTGGTGGGGCCGGCGGGCTGGGAGTCGACGTATATCGGCCAGATCAAGGCCAAGGACTACGGCTTCGCCGATAAATTCGAGTCCGTGTCGACGGAAGCCTCGGTGACTTACGCCAAACTGGCCTCGGCTTACAAAGCGCAACGCGGCGTGGTGTTCTACGCCTACACCCCTGACTGGATTTTCTCGGCCTATGATCTGCGTCGCCTGGAAGAGCCCGCGTTCGATGGCTACGCCCAGGACAACAAAAAAGAAGATCCTCTTTACAAGGCGGATGGCTGCTGGAAATTCGTCAGCCCGACCGTCGATCCCGACTGGCTGAACAAGAGCCACATCACCTGCGCCTTCCCGGATGCCAAGGTGTACGTCCTGGCTTCCACCGCACTGCAAAAGCGCGCGCCGAAAATTGCCGAGTTCCTGCACAACTTCTCCATCGACCCGGCACAGTTGAACGGACTGATCCAGAAGATCGAAAAGGAGAAACAGCCAGCAGACGTCGCCGCCAAGGCCTGGGTTCAAGCCAACCCTTCTACTGTTGACCAGTGGGTTGCAGGGAAGGCGCAGCAAGTGAGTTCAGCCCAATGACCAGAGCGAACGTACGTGTGCTCGATGGCGGCATGGGGCGCGAGTTGAAGCGAATCGGCGCACCGTTCCGTCAACCGGAGTGGTCGGCCCTCGCACTGATCGAAGCGCCAGAGTATGTGCTGCAGGCGCATCAAGCGTTCGTGACAGCGGGCGCCCGGATCATCACCACCAACAGCTATGCGGTGGTGCCTTTTCATATTGGCGATGAGCGATTTGCCGAGCAGGGAAGAGCGCTGGCTGAGCGCGCCGGACGGCTGGCGCGGCAGGCCGCCGGCGAAAGTACCGATGAGGTCACCGTGGCCGGGTCGTTGCCGCCGGCGTTAGGGTCGTACCGGCCGGATCTGTTCGATCATCAGCGTTCAGTAGCGATCCACCGCGAACTGATTGCCGGATTGCGAACGCACGTCGATGTTTGGCTGGCCGAAACGCAAAGCTCTATTGCTGAAGTGCGGGCGGTGGTCGAAGCCCTCGGAACGGATCCCGCGCCACTTTGGGTGTCATTCACGCTGTTGGACGAAGAGGGGCGGGAGCCGCGATTACGCTCAAACGAGGCCGTTGCCGATGCGGTTCAGGTGGCGGCTGAGCTGGGGGCCAAGGCGGTGCTCTTCAATTGCAGCCAGCCGGAAGTGATGGCCGCGGCCTTGATTGAGGCACGCGCTGTGATTGAAAACCTGGATCATCCTGTCGAACTGGGGGTTTATGCCAATGCTTTCCCCCCTGTCAGTGCCAAAGCCGAGGCCAATAGCGATTTGTTGGAAATTCGGCGCGATCTGGGCCCCGAGTCTTACCTGGACTGGTCGAAATCATGGGTTGCCGCAGGGGCCAGCATTGTCGGCGGATGCTGTGGAATCGGCCCGGAGCATATCGCCCAGTTGCATTTGCACCTGCAGTATCTAAAGGGTGAGGAGGCCGCGCATGAGTGATTTTTCAGGCGAGATTCTGTCAGAGCAGGCGACATTCGGTGCCGGCTGCTTCTGGGGGGCGGAAGCCTCATTCCGGGCATTGCCGGGTGTGCTCGACACCCGCGTCGGGTTCGCACGGTCAGACTTGGGCGACGCCACCCTGATCGAAGTCGTGCAAGTCGACTTCGACCCCCGACTCATTTCCTACAGCCGTCTCGTCGAGCACTTCTGGACACTGCACGATCCCACGTCAGTCGACCGGCAGGGTGCGGACGTCGGGGCGAAATACCGTTCCGCGCTGTTTTTCAACAGTGCCGAGCAGTCCCGACTGGCGCTTGTCGCCAGGCAGCAGCTGGATGCCAGTGGCCAGTTGGGCAAGCCAGTGGCTACGGTGATCCTGCCACTGGGTGAGTTTCAAAAGGCAGATGAAGAACATCAGCGCTACCTTGAAAAGCATGGTGGCAGCGCCTGTACCATTTGATGCATAGGCAACGCTTTTGCCGTCTGGGCCGGGGCGTTGCAATTGCTCGGCGAGGTACAGGTCACTGGGACGCGGATCGATCTGCGGAAAAGGTGCCGTTTCAGCATTGCCGATTCTGGCGACCAGGTTGTCGGCTTGACGGCCGCTTTGGAGCCAGATGGCGTAACCGTCGAGAAAGCCAGAATCGCCTCGCAATAGAAAGCCTGGATCGCTCGCAGGTGCGCCACAGCCATGTTGTACGCAGGGTGCCTGAGGCGGCCGAATCTCGCTTGGCTGACCTGGACCTTCTGTTGGTGCAGCGGCAGGCCCAGATTGAGGAGCTCCAGCAACAGCGTGATTTCTTTAAGCGTGAACGGCACGATGCCCAGGGGCAAAATCAAATTCTCCAACAGGAACTCCACTTGCTACGACTCAAGGCCGAGCAGGAGCGAATCACACAGGAGAACTATTTGCGTGGCGTTGAGGATCGGGCTCACCGCGAGGTTGATCGGGCCCGGGAGGAGGGGACAGCCGCAGTAAGCCAATCAAAAGTAGCCAGCCGCAGGTGCGACGACTTGCGACGTAGGTTGGAGTCGGCCCAGAGCGAGCTCAGCCAAGCGGAGCAACGTACTGCGGCGCAGTTGGCCCGCGCAGAAACTTTAGAACAACAGTTGATTCAGATACGCCAGCTGTCAGAGATCAAGCGCAAGCCGCGAGTCAGAAAAAACCGACATCAAGCAACCCTAAAGACTAACCGCAGGTGTCAGCTAGCGGCCATTAGAGAACCCTCAAAAGCGACCGCTATCGGCCATAAGCGGACGCTCGGAAGCGACTGCTATCGGCCAATAGGAGACACTCAGTCACTAACAGCCAAGTTTTCTGGCTCGCCAGAACGCCGTTAGAAAGTGAAAAATGGAGGTCAGTAAGATGGATCTATTAAGCCAGCCTGGCCCAGAATTCTTCTGCAGATAAGCTAATGGGGGCTTTAGGTCGAGTGAGGTGAATCTCTAACGGTATATCCCAGCTTTCGTCGAGAGCTCTGACCAGCCGCCCATCAGCCATTTCCTGCTCGGTCAGGCTTTTTGGTAACCACGCTACGCCCTTGCTTTCCAGTGCCATGGACATCAGAACCGCCGCAAGATGGCTGCTAAAAAGCGGCTTGAGGTGAAGGTAGTCTTCCTTGCCGTGGAGTCGGTGAGCGACGATACGGCCTAGACCGGATTCCTGGGTATATGCCAAATAAGGCAGTGTTTCCGGGGACGTACCCAACGTGGCAGAGGCACTCGCCAAGGGTATGAGCACATCCTCTCCGACCTTTTTCCCGGTGAACTGATCAGGGGCCAGCAGGGGTGGAACGTCGGGGTGGCGATGGCAAAGCAGAAATTGAACCTGGCCGTGTATCAGCATCTGCTCGCAAACAGCCATGCTGTCTGAATGCAGACGTACGGCATCTATCGGCGCGCCATTTTCTGCACTTCTCAACCACCTTGGGAAGAAGGTAAATGACAACGAATGAGTGGCTGCAAACTGCAGTGTTTTGGCGGCCATCCCAGCCACTTCCTGTGCCTCGGAGCGCATCCGGTACAAGCGTCTGGCAGCCTCTTGGGCGCTAGGCAAAATCTGTCTTCCAGCCTCGGTCAACGTCGCCCCCTGGGGGGTGCGTATGAACAATTCGACACCCATCCAATTCTCCAGAGCGCGGACTCTGCGACTGAAGGCAGGTTGAGTAACGTGGCGCGCTTCAGCCGCCCGAACAAAGCTGCCGTACTCCGCAAGCGCTGAAAAATCCTCAAGCCAAACGAGTTCCAAGGGCAATGCCTCCTGTGCATAGGGCGCGGCATTAATAGCATTGGGCGGGTGTCATCGCAAAGCATAACGTGGGGCCACCAACAACAAGAGGAACCCGTCATGCGTATCGTAGACATCCGCGAAAAAACTGTTTCTATCGCTTCTCCCATTGCCAATGCCTACATTGATTTTTCGAAAATGACCTGCTCGGTCGTTGCTGTTGTCACGGATGTGATTCGCGATGGTAAACCTGTCATTGGCTACGGCTTCAACTCCAACGGTCGCTATGGTCAAGGCGCGTTGATGCGTGATCGCTTCCTGGCGCGAATCATGGAAGCTGATCCGGATACTCTTATCGACCATGAGAACAACAACCTGGATCCGTTCGCCATCTGGAAGACCCTGATGACCAACGAAAAGCCAGGTGGTCACGGCGAACGTTCAGTTGCAGTCGGCACCATTGATATGGCCGTGTGGGATGCCGTTGCCAAGATCGAAGGCAAGCCTCTCTATCGTCTGCTGGCTGATCGGTACCGTAACGGCGTGGCCGATGAAAAAGTCTGGGTCTACGCAGCAGGTGGCTACTACTACCCAGGCAAAGACCAGACCAAACTCAAAGCAGAAATGCAGAGCTACCTGGATCGTGGCTACGACGTTGTCAAAATGAAGATCGGTGCAGTGCCACTGGACGAAGATATTCGTCGCATCGAAGCGGTACTCGAAGTGGTTGGGGACGGTCGTCGACTGGCGGTCGATGCCAACGGTCGCTTCGATCTTCAGACCGGTATTGCTTATGCGGAAGCCTTCAAGAAGTACAACCTCTTCTGGTACGAAGAAATCGGCGACCCGCTGGACTATGCACTCCAGGCTGAGCTTGCCAATCACTACGAGCTGCCGATGGCTACCGGGGAAAACCTGTTCTCCCATCAGGACGCTCGTAACCTTCTGCGCCACGGTGGCATGCGCCCTGATCGCGACTTTCTGCAGTTCGACTGCGCGCTGTCTTACGGACTCGTTGAGTACATGCGCACCCTGAAAGTGATGGACGAAATGGGATGGTCTTCCCGTCGCGTGGTTCCGCACGGCGGCCACCAGATGTCCCTCAATATCGCAGCAGGCCTGCACTTGGGTGGCAACGAGTCTTACCCCGATGTGTTCCAGCCTTTCGGCGGCTTCGCTGACGGAATCAAGGTGGAAAATGGTTATGTCGGTCTGCCTGATATTCCAGGTGTTGGCTTCGAAGCCAAATCCGCTTTGTACGCAGTCATGCGTGAGCTAGGCGAAGGCTGATTTTCCTCTATCTGTGGCCTCCTTCAGGGAGGCCGCAGAGTCAGGCGTCACCCACTGATGCCAAGCCACATGCCCATCACAAAAATAAAATGAGGTGCTTCCGTGGAAACTTCCAAGTCCCGCTGGTATAGCCAGCTGTATGTGCAGGTGCTGATCGGTATCGTGATCGGTGCAGCAATCGGTTACTTCGTGCCTGATATTGGAGCCAAGCTCCAACCCTTCGCCGATGGTTTCATCAAGCTGATAAAAATGCTGCTGGCCCCCATTATCTTCGGTACGGTCGTCGTCGGTATCGCGAAAATGGGCAGTATCAAGGAGGTCGGACGGATTGGCGTAAAAGCGCTGATCTACTTTGAAATTCTATCGACTATCGCCTTGGTCGTAGGCCTTATCGTGGTGAACATCGTCAAGCCTGGCGTCGGGATGAACATTAACGTCAACGCGCTCGATGGAAATGCTATCAGCAAGTACAGCCAGGCCGCGAGTGAACAAGGCGGTACAATTGATTTCTTCCTTAATATCATTCCCCACACGTTCCTCGGCGCATTCTCCAACGGCGTCATGCTGCAGGTCATTCTGCTTTCGGTCTTGATGGGAGTTGCCCTGGTTCAGATGGGCGAAACCAGCAAGCCGCTGATCAACACTATTGATTTGTTCCTGCAAGGCCTGTTCAAGATCGTTGCAATGGTCATGCGCTTGGCGCCGATTGGTGCGGGTGCAGGTATGGCGTTCACTATCGGCAAGTACGGGATTGGCACCTTGCTGTCACTCGGTCAGTTGCTGATCGCGCTCTACATTACAACCTTGATTTTCATTGTGGTGGTGCTAGGCACGGTGGCCAGATGGTCAGGCATGCCACTCATGCAGTTTCTCCGTTATTTCAAGGACGAAATTCTCATCACTCTTGGCACCTGCTCAACCGAAGCAGTGCTGCCACGCATGATGGTGAAACTTGAAAAACTTGGCTGCAAGAAATCTGTAGTGGGCATGGTGCTGCCAACGGGATACACCTTCAACGCAGACGGCACCTGCATCTACCTCACCATGGCCGCGATCTTCATCGCCCAGGCGACCAACACGCCACTGACCTTCGTTGATCAGATGATCCTGCTAGGCGTATTCCTGCTGACATCCAAAGGGTCAGCTGGTGTCGCGGGTGCGGGGTTTGTCACGCTGGCTGCAACACTCACGACCATCCACTCCATTCCTCTGGTCGGACTCGTTTTGCTTTTGGGCATTGATCGTTTCTTGAACGAAGCGCGGGCCGTGACCAATCTGATCGGCAATGGCATCGGCACCATCGCCATTGCCAAGTGGGACAACTCGTTCGATGTCGAGGCTTGCGAACGTGAGATCGCCGCAATGAAGCAAGAAAAGGCGGCAAGCAAGGCATCGCTGGCGCATAAATAAACTACAAAGCGATCCGGTCATTCCCATCTAAACGGTTATGACCGGTAGTGTTTTCCATGCCTTCTTCCGCGTGGAGAGACCTGATTGGAAAGATTGATGGAGCCAACATGATAGAGCGATCACATCATGATTTACGCAAGGTGTTTGGTGAGTTACTCCAGGGAGACACCTGCAAATTTGCAGCTTCCGTATTCGATCCGATCTCAGTTCGGATGGCATACGACCTTGGCTTTGACGTTGCCATTCAAGGCGGCTCCGTTGCGTCGCTTCAGGTGCTCGGCGCACCTGACATTGCATTACTCACGCTGGATGAATATGTCGAGCAGGTTTCCAGGGTCGGACGGGCAAGCCAGATTCCGATCATTGGGGATGCTGACCATGGCTTTGGTAACGCGCTGAATGTGATGCGAACAGTCACAGAGTTACAGAAGGCCGGCGTTGCAGCCCTGACACTGGAAGACACCCATCTACCGGCCAAGTACGACGAGCAGTCGCATGTGCTTATTGAAAGGGAAGAAGCCGCAGCCAAAATCTATGCCGCGCGATTTGCCCGGTCGGATGATGCACTCAGCATCATCGCCCGTACGAATGTGGCTGTGACCACTTTGGACGACTCCATCGCTCGCACTGCGGCTTATCAGAAGGCTGGAGCAGATGCTATTTGCCTGGTCGGTGTTAAGGACTTCCAGCACCTAGAAGCACTTACGGCACATCTCAGAGTGCCGATCATGCTGATCAACTATGGAAATCCTGCTCTGAGCAATGTTGAAAAATTGAGTGCTGCCAATGTGCGGATCGTGGTCAATGGGCATGCCCCCTATTTGTCCGCAATCAAAGCAACCTACGAGGCGCTACGCGAACAAAGCGGCACGGAGGGGAGCGAGCTATCCCTTCCTGAGCTGCTTTCTAAATACACACTCTCGGACAGTTATCGTGAGTGGGCAAAAACCTTTTTGAAGTCAGAGCACGATTCAAATTGATATTGGAACAGGTGGAATACGCCGTCATGAAAAAGACAATCCTGGCCTTCAGCCGGGTCTCCCCCAGCCTGCTTGAACCTTACAAAGACGACTACGACGTCATCATCATTAGCCCTGAGCTTGGTGATATGGACGCCCAGTTCGAGGCCGCTATTTCGAACGCTCACGGGCTGATTGGTGGAAGTCGTCGTCTGGGTGAAGCTGAGCTGGCTGTGGCTGTAAATCTTGAGATCGTCTCAAGCATATCGGTTGGCTACGACAACTATGACCTCGACTACTTCAACCGCCGAGGGATCATGTTGACCAATACACCAGATGTGCTGAACGAAACCACTGCTGATCTGGCTTTGGCCCTGATCCTCGCCACAGCAAGGCGCATTCCTGAGCTTGATTCCTGGACTAAAGAGGGAAACTGGACACAAACCATCGATGCATCCCAATTTGGGTGCGACGTTCATGGAAAGACGTTGGGCATTATCGGTCTGGGAAAAATCGGAGAAGCCATCGCACGCAGAGGCCGCTTTGGTTTTGGCATGACCATTTTGTATAGCGGCAACAGTCGTAAACCAAAGCTTGAACAGGGACTTGGTGCGAGGTTTGTACCGCAGGAAGAGCTTTTAAGCGCGTCTGATTTTGTTTGTCCGGTCGTGCCATTGACGGACGCCACGAGGAATCTAATCGGACGCAAAGAACTCGCTTTGATGGGCCCGGAAAGTATTTTGATCAATATCTCGCGTGGGCCTGTCGTGGATCAGGACGCACTCATCGAGGCTCTGCAAGAAAAGACAATCCGGGCGGCTGGTTTGGACGTTTATGTGAAGGAGCCCCTGACGAACTCCGAGCTTTTTAACCTGAGAAACGTCGTCACCGTACCTCACATTGGCTCTGCGACGACTGACACCCGCAACGCAATGGCCAAGCGAGCCCTGGAAAATTTGCTTGCGGGTCTGGAAGGTCGCCAGCCGAGGGATCTTGTGCGCTTCAAGAAGTAAGAAGAAGTAGGGCGGATTGAGCTCAAAATTGCCGGCAATATGGCTGCTCTCCGGGTGACGTACATGGTAAGGGGGCGGCGAGAGTTTTCTGAGGCAAGCCAGCTTTGCGCAACATCTGCTTCTGGTGAACGCGATCTGTCCCCAATTAACTCTGACCCTCTTTTCCAGTTGGGTATTAGACCTTGTTTTTCAGGCTTTCAGGGCTCCCAAAACATAGGCCATCCATCACCAGGTTCATCAATCTGGACAAGCGAGATCGCCATTCGCTCTGAGTATCCATTTGCCAGATGCCGGCGATGGCTAGAAAAAAGTCATCGTTAGTGATCCCGGTACGAATCGTCCCCGCGTTTTCGTTCGCTCTTAAAAGCAACTCGGCTGCATCTTGAACTGGAGCGTAACCCGACTTGCCAGGGAAGTCGTAAACGGAGGCCGCTTGTTGGATTGCTGTAGCGAGTCCTGCCTTTGTCATTGCATATTCGGCAAGGCTATCCATCCACTCTCGGAGGGCTTCCTTCGGGGGTCTTGTTGCGAGCAGCTCTTGTGCCAACAAGGCGATCTGCTGCATTTCGAACTGATAGACCTCGAATACCAGCTTCTCTCTGGTAGGGAAATGGCGATAAAAAGTTCCCTGTCCTACTCCAGCCTTTTTCGCAATCGTACTCAGCGGAACTGCAGGATCGCTGGTCAGTTCAACCACTGCGACCTCCAGAATCCGCTCCCGATTTTTCTTGGCGTCAGAACGCATCACCAACTCGTCAGGCATGAATAATTTTCCCTCATTGCATTGCTAAGCGGACAACTGTCCGGTACGGTTTGCAAGTGGACACTTGTCCGCTTAAGTATCGTTTCTGGAGTTTACTATGAACAGCACTGGCAACACGATTCTGGTTACAGGCGGCACCTCAGGCATAGGCCTCGGGCTGGCGCTACGGCTTCATAAAGCGGGCAACAACGTCATCATCGCGGGACGTCGCAAGGCTCTGCTCGACAAAATCGTGTCGGAAAATCCTGGCATTGAATCAGTATTGCTGGACGTTTCTGATGCTCATTCCATCCAGCGCACCAGCGAAGCGCTTGCGATCAGCCATCCAAATCTTAACGTTCTCATCAACAACGCAGGGATCATGCATTGGGAGGATCTGACTGATCCGGGATACTTGAGTACAGCGGAAGATATCGTGACAACGAACCTGCTAGGCACGATTCGTATGGTGTATGCGTTTACTCCCCAACTAATCAAGCAGCCTGGCGCGACAGTGATCAATGTCAGTTCATCTTTGGCATTTGTCCCGCTGCCAGCCACGCCCACCTACAGCGCAACCAAAGCGGCAGTTCACTCGTTCACTCAAAGTCTTCGAGTGCAGCTGGAAGCCTCGCCAGTTGAGGTTATCGAACTTGCGCCACCGGGTGTGCGTACCACATTGCTCGGCCAGGAAAACGACGAGCATGCGATGCCGTTGGAGGAGTTTTTGGATGAAGTCTTCGAACTGCTAAAGATTTCTCCCACTCCACCTGAACTCGTCGTTGAGCGGGCTAAGCCCCTGCGGTTTGCTGAGGCAAGCGGGTCACATGATGACGTGCTGAAAATGCTTGCGGGATACAAACCACCGGCAGAATGAGTCATTGCTCTGAAGCGCGCCCTGTGTCCAGGTGAGCAGATTGCATCTGCTTACCTGCAGGCCGAATCGCTCAATCGGTGTGTTCACAATTTCGCTGCCTGATCCAGGGCATTTCATCTGAAAAAAGATTGGAAGCTTCAGAAGCTGTTGACACCTGTAGGAGTCGAGCATAATTTATGTAGCACACAACATAATAGCAGGCGATATATATGAGTTCGACGCAACGAAGCGTGGCCACAGAACTTTCCTTCGCGCTTAACGCTGCCGCGAACCGGATGGTTCGATTGCACAAGCCGTTCCTCGAACCACTGGGCCTAACTTTTTCGCAGTATCTGGTCACGCTTGAGCTCTTGAACGGGTCGCCTCGATCTGTGAGCGACTTGTGTGAACGTCTCGACATGGAGACCGGCACGCTTACACCGTTACTCAAAAGGCTGGAAGCTGCCGGGGTGATTACACGCACACGTGATGCCGTCGACGAACGCCGAGTGCTTATAGACCTCACGGCGTCTGCCCGCGGCATGGAGGCTGAACTTCGTAGCATCACTGACAAGATCAGAACGGCGTGCCAGCTCACGCCCGAAGACCTTCAGGAGCTTCATCGCACGCTTGAGGGTTTAGCGCGACCGGCTATCAGTTAATACCTGCCTCAGAAGCAGCTGACAAAGGCATAGCTTTTAAGGTGATGCCACAAACAAATGAAACACCGGCTCTCAGAGCCGCGATGTATTTGTAGAACAGATCGTGTAGGGAGAGGCTCTGTTTGTTAGCACTCGCTGAGGCTTATGTTGTGAACATCCAGCTCCAAAGATGAGGAATCTCTATGAACGTCGGAATTATCGGTAGCGGATTTATCGGGGGAACGCTTGCAAGACTGCTAAGCACTGCTGGCCATACAGTAAGAGTTTCAAATTCACGCGGGCCGCATTCAATTGATCCTGATGTGCTCTCCACGGGTGCAATTGCAGTCACGAAAGAAGAGGCTTTGGTGGGTGCTGACGTCGTAATTCTCTCGATACCTTTTGTACGAATTCCAGATCTTAAAGCGCTTCTCGAAGGCCTTCCTGAAGACAGCGTGATCATCGACACATCCAACTATATACCTGCGCGGGACGATCGATTGGATGCAATCGAGAATGGTCAGCCCGACAGTGTATGGGCATCCGAACAAGTTGGCCGTCCCCTCGCAAAAGCCTGGAATACAATTTACTCCGCCTCGCTAAATGAAGCTGGCAGGCCAGTTGGCGATCCGGAGCGCATTGCCGTCCCTGTCGCGGCTGATCGTGATCATGACCGCGTTGTGACAATGGCACTCGTCGAGGATTCCGGATTCGACGCCTACTATGCTGGTTCGTTGGCCGAATCCTGGAAGCAACAGTGCGGCACGCCCTGCTATTGCACTGAGGTGACGCTTGAGTCCCTGCCCCAGGCACTTGCTGACGCGGATCTGGCGCGCTCGCGAAAGCGCCAAGATCTCTTCTTTTCGGTATATAACGAGAGATTCGGCAATATTGGAACAAACCCAAGCCGCAACTACATTGTTCAGCTTTCCAAGCTAATTTATGCGTGAGCTCGTTATGACGAAACATGGAAGACGATCTGCAAGGTCGCCATACATATCAAGTTTCTAAACCATTATGCAGACTAACAATGTCTCAGGCCGCATATGCTTTTTAATAAAATAAGCGCGCCGTGTTTTTTTTCTGATGGTGCTTGATAGGCGAATACAAACAAATCAAGCAGTACTCAGCTAAAACTTTTTCAATTTCACATGAGTGCGAGGAGTTATTTAAATGAAAATCGGAATTATTGGCGCAGGTAACATTGGCTCTACTTTGGCCCGAAAGCTCGCTGCGTGTGGACACGAAGTTAAACTAGCGAATTCGAAAGGCCCTCAGAGCATTCAAAGCCTTGCCAATGAAATCGGCGTGAATGCGGTGACCAGGGAGGAAGCGGTTTCCGGGGTAGAGGTGATTATCCTCTCGATTCCCTTTGCAAATTATCCTGATCTCGAACCGATCATGAGCAAGGTGCCGGAGAAGACAGTTGTCATTGATACATCTAATTATTATCCGGGGCGTGACGGGGTAATCAAGGAGGTCGAAGATGGCATGCCAGAAAGCGTCTGGGTAAGTGAGCAGATTGGCCACCCGGTTGTTAAGGCGTGGAACGCCGTCCTCGCCGCGACCCTCGCAGGCAAAGGTCAGCCGGTCGGCTCCCCAACGCGCCTCGCGCTACCTGTGGCTGGAGGAAGCACATACGCGGAAACCATCGCGCAGGATCTTGTTGAGGATACTGGCTTTATCGCGCTTGCCGCTGGCAGCCTTGAAGAATCGTGGCGCCAGCAACCAGGTACACCAGCGTACTGTACCGAATTGACATTGCCGGAATTGAAATTGGCGCTGAACGCGGCAGACAAGGTACGGGCGCCTCAAAACCGCGACGCACTGATCGCCAGGTTTATGGCTCCCGGGAGTCAGTTTACGCACGAGCAAATAGTTGCCACCAATCGTGCCATGACAGCCTGAGCGGGTTTCTTCCAATGCCATGCCCCGTACGCCAATTCTCTATGCTGCACTAATGCTTAGGCTATTTGGCACTTCAGACGGATAGGTTGAACTGTTGTTTACTACCGCCTAGTCTGAACGAATGTTGGTCGGGAGCGGAATAAATTGAACGTCCGCTTCTGGCTGTGGATTCAACCGGTCGACGCAACACAACTAAATTCTGTGTAAGCAGAAGGAGTGTTGCAGATGAAGCAGAGACCTCGAATCTATTACACCGAAATCCAGAAAAAACTGATGTGGGATCACTGGCAGAAAGGCGACTCTCTCCAGCACATAGCCCAACTATTTGATCGAAACCATTCATCGATACAGCGCATTTTGGCGGAAACAGGCGGTATCAGACCCTCTGTACGCCGCAGATCCAGATTGGCGCTGACGTTGGCTGAGCGCGAAGAGATTTCGCGTGCAGTGGTGGCAGGAAACTCGATCCGCTCCATGGCCGCGCTGCTAGGGCGAGCAGCCTCTACGATCAGTCGGGAGATCAGACGCAACGGTGGCCAAGGATGCTACCGGGCTAATCAAGCTGATCAGGCTGCCTGGGATCGCGCGCATCGACCTAAGGTTTGCAAGCTTGTTGAGAACCGAACAGTGGCGCAAATTGTTGCAGACAAGCTTCAATTACAGTGGTCTCCGGAACAAATTGCCGGTTGGTTGAAGCGTACCTACCCGGACGATGCGAGCTATCAGGTGTCACACGAAACGATCTATCGCACGCTCTTCATACAGGCTCGCGGGGCTCTGAAGAAGGAGTTGCTTGAGCATTTACGGCGCACGCGGGCCATGCGTCGCTCGCGCCATCACACGCAGAAGAAAGAAAATCACGGTCGAATTACTGACGCGGTATCGATCCGCGAACGCCCAGCCGCGGCTAAGGATCGGGCGGTTCCGGGTCACTGGGAAGGCGACCTGCTGTGCGGTAGCAGGAACAGCCAAATTGCCACTCTTGTTGAGCGACATACCCGCTACGTAATGCTGGTGAAATTGGACGGAAAGGATAGCGAGACGGTCATCAGCGCCCTAATTGAAAACGCCCGTAACTTGCCCCAAGAACTCTACAAATCGCTGACCTGGGATCGCGGCAAAGAGATGGCTGACCATAAACGCTTTACGGTGGCTACCGACATCAAGGTCTACTTCTGCGATCCTCATCGTCCTTGGCAACGAGGATCAAATGAGAACACCAACGGGTTGTTAAGGCAGTACTTCCTGAAAGGAACCGACCTTGCGGAGCACTCGCAAGCCACGCTCAATGAAGTGGCAAGGCAGCTAAATAGCCGCCCTCGGAAAACGCTAGACTACGAAACACCGGCAGAACGATTTAGCCAATCTGTTGCGTCGACCGGTTGAATCCACAGCCAGAAGCGGACATCGTCTAAAGGAAGCCTTTGGACTAAAAGAAGGACTTTGTCTTAAAAAGCCGATAGGCTCATGTACTTGTTATCAGTAAAAATCCAGGCGAAGGTACATGGCACTGTCTAAAGGCGATTTCATAAAACTAATCAGCGCTGACCAAGCGAAAATAGTTTTAACTGATTGGATTAACTCCCGCGAGGCAGCGCCAGGAGATATCGCTTTGGTGGAAGAAGTCTATGTCGGAGAGGATGGGCAGATCGTTCGTCTTCTGTGCGAATACCGTCCGGGTTTTCTAGAGTGGCGAACGGTGTTTTATGAGGCAGGCTTGACTTATGAGCTTCTTCCTTCCCGCGCTGACGTCACCACTTAAATTTTTGCCTCCGACAATTAATGCCCCCCCAAGAGCTGCTTATGGAACCTAGTTCACCCGAAAGCAAATCAAAAAGAATAGTTCTAACAGTGGTAGTATTTTTGCTTTTTGGCGCATGGCTTTATTATGTAGGTTGGGCTTCTAAAATTTCAGCAAGAACAGTTTTGATGCCCGAGATCCCCGAATGGAGTACATACCTGTTGATCAGCTCCATTACTGGGCTTACCGCTGCAATTCGAACATTCTACCAGCGGCCTGGGCGCAAGACAGCAGTACAGGCTCTAAACTCTTTCACTGGATGGTTCTGTTTAGGATTTATTCTATCTCTGAATGGTTATGCCACCGCGGCCTATCTTTTGCCCGGCGAGATTGTTAGTTATAAATCTTCATATGAGCTGAGATACCCCGGACCTCCCAGGGGTAAGTTTGGTCGTTGCGAGGCAGGTCTATGGATCGAGGATCAAAGTACAAATCGCTGGATTGAGCTTTGCACGAACAAAATGGATTTGGATAAAAATATACAACAGGGAATGCAGTTCGTGTGGGTGAGTGCCCGCACGAATAAAATAGGTAGCTACATTATGAAATATAATTTCATCTATAATTAAATCCAACAGAATAAAATCTTGCTTTCGTGAGCACCATCGAACCTGAGCGAGAAACCGAATCAAGACCTAACCGTCTTCAACAATGATCTGAAGGATGAAGATCGTTGTTTAGGCACATTTAAGACGAGCGGGAAATCTTGCTACGAAACAAGTTCCCGATTCGAGTGTGGACACCACGCTCAGGTTGCCTCCGTGCGCAGTGGTAATTTGGGAGGCGATATAGAGTCCCAAGCCCAAGCCTTCACCACGTTGTCCAGCCTCCGATCGGGTGAAAGGTTCAAACAGCAAGGGCGACAAGTGCGGCGGTATCGGGGGGCCTTGGTTGGTCACAGATATAACAATTTCGTCCACTTCAGTGTCGGCCTTAACAGTGATAGGCGACGCTAATGAGCCGTGGGTGACTGCGTTTCCCAACAAGTTGGAAAGCAACTGGCTGATACGCAGAGGGTCACAATAGACACCGGCCGGTATGTCTACCAACTCAATAAATGTAGCTCGAGGGTGCGAGATTTGAACCTCATTCAGAGTCAAACGTAGTGTGTTGCCCAGATCATCGACAAGTTGGCGTTTGATTGGAATTCCGCTCCCCATTCGACCCCGTGCAAAATCCAGCACGTTTTCGATCAGGTTTCCCATGCGTGTGGAGCTAGTACGAATGGCTGAAATTAAGCTAAGCGATCTTTTGTCCGTTGTTTTGGTTTCCAGCAGATCGGCGCTCATACGAATGGCGCTCAATGGCGTGCGCAGATCATGCCCGAGTACGGCGACGAATTGCTCGCGCAACCTTCCGTGCTCCTGGGCATTAACTAACTCCGCTTGGGCAATCTCGAGATTATTCTGGGCATCGAGGCTCAACGCTATCAATTGGGCGAAAAGCGTAAGTGTGTTGGCAATGGCCGGGTCATCGAGATGAGCAGGCACAGAGTCGATGGCACACAGTGTCCCAAAAAACTCGCCGTTTGCCTTTATGATCGGAATAGAAATATAGCTTTCCAATCCATAGGTACTGGGCGTGTGATGCAGGGAAAAAACGGGATGTTCACTGGCGTGGCCAAAAATGACCGGTTTTCTGTGCTGCCGAATTTCATGGCAGATCGTTGACTCAAGCACCAGCTCGTCGCCAGGTTTCAAGCCGAACTCAATGGAGTCATCTACTGCGCACGCCACCCAGTTTTTTTCAGTGACCCTGGCGACAGCGGCGAACCGCATTCCAGTGACGTGCTTGACCATGCTCAATATCACCGGCACAGCTTTGATGCGGTGGATAGCATTAATGTCTTGAGAGAACTCTTGGCTGGTCATAGATCTGCGGTTCAAATGAGTGCGTTCAGAGAATATTCCTAATTATCTAACGTTTCCAATAAGCTATTTCATCAAGCTTCACGTCACTAGGGCCAAAACCAGCGAGTGTCATAACGGCCGCCTCCGGCGGTCGATGAAATGGACATCGACTTCGTGTTGACATTCCTCCAACGACTATTTTTTGCCGCTTTCTACCCGCTTTCTACCCGTTACCGTGGCAGCTTTTGGTCGGTTGCTGCCGGAGGCCGCTATTGGCCGATAGCTTCTCCCAGGAGAAAGGGCGACTGTTGGTCGGATGCGGTACATTCTCAACGGTGGCTCGTGTCCAATTGCTTCCTGTCACAAGCGTCCATTTTTTGCCGATAACTCCTCCTAACTGCAATCAACTTGCTACAAGTGCTGACTTCCAATACGAAACAGTTCCAGTTTCAATACGCTCAAGGTCGCTCTTTCACTCGATTTCGAAGCAGCAAGGGCTGTCTGTTCACACCGAATTGCCTGCACCACTCCAGCACCGACACCCCAAACCATCGATGAAAAGCCCGCGAGAATGTACTGACATCGGCGTAGCCCAGCAGGTGCGCTACCTGCGGCAGACTGATCGTCGGGACCTGCAGGTATTTGCGCACCAATTGCTGGCGCGTCTCGTCCAGCAACTGCTGAAAAGAGGTGTTTTCCTCAGCCAGGTGGCGCTGCAAGGATCTCGGGGTGACGGCCATGCAATCGGCCACTCTGTCGATCGTCGCGCGTCCGCTGGGCAACAGATTGCGCAGCAATTGCCTGACGTATCCCGGCATGGCATCGGTGGACAGACGTTCAATACCTGCCAAATGTTCAGCGATGAGCTGATGCAAGGCTTCACTGGCGCAATCCAGCGGCTGCGTGAGCACACTGGCATTGAAGAGCAATCCCGTGTGGGCGGCTGAAAACGTCGGCGTGATGTTTAGCGCCTGCCGATAGAGGCCTTCATCCGCCAAAGGCGCATGGCGGAGCATGATTGCCTCGGGTTGCCATGGTGCACTGGCCAGGGTTTGCATCAGGCGCAGACCGACCCCGCACGCCAGCTCTTCGGCCTGAGCGAGGCCGTCGATCTCCTGCTCATCGGCTCGATAACCCAGTAACGCGATGCCATCGGCCACCTCCAGATAGAGATGCGCAGCGCCGTTGTAGAGGGCGAAATTGGCGCGCAGTTCGCGCAACGCGTCGCCGACGGTACGGGTGTTGTGAATCAGGAAAAACATGTCACCGAAGACGTCGACTCCTTGATGGAGGCCGAACTCCAAACCGAACAATGCGTTGTTCGAGCGCTGCCGGCACAGCGTCAACAAGCGGCAGTAATTGCGAAAGGACAGGATGTCTTCCGGGCGCTGCAGTGACGCTACGGACAGACACGCTTGGCGCAGCATCCGGTTCGGCTCCAGTCCCTGACGCCGGGCAAATGGATCGAAACCTGTCAGGCTGATGGCGCGAATGAACGGGTTGCAAGCCATGTCGATTTACCGAGGTAAGTGTTGCATGCGTTGTTTCCACTGCTGCGGGCTGACCCCGTTCCAGCGCGTGAATGCCCGGGAAAACGCGCTCAGGTCGGCGTAACCCAACAGACCCGCCACTTGCGTCAGGCTGAGCGAAGAATCGCAGAGGTAGCGCGCGGCCATCGACCGGCGTGTCTGGTCCAGCAGCGCCTGAAATCCAGAGCCCTGCGCTCGAAGATAGCGCTGCAAGGTGCGTGGACTGATCATCATGTATTCGGCCATGTCGCGCAGCGTGACCGGGCCGTGGGCCAGTTCATTGCGCAGCCTTTTTTGTAGGTAAGACGGCAATTCCTCCAGCGTCACGCGGGCCAGTTCGTCGATATGTTGCCGGGCCAATTGTTGGTATCTGGCGTCTGTCGTGCTCAGCGGTGTCGTCAGTAATGACTCATCAAACACCCAGGCATTGACCGGGCTGTCGAAACGCGGCGCTACCCCGAGCAAGGCGCGATAGGCCAGGCGGTTGGCCGGAGCACTGTGGCGCAACAGCAGCGATTTTGGTTGCCAG
The DNA here is from genome assembly GCF_016735645.1 of Pseudomonas sp. B7. Lineage (NCBI taxonomy): Bacteria > Pseudomonadati > Pseudomonadota > Gammaproteobacteria > Pseudomonadales > Pseudomonadaceae > Pseudomonas > Pseudomonas sp. B7. Next base: position 268,855 of record NZ_JAERRE010000006.1, read on the forward strand.
GCGTGCCCGAGCAGTTCGCGCAGCAGGCAACTGGCGATACCCATCGCCAGTTCCACGGTCTGGCGGACCGAAATAAAGGTGCCATCCGTGACGTCGTATAGCAGCAGGGCGTTACCGGCCTGACGCTCAAGCTGCACGAGCGCGCCGTCGCTATGGATATGGAAATAACGTGTCAGCAGGTTCAGCGCCTCGCCGACCGTGCCTGAACTGCGCATGGCGTAAAGCAGGGTGCCGAGACTTTGCGTGCCCTGGCGCAAGCCGAACTGCACGCCGAATAGCGGGTTGTGCGAGCGCTGGGCGCACAAGTCAATCAAGGCATTGAACTGCGCGCCGGACAGTCGAGCATCCAGAGGGTCTTCAGGCAGCTCAACCGCGGCCAGCGCCGAAGCCGGGTCGATGCCCTGACTGGCACAAAACGCCTTGAACCCCAACAGCGCAGTACCTCGAACCGTGGACATCCGCTCAACCCTCAGAATGACCGGCCGCCGCTGGCCGGAAAGAACTGGCACGATTTGCAAAATCGCTGGCGCGATCTGCAAAGCTTTCACCTCGCTCGGAGGGCCAGACTCGAAGCACCCATAACAATAAAACTGCGTTCGGCCCGCGGCCGGACGATGGAGGTGTTCGATGCGTCGGTTCCTGTTTGCTTTGCTCGCGGTCGCATTGGTTTCGGGTGCGCTGTATTCGCAGCACCGGCCAGCTGGCCACACCGTTGTCCATCATTCCAGTCACCCTCCGGTCGCCAGCATCAGCGATGCCTTCACCCATTTTTGAGCGTTAGAGCATTTTTTCCGGCAAGCAGGCGTCCTCGCGCAATTGACTACCAGCCAGCGCGCCATGCAGGAACATTTGCTCAAGGGTGCGTGCCGAATCGGCGTTGGCGGCTCGCCCGCGCTGTTCGGCATCCACCAGGCCATACACCAGAGTGATGAACAGCTCGGTGAAAATCGCGGCGGTGATGTCGATGCGAAACAACCCTTGTTGCTGGCCTCTCAGAAAAAATCCGTCCAGCGCCTCCAGGTAAAACTGCCAGCGTGTGTCGCCCCGTTCGAAATCGAGAAAGTCGGGGCGGTAATGTGCCATCAGAAACGCCAACAACTCGCGATGGGCGAGGTGTTCGCGGATCAATCGACGTAACGCGTCCAGCGCCTGCAAATGCTGCAAACCGGCACGGCGAATAATCAGATTGAGCGTTGCTTCGGCGTGTTCTTCCAGTCTTTGCACCAGGTTTTCCCGTGTTCCGCAATAGCGGTGCAGGGTGGCCTTGCTCACGCCTGCCAATTGCGCCAGCTCTTTCATGGTTGCCCTCGGCCGGTTGACGACAGCCACGGTCAACGATTTGAGCAGGTGTTCTTCATGGAAAATCAGGTTCATCACCAAGCCTCAAGCGATCGTAATGTAAGATTCATATATTTCTCACATGAGACATTATTGACTCATTAGGATTTGAAAAGTAGCATTCGCACCAAATTCAATCAAGCCTTGGGTGAGTTATGGGCAATTTGCGTGCAGTAGGGATGGCGGGGTCGTTGGCAGTTGCCATTGCGCTGGCCGGGTGTGGACCAGCGAATGAACAGGCGGATATGGCTGAAGTGGCGCGTCCGGTAGAGGTGCTTGCAGTGAAGACTGAGCCACTGGCACTGACGTCAGAGCTGCCGGGGCGGGTGGAACCGATGCGCGTTGCGGAAGTGCGTGCGCGGGTGCCGGGCATCGTGATGCAGAAGCGTTTTGAAGAGGGCGCTGATGTCAAAGCCGGCGACCTGCTGTTCCAGATCGACCCGGCACCGCTGAAAGCAGCCTTGTCTCGCGCCGAGGGTGAACTGGCCCGTGCGCAATCCGTTGCCCTTGAGGCTCAGGCGCGGGTCAAGCGTTATGAACCGTTGGTGAAGATCGAAGCGGTCAGCCAGCAGGACTACGACAGCGCCATGGCCGATTTGCGCAGTGCTCAGGCGGCCACGCGTTCAGCCCAGGCTGATCTGCAAAGCGCCCGGTTGAACCTGGGTTATGCCTCGGTGACCGCGCCGATTTCCGGGCGTGTCGGCCGCGCACTGGTCACAGAAGGCGCCTTGGTCGGTCAGGGTGACGCAACGTTGATGGCGCGGATTCAGCAGCTGGATCCGGTGTATGTCGACTTCACCCAATCGGCCGCTGACGCGCTGCGTCTGCGCGAATCACTCAAGGGCGGCAAACTCTCCGCCGACGACAACAAGGCGTTGTCGATTCGTGTCGACGGCACTGCTTACGAGCGTCAGGGCGCCCTGATGTTTACCGATGTCGCCGTTGACCGTGGCACCGGCCAGGTGTCGTTGCGTGGCAAGTTCGCCAACAGTGACGGCGTGTTGCTGCCGGGCATGTTCGTGCGCGTGCGCACACCTCAAGGCACCGACAATCAGGCCATTCTCGTGCCACAGCGCTCGGTGCAGCGCGGCAGCGATGGCGGGGCGCAAGTCATGGTGGTCGGCGCCGACGGCCGCGCCGAAGCGCGCACTGTGGTGACCGGTTCCATGCAGGGTTCGCGCTGGCAGATCAGTGAAGGCCTGAAGGCTGGCGATCAGGTGATTGTCAACGGCCTGAGTGGCCTGCAGGCAGGCGCCAAGGTCGCGCCTGCTCAGCCTCAAGCCCAGGCGCTGACGCCTGAGTCGAAACAGTAAGGGCGCCGTCGCCGCGAGGATATTCCGATGTCTCAGTTTTTCATCAAACGCCCGAACTTCGCCTGGGTGGTGGCGTTGTTCATCTCTCTGGCCGGTCTGCTGGTCATTCCGATGCTGCCGGTGGCGCAGTACCCCAACGTCGCGCCGCCGCAGATCAAGGTGACGGCAACCTATCCCGGCGCCTCCGCGAAGGTGCTGGTGGACTCGGTCACCAGCGTGATCGAAGAGTCGCTCAACGGTGCCAAGAACCTGCTGTATTTCGAGTCGACCAACAACTCCAACGGTATCGCCGAGATCGCAGTGACGTTCCAGCCGGGCACCGACCCGCAGCTCGCTCAGGTTGACGTGCAAAACCGTCTGAAAAAAGCTGAAGCGCGGATGCCGCAAGCCGTGCTCACCCAAGGTCTGGAAGTGGAGCAGACCAGTGCCGGGTTCTTGCTGATCTATGCGCTGAACTATAAGGAGGGCACCCAGCACAGCGACACCACCGCACTGGGCGACTACGCCGCGCGCAATATCAACAACGAGCTGCGCCGGGTTCCGGGTGTCGGCAAGCTGCAGTTCTTCTCCTCCGAAGCGGCGATGCGCGTCTGGCTCGACCCACAGAAACTGGTGGGCTACGGGCTGTCCATCGACGACGTCAGCGCGGCCATCCGCGGCCAGAACGTACAAGTGCCGGCCGGCAGCTTCGGCAGTACGCCGACCAGCAGCCAGCAGGAACTGACCGCCACCCTGGCGGTGAAAGGTACGCTGGACAATCCGGAAGAATTCTCACGCATTGTCCTGCGTGCCAACGAGGACGGTTCCACGGTCAAACTGGGCGACGTCGCCCGCGTGGAAATCGGTCAGGAAAGTTACAACTTCAACTCGCGTCTCAATGGCAGACCTGCCGTGGCAGCGGCGATCCAGTTGTCGCCAGGCGCCAACGCAATCCAGACCGCAACCGCAGTCAAGCAGCGCCTGGCCGAACTGTCGGCGTACTTCCCGGATGACGTGGAATATTCCGTTCCTTACGACACCTCGCGTTTCGTTGATGTCGCGATCGAGAAGGTGATTCATACCCTGATCGAAGCGATGGTCCTGGTATTTCTGGTGATGTTCCTGTTCCTGCAGAACATCCGCTACACCCTGATTCCGTCGATCGTGGTTCCAGTGTGTCTGTTGGGCACGCTGATGATGATGTACCTGATGGGCTTCTCGGTGAACATGATGACCATGTTCGGCATGGTGCTCGCCATCGGCATTCTGGTGGACGACGCAATTGTTGTGGTGGAGAACGTCGAGCGGATCATGGCCGAGGAGGGCTTGTCGCCGGTCGATGCCACGGTGAAAGCCATGGGGCAGGTATCGGGCGCGATCATCGGTATCACCCTGGTGTTATCGGCGGTGTTCATGCCGCTGGCGTTCATGTCCGGCTCGGTCGGTGTGATCTACCAGCAGTTCTCGGTATCGCTGGCGGTGTCGATTCTGTTCTCCGGTTTCCTTGCCCTGACGTTCACCCCGGCGCTATGCGCCACGCTGCTCAAGCCGATTCCACAAGGGCACCATGAAAAGCGCGGCTTCTTCGGCGCCTTCAACCGTGGCTTCGCCAAGCTCACCGATCGCTATTCGGTGCTGAACAACGGGCTGGTGGCGCGCGCCGGCCGGATGATGTTGGTGTATTTGGGCATTATCGCCATGCTCGGCTTCTTCTACCTGCGCCTGCCGGAATCCTTCGTGCCGGTGGAGGATCAGGGCTACATGATCGTCGACGTCCAGTTGCCACCGGGCGCGACTCGCACCCGTACCGAAGCGACCGGCGAACAACTGGAGCGCTACCTGGCTACCCGCGACGGGGTTCAGTCGACGTTCCTGGTGTCCGGCTTCAGCTTTTCCGGGATGGGCGATAACGCAGCGCTGGCATTCCCGGTGTTCAAGGACTGGTCGGAGCGTGGCGAAGATCAATCGGCCATGGCGGAAGTCAATGCGCTGAACGAGCAATTTGCCGTGACCAACGACGGTGCGGTGATGGCCGTGCCACCGCCGCCGATTGACGGGCTGGGCAACTCCGGTGGTTTCGCCTTGCGCCTGCAGGATCGTGCCGGTCTGGGCCGCGAAGCATTGCTCGCTGCCCGTGACCAGGTGCTCGGTCAGGCCAACGGCAACCCGAAAATCCTCTACGCCATGATGGAAGGCCTGGCCGAGTCGCCGCAATTGCGCGTGGTGATCGACCGTGACAAGGCACGCACCCTGGGGGTGAGTTTTGAATCAATCAGCAGTGCGTTGTCTGCCGCGTTTGGTTCGGAGGTGATCAACGACTTCACCAACGCCGGCCGCCAGCAGCGCGTGGTGGTGCAGGCCGAGCAGGGCGACCGGATGACTCCGGAAAGCGTGCTCAAGCTTTATGTACACAACACCGCGGGTGATCTGGTGCCGCTCAGTGCTTTCGTCACCACGCATTGGGAGGAAGGTCCGGTGCAGGTGGTGCGCTACAACGGTTATCCGTCGGTGCGCATCGTCGGTGATGCGGGGCCGGGCTACAGCACCGGTGAAGCCATGGCGGAAATGGAGCGTATCGCTGCGCAATTGCCGGCCGGCTTCAGCTACGAGTGGACCGGTCTGTCCTATCAGGAGAAGGTCTCCAGCGGTCAGGCCACGCAGCTGTTCGCGCTGGCCATTCTGGTGGTGTTCCTGCTGCTGGTGGCGCTGTACGAGAGCTGGGCGATTCCGCTGACCGTAATGCTGATCGTGCCGATCGGCGCCATCGGTGCGGTGCTCGCGGTGATGGTCGCCGGCATGCCCAACGACGTGTACTTCAAGGTCGGTTTGATCACCATCATCGGTCTGGCGGCGAAAAACGCGATTCTGATCGTCGAGTTCGCCAAGGAGCTTTGGGAGAAAGGTTACAGCCTGCGCGACGCCGCGATCGAGGCCGCACGGCTGCGCTTCCGGCCAATCGTGATGACGTCTATGGCGTTCATTCTCGGCGTAGTGCCGCTGGCACTGGCGACCGGGGCAGGTGCCGCAAGTCAGCGGGCGATCGGTACCGGGGTGATCGGCGGCATGCTCAGCGCGACGCTGCTGGGGGTGTTGTTTGTACCGATCTGTTTTGTCTGGGTGCTGTCGATGCTGCGCAGTAAACCTGCGCCCATTGAACAACCCGCTTTGACTCAGGAGTGACACATGCGTATTTCAGGATTTTCTACGCTGGTGATCGCCATGCTGCTGGCCGGTTGCTCGTTGGCGCCGACCTATGAGCGGCCCGTTGCACCGGTCGCGGACAACTGGGCGGGCGAGTCGCTGAAACAAGGCGCTCCGATCAACCAATTGGCGTGGCAGGCGTTCATCGTCGATCCCGATCTGCGCCGTCTGGTGGAGGTTGCGCTGGATAACAATCGCTCATTGCGCCAGACCCTTCTGGACATCGAGCAGGCTCGGGCGCAGTACCGAATTCAGCGGGCTGATCGGGTTCCCGGGCTGAATGCAAGCGCGTCCGGCAATCGCCAGCGCTTGCCGTCGGACTTGGCCAGCGACGGCCGGGCAGGGGTGGCCAGCCAGTATCAAGTCGGCCTGTCGCTGCCCGAATACGAGCTGGATCTGTTTGGCCGGGTCAAAAGCCTCAGCGACTCTGCGCTGCAGGAATATCTGGCTACCGAAGAAGCCGCCCGCGCCGCGCAGATCGCGCTGATCGCCGAAGTCAGTCAGGCCTATCTGGTTCATGACGGCGCCCAGCGTCGTCTGGATTTGACTCAACAAACCCTGAGCAGCCGCGAATACTCGTTCGCGCTGATCAGCCAGCGCCGCTCCAGCGGCACGGCGACTGCGCTGGATTATCAGGAAGCACTGGGGCTGGTGGAGCAGGCGCGGGCCGAGCAGGAACGCAATCTGCGCGAGAAGCAGCAGGCGTTCAACGCGCTGGTTTTGCTGCTGGGGACAAAGGATGCAGGGAAAGTGATTCCCGAGCGGCTGACGACGCAGCCGATGCTGGTGCAGGACATCGCCCCGGATACCACCTCGACGCTGATCGAGCGCCGGCCGGACATTCTTGCGGCCGAGCATCGACTGCAAGCGCGCAATGCCGACATCGGCGCGGCACGGGCGGCGTTCTTTCCGCGTATCAGCCTGACCGGCAGCTTTGGTACTTCCAGCGCGCAGATGTCCGGTCTGTTCGACGGTGGCTCGCGCTCCTGGAGTTTCGTGCCGAACCTTTCGCTGCCGTTGTTCGATGCCGGTCGCAACAGTGCCGGGCTGAGTCTGGCCGAAGCCCGCAAGGATTCAGCCGTGGCGGCCTATGAAGGCACGATTCAGACGGCGTTCCGCGAGGTCGCCGATGCATTGGCCGCCACCGACACCTTGCGCCGGGAGGAAGCCGCGCGCCGCGCACTGGCCAACACCAGCACTGAAACCCTGAGTCTGGCCAAGGCCCGTTATGAAGGCGGTATCGACAGCCACCTGCGTTATCTCGATGCCCAGCGCACCAGTTTCGTCAACGAAACGGCGTTTATCGAAGTCAGCACTCAGCGCCAGATTGCCCTGGTCGATCTGTTCCGTTCGCTGGGTGGAGGATGGTCATCACAAACAAACGTCAGATAAATCCTGGCAAGAGCTCCTTTGGGTTGGCGCATCCAACCTTTTGCCCCGTAGACCGAGAGGTCACGGGGCTTTTTTGCAGGAGGATAGAGTGTGGATTATTGGGGTTTTACGTTAGCGGCACCGTGCAGGAACATCTGTTCCAGCACATTGGCCGAGTTGGCGCTGGCCGCGCGCCCACGGCGCTCGGCATCGACCATTCCGAAGATCATGGTCAGGAACAGCTCTGTGAAAACGGCTGCCGTGATATCGATGCGAAATGCGCCCAATTGCTGGCCGCGCAGAAAAAAAGCATCCAGGGCATCGGCATAAGATTGCCAACGGTCGCCCTCACCGTTGACTGGAAAAGTGTCGGGTCGGTACTGAAAGAGCAGGAAAACCAGCATTTCACGATGCGCCAAATGCTCATTGATCAAACTGCGCAACGCCTGCACCGGCTCTCCGTGCAGCAGGTCGGTTGTGGTGGTGATCTGGTTCAGCACCGTCTCACCGTGGCTTTCCATTATCTGCACCAAGTTGTCGCGGGTGCCGCAAAAGCGATGCAGCGTAGCCTTGCTCACGCCTGCCGCTTCAGCCAGTTCCTTGAGCGTCGCACGGGGGCGATCAACGATGGCCAGGGCAAGCGCCTTGATGAGTCGTTCGTCTTGAGGAGTCAGGGACATCAGTCGGTCTCGAATCGTATTTCAGTCCTCGGAATTGTGCAGGAAAAGCTCATTACTGCAATGAAAACCACAGAACTTGAGCAACTTACTTCATCTGAGACGAAATAAGCTCAACGCCCGGCTCACAAAGCTGAACGGATTTCGGGGTATTTGCATGTCATGAACTGCAAAATACCTGGCGTGATCTGCCAAGCTTTTGCATCGGTCGTTATCCAGAATCGAAACCCTCAATAACAAAAGACACTGCATTTGGCTCCCGCCAGATGACGGAGGTTTGCGATGCGCCCGATTCTATTTTCCTGCCTGGCCCTGACTCTCGTCTCCCTCGCCATCTACTCGATTCATAGCTTCTACTCAGTGGGCTCATACGGTGTGTTCAGCCCGGTCAGCTGGAACCCGACAGCACAGTCGCAGCCAGCCTATCCCGTTGCCAGCATCGGTGATGTTTTCCGGAAATTTTAAAACGCCGCGGATATTCGATCTTCAATCACGCCCTCTCAACACCCTGAATACGTCAGTAAGGGACACTCCATGTGTGACCTGATCCATTACCGCGTCGTAGATGGCCTGGCGCTGATCGGTCTTGACCGTGCGCCGGTCAACGCACTCGACCAGACCCTACGTGCAGCCCTCATTGATGCCTGTGAGCGTGCCGCTACGGACATAGCGGTGGGTGCGGTCATTCTCTATGGGGTGCAGGGACTGTTCAGTGCTGGTACCGACATCAAAGAATTCGGGACCGAAGCGTGCTTCGCTGAACCTGACTTGCCTGGCATCCTGACTCGCTTGAGCGCGCTTCATAAACCACTGATTGCGGCGATCGGTACGTTTGCGTTAGGAGGAGGGCTAGAGCTGGCCCTGGCCTGCGGATACCGGATTGGTGCGCCAGATGCACGGCTAGGGTTGTCGGAAATCAATCTTGGTCTGATGCCTGGCGCCGGCGGTACGCAACGCTTGCCCAGGCTGATAGGCGCCGAATCGGCTTTGAACCTCATTCTTTCAGGTGAGCAGATCGATGCCGAGCGTGCTCGAATGCTCGGCATTCTTGACCGTATCTCCTCCAGCACCGAACAGTTGCTGGAAGAGGCGCGCGCTTATGCCAATGAGTTGATCGAATGTTGTGCTCCTGCGCGGCCAGCCGAAGCATGGCCAAACCCCGCCGAGGACTTGCCCGATGATTTCCTGGCGCGTTATCGCGTGGAGCATGAGCCGCGCTGGAAAAGTCGACTGGCGCCCAGGTTGGTGCTTTCTGCGCTGGAGGCCGCCTGCCTGTTGCCGTTGGAAGAGGGACTGGTGCGGGAATTGACGCTGTTCAAGCAGGCTGAAGCATCACGTCAGTCGAAAGCATTGCGGCATGTTTTCTTCGCAGAACAAGACGCGCGGCGAACGCCCCGGATCGATACGGCTGATCCGTCGCGCAAGATCAACAAGGTTGCCGTGATCGGTGCAGGCACCTTGGGTGGAGGCATCGCGATGAGCTTTGCCGATGTAGGGATTCCCGTTGCGCTGATGGATCTTGATGGGCGCACGCTGGATCGCGGTCTCAAACGTGTTCGTGAAAACTATCAACTCAGCGTCAAGCGCGGAAAACTCAGTGCCGTGCAAATGCAGCAGCGGATGGAACTGCTGTTTGGCACGCTCGACTACGCAGACCTTTCAGATGCCGACCTGATCATTGAGGCGGTATGCGAAAAGATGGAGAGCAAGCATCAGGTGTTCCTCGCTCTGGAGAGCGTGTGTAAGCCAGGTGCCATTCTTGCGACCAATACGTCGTCGCTGGATATCGATGCGCTCGCGAAGATGGTCTCTCGTCCGCAGGATGTCATTGGCATGCATTTCTTTAGTCCGGCCAACGTCATGCGATTGGTGGAAATTGTGCTTTGTCAGACGACAGCGCCGGACGTCGTAACCGCTGTCATGGACATCGCCAGACGTATCGGCAAACTTCCGGTCATCTCCGGTAACAGCGCCGGCTCCATCGGTAATCGCATGCTCGAACCCTATGCCCGCGAAGCTCACCGTCTGGTACTGGAGGGGGCGACGCCGGTCCAGGTTGATGCAGTGCTGACCAGTCTGGATTTGAATATGGGCGTATTCAGCATGCTGGATCTGGCAGGTATCGATGTGAGCTTTCTAATGCGCGACGCCAATCGTGAAGCCATCGCCCATGACCAGAGCTACTGCTGCCTTGCCGAGGAACTGTATGCCTTGGGACGGTACGGGCAAAAGACCGGACGTGGCTTTTACCTCTACGAGGGACGTAGTCCAAGGGAAGACCGGGAAGTCATCATGCTGGCAGAGCAGCTTGCCCGTGAACACAACGTTACGCGTCGCAACATCGAAGATCTGGAAATTCACGATCGCTGCCTGTTTGTAATGATCAACGAAGGCATTCGCTTGCTGGACGAAGGTATTGCGCTGCGTGCCAGCGACATCGATCTGGTGTGGATCAACGGCTATGGCTTTCCCGCGCATCTCGGAGGCCCCATGCATTACGCCGAGCAGTTGGGCCTGGAAACGGTGCTCAGCCGCATCCATCACTATCGCAGCGCGCTTGGCGAATACGGTGAGATGTGGTTTCGCCCAGCGGCGCTTCTGGAACGTCTGGTAGCCGCCGGCAGATCTCGCATCGAAATATTCTGAAAATTCCCTTTCTCCGGACGAGAGCGAGTCATGAGGACGACCACGCATCTGCCTCATGCTCGCCCGATTTCGGAGAAAGGGACCTGTTACCCGTAGAGCGCGCCAGCGCGATTCATTTCGAGGTGTGTTGATGACTCAAGATTTCATTCAGAATTTTTCGCTTGCCGGCCGAACTGTATTGATCACCGGCGCCTCCAGCGGCATTGGAGCTCACCTGGCAAGGGTCGCTGGGCATGCCGGCGCCCGGGTTGTGCTGACTGCACGACGCGTCGAAAGACTCGCACAGGTGGCAAAGGACATTGAATGGGATTGCGGGCAAGCGCTGTCCGTCGAACTCGATGTGACTGACCGGAACAGTGTCGAAGCGGCGTTCGATGCGGCCGAAGCACATTTTGGCGTGGTTGACGTGGTACTCAACAACGCAGGTATCGGTAACGGCCAGCGTCCACTCGAAATCAGTGAAGAGCAGTGGCGTGAGATGCTTTCAACCAATCTGGATGGCGTCTGGCGTGTCGCCCAGGTTGCTGCACAAAGGCTGGCAAAGGCCGGACGTAAGGGCAGCATCGTCAACGTGGCCTCGATACTCGGACTGCGCGTTAGCACCGGTTACAGCCATTACTGCGCTGCAAAAGCCGGGGTGGTTCAGCTGACCAAGTCACTGGCGCTGGAGCTGGCGCGGTACAACATCAGGGTCAACGCCATCGCGCCAGGTTATTTCAAGACTGAAATGAACGAAGCTTTTTTTGAGGGTGACAAGGGCAACAGCTACATCCGCGATAGGGTGCCCATGCGTCGACTGGGTCAGTTACACGAACTGGCCGGTCCCTTTTTGCTGTTAGCGAGTGACGCCGGTGCATTCATGACTGGCAGCGTACTGACCGTGGATGGAGGCCATCTGGTCAGCAGCATGTGATCGGCTCAGTGACTGGCCACCAGCAGGGCCAGTGCGGCGCAAGCCGTCTCGGTTTCGGCTCTCAATCTATGCAGGTCTCCATGGGCGGACCACGCGATAGTCAACCCGTCAACCAGTTGGACCAGAAGCCGACTTGCGGCCTTTAAAAACTTTTCCCCCAGCTCTGCGCCTACAGCTCGCTCCAGTGCCTGCTCAGTCGCTTCAATGGCTACTGAGTAAATCTTGCTTGCCATTTCGGGGTCATTGCGCAGTGCCCAAAAAAACAACTCACTCTGCGCCTTGGCCGCGTCCGGATGATCGATGAACCAAGTGATCAACTGTCGCAGGACTTCGGCAGTCGTATCAGCGGCAGTTGTCCCGGCAGGGACGTGTTCCAACGCTTGATGAGGCAGGTTAAACAGTGACTCATAGACGGCATAGAAGAGGTCGTTCTTGGTATGGAACACGTAATGCAACGATGCCAACGGACAACCGGCCGCCGCCGCAATCCGTCGGGTCGTTGAATTGGCGACACCGTGCTCGGCAATCACTTTGATCGTTGCCTCGACGAAATCCTGCCGGCGTAATTCAGCGCCCATTCTGGCCATAGGTCAGCAATCTCCAATATTCCTGGCGCCCTTTATCGGTAAGGGCGCTGTCGACGCTTGCGGATGCTACAGCAACGAATCGCCTTGCGTCAGGGAAGAAACGGTGGTCTGAAACTGTCGCACCATTATTGGTAACGACTGTTTCGCAAATTCCCGATTTGGTGCGAACCGAAGAAACACTCGGAAATGTTTAACGAAACTCTCGTGGCTCGAATATATCCCGCGTCTCTGTAATCGATTGATTAAACGTGACTATTTCCCGCGCTTCAGACATTGGCACCAGCCTTGCTTTGATCAAGCGACTTGGTCAATTGATCAAGTCAGTTGATTAGGTTAGCGCAGGCAACGTGTTACTGCCGTCAAAGTGGCCACGGTGCCGATCAAGACCCACGAGGATCCTCCAATGAACACAGTGATTGAACGCCCCAATAACAATCTTTCTAAAGGCGTCGTACGCAGATGTTTGATCGCGGCCTTCGTCGCATCAACCTTCATCTGCACGGCGCAGGCGGCAGATAAGGATCCTGCATTGCTCGGCACAAAACTGACCCCGCTGGGAGGTGAGGCGGCGGCCAGCGCCGATGGTGTCATTCCTGCCTGGACACCACCCGGACCACAAGGCGGCGGTTGGAGCCACGGCCAGGTGCGAGGTCAGCAGTGGAAGTTCAAGGATGATAAACCGCTGTTCAGTATCGACTCAGGCAACGTCGCGAAGTACACCGGCAAGCTTTCCCCTGGCCAAGTGGAAATGTTCAAGAAGATTCCGGGGTACCGGATGGATGTGTATCCGACACGGCGCAGCTGTGGCGTACCGGATTTCGTCGCGGAAAACACGAAGAAGAATGTCGGTTTCGCGAAACTCGACGGCGACGGTCTGGCACTGCAGGAGGCTTACGTCCCCGGTATCCCATTTCCGTTTCCAACCTCGGGTGCCGAGGTTATGTGGAACATGAAAATGCGTTATCGCGGCGTCGGCTTCGATATGTCGAAAACCGTTTCCGGAATTTCGCCGCGAAAAGGGAGTGAAGACTGGCTGCGAACCTCCACGGACTGGTTCATGTACACACCATGGGGCGTGAAGGGCAGTGCGTTGTTTTCTTCATTCGATCGACTCGAAGTTGCGACCTACTTCAGCTACTCCGACCCCGCAGCCCTTGCCGGGCAGGCCGGCGTGGTGACGACCAAAGCTGGCGAGCAAGCCACTACGTTCTATTACTTCCCGGGCCAGCGCCGGGTACGTCGCATGCCGGCGTACTCCTACGACGCACCGCAAATCGGTCTGGACAATCAGTACACCATTGATGAGTCCAACGTGTTCTTTGGTCCGATGGATCGCTTCGACTGGAAGTTGGTCGGCAAGCAGGAAATGCTTGTGCCCTACAACTCGTTCGGCGCCTACGACAACTCGGCGAAGATTGAGGATGTGGCCAAGCGCGACTTCATCGCCCCCGAATCGCGTCGCTATGAGTTGCACCGCGTCTGGGTGGTTGAAGCAACCGTTCGCCAGGGCATGCGTCATCAGGCTCCGAAACGTCTGTTTTACATCGATGAGGACAGCTGGAACGCGCTGATGGCGGTGGACTACGACAAACAAGGGCAAATCTGGAAAGTCCGCGAAGGCTACACAATCCCGGTCTACGAGACTGGCACCTGCGATATGGAAGCCCAGGCGCAATACAACCTCGTTGATGGTCGCTACCTCTACGACATGACCTCCATTGGTACCGGCAAGAACGACCATCGCTGGCTCACCGATAGCGCCAACAACCCTCGTTTGAAACGCGACTTCTACACCTCAGACAATCTGCGCGCCACCAGCGAACGCTAACAGCGGCTTTCGGGAACAGACATGAAAAAAATAATCAGTAAAACCTCAGGTCTTGTCATCGCGTGTGCAACCCCATTTGCCATGGCGTTCACTTTTGAAACCGAAAACATCCGAGGCTCATTCGATTCCACTCTCGCTGTGGGCATGGGGTTACGGACCGAATCTCGCGGATGCAATCTCATCACCAGCAGTCCAGGCGGTCACAATCCTCCCAGCGGTTGTCTGGCTCCCAGCGCCAATATTGGTGACCAGGGCGACTTGGACTACGACCGGGGGGATCTGTTCACCAACTACATAAAAGGCACCCATGAACTGGTGCTTAAATTTCCCGAGGACTACACGTTCATGGCACGCGGGAGTTGGATACGCGACTTTGCCGCGACCGACACCAGCGGTGCGCTATCGGCCAACCGGCCTGAAGGTGTCGGGAGCGACGGCCTCACCAGCAGCGCCCGGGACGATCTGGAGTTCAAAGCGCGCCTGCTGGACCTGTGGGTGAGCAAGAGTTTCGATGTCGGTGAACAGCGTGTTCGTGCTCGTCTGGGTAATCAGGTCATCAACTGGGGCGAGAGCCTGTTCGCTGCCGGCGGCATCAACAATACCAACGCCTACGATGTCATGGCGTTGTCGCGTCCCGGCACCCAGCTCAAGGAAGCCCTGTTGCCAGCGCCGATGTTGAGCCTCGCGTCAGGGCTTGGTGCCGGCGTCAACATCGAGGCGTACTGGCAGTTCAACTGGAACAAAAGCGAGCTGCCTCCCGTGGGCAGTTATTGGTCCACGACCCATGCACTGGGCGAGGGCAGGGGAGCTTACGGTTACGACGAAAAGGACGCACGCAATGGAGGCCAATGGGGGGTGTCGCTGCGCTGGCAGCCTGACAACACCGATCTCAACCTCGGCCTGTACGTGATGCGTTATCACGACAAACTGCCGTCGTTGAGCATGCAGGTACTGGATCCGGAAACCTTCGCTTTGGCGCAAACCTGGAAGTATCCGGAGGACCGCATGATGTACGGCATCAGTGCCAACATGCCGGTCGGCGACTGGGCATTGGGTACGGAGCTTTCATATCGCCCAAAGGATGCGGTGCCGCTTAATCCAGTCATCGACGCCTGTGCCAGCAACGGTGGCAAGTGCTGGACGGATGAAAAGAAACTGCAATGGCACCTGACCGGCATTTACAGCATGACCCCGTCCAACTCGCCGACGTTGCTCGACCTCACCGGTGCCAGCACCGGTACGCTGCTGAGCGAACTCGTGGTCGTGAAATACCCGGGGCTGCATAACGAGTACGCCGGTGAACCGATTGCCGCCGGTCTCAATACCTGGCAACTGGATCCGTCCATCCCGCCGAGCGCCAAGGGCAACAAAACCTCTTCCGGAATCAGCCTCGATTTCAGCCTGACGTATGACAACACGCTGATCCCTGGCTGGCAGGTGACGCCGGGAGTGTTCTATTCGCAATCCATCAAGGGACGCACACCCAACCTGTCGGCGACGTTCACCGAGGATGCCAGCAGTATGAACCTGTACCTCAACTTCGTGCGCAATCCTGCGAGCTGGCAGATCTCGGCCAACTACGCCAAGTTCATGGGCGGCAAGACCCCTTACGATCAACTGCTGCGTGATCGCGATTACGTCGGCCTTGTGGTCTCCCGAACCCTATGAGGCACGCCGTGAATAGTTCTCTGAAAATGAAGGAAACCAAAGTGCGCGGTGTATTGCCGCGCATCGAACAGTGGTTGTTCACTCATCGCCTGCTGACGTTGTTGAGTTTGGCGGTGTTCACAGCGGGCATGGCCTGGTTTGCCGTCCAGTTACGCATGGAAGCAGGATTCGAAAAGCAGCTACCCATTGGCCACGAGTACATCTCAACCTTTGAGACGTATCGCAACGACTTGCTCGGTGCGAACCGGCTGACCGTGGTGGTAAAGGCTCGTCAGGGGACGATCTGGAGCCAGGCAGGGCTCAAGCGCCTTTATGACGTCACTCAGGCGCTGATTTTCCTGCCGAACGTATCGCGCAGCAGTGTGCGTTCGTTGTGGACGCCTAACGCGTTCGTCAACGAAATCACCGAAGAAGGTTTTCGTGCCGATCCGCTGGTGCCGGGTACGGTGACGCCCGAAAGTCTCGATGAAACGAGCATGGCGATGATCGCCAACTCGACGGCGCAGGGTGGCTTTATCGGAACGCTGGTCGCTCGCGACCAAAGCAGCGCAATGATCACTGTCGATCTCAACGAATTCGATGCTGACGGCCAGCGCCTCGACTATGTGGCCTACAACCATGTGCTTGAGGAGAAAATTCGCAATCAGTTCGAGGATAAGGACTTCGAGATCCAAATCATCGGTTTCGCCAAGCAGATCGGTGACATTGCAGTAGGTGCCTCGGCGGTGCTGGAGTTCTGCCTATTGGCATTGCTGCTGACGGCCGCTGCGGTGTACTGGTATTGCCATTCGCTTCGTTTCACCTTGCTGGCGGTGGGTTGCTCGCTGGTGTCACTGATCTGGCAGTTCGGCGCCTTGCGTTTGCTCGGCTATGGACTGGATCCGCTGGCAGTGCTGGTGCCCTTTCTGGTGTTTGCCATCGGGGTCTCCCATGGCGTACAGCAAATCAACTTCATCATTCGCGAGATCGCCTGCGGCAAGTCGGTGGAAGGAGCGGCACGCGCCAGTTTCAGCGGCTTGCTGATTCCCGGCACGCTGGCGTTAGTCACTGCATTTGTTTCGTTCGTAACGCTATTGTTGATCCCGATTCCAATGGTTCGGGAGCTGGCAATCACTGCCTCGCTCGGGGTGGCGTTCAAGATCGTCACCAACCTGGTGATGCTGCCGATCGTGGCATCAATGCTACGGGTAGATGCCGGTTACGCCGCTGCCGAGGAAATTTCTCGCCAGCGCCGGGCTCGTTGGTTACGCGGTTTTGCCCGATTGACCGAATGGCACAACGTCCGGTGGGTGCTGGGTATGGCCGTGCTGATATTTGTCACCGCGGCCTGGCAAAGCCACGATCGGGTGGTTGGCTCCCTGCAGGCCGGGGCGCCTGAACTGCGCGAGGATGCGCGCTTCAATCGTGATGCGGTATCCATTGCCGGCAATTACGACATCGGGCTGGATTGGCTCAGTGTGGTCTTCGAAGCCCAAACTGACGCCGGCGCAAACGCTTGTGAAGACGTTGCCCTTGGTCAGTATCAGGATCGATTTGTATGGGCTATGCAAGGTGTACCAGGTGTGGTGTCGGTCACCTCGTTCTCTAACAGCCTGCGGCAGTTTAACGAGGGCTATAACGAGGGCAACCCGAAAATGAACGCAGTGCCCATCGACCCGACCAACTACTCGTCGATGGCCGCCGAAGTAGCTCGAGTGCCAGGGATGATGCGTCCCGATTGCAGCATGACGGCGGTGCATCTGTTCCTAGCCGATCATAAAGCGACGACCACTCACCGCGTGATTGCCGCCGCCAAGGCATTCCGTTCTCAGTTCATTCAGCCGGGCGTGAGCATACGCCTGGCTTCCGGTAACGCTGGCGTGATTGCGGCGATCAACGAAGAGGTGGAACGCAGCGAGCTGCCCATGATGCTTTATGTCTATGCAGCGATCGCTCTGTTGGTGTTTGTCGTCTATCGAGACTGGCGCGCGGTGTTGGTCTGTTGCCTACCGCTGACACTGGGCACCTTCATCGGCTACTGGTTCATGAAAGAGCTGCAAATCGGTCTGACCATCGCCACCTTGCCAGTCATGGTGCTGGCCGTCGGCATCGGCGTGGATTACGCCTTTTATATCTACAACCGTCTGCAACTGCACCAGGCTCTCGGGCAGCCAATTACCAAAGCGGTCGAGCACGCGTTGCTGGAGGTAGGCGTCGCTACGATCTTTACCGCCATCACCTTGGCGGTGGGCGTCGCCACCTGGGCGTTTTCCGATCTTAAGTTCCAGGCCGACATGGGCAAGCTGCTGGCCTTCATGTTCCTGGTCAACATGATCATGGCCATGACAGTTCTGCCTGCATTCGCCGTCTGGCTTGAACGAATGTTCCCACGGCGTCGTCCAGTGCGCTTGATTGGCTCTCTGGTGCATTGAGGAGATCCCGATGCGAAATCTGATTGCTTTACTCGTTCTAATGTTATCGGCGTTATCGCAGGCTTCGCCCTTGCCGACCGTACCTGCAGCAAAAACTGCCAACGCCAGTGCCGCCACGCTGTTGAGTGTTGCCTGGGCTGGGGAGCGGACCGTTGCCGTCGGCGATCACGGGGTGGTGTTGCTGTCGGACGACCGAGGCCAGCATTTCCGTCAAGCGACATCCGTACCGGTGTCCACGCCTTTGACCGGTGTGTCCTTCGTCGATGCCAGACAGGGCTGGGCTGTCGGTCACTGGGGTGCAATTCTCGCCACCAGGGACGGAGGTGAGAATTGGCAAGTTCAACGCTTGTCCAGTGCAGAAGATCGGCCATTGTTTGCGGTGCACTTTTTCAACCCGACCCAAGGTGTCGCGGTAGGGCTGTGGTCGCTGGTGCTGACAACCGATGACGGCGGAAAGACCTGGATCGAGCAAAAAATCGATGCGCCTCCCGGAGCGAGTCGTGCCGACTTGAATCTGATGGGACTGTTTGCCGATGGAGCAGGGCATTTGTACGCAACTGCGGAACGCGGCCAGGTATTGCGCTCCGATGACCAGGGCAAACACTGGCGCTATCTGGATACGGGCTACAGCGGCACGTTGTGGACAGGGGCCGTGCTTGGCGACGGTTCACTGCTGGTGGGCGGGCAACGCGGCACCTTGTTGCACAGCTCTGCAGACGGTTCGAACTGGCAGCGCGTACCGTTGCAAAGCAAGAGTTCAGTCACAGCCATAGATGTTTCCGGGCGAGCAGTGATTGCGGTAGGACTCGACGGTTTGATGGTTCGCAGTGACGACGGTGGGAGCAGTTTTCACGAGCAACCCAGCAGCGACGGTGTTTCTCTCACCGCGATCCTGCTCAACAGTGACACTTCACCGATTCTGTTTTCACGGCGAGGCGTCGTCCCTCAACGCTGATGCCATCGATATGTCGGAAGACAGGTGCCAGCCCGCTTTCCGGCATTTCAGCGCGAAAAAACATCTAGAACCCTGCTGATTTTCGGCCGGATTTTCCGTGCCTGGAAGGCTGCCATTTACGTTTCGAACAATAAACATAACAAGTGTTGCGTTAAATAATTTTGCTTGTTAGAGTCGATTGCAAATAACAAGACGCAGAACGCTGCAAAGCGCAGCGACCTGCGATTTCGATGGAGGTACTCTGATGATCTCGCTCAAGTCGACACTTACCCTGCCAGCCGCCGGACTCTCCGGATTCGAAACACCGCTGACAGAAGAGGAGGCTGCAATACAGGCCTCCGTCCACCGCTTCGCCAAAGAGGTGTTACGCCCGCTGGGTCGAGAGCTGGACCGGATGACCCCGGAAGAAGTCGTTGCCCCGGGCTCGCCTTACTATTCGTTGTTCGGCGAATTCGCCAAGCTCGGTCTTGACCCGGCACTGTTGGCGCAGTTACCGCCGGAAATGGCAGTGCGGATCGAATCTCTGATAGGCGAAGAACTCGGCTGGGGCGATGCAGGCCTGGCTGTCTCGCTGGGTTGCGCCGACTTCCCTCTGCAAATGGCCATCGCCGCTGGCAATGCCGAGTTGGTCGAACTCTGCCAAGGCCGGATCGGCTGCTGGATGGCCACTCAACCTGATCGTGGCAGCGACAACCAGATCTTCGACATGGCGCGAGACTGGCCGGCAGGTAAGCTCGGCAATATCGGCAATCTGACCGCTAAAGTGGTCGGCGATGAAGTGATCCTCAATGGCCAAAGCTCCGCGTGGGTCTCCAACGGAGCCATTGCACAGGTTGCACTGGGCTTGATGTGCGCTGATTACGGCGACGGTTTCTACGATGAGAACGGCCGGCCGCACGGTATTGCGCTGATTATCCCCCTCGACCTCAAAGGCGTGTCCAAAGGCAAGCCCCTGGACAAGATCGGGCAGCGTTCCTTGCCCCAAGGCGAAATCTACTTCGACAGTGTACGAGTGCCACGTCGCTTCGCTATTGCCGAGCGCGACCAGTACTACGGTGCTGTCAGCTCCTCATGGTCCTTCGCCGGCACCCACATGAGTCAGGTGTTCACCGGTGTCGCACGTGCCGCCTTCGAGATGGCGCTGCAGTACTGCCATGAGCGCCGCCAGGGCGGTCATCCATTGATCGATCACCAGATGACCCGTCTGCGCCTCGGCGAAATGTTGCGTCGGGTCGAGGCAGCGCGTGCGGTTGCCCGACGTTCGTTGAGCTTCGCGCGCCTGTCGCCGCAAACCCACCCGTACGCCACAGCCTCCGCCAAGGTCACGGTGACCGAAGAGGCAATGGCCGTTGTGCAAGAGGCTTTCCGCCTGTTCGGCGGCAATGGCACCACGCGCGAATACCCGATCGAAAAACTGCTGCGCGACACCCAGTCGTCATTGATCGAGGACGGCGAAAACCGGGTCCTGACCATGCGACTGGGGCTGCTTGCCCAGCAGCTGTATGCCGAAGGCTGGGCGAACAACTGACTCTGCAGATTCACCCGACATCACTCATCCAAAAACAACAAATGAGGTAAATCCCGATGGCCAAATATCCAGTAGTTGTCTACGGCGCCAGTGGTTACACCGGCATGCTGATCATGGATTGGTTGATCGACCAGCACATCCCGTTCACCGCCGTAGCTCGTAACGCTGCTCGTGCTCAGGAAATGATGGCGCAACGCGTTGTCGGTCTGGAGTCGGCGACCTACGAAATCATCGAGTGCCCACATGAGGTCGAGGCTTTGGTTTCGGTATTCAAAGGCGCGCGCGTGGTTTGCAACACAGTCGGCCCATTCATCAATTTTGGCCTGACCGCCGTTGAGGCGGCCTTGAAGGCTGGCTGCCATTATCTGGATCCGGCCGGAGAGCAGGCGCACATTCGCGCCTTGCGCGATCAGTTCGGCGAGCTGTATCGCCAGGCCGGTCTGCTGCTGTCGCCATCGCTGGCATATATGTACACCTACGCCGAAATAGCCGCCGAGCTGGCCCTGGAAACTCCGGGCGTCGATTCGCTGGAAACCGCCACACTGACTCGTGGCCCACGCACCGGTGCCGCCGGGGTGACCGTCGGTTCAACGGCGACCATCTTCGAAGGCGTCCGCTATCCCGGGGCCTACCTGTGGGAAAAGGAACTCGTGCCTTATGCACCGAACGCCAGCTTCAATGTGGTTTGTCCCGATCTGCTGGAAGCGGTGTTTTGCCTGCCTTGGGGCGGCACCTCATTGCCGGTGTTCTTTGAGGATGATGGCCGTGTCCGCAGTTGCATGTCCTGTGTCGGCTTCTACGACAACCCGGTAATGAAAATGGTCCACGGCCTGGGTGAGAAGTGGGAAGCGGAATACAAGCACTTGCCTAAGGAGCAGCAGGACGCGGTGATTCAAAGCCTCGTTCAATCGACCACTCCAAGCATGCCACCGCGTGAACGCAGCACCTTGCAACGCACCGTCGACTTCGCTATCGGTCGCGGTCAACTGACGGCCGTGCGTGCAACCGTGCATGGCATCACGCCTTACATCGCCACTGGCGCCTTGCACGCTGCGGCCGTGGTCAAGCTGTTGAATAACGACACCGCCAAGACAGGTTTCGCTTCGGCCTCCAAAGCCTTCGGTCATCGCTATCTGCTGGGCTTCCTCGAGCAACGTGGTCTGGCCCGCGCAACCGTTACTCAACTGTGAAGTGACTGACATGGCGATTATTGATTTCTTTGACCGTGGCTGGCGGATCAATCCGCATGGCGCGGCGTATATCCAGGACGATCGGGTGTTCACTTTTACCGAAGTCCGCAACCTGTCATGCCGGATCGCCAACGCACTGTTGGCAGCCGGTTTGCCCAGCGGCACCAAGGGCGCCATCTGGTCTGCCAATGATGCAGTGGCGTGGACCTGCACCTTGGGGTTATGGCGCGCCAACCTTTGCTGGATTCCTGTTGGTGCACGCAACAGCGCCGAAGAGAACCGTCACGTGCTCGACGCGTTCGACTGCGAAGTGCTGTTTTTCCAGAAAGAGTTCGCGCCGATCATCGACGCGTTGCGTCCTGGCCTGCCGAAAATTCGTCTGTGGATCTGTATCGACGAGCACCTGCCGGGGGCACCGTCGCTCAAGTCCTGGATCGATGGTCAGCCGGTCACGGCACCGGAGGTCGAGTATCAACTGGACGATGTCGTGGCACTCTCGCCAACCGGCGGCACCACCGGGCTGCCGAAGGGGGTGATGAACACTCATCGCAGCATCCAGACGTTCTGCGCACACTTCATGATCAATTTCCCTTACGGGGATGACCATCCGCCAGTCAACCTGGCGGCGGCGCCGATGACCCACACCGCTGGCACGCTGTCGCTGCCGTGCACCTCGCGGGGCGGCACGGTGGTGATCATTACCAAACCGGATCCGGCGCTGATGCTGGCAATGATCCCGAAGTACAAGGTCACCGAAACCTTTTTGCCGCCGACCGTGATCTATCGACTGCTGGATGTGCCGGATCTGGCGCAGAAGGTCGATTTCAGTTCGCTGAAGTATTTCCTGTACGGCGCGGCGCCGATGTCGGTGGACAAACTCAAGCAAGCCATCGAGACCTTCGGCCCGGTCATGGCCGGTGGTTACGGCCAGACTGAAGCCCCAGCCTCGATCTCCAACCTGCCGCCCGCCGAGCATCTGCACGGTGGACGCCTGGCATCGGACGAGCGTCTGTCTTCGGTGGGCCGGCCCAATCCGCTGGTGCGCGTGGAAATCCTCAGCGACGCCGGGGACATCCTCGGCCAGGGGCAAACCGGCGAAATCTGTGTGCGCGGCGATCTGGTAATGAAGGGGTACTACAAGGACCCGCAGAAAACTGCAGAAACCATCATTGATGGCTGGCTGCACACCGGCGACATCGGCCACGTGGATGCGCACGGCTACCTGCACATTACCGACCGCAAGAAAGACATGATCATCTCCGGCGGATTCAACGTTTATCCCAGCGAAGTCGAGCAAGTGCTGTGGAGTCATCCTGCGGTGCAGGACTGCGCGGTCATCGGTGTGCCGGATGAGCAATGGGGCGAGGGCGTGAAAGCCGTGGTTGAGTTGAGCGCCGGGCTTACCGTCACCGCCGAGGAGTTGATCGAGCTGTGCAAGAGCCGGCTCGGCTCGGTCAAGTCGCCGAAAACCGTGGATTTCATTGATGCATTGCCGCGCAGCCCGGTCGGCAAGGTGCTGAAGAAAGATCTGCGTGCCCATTACTGGCAAAACGTTGACCGGCGTATCTGAGGGGAACGATCTGATGGAACCTATTTACATCGCCGGCATTGCCATGACCGAGTTCGGTCGCCACCTGGAACGCAGTCTCCAGGATCTAGCGCTGGAAGCTTTGCAGGGCGCACTCGCCGACTCCGGCGCCTTGCGCGCTGATATCGGTGCGGTGTTCTACGCCGGCATCACCAACGGTCATCTGCAAGGACAACTGTCGATTCCCGGGCAGGTGCTGTGCAGCAAGATCGGCCTCGAAGGGGTGCCGGTGTACAACGTCGAAAACGCCTGCGCCTCGGGCAGTACAGCGGTTCATCTGGCAGTGCAGAGCTTGCGCTCAGGGGCTACCGACGTGGCCCTGGCGTTGGGCGCGGAGAAAATGAACGTGCCGGACAAGTCGCGGGCACTGGCCCTGTTCGAAACCGGTTGGGACGTTTCCACTGCCGAAGAGAACTACGCGACGCTGGTGAAAATGGGGGAGGGCATCATTGTTCCGCCAGGCTCGGAATCTGATCGTCCGTACAGTAAATTCATGGCCATTTATGCTGCCATGTGTCGCTGGCATATGAAGACCTATGGCACCACTCAACGGCAGATTGCGGCGGTGTGTGCCAAGAACCATCAACACTCGGTGCACAACCCCTATTCGCAATTTCGCAAGACCTTCAGCATCGAAGAAGTTCTGGCGGCGCCTCCAATTACCTATCCGATCACATTGCCCATGTGCGCGCCGCTGTCCGACGGTGCGGCCGCCGCGATCCTTTGCACCGAGGCGGGACTGAAACGCATTGGTGCCGATCCAAAACGTTGTGTGCGAATCGCCGCCAGCGTGATCCGCAGCTTCACCCTGCGCGGGCTCGACGAGCCGCACAAGCACGTCAGCCTGTTGGCGGCGCGTGAAGCCTACGAAATCGCCGGCCTCGGCCCGCAGGACATGCACGTGGCCGAGGTACACGACGCCTCGGCAATGGGGGAAATCATCCAGTCGGAAAATCTCGGACTTGCACCGCTGGGAGAGGGTGGGGTTTGTGCAGAACGGGGAGATTTCACTCTAGGTGGCCGTCTTCCGATCAATACCTCCGGCGGCCTGGAATCCAAAGGTCATCCACTTGGCGCGACGGGGATCGGGCAGTTGTACGAGTTGGTCACCCAATTGCGCGGGGAGGCCGGGCCGCGTCAAGTCCACGGCGCGCGGCATGCCATCCAGGAAAACGGTGGCGGTCTTCAAGGTGTCGAGGAAGCAGCAGTCGCTATTCACATCCTGAGTCGATAGGAGCGCATCACATGTCCATGGCCTATCAAGCACAAGAGTTGGAACGCCATTTTGCAGGCGGACATTTCCGTCGGTTGGGTGGCTGGGTCGAAAGTCCGGTTGATCTGCAGCCCGAGCTCGAAGGCGATGTAAGCGCGGACGTCATCGTGATCGGTGCCGGTTTCGCCGGGCTGTCCACCGCCCTGGAGCTTACGGCGCTGGGAGCGAAGGTCATTATCCTCGAGCAGGAGTTTGCCGGTTTCGGCGCCAGCGGCCGGAACGCCGGTTATCTGGGCGGGAGCATCGGCATTGAGTTCGAGTTGTTCTTGAAACGTGTCGGCAAGGAAAAAGCGCAAAATATCGTCAGGTTCTATGACGAAGCGGTCGCCTACGTCGAAGGTCGACTGCGCGAACTGGGGATCGACTGTGACTACAACGCCTCGGGCATCATCAGGGCGGGGATCCATCCGTCGCAAGAAAAGAGGCTGCGCAAAAGCATGGCCGTGGGCCACGAATTGGGTTCGCAAACCGAGTTTCTGGATCAGGCACAAATGCGCGCGCGGGGGATTCCACCGGCCTTTCTGTTTGGCTGTCTGCAACGCCACGGCGGTACCCTGGACCCAGGCAAATACGTGATGGGCCTGCGCCGCGCTGCACTCCAGGCGGGGGTGAGGCTGTATGAAAACACCACGCTTGAGTCGTACTCCGACGGGCCGACGATCACCTGCCGGACGCCACGCGGGCGGGCGAGTGCGCCAATAGTGGTGCTGGCCACCAATGCCTATACGCCGCAACTCGGTCTTCTGCGCGACAAAGTCGTACCGTTTCGGGTTTCGGCGGTCGAAACCGAGCCATTGACACCACAGCAGTTGGCATCGCTGGGCTGGGCAGGGCGGGAAGGGTTGACCACGCCGCACCTGGTGATGGAAAGCCATCGCCTGACCGCACGCAATACGCTGCTGATGACCACCAAACGGCTGGGTTATGCCTACGGCTCGAAAACCCCGAACATTCCCGATGAGGTGACCTACCGCGCGTTGCAAGACAACCTTGGCGTGCGTTTCCCGACGTTACGCGGTGTCGGCATTCAAGCGTGCTGGAGTGGTTACGTCAGCATGGCCTACGACGCGTTGCCGGTGGTGGGCGAAACCGGGTCGCACCACAACATTCTCTACACCGCGGGTTGCTCCGGACACGGTGTCGCCTCGCAGTCGCTGATCGGCCATCTGCTGGCAGAAAGGATCGGCGGTATCGAGCATCCGCTGCTCGCCGCGCTGCGGCATAAAACTCCGAAAACCCTGCCCGAACCGCTGCAGTGGTGCGCCGTGAATGTGGCGCTGGAGGGAGCACATCTGCTGGACGAATACACCAACCGCAAAGTTGTGCACCCTCATGCCTGACGGTTGAGGTTATAGAACCAACACGCTGATTTTCCGTGGTGAAGCTGACCTTGGAGTCCTGGGGCCGGCAGGCGTTCGCCTGCAGAAAGACAAACGAATGTTTGCGTTCTCGTTACCACTTTTTTACTGCCGCACCCACGCTCGGCCACGGGCGTTCAATCCAACAATAACGTGATGTGAGGCATCGAACATGAGTACTGACGCCCCTCCCGATCTGAAGCGAAGACAATTACTCAAACTGGCCGGTGCAACCGCCGCCGTAGGATCGATCGGTTTGAACCTTGGCCTGGCCAATGCCGCCGATGCGCTGCAAAAGGACAGTTCCGACGATGTATTTGATGTGGTGATCATCGGTGCCGGCCTGGCTGGTTTGACCGCCGCCCGTGATCTGCATCTGGCAGGCTGTGAGTCGCTGCTGGTGCTTGAAGCGCGTGATCGTGTCGGCGGCCGCACCCTCAATCATGACTTGGGCTCCGGCTACATCTCCGAAGCCGGAGGTCAGTGGATCGGTCCAGGACAAACCGCCGTAGCGGATCTGGCCCGTGAGCTTGAGGTCGGCACCTTTCCCAGTTTCTATGACGGGGAAACCGTGATCCTCGGGGGCGATGGACGTGTCGCTGTCGATTTGAAAGGCACCTTCGGTACCGACGAAAGCGTCTCGGCAAAACTCAGCGAGCTGTCGCGTGATGTGCCGTGCGGTGCGCCATGGAAATCCCCCAAGGTGGCCGAACTGGACAAGCTCTCGGCGGGCGACTGGCTCGCTCAGCAAAACATCAAGCCGGAAGATCGCGCAGGGTGGAATGCCAGCTTCCTCCTGACCTGCGGTGTCACGCCGGCGAAGATGGGCTTCTTGCATTTTCTGTCGATGATCAATTCGGCCGGCAGCGAATACATGCGGCTCGATTCGATCAAGGATAGCGCGCAAGGCACGCGGATCGTCGGCGGTTCACAGGTTCTCAGCAGCAAAATGGCGCAATTGTTGGGCGACAGGGTTCGCTTGTCGTGCCCAGTGCGCAAAATTGCTGACTGGAACCGCGACATCGTCAGACTGCAAACGGATCAGGGCGAGATCCGCGCCCGCCGGGTGATCATGGCGATTCATCCCGCGCTGTGCCAACGCCTGCAATTCGATCCACCGCTGCCCGAAGCTCGCGCCGCCCTGCAGCGGGCTTGGCCAGCGCACTCGCCGGCACGCAAGACCGCAATGGTTTACCCGCGGCCTTTCTGGCGTGACAAGGGCTTGAACGGCCACATCATTCAGGTCGGTGGGCCAGTCATCTGGGCCTACGACAACTCGCCGCCAAACGGCGAAATCGGCGTGATCAATGCATTCATTCTGAATGCCGCAGCCCCCACCGACCCCGAAGCCGCGAAGCGTGTGCAGACCGAAATCTATGCACGCGCCCTGGGGGACGCAGCGCTTGAGCCGGTTTCCTACCACGATCACGACTGGGCGCATTTCGACCCGTGGACCATCACGTGCGTGTCGCCGATTCCTCCCGGTTTCTGGTCGACACATGGCGAGGCACTGCGTCCGCCGTGCGGCAATCTGTTCTGGTCGGGCACCGAAACCGCTGACATCTGGGCAGGTTACATGGACGGCGCCGTGCGCGCCGGACGCCATAGCGCATTGCAGGTGCTCAACGCGTTACGTCGGGCATAGGAGGCGGCAATGAAAAAAAACATAGCGCTTGGCGTCATCGCGGTCATTGCGGTGCTGGTGGTGGTTTTCGGCCGTGATCTGCTCGACCTGTATCGGCTGCAGACTTACATCACGACCTCCACGGAGGCCTATCAGGCCGAACGCGGAAACTGGCCACACCTGACCGATGCCTGCACCGGTTGCCATGGCAGCCACGGTAACTCGCTGAACCCGACGTATCCGAGCCTGGCCGGGCAACCCGCCGCGTACCTGTCTGCCCAGTTGCGCAACTTTGCAAGTGGGCAACGGCTCGCTCCCAACATGGGGCCGCTGGCGATGACCCTGAGCCCGGATGAAGTTGATCTGCTGGCGAAGTTCTACGCCCGGCAATCGGTCGTTGCTCATGCGGCTGGCAGCCCTGACGAGGGGCTCAAGGACCAGGGCAAACAACTGGTGCAAACCCGAGGTTGCACCGCCTGTCATGGTGCCCAACTGATGGGCCACGACACCTTCCCGGGCCTTGCTGCACAAGGTCAGGACTACCTTTTGGCCCAGCTCAACGCTTTTGCCAGCAGCGAGCGCATTGAGCCAAGTGGCGCGATGCAAGCCATTGCAGCGGCGCTGTCAGCGCAGGAGCGCCAGGCGATTGCTGCTTACCTGGCTGCACTGGTTCCTCAATCCCGTTAACCCATCAAATTTTCTGTCAGCTGTACCGAGGCTATCGTTATGGAACCGAGAAATATTGTGCTGTGCCTTGCCTGTTTCTTGCTGCTTGCCAATGGTCTGACCTTTGGCATCAGGTTTCTGAAGAAGAGAAACCTGCTACTGGCTCTGGAGTGGTTTGTGGTTGCCTTTTCCGCGACAAACTTCCTGATCTTTTTCCTGACAGGATCGGAGCATGCGTACCTGATTTCATACTTCTGCGACGCGTTCTCCAGAGCCTTCGGGATTCCGATTATTACGGTGCTCGGGCTGATGGCGGTAACGCATGCCTATAAGCCCTCGATGGGCAAGGAGCTCATGATGTTTGCCGGCGCTCTGCTGGGCACACTCGCGTTGATCTCGACCAAGGTTCTGGTCACGCTCCTGCCGTATTTCTACGTGCTGATGTGGGTGATGTTTTCGGTCTACCTGGTGTATTTCGCAGTACGCCTTGCAAATGTCGGAGAGTCGCTACACGCGATCGGTGTGATGATTGGCATGCTCGCCTCACTGACCATTGCGTGCATCTACGATTTCTACAAGATCCCCGGCGACGACAGCAATGTGCTGCTCAACTTCTACGTGCTAGCACTGACGACCTGGGCTTATCTGCTGGTGCACCTGTATTACGCGTATTGCGCGCTGGAGCGCGCGAAGGGCGCAATGGCAGTTCTGCAAACGCGCTGAGGAGGATAGTTGAAGTGCTCGAAGCCGCCGTTTTGGCGGCTTTTTTGCGTAATGCAGGGTAGGGCGGTGGGCATCCTTGCCCGGGCAGGATCAAGGGTTCAGCTTGGCCAGATACTGCGCCACGGCCTTGATGTCCTCATCTGACAGGGTGCCCGCCATGGCATTCATGGCCTGCGTCGGATCGATGCGTTGGCCACGTTTGAAAGCGCTCAGTTGATCGATCAGATAAAGCTGCCCTTGTCCGGCGATACGCGGAGCCTGGGGGCCGCCAGAGAGTTTTTCACCGTGGCAGGCTGCACACCCATTGGCGGCGACCACACGCTGACCGCGCTGGTCCAGCGCATCATCCTTGGCCGGGACTTCAGTCACGCCTGGTCGCTGTTCGGCAAAATAACTGGCCAGGCGCTTGATCTGCTCGTCGGTCAGATTGGCCGCCAGCGGCTGCATCTGGGCACTGTGGCGACGCCCTTCGGCAAACGCGCGCAACTGGTTTTCGATGTATGCCGCAGGCTGCCCTGCAAGCGCTGCGTATTGAGCGTCGCGGGGTTGACCGCTGGCGCCATGGCAAAGCGCGCAGGTGTCCTGCAACTGTGGCCACGCACCGCCGTTGGCCTGGTACGCAGCGTCGTGCTGATCCACGGCCTGCATGAAACGATAGCCCGCCCACAGTTCCGGCCCGTAAATCGCTATTGATCCGGCCAACGCCGCGCTCACGGTGATGACTCCAAACACCATAGTCCGCTTCATCAGGCGCTCCTCCGTGGTTGAAGCAACGCCTGCAGCACTTCCATTGCCGCGCGATGTCCGGCGCGGACCGCACCGTCCATTGCCCCGGCCCAGATTTCCGCAGTCTCGGTACCCGACCAGATCAGGCGACCGACCGCCGGCGTCAGGTACTCGCCCCATTGCGTCCAGAAACCGGGGGGCATAGGGGAAATACAACTCAAACTCCACGGGTCGATCTTGCCCCAGTCCAGATCATGAAACTGAATCGGGTGCAGGGCTTGTTCGCCCATAGCGCGGGCGTAAATCGCCGACAGGGTGTCCTGCGCCGTTTTCGGGTCATGGGGTAATTGGCCGGTCCTGACGAAGCCGCTGAGCACACCCAGGCTGCCGTCCGCCGGGGAGTTGTCAAAGGCCCAGATCAGCGGACCTTCCACTGGCACAATCTGCCCGTTGAGGCCTTGGTCGCGCCAGAACGGGCGCTCATAGACGTGCACGGTCTTGCGCATCGGTGCATGGGCCGGCCAATGCCGCTGCAGCTCGGCACGCCCGGACGGCAGGGGCGGATCGAAGAGGATCTGATTGCACAACGCCGGGCTCAGCGCAGCAATTACCTGCCGCGTGCGGATGATGCCCTGATCGGTGTGCAACTCGACGACATCACGATCCCATCCGACAATCTTGCGCACCGGGCACGCCAACCGGACTTTATCTCCCAGCGCCTGAGCCATCTTCAAACTGAGAATTTGCGAGCCGCCAGCCAGGCGAGATTCCTGCGCACCGCCCTGGACCCCTTCGAGCTTTTCGAGGCGGCAGTCCGACGAGTTGATCATCGCCAGGTAATGCAGGAGTCCCATGCCGGCCGGCGTGGTACCGAAGGTGAGGCTCACGGACATGTTGAAGCCGATCTTGTCGACGTTGCTGATGCCTTGACCGGCCAGCCACTGGCCGATCGACAGTTTGTCCAGCTCAGCCGCGTCCTTGGCTTTCCACGGCGCTTTGCTGGGGACGCCTTCGGCGAGCTTGTTCAGTTTTGCGACGACTTCTGTATTGGAATTCGGCCCGTCGCTGAGATCTTCCTGGATGTTGACCTCGTCCATCAGATACACCGCCTTGCCCTTGTAGTAGGTGGGGAAGGTGGCGACATCGAGCTGTCTGGCCAAGTCGGCGATCGACGTTTGCCCCGGGCCGATCCATTGGCCACCGGCTTCGGAGATCACGCCATTGCCCAGATCATGGTTCAGCGTGCGACCACCGACGCGGTCGCGGGCTTCAAGCACGGCAAAAGACTCGCAGCCAGCGGCCTGGAGGTCTCTGGCGGAGGTTAGCCCGGAAAGCCCTGCGCCAATGATCACCACATCCAGTATCGAGGTATCTACAGGTTCGATTTGCGCCATCGCACGCCCGGTGACACCCAGCCCTCCGGCGAGGGCTGCGCCTCCGATCGCTTGCAATAACAACCGTCGCTGTCGTGATTGCGTCGACAGTTGATCGAGATCCGCACTCATCTTCACCTCCGTTTTCTATTTATAATCACAGATGTTATGTGAATATATGACGGATCAGGAATTCAGCAAAGTGAAATCGGCGCGATGTCGGTTAACCGTGGGTATGAGCGTAACGCGGGCGTGACCAAACAGGGTTCGCTGCGCAAATGAAGCGAACCTTGTTGATGCTGGAGGGCAGGGTTTAGCGAGCGGGGCTGATCAGCGTGATGACCGCATCCATCAAGGCCTTGCTGCGTTTGGCTTCAAATCGCTCTGGCTCGATTGGCAGCATCATCATCCAGCCGTCACTCAGCGCGCTGAGCTGATCGGCAAGCAGATCGGCAGCAATGTCCTTGCGGATGATGCCTTGGCTTTGTCCCTTGCGCAGAATGCTGGCGAGATCCTCGCGGAAGCGCGAATAACGTTTCTGGATCACGTCGGCAAATACCGGTTCGTGCCGAGCGTGGGCAAGCATCTGAAACAAGGCCAGCCAGCGCGCCGAGTCGTTGGCTTGAGTCAGGTTCAACCACTGCTCGATCATTGCCCTGACATCGACTTTTTCCTGACCGGCATCCAGCAAATGGTCGAACTCGTCGAACAGACTCTGCGCCGCCGCCGTGATCATTTCTTCTTTGTTGGCAAAGTAATAGGTCACGGCCCCCGTGGTGCACCCGGCATGACTGGCGACCTTGCGCAGAGACGTCCCGGCATAACCTTCCTGGGCAATGACTTCGATGGCTGCGGTCAACAGTTCACCGCGTTTTTCCAGACGATTACCTACCGGACGACCGCGACGTGGAGCGGGCGCGGAATCACTGTCAATGGAGTGCTGACTATCCGTGGAAGGCGCTTGAGCATCATGCATGAGAGAAAGTGATTCCGTTGGTTGAAGGCGTTGAGTCGACAGTGGCTGCGAACGCCATTTTGGCTTGGCACGTCGCGATCATGCAATCGTTCAGATTCGACCGCTGCCAATCACCGCGACGGCCCGGACTTCCACGCGCAAGCCCGGCATTGCCAGTTGGGAAATGCCGACAGCGGTCCAGGCTGGATAACGTTCAGGGAAATATTCGTCCTTTACTTGTCCAAAGGCGTGCACTTCGGCCTGCAGATCAGTATGAAACGTCATCAGCTCGACCACGTCGACCAGGCTTGCGCCCGCAGCTTCGAGAATGGTCCGCAAGGATTGAAATGCCAGATGGGATTGCGCCTGGATGCCGTCGGCTGGAACCATGGCCTCGTCGATACCGACCTGGCCGGACACCCAGATCATGTTGCCGACGCGTGTAGCCTGGGAAAAGTGGAAGTTGTCGTAGATCGCCTGGGTGTGACCAGGGTTGAAGGACTGACGCTGCAGGTCTTGAGTGCTCATGGCGGTGCTCCTCTTATATTAATTGGCGGAACGTTGGGTGGCGGAAGGCGTCTCCCGCTTTCAGCGTCGACAGCTCTTCGGTGAACAGCACTCCTTGCTGCGGATAACCGGAGATGCTGTGTTCTGGCAAAGGATGGAAGGTGGCGTCGTCGCCAAAAAAACGGAAAACGAAGGTGTGACGATCAGGGAAGGCTTCATCCACCGGAGCGCCGCCATGCAGCGAACCCGGATGCAGCAGGAGGATATCGCCAGGCTCGGTGGCCCACGAAATGATCTCGAATGCCTCAGGATCGTTTTGCCGCAAAGCCTCGATGTCCGGCAGGCGTGGCAATGCATCGCCGCCATGCAGCGGTTGAGTCGGATCATTCGGATCGCGAAACGTGGTGCCGTCGTAGCGTGGTCCTTTGTGCGAACCTCGAACGATTTCCAAAGCGTTTTTCTTCGGCACTGACTCAAAACTGATCCAGGCATTGGCCCAGTGGTTTCCGGCCCAAGGCAGATAGGACGTGTCCTGATGCCAAAGCGTGCGAGAACCGCGTCCACCTGCTTTGAGAAACACTTCTTCGGCGAAGTACCACACATTCTCCGAACCCCACAGCTCAGCAAATAGCTCGCCAAAGGGTAGGGAAGCCACCAGTTCTTCGAGACGGGCCTTTGCAACGGGATTGGCGTTGTCGACGTGCGACTGTTGCTCCGTTCCGTCGAACATTCGAGTCGCATGAGGGCCATGATTCTCAACAGCCCAGTCGTAGGCTGCACGGCACTCGGTCAATTGATCTTTGCTCAGAAAACCTTTGATCAAGACGGCCCCGTCTTCCAGGAACGCCTTTCGCACAGAGAGTTGCATGAGAGCTTTCTCCTCGAAAATGCCACTTGGCGATTTCGATGCTAGCAGGCGATAAGATTAAACACAACAGTCGTTATCTTAATAATGTTATCATCAATGGAGGCCTATGCAGATGCTCTGCGGCGGGGCCCCGGTGATCACTCGCTGATGATCGGTCGCTCAACCGCACCGTGGGTCTGAGGCTGCACACACTTAATCAAGGTCCTAATGCTGAGCTTTTATGGAAAACCCAGGTCTCGTTAAAACACTGCTAGTTGAGGACGATCAGAGGCTGGCGAAACTCATCACTAAATTCCTGGCCCGGCATGGTTTTGCGGTGCAAGTGGTTCGCCGGGGTGACCAGGCATTGGCGGCCATCGCTGAACTCAAGCCACAAATCGTCGTACTTGAGCTCCTACTGCCAGATCAGAACGGACTGCACCTGTGCCGTCGGATTCGTGATGGTTTCGATATCCCCATCATCATCTTGACTGCCAAGGGAGATGACAGGGATCAGGTTCTCGGCCTGGAATCCGGTGCCGACGACTATGTAGTCAAACCTGTCAAACCATCGGTATTCCTGGCTCGGTTGCGCGCTTTACTGCGACGCCATATCCCCACGAAGCAACCGACAGCGCTCGACATCCTCGAATTCGGTCAGCTGTCGATCGATCGCAGTGGCCGGGTAGTGAGCCTGGCCGATCAGAGAATCGATCTGACAACCATGGAGTTCGAACTACTGTCCTTGCTGGCCAGTGCGGCGGGCACACTTTTTTCTCGCGACGAAATCCTCAACCGTATCCGCGGTATTCCTTTCGACGGGATCAACCGCAGCGTCGATGTTCACATCAGTAAATTGCGCGGAAAGCTCAATGACAACCCTCGAAATCCAGAGCTCATCAAGACGATCTGGGGCAGGGGCTACCTTTTTAATCCGTTTGCTTGGGAGGCATAGATAAGTATGAAAAAGGACGTGCTGATAACAGGAGAGCCAGTTAAAACATACTTATTAAAAAATATCACACTGACTGCCAGTGATACCGCGACGTTCTCGTGCACGGTAAAAAAATTCACACGAAATAGAAACGCGGATGTATAAAATGCAGGAGGGCCGCTCTATATGTTAGGGGCAGACTGGGAATCCCGAGCCCCCGCGCTAATCTTCCCGGAAAAACGGGCGTGAGCAGCCGCGAATGGAAGCTTGATCTTCATCTGTACTCGCCCCACGGTCGAGTTACTTAATGCCGTGAAAGTTATGCCTGAAAACGCAGTTCTAATCCGGACTGAGGAGCGTAAGCGATCATTGAAAGCTCATGCGCAACGGGAAAGTTAAGCATTAATGATGTACACGAATAGTTATGTTTTAGGCAGAGAGGAAGCATGCCTCAGCTTTAATAGAAACTAACTCGACTAAATGACCGTTTAGTCGAGTTATTACAGAATGTATTGAAAATCAATGGAGCAGGCCATGAATCCGAGTCAGATCAGTGCGTCGAACCTGATTGCATCACTGGACCTTGAACCTCATGTTGAGGGCGGCTATTTCCGCAGGACATACCAGGCTGATCACCGGGACATGCTTGAAACCACGAGCGGCTCACGCTTTCTGATGACGTCGATTTACTACCTGCTGACCGAAGATTCACCGGTCGGCCAGTTTCATTTCAACCATTCGGACATCCTGCATTATTTCCATCTGGGCGATGCCATTGAGTACAGCTTGATCCTTGAAGACGGTTCACTGCAGACGTTGGTGATGGGCAGCGATGTTCTAGCCGGACAACATTTGCAATTGCACGTACCGGGCGGAATCTGGAAAGCCTCCAGACTGCTGAATGGCGAGAACGGATTTGGTTTGATCAGCGAAGCGGTTTCATCAGGATTCGATTTCGCGGATATGGAAATGGGGAACCGGCAGAAACTCACAGCGCGGTATCCGCAGCATCGAGCGCTGATTGAAAAGCTGACGCGTGCCGAGGATTGAGAGCGGCACATTTTAAATAGAGGGATCTACAGCCAACAAAGATCAGGTCGTTTGAAAGCGATGCTGGAGATCGAAATGGCGTGCGCAACCGGGCTGGCTCCGTAATACTTTGTTACGTGTAATGTATATTATGTTAAATGGTGTTTCTGACCGGAACTTCCTCGGTTCACCTTTGACGCCAGGACGCCCTGACTCACTGGTGATATGCAGGTTGAAACCAAACCGTCGTTTGGCTCTTTGGGCTGGATGCGGCCGTTTCAGGGTCAGGTCGGTGGGAATGATCAACGTGTACAACACCGCAAGCACCAGGCCGAACGCGAGGACAAAGACCCTCAACGCCGCGAACAACGGCAGGCAATGTAAACGGCTACGAAACCCAACAGCAAAACCCGCCAGCAGTCCGCAAAGAATCGACGCAGCCGGGAAACCGACCCACGGCGATGTCAGCCGTTTGGCATATTGCGTCAGTTCGGCCATGTTGTTCATCTGCATCGCGCCATCGCCCACCAGGGCGATCATCCATGTTTAACCTCATCTTTTCATTGCGTATGACATCCAGGCGCCGGCATCAACGGCACGCACGGTAGATGTAAAGGTCTGGATCGCCCGGCAGACGGCGAAGTTTCGATTAATTGCGGATCACGACGGAGAGGCAAGACAGGGTTATATGGCGCTCTTCATTGTGAGGAGGCACGCGCCCACCACCGCCAGTCACTTCCCCCGCCTTTCATTATGAACTTACGCTCTCTGTGTGCCCTCTCCCACTTACATTCAGTGAAAGTCAGAGGTAGGACGCCATGAGAGCACTTACGTATCACGGCGCGCACAGCGTCAAAGTCGACAACGTTGCGGATCCAGTCATCCAGGACAGCGATGACATCATTCTTCGAGTGACGGCAACCGCGATTTGCGGATCTGACCTTCACCTTTATCGAGGAAAGATTCCAACCGTCGAGCATGGCGATATTTTCGGTCATGAGTTCATGGGGATCGTCGAGGAGGCAGGTTCAGCGGTCACCGCCGTGCAGCCGGGCGATCGGGTTGTCATTCCCTTCGTCATTGCCTGCGGCAGCTGTTACTTCTGCGCAATGGATCTGTTCGCGGCCTGCGAAACTACAAATACCGGGCGTGGAGCGATCTTGAATAAAAAGGCGATACCCCCGGGAGCCGCGCTGTTCGGATTCAGCCATATGTACGGCGGAGTGCCTGGCGGGCAGGCCGAATACGTGCGTGTACCGAAAGCCAACACCGGGCCGCTCAAAGTGCCAGGGACACTGCCGGATGAGAAAGTTCTTTTCCTCTCCGACATCCTCCCGACTGCGTATCAGGCTGTAACGAACGCGGGGATTGGCAACGGCTCCAGCATCGCCATTTATGGTGCGGGCCCTGTCGGTTTATTAAGTGCAGCCTGCGCGAGAATGCTCGGGGCCGACCAGATTTTCATGGTCGATCACCATCCTTACCGCTTGGCTTACGCGCAGAAAACATACGGCGTAATTCCCATCAACTTCGATGAAGACGACGACCCTGCAGATACGATCATTCGGCAAACCAAAGGAATGCGGGGAGTCGACGGCGTCGTGGACGCGGTCGGGTTTGAAGCGAAAGGCAGTACGACGGAAACGGTTCTCGCGACACTCAAGCTCGAGGGAAGTAGCGGCAAAGCTCTGCGCCAGTGTATTGCAGCTGTCAGACGTGGTGGCGTTGTGAGTGTCCCTGGAGTCTATTCTGGATTCATACATGGATTCCTTTTCGGGGACGCGTTTGACAAGGGTCTGACTTTCAAAATGGGTCAAACCCACGTGCATCGCTTCCTGCCGGAGCTGCTCCATCACATCGAGGCAGGCCGCCTCTCACCGGAGGTCATCATCAGCCATCGTATGTCGCTGGAACAGGCTCCAGAGGGCTATAAAATTTTTGATAAAAAGGAAGAGGATTGCCGCAAGGTCATTCTGACGCCGGGCGATAGCGATGTGGCTCTACCGGAACACGATGTCAACACCACGGCGTTGGCCACATAAAATGTGTGAATAAAAGAAAGGACGTGAAATATCAAACGATTGTGAGTCATCGGTGGGGCTTTGATTCGGGCCAGGGACCGATCGGCCGGGACGAAATTTTCCCCGTCCCGACCTGTCTGTCGCCGTTATATCTGACCACCATTGCGCGCAGCGACGGCAACGGTGGTCGGTGAATCGGAAAGTGGAACGAAGCGTCGAGTGGCTCCATCCAGCGCATCGATGCAACCTGCCTCGATGTCATAGACCCAGCCATGCAAATTCAAGCGTCCTTGCTCAAGTGCAAGCGCCACCGATGGATGAGTCCGCAGGTTCGCCAGTTGGGCGATCACGTTTTCACGAACGAGGCCATCGAGCTTGTCGCGTGGCGTATCGAACTCATGCGCCGCGTTGATCGCTTTCGCGGCGTCCGAGTGGCGAAGCCAGTTGGCAACGGCCGGAAGATGATCCAGACACGTGCAGCGTGAAATCGCGCCCATCGCTCCGCAATCCGAGTGGCCGCAGATCACGATGTCCCGTACGCCAAGCACTGCAACCGCATATTCGACGGTGGCCGAAACACCACCGGGTTCAGGGCCATACGATGGCACAATGTTGCCGGCGTTGCGGATCACGAACAGCTCACCCGGCTCCCGCTGTGTGAGCAGTTCAGGCACTACACGACTATCCGAGCACGTGACAAACAACGCCTTTGGGTTTTGCTCTGTCGCGAGCTGCCTGAAAAGCTCTACGCGTTGTGGATACACCTCGCGCTGAAACCGCAGAAAGCCATCAATAATGTCACGCATAAAGTCCTCCAAAGCCTGATTCCGGATGCCGAGACGAGCACTCGATGCCTTCGCGCCTCAGTGGGGCGTCATTATTGCAGACGTCGCATGCGAGTGCGCGGCCTCACATCACTCGAGCTTCGTTTCAAAACCTGTTACGACCAAAAACCCCTGTGCGGTTCAGCCGCCTCCCCCTCCAGCATCGGCCCCAACACGCTGACCTTG
Organism: Pseudomonas sp. B7; assembly: GCF_016735645.1. NCBI lineage: Bacteria > Pseudomonadati > Pseudomonadota > Gammaproteobacteria > Pseudomonadales > Pseudomonadaceae > Pseudomonas > Pseudomonas sp. B7. The sequence continues at coordinate 307,094 of NZ_JAERRE010000006.1, forward strand.
CGTTGCCCCTTGGCGAACACCTCGCGGCACGGCAGCGAGAACGTCGGGTTCTCCGGATGGTCCCCCGTCAGTCCCAGCAAGGCATGCTCCGACAAGGCATAGACCACCCGCCCGATCCCAGTCCAATACACGGCGCCGGCGCACATGCAGCAAGGTTCGGCGCTGGTGTACAGCGTGCACAGTTCCAACTCCTGCGGCGACAGCAGTTTTGCCGCTGCCGCCGCTGCCACCAACTCGGCATGCTGCGTTGGGTCACCTTCCGGGGGCATTGAGTTGTTCCCCGCTTCGACAATCACCTTGCCGTTGTGGTCGGCCACCAATGCCGCGAACGGATGGCGACCGCGTTGTTTCGATGCATCGGACAAGGCAATGGTCTGGCGCAGCAACGTCAGATCAAGCGCGCTGATGCCAGCCGGGATGAGTTCATTCAATTGATTCATGGGTAACTCCAGGGCAGTGGAAAACAAAAGTCAGTCGGCCAGTTCAGCCGATGTAGCGCCGATGGTTTCGGTCGATTTTTTTTCATCGTTGAGCAGAACGTTGAGGACGATGGCGGTGATCGCTCCGGGAAAAATCCCGCTGTCGAGCACCAGTTTCAGGGTCGGGCCGACGTGTTCGAACAGCGCCGGAAAGGACATCGGCAGCACCCCGACACTCACTGACACGGCGACGATAATGCCGTTGCGCGTGCCCTCGAATTGCACCCGTGACAGTTCCTGAATCCCCGCCACCGTGGTCATGCCGAACATCACAATCGCGCAGCCACCGAGCACCGGCGTCGGCACCGCGGCGATCAACGCGCCGAGTTTCGGAAACAGGCCCATCAGCACCATGATTGCCCCGGCAGCGGCCACAACGAAGCGGCTTTTAACGTTGGAGAGCGCAATCAAGCCGGTGTTCTGAGTAAAGGCGTTGTAAGGAAAGCTGTTGAACAAGCCACCGAGCATGGTCGACAAGCCATCGGCGCGGAATGCGTTGCCGAGGGTCTGCTGCGTGGTCGGTTTGCCGGTCAATTTGCCGATCGCCAGACAGTTGCCGGTGGTCTCGGCCATGATGACCAGCATCGCCAGGGTCATGATCAGAATCGGCACCGGCGCGAATTCCGGCGCGCCGAAAGCCATCGGCGCACTCAACTCAAACCAGGCCGCTTCGCTGACCCGATTGAAGTGCGTCATGCCGCAAGCCGCTGCGATCAGGCTGCCGACAAAGAGGCCAATCAGCACGCTGAGGTTGCCGATGAAGCCCTTGAATCTGGCGTAGATCACCAGGGTCACACTGACCGTGGCCAAACCCAGCAACAGGTTGGCGGGATTGCCAAAATCTGCCGAATCGGGATTGCCACCGCCCAGCCAGATCGCCGCTGCCGGCATCAGCGAGATGCCGATAATGGTGATCAGACTGCCAATCACCACCGGCGGAAAAAACCGCAGCAAGCGGCTGAACACCGGTGCCAGCGCAACGGTGATAAATCCCGCCGCGATCACCGCACCGAAAATCTGGCTGAGCCCGAACTCCTTGCCAATCATGATCATCGGCGCCAGGGCAATGAACGAGCAGCCCTGAATCAGCGGCAGGCGGGCGCCGAACTTCCAGAAACCGAGGGTTTGAATCAGCGTCGCCACACCAGAGGTCAACAGGTTGGCGTTGATCAGCAACACGACTTGCGCCGAGGTCAGCCCCATCGCGCTGCCAAGAATCAGCGGCACCGCCACCGCTCCCGCGTACATCACCAGAACATGCTGCAAGCCAAACGTGAACAACTGGCGCAGTGGCAAAACCTCGTCCACCGGATGAATGCGTTGTGTGGTCATTTCCCACGCTCCTGAAGGTGCGGCATCTGTTGAGATTGCGGGCATGCCCAAGGCGTTTGAAAGGTGCATCCGCCCCGGAGATCGTTTGAAGCGGGGCCATATTTGAACGTTTATTGCGATGAAACAAATTAGCAACCATCGCTTTTTCCGATGGCACGGATCTGGCATCCGTTAGCCGCTCCAAACCTTCATTTTCGAACCGGGAGTTCAACGCTTGCGCTTCTCACTCGATCAACTGTTGATGTTCGTCCAAGTGGTCAAAAGCGGATCGTTTTCCGCCGCCGGGCGCAAACTGGGCAAGACCCAATCGACCATCAGCGCAGCGATTGCCAACCTCGAAACCGACCTTGGCGTCGACCTGTTCGACCGCAGCAACCGCAGCCCTGCCCTCACCGCCAGCGGCCACAAATTGCTGGTGCAGGCCGAAGCCGTGCTTGAACGCTGCATGACCTTCGAAGCCCACGCCAATTGTCTGTCGGAAAACGTAGAGCCCAGCCTGACACTGGCCATTGAAACGCCGTACGGCCCGATCATGCCGGTGCTCAAAGCCTTCGAAGCAGCCTTCCCCTTTGTCGACCTGATCATTCGTCATCCGGTCCATGGCGACGTCAGTGAACTGGTCAGCAGCGGCGAAGCGGTGCTCGGTGTGGCGTTCTCACAGCCCGGCTACCCCAAGGAGCTGGCGTTCCAGCAGCTGGGCAAACTGATCATGCTGCACGTCTGCCATCCCCGGCACCTATTGGCGCAACTCGATAACGTCACGTTCGAGGATCTGCACGTCCATCGCCGCCTGGCCTTCAGCGCCCACGCGAGCAAACTGCCGAGCAGCGAATACCTGCGTTCGACCCAGCTGTGGCAGGCGGAAAGTTATCTGGCGTTATTGGAAATGGTCCGCGCCGGACTCGGCTGGGCCACCCTGCCCCGCCAGCTCGTTCAGCGTGAACTGGCCAAGGGTGAGCTGGTGGAACTGCAGCTCTCGGCATATCCGCATACGGACTGGCAGATTGGTGTGGATTTGCTCTGGGCGCGGCAGCGGCCGTTGGGTAAGGCAGAGCGATGGCTGAAGGAGAAGTTGCAGGGCAACAAGGTGTATGAACTGGATCGCAACGGGCAGACCACCACGCTTTGAGGTCAATGCAGTCGGCCTGCCGGGATCGGCAGACGATGGCACTGACACGAATGAACGTTGGCCGTGCAGTTTTGTAAGGCGAAAACGCAGGAGCGATTCCCTAAATTGGGACCCGGCGACCTGACCCGGGCAGGCGCGAAGCCTTGCCCTTCAGTCGTCGTCAAACCTGAGTTCCCTACAGGATGCCTGTCATGTCTCGAATCGAAATCGAAGTGCCCGAACCCCGGCGCTGGTTGATGTTTGCCATATTGCTCGTCGGAGCGTTTCTGCCGCCCCTGGATTTTTTTATCGTCAACGTCGCCCTCCCCTCGATACAAGAGGATCTGGGGACAGCCTCCTCTGCCGAGCAGTTGGTGATTTCCTCCTATGCAACGCTCTATGCCGTGACGCTGATTACCGGCGGACGACTCGGCGATCTGTACGGCCGCGGGCGGATGTTTTTCCTTGGTCTGCTGGGTTTCGCCGCCGCGTCGCTGATGTGCGGCCTGGCGGTTTCGCCGTGGATGCTCATCCTCGGACGCGCCTTGCAGGGTGTGACCGCCGCCGTAATGGCCCCTCAGGCACTTGCATCGGTGCAGGCGATTTTCCCAGTGTCGGAAAGACCATTGGCATTGAGCATTTACGGGGCCGTATTTGGACTGGCGTCTGTGATCGGTCAGGCACTGGGCGGCTTTTTGATTGAGGTCGACGTGTTGGGCATGGGATGGCGCGCGATCTTCCTGGTCAACCTGCCGATCGCGTTGCTGGTGATTGCGTTCGGCATCCGTGTGCTCAAAGAAACCCGTGCGCAGCACGCGAGCAAGCTGGATCTGGTGGGCACTGCGTTGTCGATGCTGACCCTGACCACCCTGGTCGTGCCATTGATTGAAGGCCGCGAGGCCGGATGGCCGTGGTGGGCATGGCTGTCGCTGGCCGCCAGCCCTGCGCTGGCGGTAGCGTTCTGGCGCTACGAGAGCCGCTTGCACCGGGCCGGAGGAACGCCCATCCTCGCCCCGGCCGTACTGAATGCACCGGGCCTGGGGCGAGCGCTTCTGGTCGCGCTTTGCTTCTATTCAATCGGTGTGTTTTTTCTGATGTTCTCGATGTACATGCAAAGCGCATTGCATATGAGCGCACTGCACGCCGGCCTGATCTTTCTGCCGTTTGGCGCGGGATTTCTGCTCGGTCCCCTGTCGGTTCCGCTCCTCAGGCGCATCCTCGGGGGCTACGTGAATCCTGTAGGCATGGGACTGGAAGTAGTCGGATTACTATGGCTGGGCTGGCTCGTGTCAGTGACACCGACTACCCTCGCCCCGCCCTTCACTTCTCTGACGGTCATCCTGTTCCTGATCGGTCTGGGACAGGGGCTTGGCCTGCCGACGTTGATGCGCATGGTCACGGGCCGGGTAGCGCCGGCGTATGCCGGGATGATCGCAGGCATTACCAGCGCCACGCTGCAGATCAGCACATCGCTGAGCGTGGCACTGATTGGCGGTGTGTTTTATACCTTGCTGGGAGAACCGGCAACGGCGGTCAGCATCACTCATGCGTTCACGATCGCTGTTCTGTGCATCGCCGTCTGCCTGGCCGTAGGGACAGCGATAAGCCTGACGTTAGCGCGCGAGCCAGCGACGGTAGCGCAAGCCTCGGCTGTACGCCCGACCTGAGGCGCGCTACCCCGTACCGATCATGCTGGAGGCAAGGTCGGCCAGTGCGCGCAGCCGGTCCATCTGGCGCATGTCCTGGTGATACCCCATCCAGATGTCCCGCCCTGGCGGTGGCTCGTCCTCATCCAGCAGTCGCAGTCCCGACACGGAGTCACCGAGGACGCGGGGCAAGACGGCAACGCCCAGCCCCTTCGCGCACATCTGTGCCTGAACCGTACGGCTGCTGCTGGTGAACACGGTGCGGGCCAGCGGATAGCGTTGCTGCAGCCATTGCACGTCCGGGTAATGGGCCTGGGCGATGTTCATCAGGATCAGGCCAAGCCCCTCGCCGTCCGGCTGCGGCGTCGGGGCATGCGAAGCCGCGTATAGGCCGTACGACAGAGTTGTCAGCTTGCGGTGCACGATGTCGGGTTCGGTGAAAGGCACGATCCGGAAAGCGATGTCGGCATCCCGGCGGGCAAGGTCGAACAGTCGATGCCCGGCGATGACTTCGGGAACGATCAACGGGTAGCGGTGCACCAGTTCGCTGAGAACCGGCGACAAAACATGACAGGCGAACCAGTCGGCTGAGGATATCCGCAACAGGCCTTCAGGCTGATCACCATGCCCCGCCAGACGCCGCTCGATGGCCAACGCACTGTGTTCCATGTCCTGCGCCAGACCGAGAATCCTCTCGCCACTGTCCGTGAGCACCAGCCCTTGAGCGGTCCGCAGGAAAAAGGCTTGCCCACTGGTTTGTTCAAGCACCTGCAAGCGCCGTCCGACCGTTGGGTGACTGACCCCCAACTCCCTGGCGGCTCCGCCCAGCGAGCCGTTGCGGGCAATCGCCAGGAAGATCCGCATGTCACTCCAGTCCATGCCCTCGCCCCGTACAAAAATGAACATTGAGTGATCAGCTTATAGTTCAAGTAGATGGCTGTTCATGAATATCGATTCAATCAGCCGATCTGATCAGCCTCGCGACAATGACTTCAAGCGCTCCACCAGCGCGGCTTCGAAAATGATGTACAGCCTCTCGGCATCGCCGGCACGCAAAGCCCCGCCGGTTTCCAGTCCCAGCACGAAACCATCCGCCCGCGCCCCTGCCTTGACAGCAATGATCATCGAGTCTGCCCGGACAATCTGCGCCAGCAGCCGGTCCGCTTCTCGCTGAATCTTGTCGCCCAACACCACGCCTTCCACATCGCCACCCAATACGTTCAATTAGACATCCAGTACATGACCGCGATAACCGCTGAAACCCAGATGATGGTCAATACAATCGAGTAACCAGCCAGTTGCTTGTCCATTTTCACCACGGCATCAATATGAATCTGAATGATGGGTCAGGATCGTCCGGCTCGCAACGGCAGCTCGTCCCCTTCATCCATCGCACTCCGGGTAAACGTCCGGACTCCGATTTGTAACAGAACCCCTTTCAGCAACAAGGGTCTGCTCTCTTAATACACCTCGGAAATCTATCCAATGTCCGCGCAACGCAGTCTCGTCATACTCGCTCGGGGCGGATACGCCGCTCGCGGAGTGCTTTATTTGATCATCGGCATATTCGCGCTATTGGCAGCCCATGATTCGACAAAACCCAAGGACAGTCACAAGAGTCTGGAAGCCTTGCTGAGCCAGCCGTTCGGCTATTTTCTGGTGGGCCTTGTGGTGGCGGGTCTGCTTGCGTTTGCAGCCTGGCGTGTCCTGCAAGCGATACGCGATGTCGATCATCACGGCACGCAGCTCAAAGGGCTGGTGATTCGTGCAGGCCTGTTTGCAGGAGGTCTGGTCAACGGTGCTCTGGCGTTTTTTGCATTGGGACTGCTTGTGAGCGGTAGCCGCCGTTCGAGCCATTCCGCAGAGCAGACCAAAGACTGGCTGGCGCATCTTTTGTCTTGGGAACACTCGAATCTATTGTTGTACCTGATTGCGCTCATTCCGCTGGGGGTTGGCGTTGCTCACATCATCAAGGGATGGAAGGCCTCGTTCGAGAAGTATTTTGAGGCCGACGAAGAGGTCATGCGCTATGTCCGTCCGGTGTCTCGCTTCGGTCTGATCGCACGCGGCGTCGTGTTTATGGAGATTGCTTTGCTGCTGGCCGTCAGCGGTTCCGCTTATCAAGCCATGGACCCGCCTGGCATGAAGGAAGCGCTGGACGCGCTGCAGAATCTGCCCGCCGGATGGCTTGTCCTGATGGTGATGGCCCTGGGGCTGATTGCCTTCTCGGTTTACAGTTTCTCGGAAGCGTGTTGGCGCAAGATCAATATGGATGTGCTTCAGTAACTGAAGTCATGCCCCAACTCACGCTGCATCCATTCCAGAAAACGCCTCACCCGTGGAAATCCCGCATGCGCCTTCGGGAAAACCAAGTGGTGTGCGGTGATCGGGGCACTCAGCCCGGGAATGACTTCGACCAACTCGCCGCGCGCCAGGTAGTCCTGCGCCAGCAGCGTGCTTTCCAATGCAAATCCAAGCCCGTGGCTGGCGGCTTCGAGGGTCATGTAGGAGCGATCAAAGCTCAAGGTATAGGGGCTTTCAGGGCGCGACAGCCCGTGTTGAGCAAACAGTTGCGGCCACTTGATCAGCGTCGCCTCCGACAGGATCAGGTTGCAGTCCAGCAAGTCAGCGACGGCGCGGATCGGGCGTTTTTCCAAAAGCTTGGGTGATGCGAGGACTGCGATTTTTTCGTTGCGCAACGTGCGCACTTCGAAACTTGGCCAGTTCGGCATGCCGTGGCGGATGTCCACGTCGATCTTGTCCCGACTGAAGTGCAGCGACTCATAGGAGCATGAGAGATTGAGCTGAATGTCGGGATGGCTCTCGCGAAACTGTTCCAGGCGCGGCATCAGCCACAACAGGCCGAAGCTGGGTGATGAATGCAATCGCAGACAGTCGAGGCTGACATCACTGGTCGCGCGCTCTGTTGCCACCGCCAGGCTGTGCAGGATGCCGGATATCTCGGACAGGTATTGCTCGCCCACGGGCGTCAACGTCACTCCCCTGGCCGTTCTGAGGAACAGCTGCCGCCCGATCATCGCCTCGAGTTTGGCCAGTTGGTGACTGACTGCCGAGGGCGTCAGGTCCAGCACTTCGGCCGCTCGCGCGACGTTGCCAAAGCGCGCAGTTTGCTCAAAGGCCTGAATGGCTTTCAGGGGTGGCAGGATTGGCGGTGTTTCGCCAGATGAACTCATGATGAGGGTTGTTCCGCTGCAAGTGGCTGAGGCCGGGCGTTCGGCTATTCAAACACCGCATTCGCATGTTGGCGAGTGCTGAATTTTTTTCAGTATCCAGTGAAGTTCGCGTTATTGCTCAGGGTCGTTCCGGGAGACAAGCTGAGTCATCGGTTCTGCACGGACCGACTCAATAACAACAATCAGAGGTTTCTCCCATGCTTCTTCAAGGCAAAGTCGCGATCATCACAGGTGCTGCCTCCGCACGTGGTATCGGCCGCGCGACAGCTACGACCTTCGCTCAACATGGCGCCCGGGTGGTGATTCTGGATCTGGACGCATCCGCTGCCCGCGATGCCGCTGCCTCTTTGGGCGAGGGTCATCTCGGCCTGGCTGCCAACGTCGCCGACGAGTCTCAGGTGCAGCAGGCTGTCGCGACCGTCATCGAACACTTTGGCCGTATCGACATACTGGTCAACAATGCCGGCATCACCCAACCCCTCAAGACCCTCGATATCCGCCCCGGTGATTACGACAAGGTGCTGGACGTCAGCCTGCGCGGTACGTTGCTGATGTCCCAGGCGGTGATTCCGCTGATGCGCCAGCAAGCCAGCGGCAGCATTGTGTGCATGTCTTCGGTTTCCGCGCAGCGCGGCGGCGGCATTTTTGGCGGGCCTCATTACAGCGCCGCCAAGGCCGGTGTGCTGGGTCTGGCCAAGGCCATGGCGCGTGAGCTGGGGCCGGACAACGTGCGCGTCAACTCCATCGCCCCCGGCCTGATTCACACCGACATTACGGGCGGCCTGATGCAGGACGAACGCCGCCACGCGATCATCGACGGCATTCCGCTGGGACGTCTGGGCGAGGCGCAGGATGTGGCCAATGCGGCGCTGTTCCTGGCCAGCGACCTGTCCTCCTATCTGACCGGCATCACCCTGGATGTGAACGGCGGCATGCTGATTCACTGACACACGTGGCGGGCCTCGCGGCCCGTGCGGTTCTGGATCGATGATACGGCCGGGCAGACTTGCCCGGCGGTCAATAAAAACAAGAGATCAGACCATGACTACCCTGTCGCTCGAAGCCGTTTCGGCGGTGCGTTCCAACGCCTACCGTAAAACCGCCTGGCGCCTGATGCCGTTCCTGATGCTGTGCTACCTGTGCGCCTACCTCGATCGCGTCAACGTCGGCTTTGCCAAACTGCAAATGATGAACGATCTGGCGCTCAGCGAAACAGTCTACGGGCTGGGCGCCGGCATGTTCTTCATCGGCTACTTTCTCTGCGAAGTGCCCAGCAACATCATCCTGCACAAGGTCGGCGCGCGGGTCTGGATCGCGCGCATCATGATCACCTGGGGCATTGTCTCCGCCCTCTTCGCCTTCGTCGAAACCGCCTGGCAGTTCTACGCCCTGCGCTTTCTGCTGGGCATTGCCGAAGCCGGCCTGGCGCCGGGTCTGCTGCTGTACCTCACCTACTGGTTTCCGTCCTACCGGCGTGCGCGCATGACGGTGTTGTGGTTCATCGCCATCCCGTTGTCGGGCATGGTCGGCGGCCCGCTCTCCGGCTGGATCATGAACCACTTCGCCGGCATGCACGGCTGGGCCGGCTGGCAATGGATGTTTGTGCTGGAGGCCGTGCCTACGGTGGTTGTCGGACTGTTGGTGCTCAGCTACCTCAAGGATGGCGTGCATCAGGCCAGTTGGCTCAACGACGACGAAAAAGCCCTGATCACCCGTGAGCTGGCGGAGGATGACCAGCAGAAAGTGACGCATGCATCCGTGGGCGAATTCATTCGTGACCGTCGCCTCTGGCTGCTCGCGGGGATCTATTTCTGTGTGGTGATGGGGCAGTACGCAATTACCTTCTGGCTGCCGACCCTTGTGCGTAATGCCGGGGTCTCCGATCCGATGAAGATCGGTTTGCTGACCAGCCTGCCCTACCTCTGTGCCATCGCCGCCATGTTGCTGGTGGGACGCAGTGGCGACAAACATCGCGAACGCCGCTGGCATCTCATCGTCCCGATGATCGCCGGGGCCATCGGCCTGACCCTCGCGGCGCTGATGGGAGGCAATGTGATGCTGTCCATTCTCAGTCTGTGCCTGGCGGCTTCCGGCATCCTTTCCGCGACCTCGCTGTTCTGGATGCTCCCCACCACGCTGCTTGGTGGTGTCTCCGCCGCGGCCGGCATCGCCGCCGTCAACAGCTTCGCCAACCTTGCCGGCTTCTGCTCGCCCTACCTGATTGGCTGGATAACCACACTCACCGGCTCCAGCGCTATCGGCATGTATCTGATCACCGGCGTGCTGCTGATCGGCGCCTCGCTGGTCCTGCGCATTCCCGCCGCCCTGGTCAATCGTTGATTCACAGGAGAATTCACCATGACTGCCAACCTTTCATTCACAACACCCCAGACGCTGGCCGAGCGCGCCCACAACATTCGCCGCCATGCCTTGCGCATGGGCCAGGTGCAGGGCCAGGGCTATGTCGGCCAGGCCCTCGGTGCGGCGGACCTGCTCGCGGTCGCCTACTTCCATGCGCTGAGCTATCGCCCCGAAGACCCGGCGTGGGAGCCGCGTGATCGGTTCTATCTGTCGATCGGTCACTACGCGATTGCGCTGTACGCGGCGCTGATCGAAGCCGAGATCATTCCGCTCGATGAGCTTGAAACCTACGGCTCGGACGACAGCCGATTGCCGATGTCGGGCATGGCCGCCTACACACCGGGCATGGAAATCACCGGTGGTTCGCTGGGTCAGGGGCTGGGTATCGCCGTCGGGGCTTGCCTGGGTCTCAAGCGCAAGGGCTCGACATCGTTCGTCTACAACCTGCTGTCGGACGGCGAGCTGAACGAAGGCTCGACCTGGGAAGCCGTGATGTCGGCCTCGCACTGGAAGCTCGACAACCTGATCGCCATCGTCGACGTCAACAACCAGCAAGCGGACGGCCATTCCAGCGAGATCCTGTCGTTCGAACCCATCGTTGATCGCTGGCAAGCGTTTGGCTGGTTCAGCCAGCGCGTCGACGGCAACGACCTGGACGCACTGGTCAAAGCCTTCGATGCCGCCCGCCACCACCCCGGTACTCAGCCACGGGTGATCATCTGCGACACCACCATGGGCAAAGGTGTGCCCTTCCTCGAAAACCGCGAAAAGACCCATTTCATCCGCGTGGACGAACACGAATGGGATCTGGCACTGACCACGCTTGAAGAAGGAAAAAACCAATGAGCAACGCCGCCAACACACCGACCTCGACTGGCGAACCGATCAAGAAGCGCCTGACCACCTCGGCGATGATTGCCTCGATTGCCTCTGAAGGCCAAGCCACCCGCTCAGCACCTTTTGGCCATGCATTGGCTGCACTGGCGGATCAGCGTCCGGACATCGTCGGCCTCTCCGCTGACCTGTCCAAGTACACCGACCTGCATATTTTCGCCAAGGCCCACCCGGATCGTTTCTATCAGATGGGCATGGCCGAACAACTGTTGATGAGCGCTGCCGCAGGCATGGCCCGCGAAGGCTTCGTGCCGTTCGCCACCACGTATGCGGTGTTCGCCTCGCGTCGCGCCTACGACTTCATCTGCATGGCGATTGCCGAGGAAAACCTCAACGTCAAAATCGTTTGCGGATTGCCCGGCCTCACTACCGGTTACGGCCCCAGCCACCAGGCCACCGATGACCTGGCGATCTTCCGGGCGATGCCCAACCTGATGATCGTCGACCCTTGTGACGCGCTGGAAATCGAACAGGCCGTGCCCGCCATTGCCGCGCATCAGGGCCCGGTCTACATGCGCCTGCTGCGCGGCAACGTGCCGCTGGTGCTGGATGAATACGGCTATCAATTCGAGATCGGCAAGGCCAAGACCCTGCGCACCGGTAACGATGTCCTGATCATCTCGACCGGTTTGATGACCATGCGCGCATTGGAGGCCGCCAAGGCGCTGCAGACCGATGGCGTCGATGTCGCGGTGCTGCATGTGCCGACGATCAAACCGCTGGATGAACAGACCATTCTCGCCGAGGCCCGCAAGTCTGGCCGGCTGGTGGTTACCGCAGAAAACAGCTCGATTATTGGCGGGCTGGGTGAAGCGGTTGCCGGGGTACTGCTGCGCAACGGAGTGACGCCGACGTTCAGGCAGATCGCATTGCCCGACGCGTTCCTCGACGCCGGCGCACTGCCGACACTGCATGATCGCTACGGCATTTCCACCGACGCCGTCTGCGCGCAAATCAAGTCCTGGCTATGACCGCTGGCTGATCGGGGTGCATAGGAACAAGCGCTCCGATCAGACGTATTGCCTTAGCCAATCCGCCTGGCATCTCGTCGAACCGCCTGCGGCGGAACGCCAAACCCTCGCATGAATACTTCGCGCATGTGGCGACGGTCTCGAAACCCCGTTTCCTTCGCCACGCGATCAAGGCTGTGACGACTTTGCTCGATCATCACGCGAGCGGCCTCCAGACGCAGGCTTTCAACAGCCTTGGCCGGTGACTGGCCTGTCTCGGCGGTAAATACCCGGGTGAATTGTCTGGGACTCAAGTGCACGACGTCGGCAAGTTCCTCCACGCTGAGCGGGCGGCTCAGGTGCGTACGCGCATACTCCAGCGCACTCTGAATACGGTCCGACTTTGGAGCAAGCGTGAGCAATTCCGAATGCTGGGATTGCCCACCCGAACGCCGTTGATGCATGACCAGTTTGTGCGCCACCGACCGGGCCATGTCGGTGCCCAGATCCTTTTCCACCATGCCCAACGCCATGTCCAGCGCAGCTGTCATGCCTGCCGACGTCCAGACGGGACCGTCGACGATGAAGATCCGGTCTTCCTCGACCTCGATTCTTGGATGCAGCTCACGGAGCTTGTTCGCATAGGACCAGTGGGTGGTCGCCCTTCGATCGTCCAGAACCCCTGCCTGCGCCAGAACGAACGAGCCGGTGCACAGACCTGCTGTGCGTCGGGCTCCATCGACGAAGGCGCGCACGCTGGCCAGCACCTCTTCACCTGGCGGGTTCAAGGGGGTCAGCGTACCGGTAATCATCCACGTGTCGGCCAATCCCGGGGCGCCCAGAGGGAGCGTGTCGATGTACATGCCCAACGAAGAACGCACGGTTCCACCGCCGATCGAGAAGTTCTGGACCTTGTAGATCTCTTCCCCTGCAACGATGTTGGCGAACTCGAATACAGCCTGGGTTGCCAGGGACATCACCTGAAAACCCTCGGTAATCAGATAGCCGACGCGATGCATGACTGAACTCCTTTTTGAATGTCCTTAAACACTACCATATACGTCGTTTAAGACATCAGTCCCCTCCTTCATCATGGCTCCACACACAACCCACGGAGCTTGATCATGACGCAACAATACAAAGGCACTGCGCTCATCACCGGCGCGTCCACCGGAATCGGCTCGATTTACGCCGAACACCTTGCCCGTCGCGGGTACGACCTGGTGCTGGTGGCACGCAACCGCGAACGTCTGAACGCACTGGCCAGTCGTCTGACCAGCGAAACCCGGCAGAACATCGAAGTGTTGCAGGCCGATCTTGGCCGCCCCGAGGACCTCGCCAAGGTAGAACGCAAGTTGCGTGAGGACGCCAGCATCACCTTGCTGGTCAACAATGCCGGCATCGGCACCCATACCGGCCTGCTGGAGAGTGATGTCGAGCGGATGGCCGAGATGATCACGCTGAACGTCACCGCCCTTACCCGCCTGACCTACGCCGCGATTCCAGGTTTTGTCGCCCGCGAACAAGGCGCCGTGATCAATATCTCCTCGATCGTCAGCCTGGCGCCGGAGTTGCTCAACGGCGTGTACGGCGGCAGTAAGGCCTACGTCACCGCGTTCACCCAGTCCCTGCACAAGGAACTCTCGGATAAAGGCATCCGGATCCAGGCCGTCCTGCCCGGCGCAACCGCGACGGACTTCTGGCAAATCGGTGGATTGCCTGTCGAGCATCTGGATCCGGGCATCGTGATGTCGGCCCAGGACCTGGTCGCCGGCGCTCTGCAGGATTTCGACAACGGCGTGCTGATCTCCATCCCCTCGATGCACGACCTGCAAGGTTACGAGCGTTACGAAGCCAGCCGCCAGGCCTTGTTCTCCGAGCTCTCGAGCAACCGGCTCGCACCGCGCTACAACGCCAACTGATCGCTAAAGCCATCTGTCGTCAAGCTGCCAGCCCTCCCTGATGGAAGGCTGGCAGCTTTGTATTTTCCGCAAAATGCGGAAAGTCTTCCTGCGATCTGCTTCTGTCTGAAGAAGGTCGTCGCGCATAGCCTGTCACTGCCTTCTCGTGCTCACTGATTTATCGCGACTCGTGCTTGAAGGCTCCTCACATCACTGGCGCTCAAGGACTTGAACATGAACAGATTATTTAAAATCGCAGGCCTGGCCCTTGCGGTATCCGTAAGCGGCCTGGCCGTCGCGCAAAGTGATACGGGCAAAGGCGCCGCCATCGAACGTGTTTACGCGTTCAACGGGGCCATGCCGACAGGCGTGACGGTAACCGAAACCGGCCGTATCTTCGTGAACTTCCCCCGGTGGGGTGATGACGTGCCCTACACCGTTGCGGAAATTTCCAACGGTCAGCTTGTGCCCTACCCTGATCTGAGAACCAATGTCGCGGATCCGCAGAACCCGGCCAAGGGATTCATCAGCGTGCAAAGTGTGGTTGCCGACGGCAAAGGCCGCGTCTGGGTGCTCGACACGGCAGCACCGAAGTTTTCCGCGCCTCAGGCGGGCGGAGCCAAGCTGGTGGCGATCGACCTGACCTCCAACAAGATCACAAAAACGATTGTGTTCCCTGACGACGTCATCCTGCCGACCACCTATGTCAATGACGTGCGCTTTGACTTCCGTACAGGCAAGGAAGGGACCGCCTACATTACCGACTCTTCGGTCAGCGGCCCTGGCGGCATCATTGTGGTCGATCTCGCGAGTGGCCAGGCAAGCCGCAAACTGACTGGTGCCCAATCCACCTCGGCCGACCCGTCCTTTATCCCGAAGGTTGAAGGCAAGCCCGCACTGGTGACGCGCGATGCTCAAGGCAAAACCGGCCTGTTGACGGTGGCGTCTGACGGTATTGCCCTGTCCAGTGATGGCAAGACGCTCTACTTCTGCCCGTTATCGAGCAGACGCCTGTACGCCGTGCCGACTGCCCTGTTGCGTGATCCGGGTGTGAGCGATGCCGAACTGGAAAAAGCCGTCGTCGACCTCGGTGAAAAAGGTGCTTCCGACGGTCTTGAAGCCGATGCCGACGGTGCCGTGTACGCCGGTGACTACGAGCACAACGCGATTCGCAAACGCCTGCCGGACGGTCGCTGGCAGACGCTGGTCGAAGACTCGCGAGTGCTTTGGCCCGATACGTTGTCGATCGGCCCGGACGGCTACCTGTATTTCACCGCCAACCAGCTTCATCGCTCGGCAGGTTTTAATGACGGTCAGGACAAACGCGTCAAACCGTACAGCCTGATGCGTGTGAAGATCGGCGCCAAGCCTGCAGCGACGTACTAGAGCACCGTCAGAGCATTGAGGTCTGGCTCAACGGCCTGAACCTGACGCGGCACCCCAGCCTCGTCAGGTTCTCATTCAGCTACGTAACGTTCGAATCGTTGCGCCAGGAAAGTTCTCAACGCCTGTACAGCCGGTGTGAGTGAGGTGCGATGGGGACACACGAGCTGAAGTGGCGCCGGCTGTCCGACGTCTGCCGGGAAAAGCTCCACCAGTCGACCGCTGCGCAAGTCATCCAGCACATCGATTTTCGACCTGTAGACGATTCCGAAACCGGCAACCGCCCAGCGCCGGACGATATCGGCATCATCACTGACCCGGTCGCCGGTCACCTGAACGGTCCTGACACCGTCCGCCGAATGAAAGCTCCAGCGTTCGTAGGTCTGCTCGCCCATCACAAACCGAAGGCAATTATGGTTGCCCAATTCTTCCGGTGCGGCAGGCCGGCCGTGGCGGGCCAGATAGTCCGGCGAGGCGCAGACCGTTCTTCTGTTCGTCGGCGCCAGGGCCAGAGAGACGAGGCTGGAATCGGCCAACAAACCATAGCGGATACTGGCATCCAGTTGCTCGCCGACCAGGTCGGCAATCTGATCGCTGACCCGTAACTGCAACAGCACCTTCGGATGCAGTTGCTGAAACTCGTCGAGCCATCGCAACAGCACGTTTCGGCCGATATCCGACGGTATCGACAAGCGAATCGTGCCGGCGATTTCACCGCGACCTTCACTGAGTGCGATCTCGCCATTTTCAAGCGCTTCGAGTGCCTGCCGGGCATGGGAAAGGTAGCGTTCGCCATCGTCCGATAATCTCAAGCGCCGGGTCGAGCGAACGAACAACCTTGCTCCAAGACTGCCCTCAAGACGCTGAACCGCTCCGCTGGCCAAGGCTGGAGAAATGTCCAGCAATCGGGCAGCGGCGGAGAAACTGCCGGCCGCAGCCGTGGTGACGAATACCTGAAGGTCATCTACGCGGACTATTTTCTTCACGATCACGAAATTCTGTAGGGTCGGACGAAGTTTTTCAGCGTAATGAGAAAAGTGATCATTGCCCAGCCGTCGCTCAGACGGCGGCGCTGTTAGCCATTAGTCTAATCAGCCCAGGCACCGGCGTATTCACTGCGCGAGCCATGCCTGTCACAAATCCCACTTCCCCTGACAGAAAAGCGACTTTCAACCGCATTTCAATATCGCTTGCAGCCTAACAGGCGCAAACCGTTCTCTGATCCGACGCTCCGCTGAGCAGCAAACTACACTTCATTCTGATTTAGTGATTTAACTAGGTAGTTACCTAACTATATAATGCTCGCCTCATTTCAACGGGACATTCAACGTGAAGCAGAGTCAACGCCTCTCGGGCATATCAACATTCATTCTGGTCGGGCTGGGCGTGATCATCGCCCTGCTCGGCCTGGCACTGGCTGCTGGCGGTGTGAAATTGGTCAGCCTGGGAGGCTCCTGGTACTTCCTGGTGGGTGGTCTGGTGATGGCCGTCTCCGGTCTGCTGATCGCGCGGCGCAAGCCTGCCGGTGCCTGGCTGTTCGCGGCGTTTCTGGTTGGAACCGCTATCTGGGCCGTGATCGATGCAGGGCTGGTGTTCTGGCCGGTGTTCTCGCGCCTGTTCATGTTCAGCGCCGTGGGTCTGGTGGTTGCGCTGGTCTATCCGCTGCTCAAACGCGCCAATGGTGACGTTGCAGGTCGCGGCGCTTACGGCGTTGCGGCTGTTCTGGCGGTTGGACTCGCGGTAGCTGCCGGCAACATGTTCGTCGCGCACCCGACCGTCGCCCCTACCGGCACTGGCCCGGGCCTGACGCCGGTCGAGCCGGAAAAGGCGCAGAAAGACTGGGCCCACTACGGTAATACCGAGGGTGGCAGCCGCTTCGCCGCGCTGGACCAGATCAACCGCAGCAACGTCGACAAATTGAAAGTCGCGTGGACCTACCACACCGGCGACATCGCCGAGAGCGATGGCAATGGTGCCGAAGACCAGCTGACTCCGCTGCAGATCGGCAATAAAGTCTTCATCTGCACCCCGCACAACAACCTGATCGCACTCGATGCCGATACCGGTAAAGAACTCTGGAAAAACGCGATCAACGCTCAGTCCAAAGTCTGGCAGCGCTGCCGGGGCATGGCGTATTTCGACGCCAGCACCGCCGTCGCCAAACCGGCCAGCGCGCCAGTGAGCGAAACCCCGACCGCTCCAATCGCCAACTGCACACGTCGCTTGCTCACCAACACTATCGACGCCCGCCTGATCGCGGTCGATGCGGACACCGGCGAGTTCTGCCGGGGTTTCGGCAACAACGGCCAAGTGGATCTGAAGGCCGGTCTGGGTGATGTTCCGGACAGCTACTATCAACTGTCCTCCGCGCCGCTGATGGCCGGCACCACTGTGGTGGTTGGCGGTCGTGTGGCCGACAACGTGCAGACCGACATGCCGGGCGGCGTGATCCGTGGTTTCGACGTGATGACCGGTGCCATGCGCTGGGCATTCGACCCGGGCAATCCAACCGATCGCAAGGCACCCGCAGACGGCAGCACTTATGTGCGCAGCACGCCGAACAGCTGGGCGCCGATGTCCTACGACCCGGCGACCAACACCGTATTCCTGCCGATGGGCAGTTCGTCCACCGACATCTATGGTGTCGAGCGCAGCAAACTCGATCACACCTACGGTGCCTCCATCCTGGCGCTGGACGCCAACAGTGGCGAAGAAAAGTGGGTCTACCAGACCGTCCACAACGACCTCTGGGACTTCGACCTGCCGATGCAGCCAAGCTTGATCGACTTCACCAAGGACGGTAAAACCGTGCCGGCGCTGGTCATCGGCACCAAGGCCGGGCAGATTTACGTGCTCGACCGCGCCACCGGCAAACCGTTGACCGAAGTAAAAGAAGTGCCGGTCAAGGCAGCCAATATCCCCAACGAGCCGTACTCGCCTACCCAGCCTAAATCGGTCGGTATGCCGCAAATCGGTGCCCAGCACCTGACCGAATCGGACATGTGGGGCGCCACGCCTTACGACCAGCTGCTGTGCCGGATCGATTTCAAGTCGATGCGTTACGACGGCTTGTACACCGCGCCGGGCACTGACAAATCCCTGAGCTTCCCGGGTTCGCTGGGCGGCATGAACTGGGGCAGCATCTCCACTGACCCGGTGCACGGCTTCATCTTCGTCAACGACATGCGTCTGGGCCTGTGGATTCAGATGATCCCGTCGCAGAATAAAGGCCAGGCAACCTCCGGTGGTGAAGCGTTGAACACCGGTATGGGCGCCGTTCCGCTGAAAGGCACGCCTTACGCAGTGAACAAGAACCGCTTCCTGTCGGTTGCCGGCATTCCGTGCCAGGCCCCACCGTTCGGTACGCTGACCGCCATCGACATGAAAACCCAGAAAGTCGCCTGGCAAGTTCCGGTCGGCACCGTTGAAGACACAGGTCCCCTGGGCATCCGCATGCACCTGCCGATCAAGATCGGTCTGCCAACCCTCGGCGGCACCCTGTCGACCCAAGGTGGCCTGATCTTCATCGCCGGCACCCAGGACTTCTACCTGCGCGCGTTCAACAGCGGCAACGGTGAAGAAATCTGGAAAGCGCGTCTGCCGGTCGGCAGCCAGGGCGGCCCGATGACGTATGTGTCGCCGAAAACCGGCAAGCAATACGTGGTCATCACCGCCGGTGGTGCTCGCCAGTCGACCGACCGTGGCGACTACGTGATGGCGTACGCCCTGCCGTAAACCGCAGCGCCCTCCTTCACTTCACTTGTGCGCGGCACCTTCGGGTGCCGCGTCGTTTCATGTCCTTCGCTCTGGATTTCAGCAATGTCATTGGCTGTTCGCTTTTCCCACGCCGGGGTCTTCACCGGCATGCTGTTCGGTCTCACCTGCGGCGCTGCCCTGCCCGCTCTCGCCGATACCGATTCGAACGTGTTCACCCGCAATACCCTGACCGGCGACTGGGGCGGCCTGCGCCACCAGCTCGATAAAGACGGCATCAAGTTCACCGGCGATTACACCGGCGAAACCGCCTACAACGCCGACGGCGGTCTGCATCGCTCGGCGCGCTATTCGCAGAACATCAAGCTCGGCGCGCAGTTCGACCTGAGCAAACTGTACGGCGTCGATAACGCCGGCAAGATCCAACTGACCATCAACGACCGTCGCGGCAACAGTGCTTCTGAAGATCTGGTCGGCAACCGTTTGCCCATCCAGGAAAACTACGGCGGCCTCTACACCCGCCTGACCGAGCTGAGCTACGAGCGCAGCCTGTTTACCCCGGCGCTGAACGTCAAACTCGGCTACATGGCCATGGGCAACGACCTCGGCGGCCTCGACAGCGGCATTCTCTGCAATTTCATGAACGCCGGCTTCTGCGGCCATCCGCTGAACATGTCCGGTGGCAGCGGCTGGACCAACTACCCCAACGCCCACCTCGGTGTGCGGGTGAAATATGACCTCTCCCCGGCCTGGCAACTACGCGTAGCCGCGTTCAATGTCGATCCGGAAAGTAACGGCAACTCCAGCCGTGCCTGGCACTTGGGCCCGAAACACACCACCGGTACCGTGGTGCCGATTGAGCTGGTCTACAAGCAGGCCGGCAAACTGCCCGGCGAGTACAAGCTCGGTTATTACTACGACAGCTCCGACGTCAAACGCATCGGCAGTGACAAGGAAGTGTCCGGGCGCGGCGGCCATTACGTCCTGATCGACCAGGCCGTGTGGGCTTCGGACGTCTCCGAAGGCCGCAGCCTGCACGCCTTCGGCCAATACTCGGCGGCCAGCGAAGCGGCCTCGCCATTCAGCAAGTGGTACGGCACCGGCCTGGTTCTGTACAAACCCTTTGAAGGCCGCCCTCGCGACACCGTGGCGCTCGGTTACGGCCGCGCAGTGCCGAACCCGCGCAGCCGCGATGTGCTGCAGGACACCGCCACTGCCAATGGCGCCGCGTTCCCCAATCTGGACAGCGCCGAGCAATTGATCGAACTCGGCTACGGCTATCAAGCCACTCCATGGCTGACGCTGCGTCCGAATGTGCAGTACATCATCGAGCCAGGCGCGTTCTCCGGGCAGGACATCGACAATGCATTGGTGTTTGGATTGCAGGTGAAGGCCGCGCTCTGACACCATCATCTGCCGACCACAAAAAAAGCACCCGCGAAGGTGCTTTTTTTGTGCCTGCTGCCAACGGAATCAACCCGCGAAGTTGGCCCGCGCTGCGTGCAGTTTCTTGTAGCTCTCGATCAGGCGCAGGTGCCGATCCAGCCCTTCCAGCTTCATGCTGGTCGGCGTCAGGCCGTAGAAGCGCACGCTGCCGTTGACCGAACCGATCGCCGCATCCATGCGCTCGTCGCCGAACATGCGGCGGAAGTTGGCTTCGTAGTCTTCCAACTGCAGATCCTCGTCCAGCTCCATTTCCAGCACAACGTTGACCGCTTGATAGAACAAGCCGCGCTCGACGGTGTTGTCGTTGTATTGCAGGAAGGCTTCGACCAGATCCTTGGCCTGCTCGTACTTCTGCAAGGCGAGGTAGATCAGCAGGCGCAGTTCGAGAATGGTCAACTTGCCCCATGGGGTGTTGTCGTCAAACTCGATGCCGATCAGCGTGGTGATGTCGGTGTAATCGTCCAGCTCGCTGTGTTCCAGGCCTTTGACGAGGTTGCGCAGGCCGACCTTGCTCAGGTTGTGCAGGTTGAGGATGTCGGCACGGAATTGCAGTGCCTTGTTGGTGTTGTCCCAGATCAGGTCTTCTACCGGGTAGATCTCCGAATAGTCCGGCACCAGAATGCGGCACGCCTTGGCGCCGATGTGCTCGTAGACCGCCATGTAGACTTCCTTGCCCATGTCTTCAAGGATGCCGAACAGTGTCGCGGCCTCTTCGGCGTTGGAGTTTTCGCCGTTGCCGGAGAAATCCCACTCGACGAATTCGAAGTCGGCCTTGGCGCTGAAGAAACGCCACGACACCACGCCGCTGGAATCGATGAAGTGCTCCACAAAGTTGTTCGGCTCAGTCACGGCCTGGCCCGAGAAGGTCGGCTGCGGCAGATCGTTGAGGCCTTCGAAGCTGCGGCCCTGCAGCAACTCGGTGAGGCTGCGTTCCAGTGCCACTTCGAAGCTCGGATGGGCGCCGAACGAGGCGAACACGCCGCCAGTGCGTGGGTTCATCAGCGTCACGCACATCACCGGGAACTCACCGCCCAGCGACGCGTCCTTGACCAGCACCGGGAAACCCTGCTCTTCCAGCGCCTTGATCCCGGCGAGGATGCCCGGGTACTTCGCCAGCACCTCTTGCGGTACATCCGGCAGGGCCATTTCGCCTTCGAGGATTTCGCGTTTGACCGCCCGCTCGAAGATTTCCGACAGGCACTGCACCTGGGCTTCAGCCAGGGTGTTGCCGGCGCTCATGCCGTTGCTGAGAAACAGGTTTTCGATCAGGTTGGACGGAAAGTACACCACCTCGCCGTCAGACTGACGCACGAACGGCAGCGAGCAGATACCGCGCTGGGTGTTGCCGGAGTTGGTGTCGTACAGGTGCGAGCCGCGCAGTTCGCCGTCGCGGTTGTAAATGCCCAGGCAATATTCGTCGAGGATTTCCGCAGGCAACTCGTCTTTGGCGCCGGGCTTGAACCAGCGCTCGTCCGGGTAATGCACGAACTCGGCATTGGCGATCTCTTCGCCCCAGAACTGATCGTTGTAGAAGAAGTTGCAGTTCAGCCGCTCGATGAACTCGCCCAGCGCCGAGGCCAGCGCGCCCTCTTTGGTCGCACCCTTGCCGTTGGTGAAGCACATCGGCGACTGCGCATCGCGGATGTGCAGCGACCAGACGTTGGGCACGATGTTGCGCCACGAAGCGATTTCGATCTTCATGCCCAGGTCGGCCAGAATCCCCGACATGTTGGCGATGGTCTGTTCCAGCGGCAGGTCCTTGCCGGCAATGCAGGTGCCCGCGCCGGACGTGGACGCCGGCATCAGCAAGGCCTGGGCATCGGCGTCGAGGTTCTCGACTTCCTCGATCACGAACTCCGGCCCGGCCTGCACCACCTTCTTCACCGTGCAACGGTCGATCGAGCGCAGGATGCCCTGGCGATCCTTTTCGGAAATGTCCGCCGGCAGCTCGACCTGGATTTTGAAGATCTGGTTGTAGCGGTTTTCCGGATCGACAATGTTGTTCTGCGACAGACGAATGTTTTCGGTCGGGATATTGCGGGTGCTGCAGTACAACTTTACGAAGTAAGCCGCGCACAAGGCCGAAGACGCCAGGAAATAGTCGAACGGACCCGGAGCAGAGCCATCGCCCTTGTAACGGATCGGTTGGTCGGCCACCACCGTGAAGTCATCGAACTTGGCTTCGAGTCGGAGGTTGTCGAGAAAATTGACCTTGATTTCCATGCGGGTTACCAGAATAGCGGGCTAAACAAATTGGCCGCCATTATCCGGCTTTTGAGCGTGAAGTCTTGTGCTTTTGCGCAAGGGGACCTGAGCGGGCAGACACGCTTGGCGCAACTTCTGAACATCTCGAAGCCGAAGATGTTCTAGATTGAAGAAATACCGGATCAAGGACGAGCAAATGGACATCTCCAGCCGTGCGACGTCGTTACCCACCCTGCAGGGCTCTGTCACCCGGCGTCTGGCCGTCGCGGTGGGTGCGCTGTTCATTGCCGGAGTGATGGCGGCGACCGCTGCGTTGCTCGGCATTGCCACTCAACTGGATGAGGATGACGTCAATGACGTCCGGTTCTATTCGGCCCGGGCACTGGAGAACCGAATCACGGCATCGAAGAACTACATCACCAGTTACGCCTACTGGACGACAGCCTATGAGCGTTTGAGCGGTACGGTCGACACGAACTGGGCCTACACCGAGCAGAACATGGGCAAGACCCTGTTTACCAGCGACGGCTATGACGGTCTGTTCGTGCTGGATCGAGAACGCACCAAATACGCCGTCGTTCGCGGGCAAATGCTCGATGCGCAACTGCCCCAGTTCCTTCAGCTTTCGGCGAACAGTCTGGTGGAGCAAGTGCAGAGTCAGCCCGACCTGACCAGGCCCGTCAGTACTTATTCATTGTTCGAAGACTGGCCGGCGCTGGTCACCGCGGCGGCGATCCTTCCCAACGATGAGCGCCCGGTAGGCGATCCACAAAAGACTTCGGTACTGGTATTCGTCGACAAACTGACACCCACCAAGTTGCGCAAGATCGGCAGCGGGTACGGGCTGAACAATCTGTCGCTGGCACCGGACGGCAACATCGACCCGGGCCAGCCTCGCGTCCCGCTGGACAGCACCGGATACAGCCTCGTTGCCGATCTGGAGCGACCGGGCCGGCATCTGCTCTGGTCGTTGCTGCCAACGCTCGGCCCCGCTTTGCTCGTGTTGATGGCCCTGACGGTCTGGTTCTTTCGCCATGCGCTACGTTCCTCGCGGTATGTCGACGACAGTTTTGAAGCAATGCAGGCGTCGA
Organism: Pseudomonas sp. B7; assembly: GCF_016735645.1. Taxonomy (NCBI): domain Bacteria; kingdom Pseudomonadati; phylum Pseudomonadota; class Gammaproteobacteria; order Pseudomonadales; family Pseudomonadaceae; genus Pseudomonas; species Pseudomonas sp. B7. Next base: position 330,798 of record NZ_JAERRE010000006.1, read on the forward strand.
ATCAGGCATTGCTGGCGTCCAACCGCGCACTGGAAGCCAGCGAGGAGCGCTTTCGGGCGGTTGCCGAAGCGGCGTCCGACTGGATCTGGGAGGTGGATGAAGCGTTGTCCATCACCTATCTGTCGACCCGGTTCAGCGCGGTCACCGGCTATCCGCAGGCCCGGTGGATCGGGAAACACATCGGACACTTGCTTGTCTGCGACACCACTCCGCTGGATCTGTGGCTGAAGAAACTCGATGAGGAAAGCAACGCCAGCGACCTGCGTTGCACCTACCGTGACCGCGAGGGGCAACAGCGCCACTGCCGTCTCTCGGCCAGGCCGATCGTGGAAAGTACGGCAGTGGTCGGCTATCGCGGCACGGCCAGCGACATCACCGATGAGGTCGCCGCCCATGCGCAGATCCAGCACCTGTCCTTGCATGACGCGCTGACGGGCCTGCCCAACCGCAACAAACTGTCGCGCTATCTGGACGACGCTCTGCTGCTCAAGGAGCACGCCCCGCCTTTATCGGTGCTGATGATTGACCTGGACAATTTCAAGCCGATCAACGATTCGCTCGGGCACCCCGCCGGCGATGCTGTGTTGCAAGAGGTTGCCGGCCGACTGCGCGAATGCACGCGCGACCACGATATCGTCGCCCGTCTGGGCGGTGACGAGTTCGTCGTGGTGCTCTGCGGCATGGACACGCATCAGGAGATCGACAGGTTCTGCACACGCCTGATCGGCAGCCTGCATCAACCCATCCTCTTCGAACAGCAACCGTTGCACATCGGCGCCAGTGTCGGCATCGCTCTGAGCCGGCGTCACGGGTACGTCGCCAGTGAGCTGATCCGTTGCGCAGACATTGCGCTGTACCAGGCCAAATCCGAAGGCAAAAACACCTGGTGCTATTTCGAAGCGCACATGAGCGATCAGATCCAAACCCGTCGGCAGATGGAGGACGACCTTCGAAGGGCCCTGACGAACAATGAGTTCGTGCTGCACTTTCAACCCCGATACAAGGTCGATGGCAAGGAAATCGTTTCGGTCGAGGCTCTGGTGCGCTGGCAGCATCCGGTAAAAGGGTTGCTCGGACCGGATTTATTCATTCCGCTGGCCGAACAGACCGACCTGATTGTTCCCCTCGGTCGCTGGGTCCTGCGTGAGGCTTGTGAAACGGCACTGACCTGGCCGGCGGATATTCTCCTGTCGGTCAACCTGTCACCTGCGCAGTTTGCGATCAGCGATGTGGTCGAAGATGTACGCGAAGTGCTGGTGGGTACTCGCTTCCCGGCCAGCCGGCTGGAGCTGGAAATCACCGAGAACGTAATGCTCAACGACACGGACGGCGCGTTGACCACCATGACCGCGCTCAAGGAACTGGGCGTGCGCCTGAACATGGATGACTTCGGCACCGGTTATTCCTCCCTTGGCTATCTGCGTGCCTACCCGTTCGATGGCATCAAGATCGACAAACGTTTCATTGCTTCAATCAGCACCGGCGCCAATGATCGGGCGGTGGTGCAGGCCATCATCGGACTGGGTAAAGCGATGGGGCTGACCGTGACCGCTGAAGGCGTTGAAACCGAGGAACAACTGGACATTCTGGGCAAGGATCAATGCAACGAAGTCCAGGGTTATTACATGAGTCGCCCGATCGACAGGGCGGCCTTCGCCAGTCTTTTGCAGGCATCAAGAGCCGCCGCTGTCGATCCTTCCAGGCAACGAAAAGGCCGGGTGACCTGAGGACGCTGACTCAGCACATCCGCTCAATCGCAGCACGACGGTTTGCTTCAGTATCCGGCAACTTCCATCACGGCCGGTCACTGACACATGAAAGGTTTCATGCAACCGCGTTTCGCCCTGGCACTGTTGTATTGCGCAATGGCCGACTCGGCATTTGCCAGCGGATTTCTCGACGACGCCAAGGCCGAAGTGCTCAGCCGCAACTTCTACCTGAGCAACGACTACCGCTCGCCCTCACCCGCCGGGAAAAACTACAAACAGGAGTGGGCTCAGGGGTTTATCGGCACTTTCGCATCCGGTTTCACTGAAGGAATCGTCGGGGTTGGTCTCGATGCCCACGCCTTTTATGGGCTGAAACTCGATGGCGGCAAGGGGCACTCCGGCACCGGACTTTTGCCGGTGGACAGTGATGGCCGTAGCGAAAGCGAATACTCCAGCGCCGGTGGTGCGCTGAAGTTGAAGACTTCGAAAACCACCCTCGCCTTCGGTGAAATGACCGTGGAAACGCCGGTCTTCGACACCTCGGACAAACGCCTGCAACCGGAATACGCCACGGGGTTGCTGCTCGACAGCCACGAGATCGAAAACGCACGCGTCGTGGCCGGGCGCTTCACGGCGTTCAAGAACCAGGACCGTTCCTCCGGCAAAGGCGACTTTCAAGGCTATGGCGCCAGCACCCAAGGCGAAAGCATCAGTTTTGTCGGCACCGATCTGTTCAGCGACAGCCCGGTCGGCGGCGCGCTGTATGCGTCCGATCTGAGCGACACTTGGCGCCAGTACTACGCCAACCTGCATTTCAAACAGTCCGGTCTATTGCTCGACGCCAACGTCTACCACACCCGCGACACCGGGCAGGCACTGGCCGGCGACATCGACAACACCGCGTTCAGCCTCTCGGGCAAATACACCTTCGGCGCCCACGCGGTGATGCTCGGCTGGCAACGCATCAATGGCGACACGCCGTTCGATTTTGTCGGTGGCGATTCCATCTACCTGGCCAACTCGATCAAATACGCCGACTTCAACGGCGCTCACGAGCGCTCCTGGCAAGCGCGTTATGACTTGGATCTCGGCGCCTTCGGCATTCCCGGGCTGAACTTCATGACCCGTTACGTTTCCGGCAGCCAAATCGACGGCACTCACGCGCCCAAGGGCGGCGCCTACAACCCGTTCGACGCGGACTCCGGTGAATATCAGCCGCAGCAAGGGGACGGCGGCAAACACTGGGAACGCGACATCGATCTGCGCTACATCGTCCAGTCCGGCGCGGCCAAGGATCTGTCGGTGCAGCTGTCTCACGTTTCGCACCGGGCCAACAGCGCCCAGGCCGGGGATGACATTGACCGGATCTATGTGGTGATCCAGTACCCGTTGGGCTTTTGAGGGAAATTGGCGGAAGGCAGCCGGAGTCGAACCTGCCCGGGAACGGATGCCGTCCCCAACCGGGTTTGAAGCCCGGCCGCGCCACCGGGCGCGATTGCCTTCCATGAACTCAGTCCGCGCCGGGGTTGGCCAGCGCACTGTCGGAGCGGATTTGCCGGCCTTCGCCGACGCGCCGGGTCAGGCCCAGCCGGTCGAAGTATTCGAGGATCTGAATACTGCGCTTGCGTCCCAAGCCTAGCGCATCGCGGAAGGCCGTGACTTCGATCTGCGGATTTTCTTCGGCCAGGCGCAGCAGCACCGCCACCATTTGCCGCAGCGTGATGTCGGTGACAAACAGGTCACGCACCACTTGATGCATCACGCCAAGGCGCGCCAGTTTACGCAGCAGCAAACGCACGGTGGCGTCTTCCTGACCGACGACTTTCGCCACGTCACGAACCCACGGAGGATCGAAACCGGCCTGCTCGAACAATGGCTGCAGCGCCTGCCACAGGGTTTCGTCGTCGGCACTCAGGCGCACTTGATGGTCGGGCAAATGCAGCCACGGGCCACTGGCGACCAGTGAACCGGCGCCGAGCAGTTCTTCCAGCAGGCTGATAAACGTTGCGCGTTCGAGGCTCAAACCGCTGAAACGCCGCAGACGGTCACGATCCGGGCCCATCTGATCGGGTTCCAGTTCATGAAAGCGCGCCAGTTGTTCCAGCAAGTTGAACTTGAGCATCCCCCAGCGCTGCGCATTGAACAGCACCGGCCCCTGACGGGTTTCGATCAGGCGGACGTTGTCCGGCAGCGTCCAGCCGTCACGCGGACGATTGAACTGACGTTCCAGGCGTTGCGGGTCGAGGCCGCTTGCGCTGTATTCCAGCAACGTCGGCAAGGCCTGTTCCAGCTCGCAGCTGATCGCCAGCACACGCAGTTGCGCCAGCCGTTCCGGGCTGCGCCGCTGGCGGGCCGGGGCGAAGGGATCAAGGACGCGCCCGCCACCGAGCGTGCGCTGGGCGCTGGCGTCACGCAGGATCAGCGGATCACCGTGGACGCCGTGCACCGGGACGTTCGTCAGCAGTTGTGCAAACATGCGCTCGCCAGGCGACAGGCTTGAACCCTGCAGCAAGGCGACTCGGGCGATCACGTCCTGAGTGCCGAGATGCAGATGCACCGGCTGGAAATGCTCGAAAACCCGCTCGCCCGGCAACAACCGGAATTCGATATCCAGCCGCTGGGTCGGTGCGTGCAGCCATTCGGCGAGCAACCATTGGCCGCGATGGATCTGCCCGAGTTCCAGACGATCCGCGCTGATGTTCAGGGCCACGCGCTGGCCGGCGAAGGCTTGTTCGGCGGCTTGATTCTGCGCGTGCAGGCCCCTGACCCGCACGGTTTTGCACGCCGGCCCGAGACTCAGCTTGTCACCCACGGCGACCGAGCCCGAAAGCGCCGTCCCCGTCACCACGATCCCGGCGCCGGCGACACTGAACGCCCGGTCGATGGCCAGGCGAAAACCGCCTTCGCGACTGCGCTCCTCGCCTTCTATCTGCCGCAACGCTTCGCGCAGCGCATCGACGCCCTCACCTGTCACGCTGGAAACCGTCAGCAGTGGCGCTTCGGCATAGGGCCCGGTTGCTAGCAGGCTTTCAACCTGTCGGCGAACTTCCTCCACTCTGCCCGCCTCGACCCGGTCGCACTTGGTGATCGCCACCAGCGCCCGTGGAATGCCCAGCAGTTCGACGATCGCCAGATGCTCGCGGGTCTGCGGCATCACGCCGTCATCCGCCGCCACCACCAGCAACACCAGATCGATGCCCTGCGCGCCGGCGAGCATGTTGTGGGTGAATTTCTCGTGCCCCGGCACGTCAATGAAGCCGGTCAGCCCGGCGCCGGGCGCCAGTTCGGCGTACAGATAACCGAGGTCGATGGTCATCCCGCGCTCACGTTCCTGCGGGCGGCGGTCGCCGGTTTGCCCGGTCAGCGCTTGCAGCAGTGACGTCTTGCCGTGGTCGATGTGCCCTGCCGTGCCTACGATCACGTTTGCAACTGCCCGAGTTGCGCCAGCCACGCCGGTTCATCGTCGAGTTGCCGCAGGTCCAGCCACAGCGCGTCGTCATCGATGCGCCCGAGCACCGGGATCGGTAAGGCGCGCAACGCGGTTTCCAGATTCAGCAGGCAACGTCCGCGCAGGCGTTTCGATACCTGTGGGCGCAGGCACAGCGCTGCGCTCGGCAGGCGCGCCACCGGTTGGCTGCCGCTGCCGATCATGCCCAACGCGGGCTCTGCCGTGACGTTCCACTCTTCGCCCAACACTTGAGACAAGGCCGGTTGCAGGCGTTCGGCCTGGGCCAGAATGTCAGCTTGCGGCCGGGTCAGCAGGCGCAGGCTCGGCAAGCGCTCGGCCAGACGATCCGGGTCGCGATAGAGTCCGAGCACTGCTTCCAGCGCTGCCAGGGTCAGTTTGTCGACCCGCAATGCGCGTTTCAGCGGGTTTTTCTTGATCTTCGCGATCAAGTCCTTGCGCCCGACAATCAACCCCGCCTGGGGCCCGCCAAGCAGTTTATCGCCGCTGAAAGTGACGATGTCAGCGCCATCGAGCAGCGCCTGACGCACCGTCGGTTCCGCCGGCAAGCCCCAGCGGGTCAGGTCCAGCAGACTGCCGCTGCCGAGGTCTTCGAGCAGCGGCAAGTCATGTCGATGGGCCAACGCCGCCAGTTCGGAGGTCGGCACCCGGGCGGTGAAGCCTTCGATGCTGTAGTTGCTCGCGTGCACGCGCATGATCAGGCCGCTGCGTGGGCCTATCGCCGCTTCGTAGTCGCGGGCATGGGTGCGGTTGGTGGTGCCGACCTCGTGCAGGCGCACGCCGGCGCGGCTCATGATGTCGGGGATGCGGAACGCGCCGCCGATCTCGATCAGCTCGCCCCGGGAAATGATGCCTTCCTTGCGCGCGCCGAGGCTGTTGAGGGTCAGCAGCACGGCGGCGGCATTGTTGTTGACCACGGTCACGGCTTCGGCGCCGGTCAGCTCGCGGATCAGGCCTTCGATCAGATCGTCGCGGTCACCGCGCTTGCCACTGGCCAGATCGAACTCCAGATTCAAGGGATGGCGCGCCGCAAGTTGCACAGCATCGATGGCTTCTTCGGGCAACAAGGCCCGGCCGAGGTTGGTGTGCAGCACGGTCCCGGTCAGGTTGAACACCCGGCGCACCTGGCTGCGCTGCTTCAATGCCAGACGTTCGGCGACCCTTCCAGCCAGCGCTTCGGGGCTGATTTCAACGGCTGTCAATTGCCCCGCCACCACCGCTTCGCGCAAGTCATCCAGTAATTGGCGAAACCCCGTCAACAAGGCCTCACGCCCGTAACGCTCGGCCAATGGCTGGCACGCCGGGTGGCGCAACAGGCTGTCAATCGACGGTAACCGCAGGGCAACACTTACGGACATCAGGCACTCCCGAAATCGAAATACGCCTGATGATGTTAGACCACCCTGCTTCTAGCGCAGCGCGGCCCGCTGAACCGGCACATAGGTTTGACTCAAGTCCGTCGCCCAGCCATCGAGCACGGCTTTCACGTTATCGGGCGTCATGACCTGTTTGTCGTTCTCCAGCGGCACGCCCTTGCCCTTGCGCACCACCTCGGCCACGACTTCCCCGGTCGAACCGTCCTCGAAGGACACTTCCGTGGCGATTTCACTGTCGCGGTCACGAATGCCGGTGGCGCTGCTCACCCCGGCCGCAACCAGCGTCACCGGCAGCCATTCATAAAAGCGCAGACCCTGAGTACTGGCGGCGACCTGGGTGATGGCCGGTTTGACGATCAGCGTGTTCGGGCCAGGCTTCGACGCCAGCGGCAGCACCTTGCCCAGCTCCAGCCTGAGGGCTGCGTCGTAATAATGCGTCACGCCCGACAAGGTGCTTTGTGGAATGCGCGGCGAAGGCTGAGGCCGTGGATAGAACTGGCTCGGCGCCAGGTAAACCTGGGTGTAACGGCCCCTCGCCAATGCCAGGCTGACCCAGCTCAATATTGTTTGCCCCGAAGCGGTCTGCCCTTCCTTGAGCACGCTGTAATCCCGTAAAAACCCGGCCTGCGGCTCGGTCGGAAGCTTCTTGCTGCTGCACCCCGACAGGCTGAGGGTGGCGGCAAACAACACGGCCAGTGAGCGATGGCTACTCATCAATGGTGTTTCCTTGTTCAGGCGTGGACGTGGTTGTCCGGGGTGTTGTCGGAGCATTCGATGCGCAACTGGCCGTGGGTCATGATCCATTGGATGAATTCGGCGGTAGGAATCGTGTGCAGGTATTCGACCCAATGGGCCTCGGTCGGGCTGAACCGTTCGAAATAGCGGCGCAGGATCAACTGGCTCTGATCGTTGGCCAGCCCCAGGCACGTCTCCTGGAACAGGATCGGCGTGTCCGGGCCCGGTGCGGTGGTGCGCTGGGTCAGGATCAACGGGCGCACGGCGCCATGGTCCCGGGTGATGTAGCCGCTGTTCATGTCCTTCATGTTGAGCCCCCTTGGTTGGAAGGCGTGCAGAGTGCCTGCGGATGTTTGCCCGACGATGTCCGGCTGATGTCCGCGCTGAAGGAATGTTGCAGGATTGAAATATATGACCGACGCATCGAAATGGTTTTAGATGCGCTTCTTTTGGGTTCATGGATTGCGCAAACGTGAGCAGATTGCTGATCGTCGATGACGACGGGGAAATTCTGTCCTTGCTGAAGAAGTTCTTCGTTCAGCACGGCTATCAGGTCGATGTCGCCGCCCATGGCGAGGCCATGTGGGCGGCCATTGCGCAGGCGCGACCGGACACGATCATCCTCGACCTGATGCTGCCCGGCGAGGGTGGCCTGAGCCTGTGCCAGAAGGTCCGGGCGCAGATGGGCATCCCGATCATCATGCTCACGGCCATGGCCGAGTTGAGCGACCGCATTGTCGGCCTTGAACTGGGCGCCGACGACTACCTGACCAAACCCTTCGCCCCGCAGGAACTGCTGGCCCGGGTGCGCGCCCTGCAACGGCGGGTCGGTGAGAGCACGCCGTCCGGCGCCGAGCCTTCACGGCCGGTCATGGCCTTCGCCGGTTGGCATCTGGACATCACCTGCCGTGAACTGCGCTCGCCGGAGGGCGTGATGATTCCGATGTCCGCCGGCGAATTCGACCTGCTGCTGGTATTGCTCGAACATCCGCAACGCATCCTGACCCGCGAACAACTGATCGACCTGACCCACGGTCAGGGCCACGACGCCTATGACCGCAGCATCGACGTGCAGATCAGTCGGCTGCGACGCAAGATCGAACCGGACAGCAAACGTCCGGACCTGATCCGCACGGTTCGTAACGGCGGCTACATGTTCACTGCCAAGGTCAGCCGCTCATGATCGGCCGGATGCTGCGGCGCGACACCCTCAGCCGGCGGATTGCCCTGACAATCGTCGCGGCCATGCTCGCGTCGCTGCTGCTCAATGCGCTGTTCGTTCAGGTCGCGGGGATCTGGGCTCGGCCGCCGATCGAGCGCACCGGGCTGCTGGAACAGATTGCCGCCACCACCCGAGTGATCGAGGCAGCGCCGGCGACCTTGCGCCCGCAACTGGCCAGTGCCGCCAGCAGCCCGATGCTTGAAGTGGTGTGGAAACCCCGTCGAGCCGACTTCGGTCTGCCAGGGGATGGCGAACAGGTCGAGGCCGGAAAAGTGCCGGCGCTGCGGCAATTGCTTGGCGATGACCGACAGATCGACGTGTTCAACCCCGACGACTGGCCCGCCGGCAGCCCTCGCGCGCATTACATGGCACTGGTGCGGCTGGCCGATGACAGCTGGCTGTCGTTCACGCCGCCGGAGCGCAGTTGGGGCTTGAGCCTGAACGTGCGGATTGCCGTGATCGTTGCCCTGGGGCTGGTCGCCACGCTGCTGGTCGCCTGGCTGGCCACACGACAACTGGCCCAGCCGTTACAGCGCTTTGCCCATGCGGCGCGGCGTTTCGGCGGGGACCTGAAAGCGCCGCCGATCCACCTCGAAGGCCCGCACGAGATCCGTCAGGCCATCGTCGCGTTCAATACGATGCAGGCGCAGATCCAGCATTTCATCGGCGAGCGCACCCACATGCTGGCGGCCATCTCCCACGACTTGCGCGCCCCGCTGACCCGAATGCGCCTGCGCAGCGAGTTCATGGAAGACCTCGACCATCAGGGCAAGCTGATCCGTGACATCGAGGAAATGCAATCGATGATCAACGCCGCTCTGGCGTTCTTCCGGGAAGACACCCACCTGGAGCAATCCACCGCGTTCGATCTGTCGGAGTTGCTGCAAACCATCGTCGATGACTACCGCGACCAGCATATCGACATCGGTTTCATCGGCCCGGCGCATGTGGTGTACGACGGCCGGCCGCTGGGCATCAAGCGGGTCATCGTCAATCTGCTGGATAACGCGGTGAAATACGGACAGCGTCCGAGCGTGGTGCTGAGCAGCAATGACACGTCGATTCGCATCGAGGTCATTGACGAGGGGCCGGGAATTCCCGAGGACGCGCTGGAGCGGGTGTTCGATCCGTTCTTCCGACTCGAGACCTCGCGCAACCGCGACACCGGCGGGGTCGGGCTCGGTCTTTCGGCGGCCCGGGGAATCATTCGTGAACAGGGTGGCGAGCTGAGTCTGCGCAATCGCCGCAGTGGCGGCTTACGCGCACGGGTTGAATTGCCGCATCGCTGAGGTCTATCCGTCGCCGGGCGCCAGCAGCAGATTCGGCGCCAGACGCTGATAACCGTCCTGAGCCAGGCGCATGTCGAGCAGCAGACTGGCCAGGTCCGCCGACAGCGCCTCGCCCTCCCCGTCGTTTTCCAGATACAGCAACTTCAGGTAGCTGTTGCAGCCCGGACAGACTTCGGCGCGCAACGGCGCCTGATTGGCAGCGTGACGGTCATCCTCAAGGCTCAGGTATTCAAGCCCTTTGCTCTGCTCGCAATACACGCACTTGACCCGCACCACATGCCATTCGCAGGCGCACAGCGAACACACCAGATAACGCAGGCCGTTGTGCTTGCCGCGATGGCGGATCACCCCGGCCATGGCCGGCGAGCCACAGGCCGGGCACTGGCTAAGGCTGTCGCCGGGCGTCAGTTGCAGATTTTGCGCACTGAGCAACCAATGACTCCACGCCGCTTGCAGCGCCGCCCCGAGAAATGGCACCAACGCCGCCGGCACCAGAGAATACTGGCCGCTGACCAACGCCACCGCCCAGGCGCGCAACTGGCCGGGGCTGGCGATGCGCAGCGTGGTCACGGCCTCGACCACCGCCGGTTGCTCGGGGGCGACATAGCGCTGGAGCAAGGTCTCGAGATACAGCTGCCAGCTGTCTTCGCGAACCAATGTGTCGGCCGCAAACGGTGGCATGCCGTGTTGCCGGCAGACTTCCAGCCGCTGTTCATCGAGCGGCGCGGTCGAGGGCGGATCATCGAGGATTTGCTGTTGGACACGGCACAAACCGGCGATCAAATGCAGGTAATCGGCCAGCGGATGCCCTTCGGCCAGACGCTCAAGACGCTGGGCCCGCAACATGAACAGGTTGTGCGGCGGCAGGTGCAGAAACGGCGGCGAACTGGCCGCCGCTTCGATTTCTCCGGGTTCGAGGATGGTTGGCAAACGTCAGCCCTTTTTCGTGACCGGTCGCTCTGGCGGATCCTTGCTGTCCACCTCGCGATACCAGAGTGCATGGTGTTTCCTGGCCCAGGCGCGACTGACCCAGCCGTGCATCATCGCGTCCACCGAACCCTTGATCCAGATTCCGGCGTAGATGTGAACGATGATGCTCAAAATCAGCACAAACCCCGCCAGAGCGTGCAGCAACATCGCCCAGCGAATGGTGGTGATGCCGAAGTAATGACTGAAATACGCGCGCCAGATCACCAGTCCCGTGAACAGCAATCCGAGCATGCACAGCAGTAAAGTCCAGAACAGCAGCTTTTGCCCGGCGTTGTATTTGCCCACCGCCGGCACGGTTTCTTCGTCGTTGACCAGCACCCGGTCGATGCGCCGCAGCCATTTCCAGTCGTTGTCGATGAAGAAGTTCGAGCGCCAGAAGCGAAACACCAGCCCCAGGAAGAACACGAACATCAGCACGCCCATGAACGGGTGCAGGATCCGCGTCCACGGCCCGCCGCCAAAGAGGTTGGTCAGCCAGAACATCGACGGATGAAACAGCGCCAGTCCCGACAGCCCGGCCATGAAGAACAGAATCGCCACCAGCCAGTGATTGGTACGCTGGTTGGCGGTGTAGCGCAGGATCGTCTTGTTGCTCATGGCCGGCCCTCCCCGCGTGGGTCGAAGGTGTGCACCGCCGGATCGACGACGTGCACCGAGGTGTCGGGCGGATCGGGATGTTCATCTTCCTCGACCCGGTTCGGGCCGATCCGCACGTAATGGAAGAACCCGGCCAGCACTGCCGCGCCCATGGCCAGCAGGCCCAAGGGTTTGCTGATGCCCTTCCACAGGCCCACCAACGGGCTGATGGCCGGGTTGTCCGGCAGGCCGGCGTAGATTTTCGGGGTGTCGGCATGATGCAGCACGTACATGACGTGGGTGCCGCCGACGCCTTCCGGGTCATACAGACCGGCGTTGTCGAAGCCACGGCTTTTCAGGTCGACGATGCGTTCGGCGGCATGGGTTTTCATGTCGTCCTTGGTGCCGAACACGATGGCGCCGGTCGGGCAGGTTTTCACGCAGGCCGGTTCCAGCCCCACCGCCACCCGGTCCGAACACAGCGTGCATTTGTAGGCCTTGTGGTCCTTCTGCGAAATGCGCGGGATGTTGAACGGGCAGCCGGTGATGCAGTAACCACAGCCGATGCAATGGTCCTGATCGAAATCGACGATGCCATTGGCGTGCTTGATGATCGCCCCAGGGCTGGGGCACGCCGCCAGGCATCCGGGCTCGGCGCAGTGCATGCAGCCGTCCTTGCGGATCAGCCATTCGAGGTTGCCGGCGTCGGTTTCGTGCTCGGTGAAGCGCATCAGCGTCCATGAATCGGCGCTCAGGTCCTGCGGGTTGTCGTACGTGCCGTGGTTGTGGCCGACCTCGTCGCGCAACTCGTTCCATTCCGAGCACGCGACCTGACAGGCCTTGCAGCCGATGCATTTGGTGGTGTCGATCAGCTTGGCCACCTGTTCCTGGCCGCGTATCGAGGGCGCCGGCGTGGTGGTGGCCGAGCGGGCAATGATGTCTTGGCTGGCCATCTAAAGATTCTCCATCAGAGCTTCTCCACGTTGACCAGGAATGACTTGGATTCCGGGGTCTGTGTATTGCCATCGCCGAGAAACGGCACCAGGGTGTTGGTCAGGTAACCGTGGCGCGTCAGGCCGGTGAAGCCCCAGTGCAGCGGAATGCCGATCTGGTGCACCACCTGGTTGTTGACCTGCAACGGCCGGATCCTTTTGGTCACCACCGCCACCGCTTCAATGAACCCGCGCTTGCTGCTCACGCGAACCCGATCCCCGGCGACGATGCCTTTCTCTTTGGCCAACACCTCGCCGATTTCCACGAATTGCTCGGGTTGAGCAATCGCGTTCAACTTGCAGTGCTTGCTCCAGAAGTGGAAGTGCTCGGTCAACCGGTAGCTGGTGGCGGCGTACGGGTAATCCTTGGCCACGCCGAGGCTGTCCCACACCGAATCGAAGATCCGTGCCGCCGGGTTGCTGGTGGCTTTCTTGTTGTCCGGGTGCAGCGGGTTGATGCCGATCGGCGTTTCGAACGGCTCGTAATGCTCGGGAAATGGCCCTTCGTTCATCTTGTCGACGGCGAAGAACCGCGCCACGCCTTCGGGGTTCATGATGAACGGGTTCATCCCGGCTTCCGGCGGCACGTCGGCCTTGTAATCCGGCACATCGGTGCCGCCCCAGGCCTTGCCGTTCCACCAGACCAGGCGCTTTTTCGGATCCCACGGCTTGCCGGCGACGTCTGCCGAAGCGCGGTTATAGAGAATCCGCCGGTTGGCCGGCCAGGCCCATGCCCAGCCTTGATGCTGATGCATGCCGTAAGGGTCGTTGTTGTCGCGGCGGGCCATCTGGTTGCCGGCTTCGGTCCAGCTGCCGCAGAAAATCCAGCAGCCGGACGCGGTACTGCCGTCATCCTTGAGCTGGGCGAACCCGGCCAGTTGCGAATTGCCCTTGATCGCCGCACCCGTGGCGTCGGTGAAATCGGTGGTGGCGTAGCCGTTGACCTCTTTGGCGATCTCTTCCGGCGAGGGTTCTTCGGCGATCTTGTACGGCCACGACAGTTTCAACAGCGGGTCGGCGAATTTGCCGCCCTCCGCCTGATATCGCTCACGCAGACGCAGGAACAGCGCACTCATGATTTGCACGTCGGTGCGCGCCTCGCCGGGGCCGTCGGCGCCTTTCCAATGCCATTGCAGCCAGCGGCTGCTGTTGACCAGCGAGCCGTCCTCTTCGGCAAAACAGGTGGTTGGCAGGCGGATGACTTCGGTCTGGATGTCGGCGCTCTTCACATCGTTGAATGGCCCGACGTGTTCCCAGAACTGCGAAGTTTCGGTGGCCAGCGGGTCCATCACCACCAGCCATTTCAGTTTGGCCAGTGCCGCCATCACCCGGTTCTTGTCCGGCAGCGCGGCAATCGGGTTGAAGCCCTGACACATGTAGCCGTTGACCTTGCCCTGCCCCATCAGGTCGAACACCTTGAGGATGTCGTAGTTGGGGATGTCGAGTTTCGGCAAGTAGTGGTAGGCCCACTGATTCTCGGCGGTGGCATTGGCGCCGTACCAGGCTTTCATCAGGCTGACGTGGAATTTGCTGTAGTTCTGCCAGTAGGACAATTGCCCCGGCCGCAGCGGGACTTGCGTGCGTTTATGGATGAAGGCCGCGTAATCCTGCTCGGCGTCGGTCGGCAAGGTCAGGTAACCCGGCAGCGCGTTGGACAGCAGACCAAGGTCGGTCAGGCCCTGAATGTTCGAGTGCCCGCGCAAAGCATTGACCCCGCCGCCGGGCATGCCGACGTTACCCAGCAGCAGTTGCACCATCGCCGCGCTGCGAATGATCTGCGAGCCGATCGAGTGCTGGGTCCAGCCCAGTGCATAAAGAATCGTCATGGTCTTGCCCGGCGCCGAGCAAGTGGCGATTTCCTCCCAGATCTTTTTCATCGCATCGACCGGCATGCCGCAGATCTGGCTCGCCAGGTCGATGTTGTAGCGGCTGTAATGCTGCTTCATCAGTTGATAGACGCAGCGCGGGTCCTGCAGGGTCGGGTCGACTTTGACGAAGCCGTCCTCGCCCAGTTCGTAACCCCAGGTGGATTTGTCGGTGTAGCTGCGCTTGGCCGCGTCGTAACCGGTGAACAGCCCGTCCTCGAAGCCGAATCCGGCTCTGACAATGAACGATACGTCGGTGTAGTTGCGCACGTATTCGTGCTGGATCTTGTCCTCGGTCAGCAGGTAATTGATCAGCCCGCCCATGAACGCGATGTCGCTGCCGGTGCGAATCGGCGCGTAGTAATCGGCCACGGACGCGGTCCGGGTAAACCTCGGATCGACCACAATCAGCCGCGCGGCGTTGTGCGCCTTGGCTTCGGTCACCCATTTGAAGCCACAAGGGTGGGCTTCTGCTGCGTTGCCGCCCATCACCAGGATCAGATTCGCATTGGCGATATCGGTCCAGGTGTTGGTCATGGCTCCACGGCCGTACGTCGGGGCAAGACTTGCCACCGTCGGGCCGTGTCAGACACGCGCCTGGTTATCGAACCCCAGCATGCCGAGACTGCGAACCACCTTGTGGGTGATGTAGCCCGCTTCGTTGGACGCTGCCGACGCCGCGAGGAAGCCGGTGGTCAGCCAGCGATTGACCGTCTGGCCCTGGGCGTTCTGCTCGACGAAATTGGCGTCGCGGTCGGCCTTCATCAGGTCGGCGACGCGGTCGAGGGCTTCGTCCCAGGTGATCCGGGTCCATTCGCTGCTGCCGGGCTTGCGCACCTGCGGGTACTGCAAGCGGCCGGGACTATGAATGAAGTCCAGCAGGCCGGCGCCTTTCGGGCACAGGGTGCCGCGATTGACCGGGTGGTCGGCGTCGCCCTCGATATGGATGATGTTTTGCGCAACGTTCTTCGCCGCGTCGCCCTGGCTGTACATGATCAAGCCGCAACCGACCGAGCAATACGGGCAGGTGTTGCGGGTTTCATGGGTGTGGGCAAGCTTGAAGTGGCGCACCTGCTCGGCGAAGGCCAGCGTCGGGGCCATGCCCAACGCGCCCAGGCTAGAGCCTGCAAGGCCGATACCGGCGACCTTGAAGAACTGACGACGGCTGAGATCCATCGTGCACTCCTGATCAGGTGGAACCCGGTACTGGTGCCGGGTTTGTTCTGGACAATCACGGTGGCGGCACACAGGTACCGACTTTTTCACTGTAGACAATGCCTCTGGGACCTGTGTGAAAACCGACCGTCGGCCATTCATCGGTCACAAGTTCGCGCCCACAGGGGATGGGGGTTTATCATCGCCGGCACGACCCATCTCCGCCTTCAGAGACCGCGCATGACTTTCGATTTTGATCAGGTATTCGACCGCCACGACACCGGCAGCACCAAGTGGAGCCGCTATCCGGCCGACGTGTTGCCGATGTGGGTCGCTGACATGGATTTCGCCGCGCCGCCGGTGGTCATCGAGGCGCTGCAACAACGCCTGCTGCACCCGTTGGTTGGCTACAGCGTGGCCCAGGACAATTTGCGCGAAGCCATCGTCGCCGACCTCTGGAACAAGTTCGCCTGGCGGGTCAAACCGCAAGAGCTGATCTTCCTGCCGGGCGTGGAGTCGGGTTTCAACATGGCGCTCAAGGCGCTGGTGCAACCGCAGCAGAACGTCGTGGTGCAAACCCCGAACTACCCGCCGCTGCGCCATGCACCGGGCCATTGGGGCCTGAACAAGGTCGAGCTGGAATTCAACGCCCAGGCCGACGGCACCTACGCTACCCCGCTGGACGCCTTGCGTGAATCCCTGCACGGCGGCGGCGCCCTGCTCCTGAGCAACCCGCACAACCCGATCGGCAAGGTCTTCGGCCGCGAAGAACTGCAAGCGGCGGCGGACATCTGCGTGGCCCAGGACGCCTGGATCATCTCCGACGAAATCCACGCCGAGCTGTGCTACGACGGTCGCGTACACATTCCGACCGCCTCCCTGAGCCCGGAAATCGCCCGCCGCACCATCACCCTGATGTCGGCGAGCAAGGCCTACAACATCGCCGGTCTCAAGACTTCGTTCATGATCATCCAGGACGCCGCCCTGCGCGAACGCGTCAACCACGCCCGTTGCGGCATGGTCGACAGCGTCAATCCGTTGGGCATGGAAGCTACCCGCGTGGCCTACAGCGAAGCCGGTCCGTGGCTCAAAGAACTCAAGCAGTACCTGCAAGCCAATCGTGACTGGCTGGTGGATGCGGTGCGCAACCGCTTGCCTGGCGTGACCATCAATGTGCCGCAAGGCACGTACCTGGCCTGGCTCGATTGCTCGGCGCTGGATCTGGACGATCCGCAGAAGTTCTTCCTGGACCACGCTCGCGTCGGCCTCAGCCCGGGTCTGGACTTTGGTGACCACAGCCAGCAATTCGTGCGCCTGAACTTCGGCTGCCCGCGTTCGATGCTGGAAGAAGGCATTGCCCGGATGGAGCGAGCCCTCAAGTCCCGCTAATCACGTCAGGGCAAACCCAAGCGTCAATCCGATCGAACTCAGCGCAAACGGGCCGGGTCAACCGGCCTACCTGCCCTGAGACCCGGAGATTGACGATGACCGACTATCCAAAACCCCCGTTCCCGAAACAGGCGCAACCGGTTCCCGGCTCCCAGCGCAAGATGGAGCCGTATCCTGATTGCGGCGAACAAAGCTACACCGGCTCCGGTCGGCTGGCCGGCAAGATCGCCTTGATCACCGGCGCCGACAGCGGCATCGGCCGGGCGGTGGCCATTGCCTTCGCCCGCGAAGGTGCCGATGTGGCGGTCGCCTATTTGAATGAACATGAAGATGCCAAGGAAACCGCGCGCTGGGTCGAACAGGCCGGTCGCCAGTGCCTGTTGCTGCCTGGTGACATTGCGCAGAAAGCCCAGTGCCAGGCATTGGTGGATCAAACCGTTGAGCACTTCGGCCGCATCGACGTGCTGGTCAACAACGCGGCCTTCCAGATGACCCATGAAACCTTCGAGGAGATTCCCGACGACGAATGGGTGATGACCTTCGACGTCAACATCACCGCGATCTTCCGCCTGTGTCAGGCCGCCATCAAACACATGGGACCTGGCTCCTCCATCATCAACACCAGTTCGATCAACTCGGACATGCCCAAGCCCACCCTGCTCGCCTACGCCACCACCAAAGGCGCGATCGCCAATTTCACCGGTGGTCTGGCGCAAATGCTCGGCCCGAGGGAAATCCGCGTGAATTGCGTCGCACCGGGGCCGATCTGGACGCCGCTGATCGTCTCGACCATGCCCGATGAGGAAGTGCAGCATTTTGGCGAGCAAACACCACTGGGGCGTCCCGGCCAGCCAGTGGAGGTCGCGCCGATCTACGTACTGCTGGCATCGGATGAAGCCAGCTACATCACCGGCCAGCGCTACGGCGTGACCGGCGGCAAACCGATGCTCTGAACCGCCTGCCAGAAAAAGTGAACCGCTGGACACGGCGACCTCTCCATACCTTCATGGCCCGTTCGGGTTGCAAGAGATCAGGAGGTCGTCATGTCTGCGCCTATTATCAAACTCTTCACCCAGCCGAACTTCGCCTGGACTGACATCCGCCGCGAAGAAGAGGCTCATCCACGCCATTACCTTGCTCACCTGCTGTTGCTGGCCCTCGTCCCGGCGGTGTGCCTGTTCATTGGCACCACGTATGTCGGCTGGAGCCTGGCGGTGGGTGAAACCGTAAGGCTCAGCAGTGCCAGCGCCTTGCAACTGAGTGTCCTGCTTTACGTCACCATCGTGGTCGGCGTGGCGATCATCGGCGGATTCATTCGCTGGATGTCGCGCACCTTCGATGCGCGGCCGACGCTCAACCAGTGCATCGGTTTCGCGGCATACACCGTCACCCCGTTTTTCATCGCCGGGCTCGCTGGCCTGTATCCCAGCCGCTGGCTGGCGGTGCTGGTGCTCGGCGCGGCGTCGATCTATTCGACGTTTCTGCTGTTCGTTGGCCTGCCGACTTTCATGCACGAGCGCAAGGAACAGGGTTTGCTGTATTCGGCCAGCGTGTGGGGTGTCGCGCTGCTGGTGCTGGTGACGTTGTTGGTGTCGATGATTCTGCTGTGGTTCAACGTGCTGACGCCGGAATACCTGCGCACGACTGCGGGTTAGGCCGGTTATGTCGGGGCGGCATCGAACTGACCTTACAGGCCGCGCGTCATGAGCTTCATCATCTGGGTAGCGGTGCTCGGTGCCGTGCTGCTGACCCTGGCGCTGACATCGTCGTACCTGCGCTGGATGCCGGTCACGACCTCGGCTGTTTGTCTGCTGCTGGGCGTCGGCATCGGGCCGGCAAGCCTCGATCTGCTGAAACTGCCGTTGAATGAAGCCTCGTTGTGGATGGAGCACCTGACCGAAGTCGCGGTGCTGTTTTCCCTGTTCGTCTGCGGTTTGAAGTTGCGGTTGCCTTTGCGCGACAAACGCTGGCGGATTGCTTTCGGCCTGGCGGGCCCGGTGATGGTGCTGACGATCATTGGCGTCTGCCTGTTGCTGCATTTTGGCCTGGATCTGAATTGGGGCCCTTCGCTGTTGATCGGCGCGATTCTGGCACCGACCGACCCGGTGCTCGCGGCGCTGGTACAGGTCAACGATGCGCGGGACGTCGACAGCGTGCGCTTCGGCCTGTCCGGCGAGGCCGGGCTCAATGACGGCGTTGCATTTCCCTTCGTGATCTTCGGGCTGTTGCTACTGAACGGTGAAGGGTTTGCCGCCGAGTGGCCAGACTGGGTACTGCGCAGCCTTGTGTGGGCGGTTCCGGCCGGGTTGCTTTGTGGCTACTGGATGGGCCGTGGCATCGGTCGTCTGACCCTCTCGCTACGTATCCGCAACGATGACAGCACTCTGAGCCCGAATGACTATCTGGCCCTGGCGTTGATTGCGCTGGCGTATGTGGTGGCTGAATCCATCGGTGGCTACGGTTTTCTGTCGGTATTCGCCGCCGGCCTCGGCTTGCGACAGGAGGAAGTCAAATCCACCGGCGCCCATCAACCACCCGCCGAACACATGGTGCAACCGGTTGTCGGTCATCAGAATGTCGAGCCGCAGCAGGCGGTGCACGGCGATACCGAGCGGCTGGAAGACAGTCAGGTGGCCGCCGGCATCATGATGGGCGACATGCTCGCCTTCGGCGGTCTGGTCGAGCGGGCGATGGAAGTGTTTCTGGTCACGCTGCTGGGTGTGGTGCTGGTCAGTCACTGGGACTGGCGGGCGTTGCTGGTCGGCGGCGTGCTGTTCTGTGTCATTCGTCCCGTGTGCGTGGCGTTGATGCCGTGGGGATCGCTATTGGCAGGAGGCCAAAGATTGCTGATCGGCTGGTTCGGCATTCGTGGTATCGGCAGTCTGTTCTACCTCTTTTATGCGCTGAACCATGGGCTGGGCGACAGCGTGGGTACGCTGTGTACCGACCTGACCCTGTCGGTGGTGGCGCTGAGCATTCTGCTGCACGGTATCAGCACCCAGCCGATTCTCGCCCGCTACGAGCGGCGTAAAAAACCGGTCAATCCTAAACAGGACGGCCGTTGAACGCGGTGGTGCTTCAGCTTCCCGGGTTGGTCACCTGAATGTAGAAGGCATAACTGCCGAGCAACATCCAGAACGTGGCAAAGATCCACGGCGTACGAATGGAAAACAGCAGTGACTTGCGATAGCCCTTGTGGCTCGACTCCATTTCGCTGAACAGCGGCGATTCGTCATAAGCCAGGCCCATCAGGGGTTCGCTGCGCAGCAATTCACTCTGCTTGAAGTGCCAATGATCGATGATGTCATAGGCGGCACGAATTCCCGGCCAGGCGTTGAGCGAACTGAGCAGACCGAGCAGGGCCAGGAATGGTGGCACCACCAGGGTGAACAACTTGCCCCACTCGGGGTTGAGGTTGGCCATGCAGGAGGCGAAGGCAATCACCAGAAACGATTGCGCGGCCAGGTAGGCATCGGTGCGGTTGGCCAGGATGCTGGTTTCATACTGGATTTCCCGTCGGTAGAAATCCAGCCGTTCCTTGGGAGAACCGAACATCTTGGCGTTGTGCTCGGTCAAGACTTCTTCGGCGGTCGGTTGGGTCAGTATGCGTGGCACGGGAAACGCTCCGTAAACAAAGCGTTTGGAGGCGCCACGCTGCGGACAAGTTCAGCTGGATCGTGCGAGCCCCCCCGGTTCACTTCATCGACCGGGCAATGATCTCCACCAGATTCAGCTGATTGAACGGTTTCGACAGCCGCGGCAGCCCTGCTGCAAAACCCTCGAGGCGTTCGGCATAGCCGGTGGCGAGGATGATCGGCAGATCCGGCTTGAGCAGGCGCACGGCGTGAGCCAGTTGCGCGCCGCTCATCTGTGGCATGGCCATGTCGGTGATCATCAGATCGATGACCTCGCCTTGATCGAACAGCTCCAGCGCCTGGGCGCCGGAAGTGGCGCTGAGCACCCGATGGCCGAGGTCTTCCAGCAGCAGAACCGTGCTGGTGAGCACCAGACTGTCATCATCCACCACCAGCACGCTGAGGCGCGGCACCGAATCGGTGGACACCATCGGGCCAAGCGGTTTGGCGACAACACCGTCGATGGCCACCGGCAACCACAGCTCAGCGGTGGTGCCCTGCCCCTGGGTGCTTTTCAGAATGAAGCGGCCACCCAGTTGTTCGATGAAGCCATGGACCATCGACAACCCCAGACCCGTGCCCTTGCCCAAGCCTTTGGTGGTGAAAAACGGATCGGTTGCCGACGCCAGCGTTTCAGCGTCCATGCCCTCACCGGTATCGTTCACCCTCAGGCAGACATAGCGCCCTGCCGCCAGAGTTGAATCGTTCTGTTCGAGCACCACTTCGGGTTCGGCACTGATGGTGACGCTGCCGCCTTCGGGCATGGCGTCGCGGGCGTTGGTCGCCAGATTGAGTACCGCAAGCTCCAGTTGGTTGCTGTCGGCCAGCACCGCTTGCAGGTCTTCGGGAAACTGCGTTTCGATGCGGATCCCCGGCCCCAGTGAGCTGCGCAACAGCCCGGTGATGCCCTGCACCAGTTTCGGGATTTCGATCGGTTCGGTCTTGAGCTCCTGACGCCGGGCGAAGGCCAGCATGCGTTGGGTGAGCGACACGCCGCGCAATGCGCCCTGCGTGGCGTTCTCCAGCAGACGGCTGACTTTCGGGTCGTCGCCTACGCGTTTGCGCACGATTTCCAGGTTGCCGAGGATCACCGTCAGTAAATTGTTGAAGTCGTGGGCGATGCCGCCGCTGAGTTGGCCGATAGCCTGCATTTTCTGCGCCTGGAACAGCGCCTCACGGGTTTTCTCCAGGGCCTGTTGTGCCTGGGTAGCCTCGGTGACGTCGCGGGTAATCTTGGCAAAACCGAGCAAGGTGCCGGTGTCGCCGCGAATCGCATCGACCACCACATGGGCCAGAAACCGCGTGCCATCCTTGCGCAGGCGCCAGCTCTTGTTCTCGAAACGGCCCTCACGCACCGCGGTTTCCAGGGCCCGCTGGGGTTCACCGGCCTCACGGTCTTCCGGGGTGTAGAACATCGAGAAGTGCTGGCCGATGACCTCATCCGGCTTGTAACCCTTGATCCGCTGCGCGCCGGGGTTCCAGTTGGTCACCCGGCCTTCGGGGCTCAGCATGTAGATCGCATAGTCGGTGACGCCCTGCACCAGCAGGCGAAACTGCTGTTCGCTCTGCTTGAGGGTTTCTTCGGCCATCTTGCGGTCGGTCAGGTCGCGGGTAATCTTGGCAAACCCGAGCAGTTGCCCGCTCGGGCTGAAAATCGGGTCGATCACCACGTGGCACCAGAAATGCGTGCCGTCCTTGCGTACCCGCCAGCCTTCCCCCTCGAACCGGCCTTCACGAATTGCCGTGTCGAGTGCCCGCTGTGGCAAACCGTTGGCACGGTCTTCATCGGTGTAGAACCGGGAAAAGTGTTCGCCGAGGATCTCCGCCTCTTCATATCCCTTGAAGCGCTTGGCGCCGGAGTTCCAGCTGGTAATGATCCCCTCGGGGTCGATCATGTAGATCGCATAATCGACCACCGCATCGATCAGCAAACGAAAACGCATGTCTTCGATTGCAGCGGACTTCTTGTTCTCGCTCATCAGGCTTGGCTCAAAGCAAATTCTCAATGACAGGAGTATGCGTCAAACCGGTGGAATGGACAGCCGCTTCTGCTTGATCGATTTGCCACCAGCGCGGCAGCAACTGCCGAATCCGGCCCTCGGCAAAACGATCATCGATCAGCATCACCACGCCGCGATCCTGCTGGGTGCGGATCACCCGTCCGGCGGCCTGTACCACTTTCTGCACGCCGGGGAACAGATAGGTGTAGTCGTAGCCGGCGCCGAAGATCGCGGCCATACGGCGTTTCATCTGTTCATTGACCGGGTTGAGCTGAGCCAGCCCGAGGGTGGCGATGAACGCGCCGATCAGCCGCGCGCCGGGCAGATCGATGCCTTCGCCGAACGCGCCGCCGAGCACGGCGAAGCCGATTCCCTGGCTGTCGGCGGTGAATTGATCGAGAAACGCCTGACGCGCCCCTTCGTCCATGCCCCGGGATTGCTGCCACCGGGTGATGTGAGGGTGGCGCTCGGCCAGCAACTGCGCGACCTGTTGCAGGTAATCGAAACTGCTGAAGAACGCCAGGTAGTTGCCCGGACGTTCACTGAACTGGCGGGCGATCAGCTCGACAATCGGTTCCAGCGATGCTTGCCGGTGCGTGAAACGCGTGGAAATCCGGCTGACGATCTGCACCTGCAATTGTTCGGCGCTGAACGGCGACTCGACGTCGATCCAGACCGTGTCGGCCGGCGTGCCGAGCAAATCCGCGTAATAGTGGCGCGGGCTGAGGGTGGCGGAAAACAGCACGCTGCTGCGCGCCGCCGTCAGGCGCGGGCCGATGAA
Organism: Pseudomonas sp. B7; assembly: GCF_016735645.1. NCBI lineage: Bacteria > Pseudomonadati > Pseudomonadota > Gammaproteobacteria > Pseudomonadales > Pseudomonadaceae > Pseudomonas > Pseudomonas sp. B7. The sequence continues at coordinate 353,978 of NZ_JAERRE010000006.1, forward strand.
CGCCGCCGGCACCACGTTGCGCAGGCACAGTTGCGATAACGGGCGTTTGCGTTCGAGGTCACGTTTGCTGATGTCGAACAGGTAATGCGCGTCGAACAGTTCCGCTACCCGACCGAATTGCAGCATCTCGAAGTAGAAATTCTGCAATCCGCTGTCGAGTCCTTGCGGGTGATCGTTGAGGTAGTCGCCGATGCTCGCCGTGCAGGATGAGAGCGCCTGCAACAGTTTTTCCGGCGCCTTGTCGTAGGCCTGATACGGCGCCAACTGGTCATTGTGCAGGGCGTTCCATTCGCGATTGACCCGTTGCAACGACTTTTTCAAGGCCTCGGGCGCGGTTTTGCGCACACTGCCCAGTGTTGCCTGATCGAGCGTCGCGCTGTACATCTGCCGCCCGCGCTCGACCAGGTTATGCGACTCGTCGACCAGCACCGCAACGTTCCATTGATTGAACTGAGCCAGACCGAACAGCAGCGCGCTGAAATCGAAGTAGTAGTTGTAGTCCGCCACCACCACGTCGGCCCAGCGGGCCATTTCCTGGCTCAGGTAATACGGGCACACCGCATGCTGCGCCGCGACTTCACGCAGTGCGGCCTGATCCAGCAGACGCAATTGGCTGGCGGCTTCGCGGGCAGCGGGCAAACGGTCGTAAAAGCCTTGGGCCAACGGGCAGGATTCGCCGTGGCAAGCCTTGTCCGGGTGTTCGCAGGCCTTGTCCCGGGCGACCATTTCCAGCACCCGCAGCGGCAAGGTTTCGCTGTGATCGAACAGCACTTGCGCCGCATCCAGCGCCAGTTTGCGTCCGGGTGTCTTGGCGGTGAGGAAGTAGACCTTGTCCAGTTGCTGCGGCGCCATCGCCTTGAGCATCGGAAACAGGGTGCCGAGGGTCTTGCCGATCCCGGTCGGGGCCTGGGCCATCAGGCAGCGGCCGGTGCTGACGGCTTTGAACACCGATTCGGCGAGGTGACGCTGGCCGGGGCGAAACGCGGCATGGGGAAACCCCAGCTGCTGCGCCGCCCGGTTGCGCGCTTCGCGGTGGGCCATTTCCTGTTCGGCCCACGCCAGGAACAAACCGCACTGTTGTTCGAAGAACTGCCGCAGCGCATCGGCGCTGAACGCTTCGACCAGACAGGTTTCCTTTTCCGTGACGATGTCGAAATACACCAGCGCCAGATTGATCTGCTCAAGCTGCAATCGACAGCACATCAACCAGCCGTAAATTTTTGCCTGGGCCCAATGCAACGAACGGTGATTGGCCGGTTGCTTGCTCAGGTCGCCGCGGTAGGTTTTGACTTCTTCCAGGCAGTTCTGCTTCGGGTCGTAGCCATCCGCCCTACCCTTGACCTTCAATGGCCCGAATGCGCCCTCCAGCGCCACTTCGCTTTGGTAGGCGTCGTTGCGCCGGGACGCCACGGTGCGATGCCCGGCGATGCCCTCCAGCGCAGTCGGTGACGGGGTGAAGCGCAGGTCGAGGTCACCGGTTTTCGCGGTGAATTCGCACAGCGCCCGCACCGCGATGCTGTAGCTCAAGCGCCCTGCTCCGCCCATTGCACGTAACATACGGCGATCGGCATCCGGTGCGTGTGGCAGAACTCCAGCCAGCGCAATTGATTGTCTTGCAGCCGATCGCCCGGGCCTTTGACTTCGATCATCCGGTAGGTCTTGTGCTGCGGCCAGAACTGGATCAGGTCGGGCATGCCGGCGCGATTGGCCTTGATGTCCAGCAGCAGACGGCTGAACCAGTGCTTGAGGTGTTCGGCCGGCAGGCAGGCCAAAGCCTGCTCCAGCAGTTCTTCATTGAGCGCGCCCCAGAAGACGAACGGCGACTGCACGCCCCATTTGGCGGCGAACCGCGCGCGGATGGTGTCGGCATAACGGCCATCGTCAAGTTCGGCCAGACAGGCCTGGAACAGCTCGGTGCGTCGGAGCTGGAAGTCTTCATTGAGCAAATCCACCGGGCCACGCTGGAACGGGTGAAAGAACGCGCCCGGTAACGGCGCGAAGATCGCCGGCCAGCACAGCAGGCCGAACAGTGAGTTGATCAGGCTGTTTTCCACGTAATGCACCGGGCCCGTTTCTTCGTGCAGGTGCGCCTGAACGTGATACTCCACCGACAACGCCGGATCGAGACGCGGCAGGTGCAGATCCAGCCGCTCCACCATGCCCGACGCGGTGCGTTTGATCGGTGGGCCGCCGAGCTTGCGCCGCAAGCGCGGCAACACCCGTTGCAGGCCCTGCTGTTCGGTGGCGGTTTCCGGCGCCTGCTCGGCGAGAACCGCCAGTTCCAGGGCAAGCGCATATTCGGCGCTGCGCTTCAGCACGCGGATCATCCGCAATCGGGCGCCGGGATAGGCGCAGTCGCGATAGATCTTCAGGGCCAGGGCGAATTCGCCGAGGCGCTCGCAGTATTGGCCGATCTGGAACAACAGCTTGCCGCGCCGGCGTTGCAGCCACGGGTTGTCGAAATGCAGCGCCGCGACCTGTTCGACGATCGGCTCCAGCGGCTCGCCGGCTTCGAAATACAGCTGGCAGTCGTGCAGAAACAGGCAGGCGTCGACGTCCGCGCGGCTGCGCAAGCCCCGGGAATCGGCGCTGAATTCGACTTTCTCATAAGTGAAGATGCCGAGATCGGCGAGCACGAACTCCGACCAGTCCTGATAGAGGTTGCCGAAGAACATCAGGCGAAAACGATCGCACAGGTCCATCAATGTCAGGCTGAGCAGCCGGTCCGCCAGCGCCGGGCACCATTGCCGGAAACTGCGGGGCTCGGGAAATCGGTCGTGCAGCAGCGGCAGCCAGTCGACTTTCTTGCCTCGGGGCTGGTCGATGGCCGGGCCGAAGGCTTGCAGGATCTCGGCCTTGAGCAACACCTCGAACAGATCCGCCATCGACAACGGCGCCTGTTCATCGAGCCAGCCGTGATCCAGCAGCGGTTGCGCCGCCTCGGCGATGTCGCCGATTTCCGGATAATTCAGCTTGCCGGCGCGAAAATGCACGCCCTTGCGCATCACCATCCGCACCAGCAATCCCTGGGATCCGCGCGGCAGTGTCTTGAAGTCGCGGATGAAGGCGTGCTCCGCTTCGCTCATGACATCGGCGTAACGAAGCTCAAGCCAATCAAGCACCTGGCGGAAGTTGTTGAGGTAATAGAACGGGTCGTCGAGGGGATTGGCAGTCACGGTGGTTTCGGGGCCATGGCAAGCGAGTACTGGTTATGCGTACAGATACCAGCCCGCCCCGGCGGGCGCAAACGGAAAAAGATCAATGGCACCTTGAATGCGGTTTTTTTCAGGTGGCCATCGAACTTTTCCCGGCGTAATGGCACCAACCGCGTTAGAGGCCGACAATGGTCGAAATGAACAGGAATGCTGCTTATGAAAATCAAGACTCTCGGGATCCCGTTGGCTGTTGCGGCGCTGCTGACCCTGGCCGGTTGCTCGACCCCGACGGTGGTCACCCTGCAGAACGGCACCCAGTACCTGACCGAAGACATGCCCGATACCAAAAACGAGGACGGCTTCTACGAGTTCAAGGATATTTCCGGCGCCAAAGTCCGCGTACGTGCCGACGAAGTGGCCACGGTGCGCAAAGAAGACTGACGGATAAAACATCAAAAAAGGCTGCGACCCTATGGGATCGCAGCCTTTTTTGCATTCATCAGCGGGGTAATGCCATGCCCGGGAGGGAGTCGTCGCAACTGAAGGGCCGCTCGCCCCGACGAACCAGTTCTTCCTGCAAGCGCTGGCAACGCTGTCGCTCCTGCTGCGCCATGCGGTCGATGCTCAGGTTGCCGGTCATCTCCGGCGTTTTGTCTTCGCCGATGCGAACGGTCACGAACGGTTGTTCGGGCTGGATATGAAAGCGGCTTTTTTTTTCGACGGGTTTGGCGTCTTCGCTTTTGGCCGGCTCTGGCAGTTGATCGGGTGTCACGCCATAGCGGCTCAGAATCGAGCTGTGAGGCAGATCGGCCCAGGCATTGGCCGACAGCAGCACAAGCCCCGCAACACCGATATACCCCTTGAAACCTTTCACGTGTGAATCTCCTGTACTCGTTGGCGACCTTTAGATGACGAACGTTGCCGTCATGGCTTTAGGCCGCATTTCCTGTTGGTGCAGGGATTGGAGTCAGGGAATGGCTGGCGAGTCACTTTTGCTATGGGGAGGGAATACGCTCCCTCCCCACCTTGTCGTCAGGCGATCACGATTCCGTCGGCACTCAGGCTGTTCAACGCAACCCCGACCAGCGTCACCGAATCAGCACCGAATTTCAGCACCGTATCCTGCCCCACCGCCGTGGCGTGTGCGCGCAAGTCGTCGCCCGGCAACACCCCCTGCACGCCGAGGAACACCAGTTTGTCGTTGGCGGTGTAACCCACCACGCGATCCTGGCCGAATGCGCCGCTGAACAGGAAGGTATCCGCGCCGCCGCCCGACTCCAGCAGATCATTGCCGGCACCGCCGACGAACACGTCGTTGCCCGCCCCGCCGATCAGATGGTCGTTACCGTCCAGGCCGAACAGCCAGTCTCCGCTGGCCTTGGCCTTGAGGGTGTCGGCACCGCCGGTGCCCTTCACGCTCGATTCGTACTGGGTGACGTTGTTGCCGACCTTAAGACCGGCCGCCGTGACGCTGTGGGTCACGTCGTCCTTGAACAGGCCCCAGAGGAAGCCCGGCTCCTTGGTGACGATGCTGCCGATGTCGCGGGTGATGCTGATCCCGCCGTTGGCATCGCGGATGTACAGGTTGCCGGCGCCGTCGTTGGCGAAGTCGAAGCTATTGACCGACGTCTGCAACTCGAGGGTGTTGTTGCCCGAGCCGCCAAGCAGGATGTTGTAGCCCCCGCCATCACGGAAGGTGTCGTTGCCGGCGCGGCCCTCCAGGTAATCGTTGCCGCTGCCGCCCTGGATCAAATCATTACCGTCGCTGCCGATGATGAAGGTGCTGCCCTTGTGGGTTTCGGCGTTGCGGTTCAGGTCTTGCACCCAGGTGTTGGCCCGCGCCGGATCCGACAGGTTGGCGACGATGATCGTCGAGTCCTTGCTGGTCAGGTCGTAGAACTTCGACTCGATCACCCGGTTCATGCCGTCGCCATAGGCGGTCGGCAGGTGCGAGATCCAGGTCGGAATGTTGACGATCGAGAACGGCAGCACGTTCCACGCCGCCGAGGCGTAGTGGTCGTTGAAGCTGACGATGTTGTCGGTCGCCGACTCCTTGGGCGCGTCGTGCACGCCGAGCGAGGCGCCGGTGAAGGTCGAGCCGTCGAGGGCGCGGAACACCGGATCGTTTTCGTAGCCGACGTTGAGCACCTTGTCGGTGCTGCTCTGGGTCGGCGAGGCGTAGGCGATGTAGTTGGAATCCTGGAAGAACCCGCTCCATTTGCTGGTGCTCAAGTCCGCCATGCTGTTGACCGCCAGCCCGCCGAGGCTGTGACCGCTGACCAGCACGTCCTTGCCGCTCAGGCCGTTGGCCTTGGCGAACGCCACCACATCGTTCATCAGGTTGCCAAAGGCCTCGCCGACGTAGTTCTTGGCGTAATCCTTGGGCCCGAATGCGGCGAGCAAGTCGTTGATCACGTCACCGATGGAGTCGCCAATCAGGATTTCCCGTGGGCCACTGGTGCCGCGAAAGGCAATGCCGATTTCCGTCAGATGGCCCTGAGCGTCGTATTTGCCGAGGATTTCTACCTGAGCGCTGGTGTAGCCGGCTTTTTCGCCGAAAAAGGTGCCGCGCGCATCGGTCTTGCCCTCGTAACCCAGTTGCGCGGCGGTGATCGGGGTCCAGCCGGCTTTTTTCACCGCGTCGAGTGCGGCTTTTTCCGAATCGGGGTTCCACGGAATGCCGGGGATCACCCCCTGGGAATCCGTACCGCCGATCAGCGCGGTCACCAGCGTGGCCGGCAAACCGAGGCCGAAGCCGTTGTGCTGATAACCGACGGCAAAGCCGTTATCGAGGTTGTGGTAGGAATACAGCGTAATGGCCATGGCATCGCTGAACAGCGCCTTGGATTCCGCCGTACCGAAGTTCTTGTAGTCATACACACCCATTGCTGTTGCCTCTCTTTTTGTTGGAATTGTTCAGAGATAGCTCACAACCAGAACGCCCCTCCCGAGGCGCCCCGGAGCATTTCAGTACAACTTTCGTTTGTCAGGCGAAGACGAAACTCGAATCCGACAGGTTAGCCACACCGACCCCGATCAGCGTCACGGCAAAGTCGCCAATCTTCAGCACGGTATCGCTTCCGGACTGCGACGCGTGTTGCTTGTAGTCGTAGCCCTGCCCCGCGCCTTCGACGCCCATGAACACCAGTTTGTCGCTGCCCTGGTAGCCATTGATCGCGTCAAAACCGAAGGCGCCGCTGAACAGGAAGGTGTTGTTGCCACCCACCGCGCTCATCACGTCATTGCCGGCACCGCCGACGAAGGTCACGTGGGCCTTGTCGCTTTGCAGGTGATCGTTACCGCCCAGGCCGAACAGCCAGTCGCCGTCGGCGGTGGCTTTGAGGGTGTCGCCCATGGCGCCGCCGCTGAGCGAATGGTTGTACTGGGTCAGTTCGGCACCGTTGGCCAGGCCTTTGGCGGTGACGGTCCAGGTGATTTCCTTGCTGCCCCACCACGAACCCGACTCCTTGCTCACTAGCGCGCCGATGTCGCGGGTCATGCTGATGCCGCCGTAGGCGTCACGCACGTACAGCGTGCCGTCGCCGTCGTTGGCGAAGCTGAAGTTCTGCAACGGCTTTTGCAGCTCGAAGGTATTGTGGCCCTGGCCACCGAGCAGGATGTTGAAACCGCCGTCATCACGGAAACGGTCATCGCCGCCCAGGCCTTCGAGGAAGTCGTTGCCCGCCCCGCCCTTGAGCCAGTCGCCGCTGTCGGTGCCGATGATGAACGTGCTGCCGGTGTGCGGCTCGCCGCTGCGGCCCAGATCCTCGACCCAGGTCTTGCCCCGCGACGCGTCCTCAAGGTTGGAGACGATGATCGTCGAGTCCTTGTGCGTCAGGCCGTAGAACTTCGACGCGATCACCCGATTCAGGCCGTCGGCATACCCCAGCGAGCTGTGGGCCGACCAGTTCAGCGGGTTGGCGATGCTGAACGGCACCAGATTCTGCGCGGTGGACGCGTAGTTGTCGTTGAAGTTGACGATGTTGTCAGTGGTCGAATCGTGCGGTTTGTCGTGCTTGCCCATCGACGCGGTACTGAACGTGGTGCCGTCGAGCACGCGGAACACCGGGTCGTTTTCGTAGCCGATGTTCAGCACGTTCGTGCCGGTGCTGCTCTGGGTCGGCGAGGCGAACGAAATGTAGTTGGCGTCCTTGAAAAACCCGCCCCAGTTGCTCGCGCTCAACTCCGCCACGCTGTTGACCCCGAGACCGCCGAGGCTGTGGCCGCTGACAAGTACGTCCTTGGCCGCAATGCCGTGGGCGACAGCGAACGCGGCCACCGATTTGAGCAGGTTGTCGAAGGCGTTTTTCGCGTACTGAGTGGCGTAGTCCGACGGGCCAATGGCAGCCAGCAGGTTGTTTTTCATGTCGCCGAAGGTGTCGCTGTAACCCAGCCCGCCGGTGCCGCGGAAGGCCACGCCGATGCCGATCAGCTTACCCGCGGCGTCGTACTTGCCGAGCACTTCGGCTTCGGCGCTGGTGAAGCCGTCCTTCTCGCCGAAGAACGTGCCCTGCACCCCGACCTTGCCCTGATAGCCCAGCGCCGTGGCGCCGATCGGCTTCCAGCCAGTGCCGGGCAAGGCCTGCCCGGTCGGCGTGTAGGCATACAGCGTCAGGGCGATGGCATCGCTGTACAGCGCTTTGCCGTCGGCATTTTTGTAATCGAACAGTCCCATGTTGTGCTCTCTCTTCCTTTTAAAAACGGCAGTTCTCGAAAGAACTGCCGTTACCCCTTAGAACTGCCAGTCCAGCGTCAAGCCCACACCGTGGTCCTTTTCGTTGGAACCGATCAGCCCGTTGTAGTCCAGGTTGACCCGGACATCGCGATTGAGCGCCAGCCCGGCGCGCACGCCGACCACCGCTGCATCTCGATCCATCGACACACTTTGCACGGTGAATGCACTATTGCCATTGGCGAACGCCAGGTGACTGTCAGAATCCACGCTGCTCAGATTGTGCTGCCAGCCCAGGCTTGCGCCCAGTTCCAGCTGGTGTTTCTCCGACAGGGCAAACGTGCGTTTGGCCCGCACACCGAGGGTCGACAACACCACATCGCGGTTGTCTTCACCGCCCTTCAGCGCGGCGGCATCACCCTTCTCGGTGAAGCTGTCGCTGTTGAGGTGCACGTAGGCCAGATTGGCGAACGGCTCCAGGTTCATCGGTTGCAGGCCCAGGTCGTAGGCCGCTTCGGTGAACAGTTGCGCGGTGGTCGCATCGCGCTTGGTTTTCTGTTTGCCGCTGACGCCACCGAACTGCAGGTCGCGTTTGACGTCGATGCGATGCCAGCTGTAAGCCGCACCGGCGGTCAGACGCAGTGCATCTATCTGATGCCCCAGGTAGGCGCCCAGGTGATAGCTGTCGATCGAGGCGGACGAATGTGTCCCCTCGCCCATGCTCAACGAGCTGTCGCTATAGCCGGTAACGAAACCCAGACGGGTATCTTCAGCGATCAAGCCGTCGACACCGGCCAGCAGGCCGCCGATGGAGCTGGTGGAATCGGCGTATTTCGACCCGCCATCGCTCTTGCCCCAGGCGCCCAGCACTTTGAGCCAAGCGTTGCTACGGTCATCGGTCGGCGCGCCGGCATCGAACAGATCGCGCTCACGCAGACGTTCGCCTACGGCATCGCGCAGGTAGCGGCTGTCGTTGATCAGCAGCGTGCCGATGGCCGGGTGAATCTCGCCGGACAGTTGCTGGAAGGCATCCTGCGCAGCGGCGGCCGACGGCGACAGCAACAGGGTTTCGAACAACGCATTGCCGGCGCCGAGACGTTCGGCAGCAGTGCCGACCGCGCGCTGGTTCGGCGTCAGGCCGACACTGGCGAACGAGGCGCCGTTACGGCCGACGTCCAGTTGCACACCGCTTGCCGAGTACGCCAGGGTGCCGCCGAGGAACGCGTAGTCGGGCAGCACTTGGCCGAACTGCCCTTCAATGCCGCCCGCTGCCTGCAAGATGTTGAACTGGGTGCCGAGCAAGCTTTTCACTTCGCCCGTGGTCAGCAGCGTCGGGCTGTTTTCCAGCGACAGGGTCACGGTTGCGCCTTCGATCAGCGCTTTGCCGCCGGCGACGATCCGGTCGCTGCTGGTCGGGGACACTTCCACCGCATAGGTCGAACCCGGTGCGAAGGTCACGTCACCGGCCACATTCAAGGTGCCGATGGAGTTGCCCGGCGCCACGGTACCGCCGCGGTTGGCGGTCAGCGCCGCGATCCGGCCGTTACCGCCGAGGATGCCACCGTCATTGACTGTCACCGCCGATTGCAGCGAGCCATTGATTGCCAGTCGCCCCTGATTGACCAGGGTCGGGCCGCTGTAGGTGTTGTTACCGGTCAGCACCAGGGTGCCGATGCCCTGCTTGGTCAAACCGCCATGGCCGGAAATGTCGTTGCGCCAGGTGTCGAGCCCGCAGGTGATGTCGTTGCACACGCGCTCGGTGGGTTTTCCCGCATCGATGATCGCGCCGATGCCCGGCAGATCGGCCACGAACTGGCCGGAGCCGTAGGCGCCCTGGATGCGGAACTCTTCGGGAATGTCCTGCTCGGTGACGAACATCGCCGGGCCGTCGATGCCCTTGCGCAGGTTGATCATGCCCCAGCCGTACAGGGCGTCGATGCCCGGTGCGCCGAGGTCGGTGGCCGTGGTGCGCAACACGCTGGCGACCTGATCGCCGGTCATGTACGGGAAGCGCTCCATCAGCACTGCCATGGAGCCGGCCACGTGCGGTGCGGCCATCGAGGTGCCGTTGTAGTTCTTGTAACCCGTGGTCAGGTTGTCGGCGTTGGTGCCTTCGATGATCGAACTGAAGATTTTCGTGCCCGGTGCCGAGACGCAGAAACTCGCGGTGTAGCCGCAGCGCGAAGAGAACGTACTCATGATGTACGGATTGGCGCTGGCCAGATCCGGGTTCTTTTGCAGGGCGGCAACGGTGATCCAGTTCGGCGCGATGTCCGGGACGAAATAACCGAGGCCGGCGATGGCATCCGGGTTGTTCAGGTTGTAGTCGTTACCCGCCGCGAAGATCGTCACGATCCCGCTACGTGCAGCGGCGATTGCGCCATCGTAGGCGCCGCCGGGTTTGGTGCCCAGCAGTGTGCGGATTTCGTTGAACTGCAATTGCGCGTCGTTGACGGTGAAGTGCGGGTACGCAGGGTCACGGCCGCCGAGGTCAAAACGGTCGGTGATGCCGATGCCCCAGCTGTTGTTGATGATCCGCGCGCCGCTGGCGATCAGCGCATCCCAGCCGGCCTTGTACACCGCGCCGTCGTTGCCGCGCACGATGCCGTCTTCCGGGCCTGGGTCGCCGTTGTCGGCGCTGATGATCTGCGCGCCGAACGCCACGCCGTGCATCGGCCCGCCGTCACGACTGCCGGCGGCGATACCGCCAACGTGAGTGCCGTGGGCGCCGAGCTTGCCGTCGGAACCGACCGAGGGCGAACCGTCATAACGGAATGCGTCCCCGGCTTTGACCGGGATGTACGGGTCGGTGTATTCGCGGATCCCCGAAGTCACCAGGGTGATGACCTTGTTGCTGCCGGAAAACTCCGGGTGCGCGGCGTAGACCGGCTGGTCGAAGATCCCGAGCTTCACGCCCTTGCCGGTGTAACCGGCGGCGTAGGCGTGATCCGCACCGATGGCGCCCAGGCCCCAGTCAGCCTGGAATTCGGCGCTGCGCCAACTGCCCGGATCTCCTGCCCGGCCGCTTTCCACGTAGGGCGCCGCGTGCGCGCTGCCCCAGGTGGCCATCGCGCAGAGCAAGGCGACGTTGAGAGTTTTCAGGCGAAAGCCTCCACCCGATTGCGCGGGGGTATTGTTGTTTTTCATCCAGCGACCTTCCTTAGTGATGTTGCGAAAAATCCGTCTATTGAGGTGTTCCCACGCGAGAGCGTGGGAACGATCAGTCAGAACTGCCAGTTCAGGCTCAGGCCCACGCCGTGCTGCTTCTCGCGGCTGGCCAGTTGTCCGGTGTAATCGAGGTTCACCCGCACGTCGCGGGCCAGTGCCAGACTGGCCTGCACGCCGACCAGCGCAGCGTCGCGCACCAGTGGCGAGCTTTCGACTGTGTACGGCGCGCTGCCGCTGGCGAAACGCAAATGCTGTTCGGAGTCGATGTCGGTCAGGCTGTGCTGCCAGCCCAGGTGTCCGCTCACTTCCAGCTTCTGTGCGGACGGCAGGTCGAAGGTCTTGATCGCCCGCACGCCGAGGGTGCTCAACACCGCGTCGCGCTGGTCGTCACCACTTTTCAGCGCGGCGGCGTCGCCCTTCTCGGTGAAACCGTCGGTGTCGAGGTGCACGTAGGCCAGGTTGGCGAACGGCTCCAGAGCCAGTGGTTGCAGGTTCAGTCGATAAGCCGCTTCGCCGAACACCTGGGTGGTGGCGGCATCGACTTTGGCTTTCTGCTTGGCGCTGACGTTGCCATACTGCAAATCGCGTTTCACATCGGCGCGATGCCAGCTGTAGGCCGCGCCGGTGCTCAGGCGCCAGGCACCAATCTCGTGACCGGCGTAGGCGCCGAGGTGATAGCTGTCGACCTTGGCCGAGGAATGCGTGCCTGACCCCATGCTCAGCGAGCTGTCGCTGTAACCGGTGACCAGACCGATGCGGGTCTGCTCGTCGACCGCGCCGTCGACACCGGCCAGCAAGCCACCGATGGAGGTGCTGTAACCGGCGGTGTCGTGGCGCGAGTCGATTGTGCCCCAGGCGCCAAGGGCCTTGATCCAGCCGTTGCTTTGCGTGGCTTGCGTATCGTGCAGGCGCTCGCCGATGGCGTCGCGCAGTTGGCGGCTGTCGTTGATCAGCACTGAGCCAAGGGCCGGGTAGATTTCGCCGCTCAACTGTTGAAAGGCTTGTTGCGCATCACTGGCGGTGGCCGACAACAGCAGGCTTTCGTAAACCGAACTGCCCGCGCCCAGACCTTCGACGGCAGTGGCCACGGAGCGCTGATTCGGGGTCTGGCCGACGCTGGCGAGGGATGTTGCGTTGCGCTCGACATTGAGACCAATGCCGTTGTCGCTGTAGGCCAGGCTGCCACCGATGAACAGATAATCCGGCAGCACCGCACCGAACCGGCCCTGAATGCCGCCTGCCGCTTGCAGAATGTCGTACTGCTGGCCGAGCAGACTTCTGGCCTCGGTGGTGCTGAGCAACGTCGGGCTGTTTTCCAGCGACAGGCTCACGGTGGCGCCGTTGATAGAGGCGGTCCCACCGGCGACGATGCGGTCGCTGCTGGTGGGAGACAACTCCACGGCGTAGGTCGAGCCCGACGCGAAGGTCACGTCACCGGCGACATTCAAGGTGCCGATGGAATTGCCCGGCGCCACGCGGCCGCCGCTGTTGGCGGTCAGTGCGCCGATCCGTCCGGAGCCGCCGAGGGTACCACCGTCATTGACGGTCACGGTCGAGGTCAGCGAACCGTTCACCGTCAGCAGACCGCCATTGACCGTGGTCGGCCCGCGATAAGTGTTTTCACCGGTCAAAATCAGTCGACCGTCACCGGACTTGATCAGACTGCCTTGATAAACCCGACCGGCCGCCGCTGCATCGCGAGCCATGCCCACGGCGTAATCGGTCTGATCCTGCTGGCTGGCACCGGCCGGCACGCCGTTCTGCCAGCCCCTGTTCTGCAGGGTTTGCTGCCAGGCGTTGTGCTCGGCAAGGTCTTCGCTCTGGCGCTGGATCAGTGCTTTGTCGCTGATGTCATTGCTCCAGACATCGCTCTGTCCGGCCGCCAGATGGGCGTCGAACGCCCCGAGCAACTGCCCCGGCCCGCGCATCGCCCGGTACAGGTTGGCCACGCCCCAGCCGACTCGCTCGGTCGGCGCGTCGGTCACCGAGCCGTCGAGTTGAGTGGCGGTGGTCAGCAGCACTTCGAGAGCCTGCTGGTTGTTCATGTACGGATAGCGCTCCATCACCAACGCCAGTGCGCCGGTGGCGTGAGGGGCGGCCATGGAGGTGCCGGATTTGATCGCGTAACCGCCGTCGGGAATGGTGCTGTCGATCTTCGCCCCGGGCGTGGTGATGCACCAGTATTTGGCGATGCCGCACTGGTTGTACTTCTGCTGATTGCTTTGGTCGAGTCCGGAAACCGCCAGCCAATGGCCTTCCAGATCCGGCTGGAAGTACGGCAGCGCCGAGCGCACGCTGGCATTCGGGTAGCCGCTGTTGCCTGCGCTGAACACGTTGATCACGCCACGACGGGAGACGTCCGCCGCCGCATCCAGCCAGGTGCCTTTGTTCCAGTGCTGGGCGTACGCGGCGTGCAGATCCGCGAGGGTTCGGTAGCTGACGTCCGGCGGCTGGCTGCCCCAGCTGTTGTTGATCGCCCGCACGCCGGCATCGGCCAGGGCGTCGTACACCGCTTTGAAGTAGCGCGGATCAGGGTTGGGGCCGAACAGGAAACTGTCGTTCTTGTTGGTGTTGCCGACGTAGATTTGCGCGTTGTACGCGACACCATGCATGCCGGTGCCATCGCGAGACGCGCCCATGGTGCCGACCACGTGGGTGCCGTGGGAATCGTTGTTCGGGTTGAGGGTGCCATTGACGTTGAACAGCGAGCCGTCGATGTAACTGCCGCTGGCCAGTACCGGGTGATAACGGTCATGGGCGAACTCGGGATGGGCGGCGTCGAAACCGGAGTCCAGCGCGCCGATTTTCACGCCTTTGCCGGTGATGCCGGCGGCATAGGCCTGATCGGCCTGCATCCGGTCCAGGCCCCAGTCCCGCAGAAATTCAGCGCTGCGCCAACTGGCGGGATCGCCGGGTTTCCCGGCTTCGAGGTATTGGGCCTGAGCCTGGGTTGCAGAAATCACAAGCAGCAGGGTGCCGACCGAAATCGGCTTGATGCGTACGTCCATGTTCACCACTCTTTTTGTTGTTTTGGGTCGAAGCTTTTTGCGTTGAAGCTACGGTGTTATTGCGTCCGTGGACCCTGTCCGAACGCCTCATCCACCCGCGCCAAATCCTGTTCGCTCAAGGTGCCCGCGTAGTAATGCAATTTGGTCCAAGCCATAAGGTAGTCGTAGCGGGCCTGGGCCAGATCACGGCGGGTGGTAAACAGCTGTTGTTCGGCGTTCAGGGCGTCGAGGTTGGTGCGCTCGCCGCCGAGAATGCTCTGTTTGGTCGACACCACCAGCGCTTCGGCCGAGGCCAGGGCCTTTTGATAGGCGCGCAATTTATTGACCCCGGACAGGCACGCACTGAACTGCCGGCGCAATTCGATCAGCGTCTCGCGGGTCTTGCCGTCCAGTTCGTATTCGGCCTGTTCCATGGTGCGGCTGGCCTGACGGGTCGAAGCCGACACGCCGCCACCGGCATACAACGGCACGCTGACTTCGAAACCGATGGTGTTGGTTTCGTAACGCTGGTTGTAGGTGTTGCCGCTTTCCGACTCGTTCTGGCGCATCGTGGCGTAAGCGCTGACTTTCGGCAGGTGCCCGGCGCGGTTGCGCTCGACTTCGTACCGCGCCACTTCAACCGCCTGACGCTGGGACGCAAGGTTCGGGTTATTGCTGACCGCCAGCTCGTGCCAGGTGTCGTAGTTGGCCGGCATCAAGGCAAAGGTCTGGAAGTTCTGATCCAACGGGGCCAGGTCACTGATGTCCATCGCCGGCACGCCTACCAATGCGCCCAGCTCCCGTAGCGCGGCATCCTGCTCGTCGCGGGCCTCGATTTCCTCGGCGGTCGCCAGTTCGTAACGCGACTCGGCTTCAAGGATGTCCGTACGAGTACCCTCGCCCTGCTTGAACATGTGCTCGTTCTGCTGGAACTGCTGCTCGTACGCTTTCTTCTTGGCCTGCGCGATGTCGATCTGATCCTGGGCAAACAAGGCCTTGGTGTAGTTATCCAGTACTCGAACCAGAAGCTCCTGGCTCTTGCCGCGAAAGTTTTCGTCGGCAAACAGTGACTGGGCCACGCCCTTGCGATAGGCCGCGTAGGCTTCGTAGTCGAGCAACGGTTGTTGCAGGGTCAGGCTCGAGCCGTAGCTGTTGTAATTACGCTCATCGGTGCGATTGCGCGCGCGTTCGTCGAGGGACGTGGCCTTCGACGAGTTGCGACCCTTGTTGTAGTTGTAACCCAGTTTCGGCAACAGGCCGGCGCGGCCGATGGCGCGGTTTTCAAGGCCGGCGTCGCGCTCCTTGATCGCGCCGAGGAACACCGGGTCATTGCGCAACGCCTGTTCGTAGATCTCGAACGGCCCCATGGCCGCCACTGCACTGTTGCCCGCAAGCAGCGCGAGCGCTGCAGCCAGCATGGAAAGCTTATTCATACAGCCGAACATCCTTATTCTTCGGTCAACGCGGAACCGGCGCGGTCGAGCAGCGGCTTGAACAGGTAGTTGAGGAGTGAACGTTCGCCAGTGCGCACGAACATTTCCGCCGGCATGCCGGGTTTGATCACCAGGCCATTGAGCTTTTCCATGGCCTGATCGCTGACGCTGCTGCGCAACACGTAGTACGGCACGCCGGTTTTCTCGTCGACCATCTGGTCGGCGGAAATCAGGCTGACTTCGCCGGGCACCCGTGGCGTCTTGCTCTGGTTGAAGGCGGTGAACAGGATGTCGACCGGCAAGTGCGTGCCGACCTTGTCGATCAGGTTGATCGGCAGGTGGCCTTCGACTTCCAGGCGCGTGCCTTGCGGGACGATTTCCAGCAGGGTTTCGCCCTGACGCACCACGGCGCCTTCGGTGTGTACGCCGAGGTTGACTGCCACGCCGTCGGCGGTGGCAAGGATTTCGCTGTGTTGCAGGTCGAAACCGGCGGAGGTGAGTTGCTCCGACAGCGTGACGCTTTTCAGTTGCGCGTCGGCCAGTTGAGTGCGGACTTCCTTCTGGTACTCCTCGCCGTGCTGTTGCAGCTTCAGGCGGGACTCGAGAATGCCCTGCTCTACCCGGCCACTTTCGCCCGTGTTCTCGGCCAGTTGCTGCTGAACCTGCGACAGCTGACGCTGGTATTCCATCAAGCGGTTGCGCGGGATGTAGCCGTTGTCGGCCAGCGGTTGCAGATTGCTCAACTGCTGTTGCAGCGAGTCGGCCTGCGCGTTGAGGTCAGTACGGGCGCGGCGCATGCCCGCCAGTTGCGCAGTGGCACCTTCGATGCTGGCACGCAGGGCGGCCTGCTCGCGGGAAAACGCTTCACGGCGGCTGCTGAACAGTTGCCGCTGGCCTTCCAGCACCAGCGCCAGGCGCGGATCGGCGTTATCGCTCAGTTCTGCCGGAAAGGTCACTTGCTTGAGGTTGTCACGCTCGGCCTGCCAGCGCGCCAGGCTGGCCCAGGCCATGCGGTATTGCGCCTGCAACGACTGCACGTCGGCGGCGACCTGAGTCTGGTCGAGGCGGAACAGCGGCTGGCCCTGCTTCACGATTTCGCCTTCGCGCACCAGAATCCGGCTGACCACGCCGCTGCTCATCGACTGCACGGCCTTGCGCTTGCCCGACACCACCACCGTGCCTTGCACCGGAATGCCTTGATCCAGCGGCGCCAATGCCGCCCAGGTAAAGAAACTGCCGGCACCGACCAGCGCCAGAATCCAGCCCATGCGGGCGAAGAACTTCGCATCGCGCTCCGGGCGTTCGGTGATGTAGTCGTTTTCCATCGTGGCTTCGTTTTGCGTGTTCATGCTCGCGCTGCTCATACACCCGAATTCCTTGTCGTCGGCTGATACTGGCGGCTCATGCTGAGCCCGGCCGGTGCTTGCGCAGGTTTTTCATTTTGTTGTGGCTGGTTGCCGGGCTGATTGCCGGACAGTGCCTTGAGCACATCGTGGCTCGGGCCGAAGGCTTGCAGGCGACCGTCGTTGAGCACCAGCAGCTTGTCGGCCTGGGCCAGCACCGAAGAACGGTGGGTCACCAGCACTACAGTCGTGCCTTGGGCCTTGAGCTGCACGATCGCGCTGGACAGCGCGGCTTCGCCGACGGTGTCGAGGTTGGAGTTAGGTTCATCCAGCACCACCAGGCTCGGGTTGCCGTACAACGCACGGGCCAGTGCCACGCGCTGTTTCTGGCCGCCGGACAAACCGCTGCCGTCCTCGCCCAATTGCGTGTCGTAGCCTTGCGGCATGCGCAGGATCAGTTCGTGCACGCCGGCCTGTTGCGCGGCAGCCACGACCTTTTGCGGATCGGCTTCACTGAAGCGGGCGATGTTCTCGGCGATGCTGCCGCTGAACAGTTCGATGTCCTGCGGCAGGTAGCCGATGTACGGGCCGAGCTGATCGCGGTTCCAACGGTGGATGTCGGCGCCGTCCAGACGCACCGTGCCGCCAAGGGCCGGCCATACGCCGACCAACACACGTGCCAGGGTCGATTTGCCGGAGCCGGAAGCTCCGAGCACGCCGAGCACTTCACCGGCCGCCAGGTTGAAGTTGACCATATGCAAGGTCGCGGCACGCTGACCCGGAGGGCCGGCGCTGACTTGTTCAAAGGTGATCTGGCCTTTCGGCGCCGGCAGCGCCATGGCGTCATCGCTCGGCGGGAAGGCTTGCAGCAACGCATCGAGGCGACGGTAAGCCAGCTTCGCCCCGCTCCACTGCTTCCACACGGCAATCAACTGATCGATCGGGCTCAGCACCCGGCCCATCAGGATGGAGCCGGCGATCATCATCCCGGCGGTCATGTCGCCCTTGATCACCAGCAGTGCGCCGAGGCCCAACACCAACGATTGCAGGCATAGACGCAGGGTCTTGCTCAGCGAGCTGATCACCGCGCCGGTGTCGCTGGCCTGATTTTGCAGGCCGAGAAAGCGCGAATGCACCTGGAACCAACGCTTGCGCAAGGCGCCGAGCATGCCCATGGCTTGAATGGTTTCGGCGTTGTGCAGGTGGCTGGTGGCCAATTGGCTGGATTTCTGCGAGAAGCCGGCGGCTTCGCCCAGTGGCTTCTTGGTCATGTATTCGTTCAGGCATGCCAGCGCGATCAGCAGCAGCGCTCCCGCCGTGGCCAGCACGCCGAGCCAGACGTTGAACAGGTAAATCACGAACAGATAAACCGGAAACCACGGTGCATCGAAGAATGCGAACAGCGCAGGCCCGGTGACGAATTGGCGAATGTGGGTCAGGTCACCCAGGGACTGCCCGGCGTTACCCTCGCCCTTGAACAGGTTGCGCTCGAACGCCGCCTGATAGACCCGCAGATTGAAACGGCGCTCGAGCTGGCTGCCGATGCGGATCACGATAAAGCTGCGCACCACCTCCAGCAGACCAATGAAGGCGAAGAAACCGACGACCATCAGCGACAGCATCGCCAGGGTGGTTTCGTTTTGCGAAGACAGCACCCGGTCGTAGACCTGAAGCATATATATGGAGGGCACCAGCATCAGCACGTTAATCAGTGCGGTAAAGCATCCGACGCTGATCAGAATGCTTTTATAGTCACCTAATGCCTTGAATAAGGGAGCGGTGGCTGGGGCCTTCGCCATCTTCATTGATTATTCCTGAAATGATATTTCCCGCCCTGCTTGGCGAGAATTCAATTAATTGTCCGCATGGCGTGCGGGACATCCACCGCCAGTACCTACTTACACTTCAACAACAACTTCGGCGATTAAAACCGGACTGCAAGTTATTGCACTGTCGCTTATAACTGTAACGGGGCGCTTTATATTTAAACGGTCAGTCGGTTCCGGTCATTACGGCTGCTGCGAGGAACGCTTGAGTGTAATCACCAGGCCCGACTTCAAAGTGCTCAGATAAAGCCCGTCACGTTGTCGGCTGAAAAACTGGATTCTTGAGCCTTCCTTGCCGGTGATCGACAGACCGTCCGGATCGGGAAACCAGCCGATGGCGGCGTCCTGCAACCACGCGCTCAGGCAATCGGCGCCCTTGCCCAAGGTCTGGTTCGCCTCGAGGTCGATCTGGCAGGTGTTCGACGGCTTGTCTTGCAGGGCTTGCGCTTCGGGGCTGTCACTGCGGGCGCTCAGGGTCGCCTGCCACTGCCCGGCAAATACCGATGGGTCTTCGAGTCTGAGGCTGCTTGCCATGGTTGTTTCTCCAGAAATCATCATCAGCATCGGCAACAGATACGCCGCCGCTTTGCGGGTAATAGCGAATTGGATCATAGGAAATTTCACTCCGGCACGTAGCCTTGCTTACCGGCCATGGCGATGCAAGTGAAGAAAGCGGCGCATCACGCGCCGCTTCCCGTGTTACATCACGCCACGATGTCGCTGGTGGCTGCCTGGCCAACGGTGCTGACCTGGAAATCAGCCACGCCGTGTCCGGAGAAGTCCACCGACAACAGGCTGTTGCCGCCCGATGACGTCAGAACCGCGTCACCCGCTGCGCCGGTGAAGGCACTGACGAAGTGCAGGCCTGCACCGTTGGTGATGCCGGTCAGGTCGATTTTGTCCAGACCGCTGACGAAATCGAGGATCTGATCGATCGCACCCGGTTTGGAGTCGGAGCTGGCCGCGAACACAAAGGTGTCCGAACCCGCGCCGCCCCACAGCTTGTCAGCACCGCCTGCGCCCCAGATGATGTCGTTGCCGGCACCGCCCTTGAGCTCGTTGGCCGCGCTGTTGCCGATCAGCAGGTCGTTGCCCGAACCGCCGATGGCGTTCTCGATGGTGACGCCCTTGGCGATGGACACGTTGCCCACCAGGCCGCCAACGTCGGAGAACGAGGCTTCATTGAGGTTGATCTTCTGGTTCTGGGTGAAACCCGAGAAGTCGAAGGTGTCCTTGCCGCCCGCATCCCATACCGAGAACACCAGCTTGTCGGCCGACGACGAGGCGCTGAGGAAATCGCGACCGGCGTTGGAGTTGAAGCCGTAGGTGGTGTCACCGGTACGGGTGGTCAGGTTGGCGCCGTAGAGCTTCTGGATCGCCGCGATGTCATCCATCAGCGGGCCGGAGGAATAAGCTTCCACGCCACCCTTGCTGAAGTTCTGACTGGTGTTGCTTTCGCTCCAGTAGCTCATGACGCTGTAGCCGCGGGTGTCTTGCCCGTAGGTGGCGTCATTGTAGGTCGGGTTGCCGTTGCCGGCGTTGTAGTCGCCCGGGTGCGCCAGGCCAAGGGTGTGGCCGATTTCGTGGGTCAGGGTCTGACGACCGTAGTTGTTCAGATCCGGATTCTTGTTTTGCGTGTAGCCACTGTTGATCAAGTACCACGATGTGCCGTCATAACCGGCGCCGGTGCCTGGCAGATAAGCGAACGCTGCAGCGCCATCCTGGCCACCGCTGTAGTTACCGAAGGTCATGTGACCGTCACCGCCCGAGGCTTTCTCGGTGAAGGTCACGTTGGCCACATCGGCCCAGGATTGCATGGCGAGCACGGCCTGGGCTTTTTGTTGGGTACTGAACTGACTGAACCCGCTGATCCCGTGCTTGTTCATCGTGCTGGACGATGCCGAAGTCAGGAACGTGTAGGTGAGTTCGATCTTGCCGCTGCCATCCTTGTCCTGGTAGGCAGCGCCGTCGCGCAGCAACTGGGTGGCGGCCTGGTCGACGGAAAAGGAGGGTTTGCCATTGACCGTGAGGTTGCCGCCACGATCGTACTGATGGCTGAAGCTGTTGATCTGGTTGAACGCCGAGCTCGACGCAGCCAGGGGAGCCGCGTTCAGCTGGAAAGCCTGCTCGGCGGTATCAACAGCATTAGCTTTTACTTTCGACATAAACACACTTCCTTGTTTAGCAATGGAACAGTTTTTGTCCGATAGCGACAACCTCTGGCGAGATTGTCCTATCACTCGCCCAATGAAGGCGTAAGAAACCTGACACAATTTGAAATCTAACGTCTAGCGTTTTTTTGAGATCAAGTTGAACTGTTCCGGGAAACTCCCGTAAACAAAGCGCGTGCCGCCGAAAGAATGTTGTAAGTTTGGTGAGCCTGCCTAATTGTCTGACGATTTATTATTTAAATATTAAATATCGGTAAGTTGTTTTTTGTTAGCAACGTCTCACTTTGCTGCACTTTATCAGTGCGATGCCAGTGTATTGATATCAAGTAATTCCGACAGAACATAATCAGGCGAAGGCTGTGCCGCCCTCGCCTGTTTTTCTTCAGCTGCCAGTACGAATCTTGTTCCAAACCCGCGTGCGTATCCGGTCGATGTTCAGCGGCATCGCTTCCAGTGCGAACAGCTTGCCCATCATTTCCGGGCTCGGATACACCTTGGTGTCGTTCTTGATCGCCGGGTCGATCAGGCTGTCAGCCTGTTCGTTGCCATTGGCGTAATGCACGTAGTTGCTGATGCCGGCCATCACGTCGGGCTGCAGCAGGTAGTTCATGAACGCGTAGCCGGCCTTCTCGTCCGGCGCGTCGGCCGGCATGGCGACCATGTCGAACCAGATGGCGGCGCCTTCCTTGGGAATCTCGTAGCCGATGTCGATGCCGTTCTTCGCTTCTTTGGCGCGGTTTTCCGCTTGCAGGATGTCGCCGGAGAAACCGACGGCCACGCAAATGTCGCCATTGGCCAGATCGCTGGTGTACTTCGAGGAATGGAAATAGCTGACGTACGGCCGCACTTTCATCAGCAGTGCTTCAGCTTTCTTGTAGTCCTCGGGGTTCTTGCTGTGATGCGGCAAACCCAGGTAGTTGAGCGCCGCCGGCAGCAGTTCCGGGCCGTTGTCGAGGATGGCCACGCCGCACTTCTGCAGTTTTTCCATGTATTCGGGTTTGAAGATCAGATCCCAGGAATCCACCGGCGCGTTGTCACCCAGCACGGCCTTGACCTTGGCGACGTTGTAGCCGATGCCAGTGCTGCCCCACAGGTACGGAAAACCGTGTTCGTTACCCGGATCGTTGGTCTGCAAGGCCTTGAGCAATACCGGGTTGAGGTT
Source organism: Pseudomonas sp. B7 (assembly GCF_016735645.1). Taxonomy (NCBI): domain Bacteria; kingdom Pseudomonadati; phylum Pseudomonadota; class Gammaproteobacteria; order Pseudomonadales; family Pseudomonadaceae; genus Pseudomonas; species Pseudomonas sp. B7. The sequence goes on from NZ_JAERRE010000006.1 coordinate 375,895, forward strand.
CTTCCAGTTCGGCAACTGGCTCTTGTCGAGTTTCTTCAGTGCCCCACCCTCGATCTGCCGCGCCATGAAGTGGTTGGAGGGAAACACCACGTCGTAACCGGATTTGCCGGTCATCAGCTTGCCGTCGAGGGTTTCGTTGCTGTCGTAGACGTCATAGGTGACGCCGATGCCGCTGGCCTTTTCGAAGTTCTTGGCGGTGTCCGGCGCGATGTAGTCGGACCAGTTGTAAACCTTGACCGTATCCGCCGCCTGAGCGAAGGAGACGGCGAGCATCAAGGGTGCGAGCGCGAGGGTCTTTCGGATCATGGATCGATTCCTGTATTGGCTATTGTTGTTGGCAGGCAATCAAAAGGATCAAAACGTCAGAAAATCAGGACATAGGTCTTGCGCACGGTTTCTTCGATGTCCCAGATCCCGAGCGTGTTGGCCGGCAACATCAGTGCGTCGCCACCTTGTATGTGCAGGGTTTCGCCGCCGTCGTCCGGGGTGAACGTGCAGCGACCGGAAATGAAATGGCAGAACTCCTGAGCGGTGATCTGCCGGCGCCAGCGACCGGGGGTGCATTCCCAGACGCCGGTTTCGACGCCGTCGTCGCGCTCGACGCTGGTGGTCGAGGCAATCGCCACCGGCGTGCCGAGCGGCACGGCCACCGGGTTGGACTCATCCAGTTGCAACGTGGCGGTGTTCTTGAATTGGGTGATGCTCATGGCGTTACCTGTCTCGTAGTAAACAAACGTTTAGTGCATGAAACCTTCCATGAACCCGGCGACCTGGCTGGCAAGCTTGCGCCGCCAGGGCGCGGTCGCCGGGTTAGCCAGGGTCTGGTCTTCGTGGACGAAGCTCTTGATGATCGCGTTGTAGCCGAGCCAGCGGCACGGTTCCGGCTCCCAGGCCCGCAGCGCGTGGATCCCGCCGTCGGGCAGCACCCACGGCTGATGCGTCAGCTCGGTGTTGCGCTCGAGAATCAGATCCGCAAGCGTGCGCCCACCCAGATTGGAAGCGCCGACACCCTCCCCGCCATAGCAGCCGGACAGCGCGATGCCGTTGGCCCGGTCACAGAGCATGTGCGGTTTGAAATGCCGGGACATGCCGAGATTCCCGCCCCAGGCGTGGGTGATCTGGACGTTTTTCAGTTGCGGGAACAATTCGCCGAACAGGTAGCGGCGCAGCTCGACTTCATCGCGGGTCAGGTCGAAGTTGTGGCGCAGCTTGCCGGCGAACTGATAACCGCCACGGGCGCCGAAAATCAGCCGGTTGTCGGCGCTGCGCTGGCCGTAAGTGACCTGACGGCTGAATTCGCTGAAAGCCTGGCCTCGACTGAGGCCGATCGCGTCCCAGGTCGCGGCGGACAACGGCTCGGTGGCGACGATCAGGCTCTGCACCGGTAATTGATAACGCCCCAGCGGTGGCAGCGTGACGGAATAACCTTCGATGGCCGGGACAATCCAGCGGCTGCGCACGCCGGCCTTGTCGGTACGCAGGCTGCCGGCCTGCCAATGGGTCACCGGGCTGTTTTCGTAGATCTTCACCCCCATGCTTTCGACGGTTCGCGCCAGGCCGCGCACCAGTTTCGCCGGGTGAATGGTCGCCACATGCGGGGCGAAGATGGCGCCGTAGGGTTTGGCGATGCGCAGCTGCTGCGCCAGTTGCTCCGGGCTGAGCCAGCGGTAATCGTCGTCGGTCAGTCCCTGGGCGTGGAGTTTTTTCAGGTAGTCGCGAAGACTGACTTCCTGCTCGGGATAGCGCGCGGCGCAGTACAGCACCCCGCCTTTGCGGTAATCACAGTCGATGCCTTCGCGTTCGAGGACGACTTCTACTTCATCAGGAATGCTGTGCAACAGATCGAACGAAGCGCGACGTTGTTGTGCGGACAGGCCCGCCAGCAGGCGATCCTCACCCAGCAGATTGCCCATCAACCAGCCGCCATTGCGACCGGAAGCGCCGAACCCGGCGGTTTGCGCTTCGATGATCGCGATGTTAAGGCTCGGCGCCTGTTGCTTCAGGTAGTACGCAGTCCACAGCCCGGTATAACCGGCGCCGATGATCGCCACGTCGACGTCCAGGTCCTGCGCAAGCGACGGGCGCGCGGTCAGCGGCTCGTCGAGTTGATCCATCCACAAACTGATAGTGCGCCACGCCGGCATGCAAGACTCCGCCAATCCAGGTTTCGATGGCGTCGATCCTAGAGGCAGAACTCAGGGATTGTCTTGCGCGCGTGTCCGCAAAGAAATTTGCTTCGCATAGGCCTTGGGCGACTGGCCGGTGTGCTGGCGAAAGCAGCTATAGAAAGCCGACAGCGAATTGAAACCGGCGGCGAAGGCCAGTTCATCGATGCGCAGCGGCGGCGTGGCGTTGTCCAGCGACTGCAACAGATGTTGCAGGCGCGCCTGATTGACGTAGCGGTAGAAGCTTTGCCCCAGCACCTGATTCAACAGGTAGGAAATCTGGTTACGGCTGTACCCGCACTCCTTCGCCACCCGTTGCAGATCGAGTTCCGGATCGAGATAAGGCTGCTGACGCTGGAAGTATTGTTGCAAGTCATCGGCCATGAAACTCAGCTGACGGGGCGACAGGCCCAGGCGACTCGTCGCCGGGCGCTGGCGGGTTGCCGTCAAGCTGTCGGCCTGTTCGCGCACCAGCGACGCATATTCGTTGACCCGCCAGATCTGTCCATCCTTGACCGTGATGGCTTCGCTGGAACGAAACGACACCAGGCCGTTGCCGCCGCGCAACGTCACTTCGTATTGAATGAAGGCGGTGTTGCCGTCGATACGGATGCGGTCGCAATGCTCCAGCGCTTCGTCGGACTCGCGCGGCATGCTGACCCGGACGTACTCGCGCAACTCGTCGAGGCCGAGCACGCGGTTCTGGAAGAAATCGTTGTACTGGATGTCCGGGTGGTACAGCGCCATGACGCCATCCAGGTCCCGGTGTTTCCAGCACAGGTGATAGCGCATGACCGTTTCGGCCGTGGCCCGGGTCTGTTCCGGGCCGTCATCGTCGGCGTGCATAAGAGACTCATGGAAAAAGAATCGAGCTTGCCCAACTTCTGGTGTTGCTTCAACAACCGACAGTGATAGCACTTTGCCGAAGGTCGCGATGGACAGTGACTTACATCAAAAAAATCTCGGCAATCGCTAAATCGACTGAAAATTCTCACGGGAACTTCACATCCAGATGCTACTTTTAAAGGCAATCAACGGTTGGGCCAATGACGGCTCTTCCCACCTACCATGAGCGAACGGAAGCGCTCGATGAAGAAGGCGGGCAACACATGAATAAAGGGTCAAGCAAGGTCACGTTTCCCAATGCCTGCCAGCTGATGCGCTGGCATTTTCATCCCATGGGTTTCGAGGCGACCATGGATGCGCCGGGCAGTCTGGTCGCGCGTCTGTTCGATCGGGCCAGCGGCGAAACCCTGATCGCGATCGCCGGCATCCCCTGTGCCACAGTGATGAACGCGGCGGATGTGGAGCGAATAATCGAAGCCGTTGAGGACGAGCTGGAGGCATTCATTCCTCCTGAATCCCTCAAGAGTTATGCGTAACTAGCTGATTTAAAATAAAAAGCCCGCTTTGTGCGGGCTTTTTCATGGGCATTGGATTCAGGCCGTTTTCTTTTCCGGACGATGATCGACGAAGAACGGTTTGCCTTTGGCAACCCGGTCGGAAGCTCGAGGCATATTGACTGCCTGGGTGTCTTGCGGCTCGACGTACCAGTAGCAATGGCTGACTGCGCGAGTGATGCCGACGTAGGCCAGGCGCAGGATTTCGTCTTTTTGCGCACTGTCATAAGGCTCGCTGTCGCCGGCCTTGCCCAGTCCGGCCATGCGATACACCTGATTCTTGTATGGCGAACTGGTCAGGTGCTGGCAATCGCCCAGCAGGAACACCGCGTCGGCCTGCAGACCTTTGGCACTGTGATAGGTCAGCTGTTTCAGGCGACGGGACTCATAAGGCAAGCTCGAATCCACATTAACTACATGCTGAATATGCTGTTCTATCAATAACTTATCGCTGCTTTTTCGATAGAGCATCAGGATCGAATCGCCGTTTCGATAGTGTTCCGACAGGCGCTGGCCGAGTGCCTGATCGTCGCGCTCCAGCACGTTGACTGGCTGCAACGGCCTCTCCTCGCCGCTGGCCTTGGCCTTCTTGCCTGGGATCGCCGGCGCTGCCCGGACGATGTGTTCCGCCGCGTCGATGATGTGCTGATGGCTGCGATAGTTGTCGCTGAGCATCACCCGGGTCGTACTCGGCGACGGGAATTCCTTGTTGAATTCCATGAAGTAGCTCGGCGAACTGCCGCGCCAGCCGTAGATCGATTGCCAGTCATCGCCTACGCAAAGCAGCGACGATCGCTGTGCGCCTCGTCCAACGTGCATCGCGGGGCCGCGACTGCGGATTTCCGAGAGGCTGGCGCGAATCCACGAGACGATCTGCGGTGAAACGTCCTGAAACTCATCGATCATCAGGTGCGACATCGGCCGCAACAGCTCATCACTGAGCAGTTTGAAGTTTTCCGGTGAGTGCTCGCTGAACAGTGCAAACATGCGGTTGTAGGTCATGACCGGCGGCTTCTGATCCAGCAGATGATCTTCCAGCGCGCGCCAGAACAGACTTAAAGCCTCGAAGAAAAACCGGTCCGGATCATCCTTGGCGAAACTCATGCGGCCAACAGCGTCCGGCACATCCAGCCCCAGATTTTCGATGAAGCCGGCGGCGGCGACAAAACAGTCGAGCAACGGTGCGGACGCCAGCTCGCCCTTGACCTTGTAATCGAAGCCGGGACCGGCGCTGACATCGCCTGCCAGCGTGGCCAATAAACGTTTTGACGATTCGTAACTATCCAGCCAAATCAGTGGCTTACGACAGAAAGCTTGAAACAGGGTGCGCTTGACTGCCCACTCTGCACGCACCGTCAGCTTGGCGTTGGGACGGCAGACCTGCGGGTTTTCCCGAGGGTCGAAACCCAATACCACCCAGGCGTCCAGGCTCGGAATGTAGCCGTGCCCATGGAAAGATGCGCCATTGATTTCGAATGCCTGGCGACTCGGTTCGATACCCTTGATCGGCCAGGCACCGGCGCGGAGCCACATGTCCTCGATCATGTCGCACAGCTCTTCATCGCGGCGAGCCGCCAGCTCCGTTACAGCGACGCGCTTTTGCACGTCCGGGTGATCGCGTTCCAGCTCCTTGAGCTGCAAGGCGTGCCGGGACAGCGGCTGGATCAGTTGCGCAAAGCGCGGGTCTTCTTTGTAGAGACGGTGGTAACAGGCGTTGAGCTGCTGGCGCTGCGCGTCGTTGATGCGCAGATCGAACGGATTGCTGTCGACGTCTTCATCCGCACCCGGCGCGCGGTGGCTGAGGTTTTCGAATGCCTGCAAGCGCTCGAACCCCGGCAGGCTGCGAACCATCGGCAAGATCCGCGAGTGGAAGGTGCGCACCAGATCCCGCGCGTCTTTTTGACTCAGTGCCCGGCCCCACAATGCGAACAGTTCGATCAGTTTGTTGATGAAGTCCTTGCGCGACTCGCGGGTGAAGGTCACCACGGTCATCGAATCGAGCTCGAAGCCCAGGTAGTGAGTCAGCAGCAGGATCCGCAGCACCAGCGTGGTGGACTTGCCGGCTCCGGCGCCGGCAATCACCGAGGTTGACGGGGTATCGCTGAAAATCATTTTCCATTGCGCCACGCTTGGCTGGGCGTGGGCTGGCAGCAGGCGCGCGACATCGGCTTTCATGCGCTTCTTCAGTTCTGCGCTGAGCGGCAGACGCCAGTCGTCGAACAAGTGATTATCGATACCCGGCGGGCGATGCTCGGTATTGCGACTGTCGCGGATCAACAACACCTGGCGGCCCTCTTCCAGGCCGTCAGCCTTGCCTTCCTTGTACCCGTAATCCACGCCGGCGGTATGCCCGCTGCGAAAGCCGTCAGCCTGGCCGTGCAACCACGAAGCCCGGTGCTGGGCGCGCAGTTGCGTCAAACCATGGCCAAGGAAACGCGCCGCCAGGCGTTTGAACCATGGCATCTCGGCCAGGGGGCGAAGTTCGGGAGGAAGATCGGGGGTGTGTTGCGCCACGCTGACGGACTCCGGATGTGAGGCTGTTGGGGGCTATGGTGTCTGCATTTGCTTTTTTGTTCTAGCGAAATGCTTACAGGTCATTGGTTTAGGCGATGAATTGAAGGTGGGACGAGACGGTTTCGAGCCTTTTTCATATCAACCGATTCGATTGGAATGCCGCAGTTTTTACGCTTTTTCTCGATGGTTGACTGATAGATGATGGCTGCCATCAATCACCGGTCTCGCTTCGTGGCTCAGGCATCGCGCCCCATGACGAACCTTTTGAGGAGACGATCATGCTTGAACTCAGACCCTTCAGCTCGCTGGGCGGCGCCCATCACGGCTGGTTGGATGCCCATCACCATTTTTCGTTCGCCGAGTACTACGATCCGCAACGCATGAGCTGGGGCAACCTGCGCGTGTGGAACGACGACATCATTGCCGCCGGCACGGGCTTCCCTACTCACCCGCACCGCGACATGGAAATCATCACGTACGTGCGTGAAGGTGCGATCAGCCACCAAGACAACCTGGGCAACAAGGGCCGCACCGAGGCTGGCGACGTGCAGGTCATGAGCGCCGGCACCGGAATCGCCCACAGCGAATACAACCTGGAAGCCACGGACACCAAGATCTTCCAGATCTGGATTCTGCCGACCGAAACCGGCGCACCGCCGTCCTGGGGCGCCAAACCGTTCCCGAAAGGCGACCGGGAAGGTTTCGTAACGCTCGCCAGCGGCAAGACTGGTGACGACCAGAGCCTGCGCATCCGCGCCGACGCGCGTTTGGTGGCGGCCAATATCAAGGCCGGTGAAACCGCTGAATATCGCCTTGATGCCGGACGCCGGGCGTATCTGGTTCCCGCTACGGGTGTCATTGAAGTCAACGGCTTGCGCGCACAAGCTCGAGACGGTGTGGCAGTGGCTGATGAACAGGTGTTGACCGTCACGGCGCTTGAAGACAGCGAGATCGTGTTGGTGGATCTGGCCTGATCGGCGAATCGCGTGTCTAGTCCTGAAATAGGTTTACACCTGTTTCAGCCTCAAAACGCCCGATGCACCGCATCGGGTGTTTTGTATTTCAGCGACAGATGAGGCCGCTCGTTGTTATAGATCTGCACCGACTCGTCCAC